>NZ_LGCL01000005.1 GCF_001306115.1 Ornatilinea apprima | reverse complement strand
GACAAGAAACCTTAACAATCGATCTGCTTTGCACACTGACCCGTCTTGAAAGTGGCGTAGTGTTGCCGAAGATTGCTGGTACATTGTTGGTGAATATGGGTGGTACATTTACGTGTGAATATTGACAGTGATCACCTGGGGTCGGCATCCGTCACCGCCAACGTTGATGGAAGCCTGAATAGTGAATTGAGGTATACTGCCTTTGGAGAAGTACGTTACAACAATGGCCTCACCCCCACCGACTACCGCTACACCGGGCAGTTGGAACAGGCCGAGTTAGGATTGTATTATTACGTAGCCAGGTGGTATGATCCTTGTATAATACAGTTTAATCAACCGGACACCCTGGTACCTTCTCCCGGAAAAGCTGTGTCTTGGAACAGGTATGCTTACGCCGATTGGAACCCCATAATCATTACAGATCCAACAGGCCACTTTGGCGTAGCGAGCGGGGTAATAGGAGTTGCAATTGGAGGTATGGCGGGAGCAATTGGTTATTTCAGTATGAATTATCGAACATTTGATAGCAATGAATACTGGACTGCTGTTGCTGCAAGTGCAATAGCGGGCGGGCTAATTGGATCGGGCTTAGCAATAGCAGCATCTACAGAAACAACGGTTGCATTATCTGTCGCAGCTTCAGCAATGATTGGAAGTGGTACATCAGCAGCTATGAGTGAAATGACGTATATTTTTTCCAATAAAGACAAATTTGAATCTAAACCTTTTGTGCAAAATGCGGCGATTGAGGGAGTTGTTGGAGGAATTACTGCGATTTGTCCAAATTCTAGTTTAGGTGTGGCAGCTAAAGGAGTCACATATATAGCTGGTGCAGAAACACAATACGCATTAGACAATCCTGATTGGACTACTGAGGGAGCAATAAATGCTGCAATTTTAGGTGCTGGTGGATACATTTCGGATATATCGGCAAGTAAATTTATAGACTCTACTTTTATAACAACAGGATATCTTCCTGAAAAAGTATGGCCGGGGCGGACTTATTCGACATCAAATCCAATTTTGAAAGAAGCTGCTCTTTCTAGAGGAAGAATTGGTGTAGCAAATTCTTTGGGAAATATTACTTCTGGATTATTTTCATCAATTACTCTATCTTGGGCAAAAGCTTTAAGGAATATCGATCACTATGGAAATTAATCTTATAATCGCTGGAATATTCTTTGTAATAATCATTGAATTTATGAAGCGGTTCCAATTAACGACAACGAACAATATCCTTGTCAGAGTTGAAAGAAAAAATGATAGAAAGAAAGTCATTACGATATCTGGATGGTGTTACCTTCAACTTATTGGTGTATATTGGATTGTGATAGGCATTCTATTAAAAATATTAAGATTGAAATTTGAAAACATTTTTCTTCAAGCCTTATTATTATTTTTAATATGTGGAGCACCCTTTGTGATTGGAAAGTACTTGTTAAGTAAAAAGTAATATTGTTTCTTCAATAAGTTGACATGGTTTCTCAATTATTCGTAATAATACAAGAAAATTAGTTTTATAGAATGCATAATTTTCTACGATGCTGTGGGAAGCTGAGGCCGACGGTATGACCCTTGAGGGCAAGCCTCGTAGATAAGAATGCCGCCTCAGCGCCATGAGAGGTCTCGAATAAGCAGGTAGCCGTTCTAGCGGCGCAAAACGGACAAGGCTGAGAGGCTCATGGCTATCTGAGGTCGCCTCGCTTCAAGTACTCACGCGAAGGAGGTGCTGCCATGACATTCTACTGTGGCATCGATGTCGCCAAGCGAAAACATGCGGTGGCGATCTTGAACGAGAGCGGGCAAGTGTGCAAGCCGGTCTTTGTCACTGAGAATACGCGTGCCGGGTTGGCGTATCTGCTGGAGCACTTGAGCCAGCTTGGAAATGAAGTCTCCGTCGGACTGGAAGCCACCGGTCACTACTGGCTGTCTCTGTATGATGTCCTGACCAGTCAAGGTTATCCGGTGTCTGTGATCAACCCACTGCAAATCTCCGCTTACCGGAAAAGCGGCGTTCGGAAAGTAAAAAATGACCGTTCAGATGCGGTGTGGATCGCGGACTTCATGCGGATTTCGAATACACCCGCTTCCAGCCGCGATATTCCCATGC
>NZ_LGCL01000001.1 GCF_001306115.1 Ornatilinea apprima | reverse complement strand
CCAACGCTGCCGCTACGCTCACCTGGGTCAAAATCTGCCCGGCTGCCGACACCAGCTCGATCCCCAGCTCGCCCGTCTCCGGCGGAAAGTCGAACACAAAGGCCAGCAGCACACCCTTCAGCCCCGCCCGCTTCAGCTCCACCCGGTAGGTCAGCAAGGGCACAAACTGCAGGTTCACCGACGCTCGCAGCGCGTAGCCCTCCAGGGTGGGGGCGTACAGCACCGTGTCGTCTTTGAGCTGCTGGAAGGCCGGGGCAAGCAGATCCCACTGGCTCTGCTTCCGGTACACCGTCCGCTCCAGGATGCGCACCAGCCGCCGGTTACGCACTGTCTGCATGGCCTGCGCCAACTGGCGCCCCTTGCCGCGCGCGTACTCGTCCAACGGCTGCCCTACACTCGCCGCGGCAGGCACCAGATCGGCGCGCAGCTCGCTCAGCGCCGCGCCTTCGCTCCCCAGCAGGGCCGCTTTCAGCTTTTCCACTTCCACCTGCCGGTCCGCCAGCACCCGCATCGCTTGCGCCAGCTTGCGCTCCCGCGCTTCCAGGGCTTGTTTCAATTCCTCAATTTGTTTCTGCTCTTCCGTCATTGCCTTACCCTTGCTCATAGGGGGGATGGTTACTGCCATGCACCCGCTGGTTTTCTCTCACGGCCGCGTTGTACAGCTTCAGCAGCTGGTAGCTCACCACTTCTTCCGAACACACCATCCGCGCTGTCTGGTGCGCGCTGCGAACCATCGCCGCCCGCTGCTCCCCGCTCAGTTCGATGGCGCGCCGCATGGCTTCGGCGATGGCTTCTTCTTCGCTCCCCGCCGCCATGATCCCGGAGAAGCCGTCCAGCACCAGCTCACTCACGCCGCCCACCGGCGTCGACACCACCACCATCCCCGCCGCCATGGCCTGCAGGATGGTCTGCGGCATCGACTCTTCCTCCGAGGCGCACAGCATGAAATCGGCCTGTTCAAAGTACTCGCCCGGCCGCTCGGTGAAGCCGGTGATCGTCACCGCGTCTTCCAGCCGCAGCCCGCGTATGGCTTTGCGGCATTCTTCCACGTACTGCGGCACAAAGATGTCGTACCCCACCAGCAGCAGCCGCGCGGCGATCCCTGCCTGCCGCAGCCGCCCGATGGCCCGGATGGCCGCCAGATGCCCTTTGCGTGGCTGCAGGGTGCCGGAGAGCAGGAAGGTCGGCGGCCTGCCCACCGCCCGCTCCTGCCGTTCCAGGTACTGCTCAAAATAGCTGCTCTCCACCGGCGCGCGCAGGGTGTAGGCCGGGGCGCCCAGCTCTTGCTGCCACGCTTGCGCGTACCGCAGCGAGGACGAATGCACCACCGATACCAGCCGCGTCCCTTTCGCCGCGGACGGGGCGGGGTAGTGCTGGTGCAGGGTGTTCACATACGGCACCCGCAGCCGGTAGGCCGCCAGCGCCACGTCTGCCAGGTAGGTGACGGCATGCACCAGCCGGATGTTTTCTCTTTTCAACCAGTCGCCAATCTGCCCCGCCCGCGCTTCGTCGCCCGCGTCCGGCTCGCGCCGGTGGGTGGTCACCCGGAAGGGCAGGCCGGTGAACGCCAGTCCCCGCTGCCGCGCGAAGCGCTGCGCTTCTTCCGCCACCGGTCCCGCCGGAAAGACCAGCACTGGCTCAAACCCGTACTGCCGCGCGATGGCCGCGTGCCGCATGATGTGCAGCGTCGCTCCCCCCAGCGCCGATTCGTGGATGAAGTAGGCCACCCGCGCTTTGCCGCCCTCGGCCGCGTGCGAGCGCAGCTCCGCGTGCAGGCGCGCCGCTTCAAACGCCGACAGGTATTCCAGCACCTGCGACTCGGTGGTGAAGCGCGCCAGGGCGTGCGCTTTGGCCGCCGCGAACATCGCCATCCGTTCTTCATCCGCGGTGGCAAAAGCCCGTTCCAGCGCTTCCAGCCAGCGGTCGTCGGCGGTCAGATAGCCGTTCAGCCCGTCTTCGATCACCCGCCGGTACACCGGCGAATCCGAGAAGATCCCCACCGCACCGGCGGCAACCGCCTCAAGGTATTTAATGGGGCTCTTACTGATCTTCACATCATGGTCCGGGAAGAGGGGGCAGACCACATAGTCAAACTGCTCCTCACGGATGGCGGTGAGGTAGCGTTCGTAGGAATAGTCAAAGGGGCGGCTGAAGGTGGGGCAGTGCAGCTCGCCGAACTCGGCCGGGTCGAAGCCCCACAGGTAGAATTCCACCTCTTCCGCGTGGCGGCGGCTGAACTCTTGCAGCTCCGCCCACAGCGTTTGCAGCTCTTTGCGCCGCGCC
>NZ_LGCL01000006.1 GCF_001306115.1 Ornatilinea apprima | reverse complement strand
GGTTCCTCCTGGCTTCGTTTCCGTATGCCAGTAGGTTAATCGATTTTGACCATGTCTGAAAGTGGCGTAGTGTTGCTGAAGATCTCTGGTACATCGTTGCTGAATATCTGTGGCGTAGTGTTGGTGATTATCGCTGGTACATCTTTGCTGAATGTCACTGGTACATTATAGGGCGTTCAATGACAAAAGCTGTTGATTCGGATTTATGTTGTTCTAAAGGAGAACCGCCCTTATGTAATCCATTAGTTCAATAATCCCCCTTGACTCCTAATAGCAGGTCTTCTCTAATTATGTAAACTGCTCAGGAATATGGTCAAAATCGCACCACCGTATTGTATAGTCAATCATGTATGCTGTAACAACGTTTTTTGGGGAATTATCCCTTTCCCATAAATCCTTTTGGATTGTAAGCCACTTAAACCAATTGAGATAGTTATTTAGGTATTTTGTAGCCATACTGTTGAATCGTTTCATCCAGTCCTTTAATTGGTTATGGTGTGAATTAACATGCTGGATATTTTAAATTCCCACTTCATACTTGCCGGAGCGGATTTGCTTTATTTGAATCCCGTTTGCTTTTGCAAAGACCATAGAAGGCAGTACGGCTAGAAATGCCTACTCCTTCATGGCATCGGCGCAACGAATACCCACGAACCATATAACAAGCAAACAGAATCCATTATTCGAGATTTTTCTTTGTGGAGTAAAGATCGGTATTCGTAGTTTTACCAAAAGTTTTTCGACAATTCTTGCGTAAGAACCTTTGGCGATTGTTGTATGTGCCAGTTTTTACAATGTTGGATGAAGCACAATTCGCCTTTAATCAACGACCGATTAAACACGGAAATGATTTCTCGTTTTCAGACAGGCTTTTTAATTGTTCCAACATCTCGGATTTTTTCAAAGCTCCAATCCATTAGCTACGTTACCACACTTTGCTATCAATGCTATTCTTTATTTGCGCCTTTTCTTTTTACCCCTTGACAGAAGCAAACAGTAGGATTATATTATTGCATACCGGTTTGTAATACAAACCAGTCTGTAATTGGAAGGTGCATGCATGAATGATCCTGTTCAACAAATGATGAAGAAAACCCAGCGCTACTGGTATGTGGATGGGCTGGCTGAAATTGGCGCGGGCGCGCTGATCCTGCTGCTGGGGCTGTTATACCTAGTGGTGGGCTGGCTGCCCTGGCAGGGAGTAAAGGCCATCCTATTGGGGTTGGGCATGCCGGTCCTGCTGCTGGGCGGCATGGTCGGCGTGCGCGCCTGGGTCAACCGCGCCAAGCAGCGCCTTACCTACCCGCGCACCGGATATGTGGAATACCGCCGCCCCAAAACAGCCCGGCGCTGGCTGGTGCTGCTGCTCTCTGGTGTTGTCTCGGCAACCACTATCGCGCTGCTGATCAATTTTATGCCCCTGCTGGGCGAGCGCTTTGTGATGGCGCTGACCGGGTTGCTGGTTTTCGCGGGCATGTCGTACCTGGCTTACCAGGTGAATCTGTGGCGTTTTTTGCTGGTGGGCGCGGCGGCGCTGGCGGGGGGGCTATTGGCCTCGCTGCTCAACATTCCCGACCCGTTCAACAGCGCTTTGTTCTTTGGCGTATTTGGGGCGGCCTGGCTGGTCTCTGGCGGGTTGACGCTACGAGCCTACCTGGCCAGCAGCACGCCAGCCGAGGAGGACGCGGATGAAGAAGGATGATCTGCGCGATTGGACCGAAGTGGACCGCCTGATCCACGAACCGGCGCGTCTGATGATCCTCTCCATTCTGGCCGCGGCGGAAAAAGTGGACTTTCTCTTCCTGCTCAACGAGACCGGCCTGACCAAAGGCAATCTCTCCTCTCATTTGGGCAAGCTGGAAGGGGCGGGCTATATCGAAATTGAGAAGACGTATCGCGGAAAAGTGCCGCAAACCCTGATCAGCCTCAGCGAGACGGGCCGCCAGGCGTTTGAAGCCTACCGCAAGCAGCTAAAAAATATGATGAAGTATCTTTAGTTTGGAGTGAACCATGAGCACAAATGCAATTCTAACCCGCAGCCTCAGCCGCAGCTTCGGCGCCGTTCAGGCTCTGAGCCAGGTGAGTTTTGAGGTTCCGCAGAGCATCGTATTTGGTTATCTGGGGCCAAACGGCTCGGGGAAAACCACCACCATCCGCCTGCTGCTGGGTCTGCTGGAGCCAGACGCCGGTGAAGCCGAAGTGCTGGGCTATAACACCCGCACCCAGGCGCAGGAGATCCGCGAGAACTGCGGCGCGCTGCTGGAGCACACCGGCCTCTATGAGCGTATGAGCGCGATGGAGAACCTGGACTTCTACGCGCGGGTCTGGCATCTGCCGGCCGCCGAACGCGCGCAGCGCATTCAATCGCTGCTGGGCGATTTGGGGCTGTGGGAGCGGCGCGATGAGAAGGTGGGCGGCTGGAGCCGCGGCATGAAGCAGAAGCTGGCCGTGGCGCGCGCTCTGCTGCACCGCCCGCGCCTGCTCTTTTTGGATGAACCCACGGCCGGCCTCGACCCGGTGGCTGCGGCCGCCCTGCGTGAAGACCTGGCCGCGCTGGTGGAGCAGCAGGGGGTTACGGTGTTTTTGACTACCCACAACCTGAGCGAAGCCGAGCGCCTGTGCGCGCGCGTGGCGGTGATCGACCGCGGCAGGCTGCTGGCGGTGGGCTCGCCGGACGAACTGCGCTCCCGCCAGGGCGGGCAGCGGTTGGAGATCCACGGACGCGGAATTAATGATGAGGTGATCGATAGTTTGCGCCAGCGCCCGGAGGTGGCGCGCGCGGCGCGTGAAAATCAGCATCTGCTGGTGGATTTGAATGAGAACAGTGAATCGGCGGCGATTGTCAGTTATCTGGTGCAGGCCGGTGTGGAAATTGAAGAAGTGCGCAAGGGCAAGGCCAGCCTGGAAGAGGCCTTCCTGACCCTGTTGGAGGATGAGAAATGATGACCGATGTGTTGGTGGTAATGTCGAAAGAGATTAGAGAATTTTTGCTGCAGCGCGGCGAGTCGCGGCGCAGCGGCTGGGTCAATATTCTGGTGGTGCTGGGCCTGCTGGGTGTGTATATGCCGGTGATGTCGAAAGCGGAATGGCTGACCAACCCGATGGTTTCGCTTTCCTGGTCGTGGCTGCCGATTTTCCTGACCAGCGCCATGATCACCGATTCGTTTGCCGGTGAGCGCGAGCGCCACACCCTGGAAACACTGCTGGCCAGCCGCCTGTCGGACCAGGCGATTTTGTTCGGCAAAATTCTGGCGGCGGTGGTGTATGCCTGCGGGCTGACCCTGGCCAGCCTGCTGCTTGGTGCGGTGACGGTCAATGTGATCACCTGGGGAGAAGGTCTGCGCTTTTACGCGCTGATGCCCTTTGTGGGCGCGATGCTGCTGATGGTGCTGGCGGCGCTGCTGATGTCCAGCGTGGGCGTGCTGGTCTCACTGCGCTCAGCGACTGTGCGCTCGGCGTATCAGAAGCTTAGCCTGGCGATTATGGCGCTGTGGGTGGTGCCGATGCTGGTGCTGCAGTTTCTGCCGAAAGGGACCATCGCCGGGTGGATGGACTCGCTGGCTGGTATGCAGATCAACCTGGGATGGGTGATGCTGGGGGTTGGGTTGGTGCTGGCGGTGATCGACGCGGTCTTGCTGGCCGTGGCGCGGGCACGCTTCCAGCGCAGCCGCCTGATTTTGGATTAGTTCTGGCTTGCTGGCATCAGTCGTCAGGGGCTGCCCGTGATAAGGCAGCCCCTGTTTTCGTTAAGGGTAGCAGAGTGGGCTTACTTGAAGGCGGGGTGATGGGGGGACGGCAGACAGATCACTTCGAGGATTTTGAGGTCGAAGAAGTTCTGCGCGTTGGCTGGCAGCAACGCCACAGCGGTGTCGGCTCCGTGGCAGGTGCCCCCGATGCTGATGACGGGCTGGTCGGTGCGCACCAGACCGGAATCGGCGGCCATCAGGGCCGTTTCCACCACCACTTTCATTCCCTGGCCAAACAAGCGCAGGGTATAGGCAATGACCTCATCCACCTGATAAGCCCCCAGCTTGTAGCGAATGGCGCGGTTGATGCCGCCAAAGGCGTGCTGGCAGGTGAGAATCTGGCCGCCCGCCTGCAGGATGTGGTCGCGGTGTTCGGGCTGCAGCTCGAGCAAATTCTCATACTGAAAGCCGGCCGAATGCGTTACCGCGATCACTTTGCAGTCTTTGAAAAAGCGGGCTGCCAGGGCGGCGGTTTTGCCGGTGGTGGTGGCCACCAGTAAGGTGTTGACTTGCAGCGCTTTGACGCGCTGCAGGGTCATCTCAAATACGCGCAGGGTGTTTTCGTCGCCGGGCTGACTGAAATAGGCAGTTTGGCTGGTGATTTCTTGCATGTACCCCTCCTTTTTGCTTGGTTGAAACCATCATACAACAAACCTGTATTCATGCGCAAATGCTGACTTGGACCCCACCCCAAGCCCTCCCCAAAATGCTGGAAAACGCATTTTAGGGAGGGAGATTTATATTCATGGGTCGGATGGACGTCCGAGCCCGACAAGAATCTTGGGGATGGCAGGAGCAGTGGGGATTCACCGCCCGCATTGCCACCCTGCAAAGAGGTTTTGCTGGTATCATTTGGGGCAACTTTGAACCTGGGAGTTAGAGATGCAGACAAACCATACCATCACCGAGATTGTGCGCCAGTATTATCAGTTTCGCGGCCTGACCGAGCCGGACGCCAACCAGGCGTTTTTGTTTTTGGTGTCCGAGGTGGGCGAGCTGTCGGACGCGTTTGTGGAGAATCAGGGGCAGTGGATTCGCAACAATCCCGACCGCGAGCGGGACGTGCAGGCCGAGATCGGGGATGTGTTGATGATGCTCACCGTGTTTGCCGCCAGCCAGGGGTTCGATCCGCTGGAGGCGATGCTGGCCAAGATGGCGCGCAAGGGCTTTGCGCCTGTTGAAGAGAAATAATCAGAATGAGAAACGGCTGCCGGGAAGGGCAGCCGTTTATTTTCTTATTTCACACTAAATTCCACAATTTCCGATTCGCTCACGTTTCCGGCCAGGTCGGTCACGCGCACTTGCAGGCGGTGATCTCCGCGCGCGGGCTGCCAGACGACGGCGTAGGGCGTCTGGTTGCTCTCAGCGAGCAGGCTGCCGTCCAGCAGCCATTCCACGCGCTGGACGCCCAGGTTGTCTTCCAGGCTGGCCTGCAGCAGCGCGGTTTCGGCGGCGGCAGAGACCACCTGCCTGGCAATCGGGAAGGTGATTTGCGCGCCGGGCGGGGTGTTATCCACGGTGACCTGAAGCACGGCGGTCTGCACCTGTTTATCGGCGCGGGTAACCAGCAGACGCAGGGCGTAGAGGCCGTCGGGGCTGGCGGTGGTGTCCCACAGAGCCAGCAGGCCGTTCTCGACCGGCTGGCTGCCGGTTTCGCCGATCTGCACCCAGGTGCGCGGATTCAAACCCTGGCCGGCCTGCAGGCGGTAGCTGTCGAAATCCGCGCCGCTGGCGCTGCCGCGCACGCTCACCTGGCCGCTGACAAAGGCAAACATGGCCGGGGCGGCGATCTGCGCGCCAGGCAGGGCGGCGGGCGGCTGGATGACGTCGTAGCTGGCGGGCGGCTGAGGAACCCCGGCCAATTGTGCCCATTCCTGCGCTTCTGGGGGCAGCACCATGAAGGTCTGTTCTTCGATTAATTCCAGGGGGGTGAAGACAGTGGCCAGCGCGCCGGTTTCGCGGTTGATCTGCACGCGCCGGTAGAGCGAATCCAGCTCGGTCGGCTCGCTGCCGGTTAGAAAGACCTCATTGACGATGGAGGGGCAGTCCTGGGTGGGCAGCAGGCCAGAGGGGCTGCACACGGCCACGGCGCTCACCCCGGCCGGCTGCTCCCACTGCGCGGCGGGCAGGTCGCGGGTGGCTTCCTGCATCAGCGCGTACCACAGCCCGGCGGCCAGTTTCGGCTGCAGGGGCGGGGTGGCGTCTTCGGCGGGCAAGCCCAGCCAGGTGATCACCACGCGCTGGGGGGTGTAACCGGCGCTCCACACTTCGCGCCCGGCGTTGGCCTGCCCGGTCTTGCCGGCGGATGGGCGGCCAATCTCCAGCGGGTTGGCCTGCCCCAGCGAGGGCCAGCGCGCGGTTTCATCTTGCAAAATGTGATGCACAAGATAGGCCACCTCGGTGCTGATCACGGCGCGCTTCTGGGCGGGCTGCGGGGAAATGAGCGGGCGGCCGCTCATATCCGCGGCGGACAGCACGCTGAGCGGGGCTATGGCGCTGCCAGAGGCGTCTGGCTGGCCAGTCTGCAGACCCAGGTTGGCAAACACGGAATAGGACTGCGCCAGCTCGACCAGCGAGAGCGAGCCGCCTTCGAGCAGCAGGGCTTGCGGGTCGGCGTCGGCAGAGAGGCTGCTCAGCCCCAGCGGTTCGGCCAGCCGCCAAACGTTGGCGGCCCCATACTGTTCAAGCAGGTGATAAAGCGCGGCCAGGTAGTCGTTGGCCACCGCCAGGCGCAGGCGCTGCGGGCCGTGGAACTCGGCGGGTTGGCTGGCGCTGGCAGGCAGGTAAGCGGGCAGGTCCCACACCAGGCTGGCCGGCGACTGCCCGCGCGAGACGGCCGAGAGGGCCACAAAGGGAGCCAGAAGCGAGCCGGGCTGGTGGCGCGGCAGGGCACTGTCTTCACCGCTCAGGCGCGTGTCGCCGATGAGGGCCAGAATTTCGCCAGTCTGGGCGTTGAGGATGATGCCGCTGCCGGCGAGACCAGGCGGGTAGGCGGGCGAGCCGGGCGGCAAGGTGGGCAGCAGGCGCGCCGCCGGGCAGTCGGCGGGCAGGGAGCTGCTGCTTCCCGTCAGACGCTGCAGTTGGGCGGTGGTCGCGCAGATCAGGCTTTGCTGCAGGTTGAGATCGAGAGTGGTGCGAATCTCCAGCCCGCCGCGCTCAATGCGCTGGCGGCCAAAGCGCTGCTCCAGGTCTTGAATAACCAGTTGGGTAAAGGCAGGGGCCAGGGAAGTGTTTTCGGTGGGGGCGGGCAGGAACTGGGCGGGGTCGAGGCGCGCCTGCCGCAGTTCGTCCGCGGCGAACTGTCCGCTGGCGGCCAGGCGTTCCAGGGCCTGCGCCTGTAAATCGGCCGCGCCTTCGGGTGAATCTATCGGGTTGACCGCCGGGACCTGGGCCACCGCGGCCAGCAGCACGGCTTCGGGCAGGGTCAGGTCCTGAGCTGATTTGCCTAGATACAGCCGCGCCGCGCTCTCTGCGCCGTAGGCCAGGTGACCAAAGTAGGCGCTGTTGAGATACCATTCCAGCACCTGGGCGCGCCCATAGCGCGCGGTGATCTGCGCGGCCAGCAGGCGCATACGCAGCGTGCGGCGCAGGCCGGGCGCTTCGCTTTCCAGCAGCAGGTCGAGGGCCAGTTTCTCGGCCAGGGTGCGCGGCTGCGGGTCGCTGATCTGCGCCAGGCGCGCGCCGGAGTGCTGCCAGAAGTCCGGGTCGTGAAGCAGCACCACGGTCTGCGCCAGCAGCGGCGAAAGATGTTCCGGCTGAGCCGGATCGAGGGGCAGCACGCGGCGGGGGATGCCGGGGTTGCCGATTTCGGCAATCAGGGTTTGCCCACTGCGGTCGTACAGGCGGGTGGGCTGCAAGAGAGAGCCGTTTTGCGCGTCAAAATAAAGAGGCAGGGCTTCCAATGAGGGCAGCTGGCGGGTGAGGCTGGCGTAGGCCAGCCCGGCCAGGAGTATGCCGCCGAACAGCAGCAGGCTGAACAGCGCGCCGAGACCCATGCCAACCAGCCCGGCACGCTTGTTGGCCACACGGGCGCGGCGGGTATGCCGCAGGCGGCGCTGTTTGATCAGCAAAGTCTTTTCCACGCGGGAATTCACGCTGCCAGCCTTCTTTCTTAAGGCCGCGGGGTGGCGCTGGGCCAGCGGGTTTGGGTGGGGGTGGGGGT
>NZ_LGCL01000044.1 GCF_001306115.1 Ornatilinea apprima | reverse complement strand
CAAGCACTTTTTCCTCAATTTCCTTGGTCACACCTTCCACTTTTATGGTTATACTGATATGGACAGCTTCGTCTGTCATCGAGAGTTCCTTTCTTTGTTGTTTGTGCCAACTTCAATATTGACTGGAGCTCTCTCTTTTTTCAACCCTCTTTATGGATTTTTGTGGCAGTAACCGCTTTTGACTCAGTGATTGACTATTCGTTTTTATTTTGTTATGCTGATTATAAGAAAGACAACCTCTTGGTAAACACGAGTATGTTGTCAATCTGATCAGGCGGTATATCACCGCAATGGCAAACTCTTTATTGCTTCTTCTCACACGCCCACCGTGCGCTTGGTCCTGCCTCAGCTGCACATTGGGCGTGTGGATATTTAATCCATTGCCGGCACATCCAATCAGCCCGGCAGCTTCAAGCAAAAGGAGCAGTCAAACGGCAAGTCAAGAGATCTTTTTGGGGCCAAAAATCTTGCCATCTTCTTCTATGCTTTCCTCAACATCGTGACAAGAGAGATCGGAATGAAAGGGGCTATCGCTTTAGGTACCCACCTTAGCGATATGAAGGGGTGGTACAGGGCCAGGCGATCAAAACCCAGGCTGGACAGGATGAGATAGATCCTGCACCAGCGGCTGGATTCGTATGAGATACCATCGAGGAAGGTATGGGCATCAGCTCAGAAATTATTGAGGAGAATTCCGAACGAATCGTCTTGAAGACTGGTCGCTGTCCCATCTACAAAGCAACGCAGGCGGTGGGGATGGACAACGAGGGCATCGAAGTCGAGTGTCAGGCCAACGCAATTTACTACAAGGACGTAATGCTCAAGCAATGGGACCCCAATCTCAGCTACCGACTGTGGGAATTTCGCTCTTCGGCAGATGCTCATTGCATCGAAGAGGTGGTACTTGGTTAGCTTTATGGTCTGGAAGGCATGGACTACGTTCCGTTCTGGGGCAAGATGAAAAGTTAGATAACGGCCGTTTGCCTCGGCAATTACTATCAGTGAACAAAAACGCAGGTACGAGGTGAACGTCCAAATCAACAACTTCGTGAAAATACCTTCACTTTTGCCCGCCAGGGAGCAATCTGGGAACGATACGGCCATAATGCGATAAAGAAACAGACGCTGACGCCAGAGACTGGTCACGCTGTCCAAGTTGAGAAAATCCTCGATCTCTAACAAACTGGCCAGGAAAAAAACATTATGGATGAAGAACAGGCTCAGAAAATCATCTAATCAGGAGACATCACCATGGATTGGAACCTGGCCCGAATCAGGCCAACCTTCAAGAGCCATGCCATTTGGATTCCAAATGATGTCGAGATCTTTTGGCAGCGCGGCGGCGCTTCCTTGCTGGCCGATCTTCTAGATGCTATCGGGGCCAGAGTGCAGAGAGAGACATCGCTTCCCATCGCCGTTCATCAACCTGGAGTACCCAGATCGCCCGCAGAAGTTTGTCCGGGCGATCTTGAATTTCACCACTCATTCACGCCGTGGTCAAAGAAACCATACGCGGACAGACTGCCATTGAATTTAGAGAAGGCCTGGCGTGTGGATGAATTCCTGGGTATGCAAAGAGCGAAGTCGCACTGCCCGGGGGTCTCATCAACCCCTTGCAAGATTAGGATGCCGCTGAGCACCCCTTTCAAGAAAAACAGATCATACAAATATCACATCTGGAGCACGAGCTCTGGTGTAAAACCAAAGAAGCGGACGGCTGGTGCTACGGTGAGTGGAGGTACAGCAAACGACGAACCCATCCGGACCTGGTTTCTTGCGAGTCATTGCAGGACAGCGAGCGGGTAAAGAACCTGGCCTTTGTCCGTCAACTGCCGCTCTTGCTGGCAAGGATTGGCTTTCAGATTGACCGCGCGGAACGCGCACAATAGAGGATCATGTCCCAAACAGCCCACGTCTTTCGGATTTTCGTCAGTTCCACTTTTAGCGACCTGAAAGCAGAACGCAACGCCCTTCAGGCGCGCGTCTTTCCGCGCCTGCGCGAGTTCGCCGAGACATACGGCTGCCACTTCCAGGTGATCGACCTGCGCTGGGGCGTCAGCGAGGAGGCCTCGCTCGATCAGCAGGCGATGAATATCTGCCTGGAGGAGATCGCTCGCTGCCAGCAGACTAGCCCGCGCCCAAATTTTATCGTCCTGCTTGGCGACCGCTACGGGTGGATGCCACCTCTGGCACAGATCCCCGACGACGAGTTCCAGCAGATACTGGAGTTGGTCAACGGGGATGACAGAGTATTCTTGGAAGCGTGGTATGTCTTGGATGGAAATGCAGTGGATCCGGAGTGGAGGCTCAGGCCGCGCAAGAAAGGCGGCCCGTACGAGCTGTACATCGCTTGGCAGCCGGTAGAGGTGCGACTGCAGCGTATCCTGGCCGCCGCGGTTAGGCAGTTGGGTCTACCCGACGACCGATTTCTGGCATATACCACCTCGGCCACCGAGCAAGAGATTGCCGCTGGCGCGCTGCGGGTGAAGGACGCGCCGGAGCACGTACTGTGCTTTTTCCGCCACATCGAGGAGCTGCCGCCGGAGTTTGATAAAGCTGCCCGTGACTTTCGGGACCAAGACGAGCAAAGCCAGACCGTGGATCGTGCGGCGCACGACCGGCAGGATGCGCTGAAGGAGCAACTGGCGGCCTACGTACCCGGAAACGTTTACCGTTACCAGGCTCGCTGGACTGGCTCTGGCATCACTATAAATCACATCGACCAACTTTGCCAGGACGTCTATGAATCACTGGAGCGGATCATTCTGACCCAGATAGCGCGACCGCGCGTTGGCGATGCGCACGAGGGGCCGGTGCACATCCGACCGGATGACGTACTGGACGAGGAGGGCCGCGCCCACTGGGAGTTTGCCGAAAAGCGGTTACGTTTCTTCGTCGGGCGCACCAATATTTTGAAGCAGATCGCCGGCCACCTGAAGGAAGGCGGACATCACACCCTGGCGGTTGTCGGCGGGGGCGGCACGGGCAAATCGGCGCTGCTGGCCAGAGCGGTGGAGCAGGCTCAGGAGATGCACCCCAACGCGCAGGTCGTCTACCGCTTCATCGGCGTCACCCCCGGCTCGTCGGATGGGCGCGGCCTGCTGGAGAGCCTGTGTCGTGAGATCTCACGCCGCTATGGGTCGGACGAGTCTGACATCCCCCTCGACTACCGCGACCTGGTGCCCGAACTGGCCAAGGCGATGCGCCTGGCCAATTCGGAGAATCCACTGATACTTTTCCTCGACTCGCTCGATCAACTCGCAGCTAGTCAGGGAGCGCGCGGCCTGATCTGGCTGCCAGCCGAGCTGCCAGACCACGTCGCCGCGATTGTCTCAACCCGCTAAGAGGAAGACATCGCCACAGCCCTGCAGGTAAAGCTGGTCCGTCAAGTGCAACTCGGCGGACTGGAGCCCCAGGATGGCAAAGAGTTGTTGACCCAATGGCTAGCCAGCGTCAGGCGCACGCTGAACATATCCCAGCGTGCTGAGGTGCTGGATAAGTTCGAAAAATCGCAGTGCAACCCGCTCTACCTTAAGCTGGCGTTTGAGGAGGCCCGGCTGTGGACATCTTTCCAGCCGCAGGAGACGCTGGCGGCTGGCGTCGCTGGAATTATCCGGGAGAACATGATCGAACGGCTGAAGGACGAAGGAAACCACGGCGAAATGCTGGTCTCGCGCGCCCTGGGCTACCTGGCTGCTTCACGCTACGGCTTAGCGGAGGACGAGCTGGTCGATCTACTGTCGCGCGATCTTGAGGTCTATACCTGGTTCTTCAAGCAGACTTACCACCTACCCTCCGACCTGGTGCAGCGGGCGGCCGAGTACCTACACGACCATCCGGACGTATTCGTTCGGGAAAGAGAGCCAGACGCAGAAGCATCTACGCTGGCCTGGCTCAATGAGCTCAAGCAGATGGACTGGAAGAAGGGGATCCCGGAGCCGTTGGTTGAGTTCCTGGCTACGGTGCTGCCCCAAGCAAACGGGCCGCACCTGCCGGTCGTGCTCTGGTCGCGCTTATCGTTCGACCTGGCGCCCTTTTTGACCGAGCGGCTCGTGGATGGCAGTTCGCTGCTTGCCTTCTACCATCGGGAGCTGAGGGACGCGTCGGAAGCTGAGTTTTTGTCGGACGGTCAGGCACAGGCCTATCACGCCAAACTGGCCGACTATTTCCGCTTCAAGGCCGACCCGGACGGTGACCACAGTTGGTCAGGCGACGACATCCACGGCCTGAGCGAGCTGCCCTATCATCTGACCGAAGCGGAGCGATGGGACCAAGTTTATAGAACTCTGATCGATTTTCGCTTCCTGGAGGAGAAGGCTGCCAGAGTCGGCGTCGTGGACAGCCGAGACGGACAAGGGCAGACCGTCAGGACCTACACCGGAGTATTGCGATTGCAGGAAGACTATGAACGAGCGTTGGCTGCCATGCCCGGAGGTAGGGGGTCTGAAAGTTGGGGCGACCGCTCGCCCCTGATTGTCACCGCAAGGCAAAAGAACGCCGAGATGAGTGTGGATTGCCCAGTATGCCACCAGACCTTACTCATCAAAGACGAAATGCTCGGAACGGTTATCACCTGCCCTCAGCAGGTCTGCCAGGCCCGACTGAAACTCAACGCCTTTGTGATCCAAACGGCGTAGAGAGTAAGCTAGAAAAAAAGGAAAAAGCATGATGCTAAAAGACAATGGAGATGGAACAATCAGTGACAGCTGCACCGGTCTGATGTGGCAGCAGGCAGAGAACGCGGAAGAGATGAACTATGAGGATGCGGTCGCCTTCTGCAAAAACCTGATACTCGCTGGCAACAGCGACTGGCGGCTTCCGACCAAAGAGGAGCTTGTGGCTTTAGCTCAGATCGGTGATGAGCCGTTGCGGACCTTTTTTCTGGAACTCCAACAAGAGAGGTATTGGGCATTCACCCGCCGTAGCGAACTGGGGTGGGCCGAGTCACCAGACCGCATCGCCTACACAGTAGACTTTGACCCGGACAGCGGCAACTATTGCCGTCCTACAACCTACTTTCGTGTCTACAAGTACTTTGTGCGCGGCGTACGAACGGGTGGAAAATCACAGCCAATAAAATCTGAGGTGGTCTCATCCAACGAGGCGCTGCGAACTCTGCGCGCACGGGTGGAGCGGTTGGGTATCGATCATCCCCGTCAACAGCGTCCCGACCTGGATCCCCAGTTGGACATGCAGCTTCCATGGATAGCCAGGACGTTGGAAGAGGCGGCAACCGCCCTGGAATCTGGGCGCGACCCCTTTGGCAACCCCATAACGGATGCCCAGGTCATAAGCGGTTTGCGAAAGCTGGTTCAGATGGTGTGCGACAACAGATTCCTATCAGCGATGGATCTGGGCCATCCGGGCATCCATACAGCTCTTCAGCGCTGCATGGCTGAACTCGAGGTGATCATTCATGGTATTGAAGGACATCCCCCAGCCGCCTCGCCGCCCCCAGCCAGTAAAGGTGTCAAGACCCTCATATCGCTGTGCACCAAAATGGGGATTCTCTTTCCCAACCAGTACGTCAACCAGGCGGTTGAGGAGCTGATGCAGGAAGGTGAGCCAGGTTCCCGCGCCTTGGCGTTACTGATCCGCGAGCTGATGGAGTGTCGCAGCCCCAAGATCACCCACGCGCTGGCGGCAGCGGGCCGTATCGCCCCAACACCGGAGCTCGTCGACGCGGTTCGCGCGGTGGCCGAGGCGCCCGAGCTGACCGAGGCACCAGATCACCCGAGCTTCACCCCCGAGATCACCGGTGGTGGGCGAGTTGGATGGACCAGTGGCACCCATCGTAAAGTCGTGGGAAAGGCTCTTCAGGCTGAGGAGTTGCTCAAAGGCCATGAATGACATCTGGCGCGAGGTGATCGACGCCTTTCGGCGTTCCCTGGGGCAGGAGACCCACGTCCTTACCGGGCATCCCGGCCTGCTGTGGCAGCAGCTCTATAATCGGCTTCAATGGTTTGAGGAGCCTATCTCTGAGGTTGTTGAGCGTACGAAGGCGAGCAGATTGTTGTGTGGTGAAACGCCATGGGTGCGTCTACGCACTCCCTTGCGGGAGGCGGGAGTCGTGCGCACCCTCAAAGGGCACAGCGACTGGGTACGCGGCTGTGCGATCAGCCCCGACGGCACTTGGGTGGTGTCGGCCGCGGCCGACACCACCCTGAGGGTGTGGAATAAAACATCGGGGGTTGAGATGCGGGTTCTGTCCGGTCATCGAGACTGGGTAACCGACTGCGCTGTGAGCCCGGACGGTACGTGGATCGTGTCGGCAAGCCGGGATCGAACATTGGCAGTCTGGGATGCAGAAACCGGTGACAGGCTGCGAATCCTCACTGGCCACATTGCGCAAGTGCGTGGCTGCGCAGTGAGTCCAGATGGTAGATGGATCGTCTCGGCGAGCGCCGACGGCACCCTCAAGCTATGGAATGCGGCCACAGGGACGACGCAGCGCACGATCCCGGCCCATTGCGGCGGGGTTGAGGCATGCGCGGTGAGTCCGGATGCCACGTGGATCGTCTCGGCCGGCGCCGACCACACCGTCAGAACCTGGAATGCAATGACAGGCGCTGCTCACCACACGCTGGGGGGACACACCAGTCGAGTGCTTGACTGCGTTTTCAGCCCTGACGGGACCCGAATCGCATCTGCTGGAGCCGATGGCTCTGTCAGAATCTTTGATGCAGTCACGGGCCGCCACCTTGCCGCTTTGACCGGTCACCGTTCGGACGTGCACAGTTGTGCCTTCAGCCCCGATGGGGACTGGCTGGTGTCCACCGGAGCGGACCGCACCGTCAGGACGTGGGAACTCACTAACTACGCCCCCCTCGACGTGCTCGAGGGTCACAGTGATAGCGTCGAGGGGTGTGCTGTCAGCCCCGACGGCATGTTCATCTTGTCGGCCAGCCGTGATCACACCCTCAAGACCTGGGAGGTGAGCTGCTCCAGCCGGATGTGTCAACCCGCAGGGCACCGTGACCGCACTCTTTCCTGCGCGATGAGCCCCGACGGTGCATGGTTCGTCTCCACTGGGCGCGACCGCGTTCTGAAAGTATGGGATACGGCCACAGGCGCTGAGCGTCACATGTTGACTGGACACAACCACTGGGTGAACAGCTGTGCTGTGAGCCCCGATGGTGCATGGCTGACCTCTGCGGGCGAAGACGGCACCCTGAAGTTATGGGATGCAACCACTTGGGCCTTGATTGATTCCCTCAAGCCCTTCATTGAAGGTGGTGTTTCGAGTTGTGCAATGAGCCCGGATGGAACCAGGCTCGTGGCTTCTCACAGCTCTGGCAATCTCTCCATATGGGATATGGCAGGCAGGACCTTGCTGGCGACTCTGGGTAAACAGGGAGGTACAGTGACCGAGTGCGCCGTGAGCCCTGACGGTAAATGGATCGTGTCAGCAGGTGTCCAGACCACGGTCTGGGATTCTGCAACCGGCTCGAGGCTCCTGAATGCAAAGGGTATCGAGTATAGCCTGTGCTGTGCCATCAGTCCTGATGGCGCGTGGGTGGTATCGGGTAACAAAGGTGGGACGTTGACCATCTGGGATCCGAAGACAGGCCGCTCACTGCGCACCCTCGCAGGGCATAAGGATGCCGCTCGCTGCTGCGCGGTAACAGCCGACGGTCGCCACATCGTCTCAGGTGGCGACGATTCGACCCTCAGAGTCTGGGATGCGGCCACTGGAGACCAGCTGGCCTTTCTGCCGATGCCCGGCTGGATCCTTTGCATCGCCGCCCACCCAAGGCTGCATCGGATCGTGTTCGGGGATACCATGGGCGGTGTGTTCCAGGCAGATTTGGTCGCCCTCCCAGGGCAGTTAAAAGGAACAACAAATTGATCAGGCTCAAGGCCGAGACACCTTTTGAAATGGGTTACCTTCTGCATCCCCCTCATGGTCCACAGTATGGGTTGATGCATAACTGTGGGCATCACCAGCGTTCGAAAGGAGAATCTATCGAGTGA
Source organism: Ornatilinea apprima (assembly GCF_001306115.1). Classification (GTDB taxonomy): domain Bacteria; phylum Chloroflexota; class Anaerolineae; order Anaerolineales; family Anaerolineaceae; genus Ornatilinea; species Ornatilinea apprima. The sequence continues at coordinate 3,337 of NZ_LGCL01000044.1, read as the reverse complement.
TCACAAAAACACCGGTTCAAGACCTGAACCATATCAATAAATTAAACCCAAACCAAGCAACGCAAGGAAGGAGAAAAAAAATGAACACTCTACGTAGATTATTCGGTCAGAAACAATCTGCACCGAAGAAAACCTCTGGTCCTCTGGACACCCATCAAGCAGAAAAGCTCTGGCAAGAAGCCTATGATTTCTTTCGAAGTGACAACAAAAAAGATCATATCAAAGCAGTTGAAATAGCTTTGCGGCTCATTGAGGATGGACCAAACGATGCCTTCACCAAATCAAAATTACAGTGTTTTATTGCGGATATATATTCCCAGAAACTCGAAGAGCATGACAAGGCCATAAAGTACTACCAAGATGCACTCGAAAGTGACCCGGGGAATTCCTTGGCTGGCTCTAATCTGGGTTTTGTATACCTGAATTACAAGAAGGATTATGAATCCGCGGCGAAAGTCCTTCAACAGACACTGGATCGTGGCGTCTCAAGTGCTTTTGTTCGGGAATCAACAAAAGATTGGTTAGCCGAAGCAAAACAAAAACTCGGCCGCTGAAAAGCAGCGATCTGGAATCTGAATTTGGTTGTTTGACCGGAAATCCGTTTTTTCAAAAATCACTATCCACGAGAAAGGAGAGTTTACCATGCAAATGAGTCATGAAGATGCACAGGTCTTTATGGGGATGATGGAAAGCCTCTAGGGCATACGATTTTTTGATGAATCTGACAATAATAAGGCTAATGTTGCGGCTGGTGAGATCATTGCCAGTCTCACAGACTCCAAAGGCAGAAAATGGGTCGCGCGCTGCAACAACCCGTCATCATTGAATCCTGCACAAATCAACTCAGCCAAGCAGGCGCTGGAATATCTAACCACCCGCCGTTGAGCAGGCAGAGCCGGAAAGTAAATAGAAATTGGATGAAAGAAGAAATGAAAGGAGGAAAAAAGGTCTGTGACATTTATAGTAGCCCCGGCATGGGCACCATCATCAGTGCTAATCAGATGCGTAAAGCTGTGTTAAGCAAAGGGTTTAACCCATTTAAGATGGGACTAACGAACACCCCCGCGATCATGATGGTGGGTGAGCAGGCAGCGTACCAGCACTGGAGAAGCATGATTGTAGCTCAAAGCACGTCGGACTGGAACATCTGTGCCAAGTGTATGGCTAAATTGAAGCCCTACCTAAGCGAGAAATCCAAGATGTGGTGGCAGTTCTGGAAGTAGGGCAGAACAAGAAACGTCACAACGAGAGATACAGATTGCCTGGCGCGGATTGATGCCTATCGCCACGCAGTTATCAATCCATTGCCCGGCAAACAAGCTCGCAAGAAACGTATACGAATAGAACCATCTCTGATCAAGGCAGATTGATCACTAGTCACAAAACCTGTTATACCAACTGCCTAAAAAGCCTCCACCTCTAGCCATTGAGTTGAGGATTGATCCATAAATCAACCACAATTTGCAAGAATGAAAGGAGAGAACAATGAAATTCTTCCACAAGTTGTTTAAAGAGGATGCAACCCAAAAGACCTCGGTAAGTAAAGAAGTAACCAAAGTAGAGTCACCCAACCCCATGTTGCCGAAAGTGCAGGGCATCTTGGTTCTCAGCCGCCACCCTATGGGACAACCCGCCGTTTCTGCGTTGTTTCAACAGATCCTTGACGCGCAGAAACTCCAAGGGCATGGTTTTGCAGAAGGCTGCGTCGCCCATCACATGGTAGCGGACCAGAGCATAGACGATCAGACGTATGTGGCCGGAGCCATTCTGAGAGTCTTCTCCTCATTCGGCGAGGATGTTCTAAACAGAACAAAGAAATTCCCCTACCAGATACCTGGTGGCGACTCGGGTAAATTCTTTGTTCTATACGATAGACGATAGGTCATCTCATTACTGCGGCAGTAGCCGCTTCCAGCGAGGCCTTTGCCGTAAGACTCACCAAGGTGTATATGGGCGGCCAGCAGTATTTCGCCCGGCTAGACGCCCACGACCGCCAGGGACAGAAGCCGCTGGTGGTCCTGGGCGAATCCGGGGCTGGCGAATTGGCCGTTGCGTTACCGCGCGCAGCATATTGAAGAGCTAGTTTTGATGCACTTTGCCGGAGCGACGCCCAGTCTGTGAATTGGGCCAATATGGTGCGGCGCATCATGGCCGAGTTGCAGCACCGCCTTGACCTTCCGGGCGAGATACCCGGCGACCCTGAGCGCCCTGCCCCCTGGCCCCAGCATCCAGGGCAGGTGCGGCATCTGCGGACTGTGGTGTTCGCCTGTCATTTTTCTAACAGGCCGGCAAGCGCAAGTCTTGCCTTCTTCCCCATAAATACCACACGTTGAAAAAAAACCTACGGTAGGGGAAACCAGCTCACGTTGACCTCCATGATTTGTCTTCAAGAAGACAAGATGTACTTTTACTTAACCATATCAACAGCGTTTATTGCAAGCACCCTCTTTTCAGAAATGCTGCACTTGATTAAGTAATACATTTGTATTACAATATAAATAACAATTTACAGGAGTTCAAAATGCCCAAGAAAAACTCACCCACCAAACCAGTTCGTTCTTTTCGTCTCAGCCTGGAATGTGTTCGACAGTTGAAAGATCTGGCCGGTAACATGGCACGCAGCGAAGGAGATGTTATCGAGATATCTATAGACCGGATGTACCGGGAAGAGCTGAGATTTGGGAACTTAACAATCGGTGAAGGTGAAAACCCTGAAGACAACTACAAAGTTGACCAGCATGAGGAGGAATGATGATCGCTGGATTGTTTCGCTTTATTTGGAAAATCATTGAGACTGGAATGATTCTTTTGATCTGCACCAGTTTGGTCTTTGTTGGATACAAAGCCAACCAGCCGATGACAGTTACTGGAGCGCCGGACGGTATGACTTATGTTGAGTTCATCCAGGATCGCCTGGATGCAGCCCATACGGTGAAACCATCACAATGTGGCTGGGGGATGATGCTTTCACTAGCAACCCTTGGACCAATTTACAGTGTCGTGTATACCGAAGTTGCGATTCACCCGGATGGATTTCTCGATAAAGTCACAGCTCCGGATCCTGATATTCCTACAGGGGTAGCAGGAGCAAAGTGGTATGAAGTCCCAGGAATCTGGTGGGGTGTGGTAGAACGATTATCCTGGACGATGTTGGGAAAACATACCTCATTTGGGTGTCAGTTCAGACCAGTAATGATTCCAGAAATTCACTAGAAGTCATCTCAAAAATAGTGTTTGAGTAAGATCACCAAGCAGCCCAAATGGACAAAGCCGATATAGTTCTCAACCAAGCGATCAAACCGAACCAGGATACGACGATAATTCTGAAGCCATGCAA
>NZ_LGCL01000045.1 GCF_001306115.1 Ornatilinea apprima | reverse complement strand
AGCAGCGCTACCTGGTTCATTACATAGGGCTTAAACACGGGGTGGGCTTGTTTTCTTCTCATTCCTTTATTGAATCATTGCTTTTTAAAAATGTAAAGGGGCTGTCCTCTACTTTTTGGACAGCCCCCAATATCTACCATTTTTCACCCTGAACGCAGCATCAACCCCCAGAGGTGTCGCCGCCTCCAGATGATTCGGTCGGTTCAGGTGTTACTTCCGTAGGCACTGGCGTTACTTCAGTCGGAACGGGCGTTTCTTCAGTAGGAACCGGAGTAGTTTCAGTCGGCACCGGTGTCGTTTGCGTCGGCACTGGCGTTACCGCCTGGGTTTCCTGGGGTGTCTCATCTTTGTCGCCTTCACACTCGCGCTTGGCTTTCTCAAAAGCCTGGTTAACCTTATCATCCACACTGAAGGTCAGCGCCTTCTCAAATTGATCCTTGGCTTTGCAATAATCGCCGGCGAGCATCAATTGATTGCCAAATTCCACCAGCGCGATACGGTAGCGTTCCTGGGCCGTCCAGCCCGATAAATCGCGCAAATTTGGCAGGGCAGGGTAGACCTGCTCAAAATAGACCAGCACCTGCGGCCAATCCACCTTCCAAAAACTGGCGCCAGTCAGATAAAAGCGAGCGAACGTGCGAAATCCATCCGCTTCTTTATCCAACGGCGCAAACTTCTCTACCCGCGCCAAGTCGTAAATACCACCCTCCAGATTGCCATCGTTCACAATCTTCTGAACGCCGCGCTCGCGCAGTGCGATGTAATACATGCCGTCCACTTCTACGGTGCGGAAATTAATGTTCTCTTTGCGCATCAAATCCAACACTGTCAGAGCGTCATCCCATTGTTTATTCCTTAACAGGTCTTGCGCGCGCTGCATCATCTCTTCCACGCCGCTGAAATCGGGGGTGGGTTCCACCGTCATGGTCGGTGTGGGGGCCGTCGTAGGAGTGGACAGGGTTGCCATCGCCAGCATCACTTCGGTGAGCTTCTCAGCCGCGCCCGGATATTTGGGGTCAGCCTGAATGACATACTCAAAGCGTCGCCGGGCTGTCTCCAAACGGCCTGCTTGAAAATCTGCAATTCCCAATTCAAATTGGGTGGTTGTTACCAGGGTTAATTGGTCGGCAGCAATCCGCTTGCGATTCTGGATCGCGGTTTGATAACCAATCAAGCCGCCAATCATCCCTAAAATGACGACAGCGGCCACCCCGCCCAAAATCCACTTCAAGCGCTTCGGCTTTTCTATGCCAGGCGCCGGGGGCATATCCACAGGTAAGGCATTCGTCGAAGGATTCACTTCGACGGGTTTGGTTTCGTCAGTATTGTTGTTTAACATAGTGCAAATTATACCGCAGAACGTGTCAAATCTTCCCAAAAACCGAATTTTATCCCAAGGCGACATCCAGCATCATCATCACCGCGAAGCCCAGCATCGCACCCAAGGTGGGCAGATCGGTGTCTTTGTTGAGCTGCGCTTCGGGGATTAACTCTTCAATCACGACATAAATCATTGCCCCCGCCGCAAAAGCCAACGCGTAGGGCAACAGCGGTCGGATAAAATAGACCGCAGCCGCGCCCAATACCCCGGCAACCGGCTCCACCATACCCGAAGCCTGCCCAATCATAAAACTGCGCCACCTGCTCATCTTTTCCCTGCGCAGCGGGGCAGAAACTGCCAATCCCTCCGGGAAATTTTGAATGCCAATGCCAATCGCCAACGCCACCGCGGCCGAAAGGCTGGCTTCGGATACCCCTGCCGCTGCCGCTCCAAAAGCGACTCCAACCGCCAATCCCTCGGGGAAATTGTGCAGTGTAATCGCCAGCACCAGCAGAATGGATCGCTGCCAAGAAGTCTTAATCCCCTCTGCTTCATCAATCGGCAAGCCCAAATGCAAATGCGGTAGAATCCGGTCTACCAGGTATAAAAAACCGCCGCCGGCTAAAAATCCAATCAATGCTGGCACCCACGGCGTCCCGCCGTTAGATTCGGTCATTTCAATCGCCGGAGCCAGCAGCGACCAAAAACTGGCTGCAATCATCACCCCCGACGCAAACCCCAGCATCGCGTCCAGTAATCGGCGGTTAATCTCTTTTGTCAAAAAGACTCCGGCAGCACCCAGAGCGGTCAACCCCCAGGTGAAGAGAGTGGCCAGCAGGGCCTGCACAATAGGATTAAAGGTTCGAATCGCTTCAATCATTCTGCACCTCGTTGTTCATCCATGATCGCCATGAAAAATATCATGTATGCTCTGTCAGGAAAAATCCGTCTCGTTATCGATTTCGGGTAGAATTGGAAAGAACCGCTTGAGCAAAGGAATCAATAATGGCAGGAATTGGTAAATTATATATCATTGCCACTCCCATTGGCAACCTCAAAGATATCACCTTGCGCGCCCTGGAGACACTCCGCACCGTTGATTTTATTGTCTGTGAAGAAATCCGTCAGGGCAGCAAACTGCTCAACCGCCTGGATGTGCAGCCCAAACAGCTCTTGAATGTCAACGAGCACAACGAAGCCAGCCAGGTTGACGATGTGCTGCAGCTATTGTACGCCGGAAAAGATGGGGCGCTCATCTCGGACTGCGGCACGCCGGTCTTTTCAGACCCCGGCGCGTTCCTGATCGAGCGCGCGGTACAATCAGGCATCACGATTGTACCCATTCCCGGGCCTTCGTCTCTGATGGCCGCGCTTTCTGTTCTGAATTTCAAGCCCGAGCAGTTCCATTTCGCCGGATTTCTTCCGCGAGATAACCAAGAGCGGAAAACGCAGCTTAACCAGTTGAAAAGCATCAACATTCCCATCATCCTAATGGACACGCCCTACCGCCTCATCAAGCTGCTCGAAGAAACCAGCGCGGCCTTTGGCCCTGGCCGTCAGGCCACCCTGGCTTGTGACATCAGCCTGGCTTCCGAAAAAATTTATCGCGGCACGCTGGGCGAGATTAAAAAAGAAGTGGGCGAGAAGAAAGCGGAATTCATCCTTATCCTTCACGCCCCAAAGCCCTCTCGTAAATGAGAGGTTTTCTCAGCCTTACAAAATCATCAAAATTCTCTTGTTCTCGCTCATTTCAATATACAAACGGTCCACCTGCTCGCGAGACTCAGCGATAAATGTTACCGAAACCGACATGTACTTATCGCCGCTTGAAAGCCGCGAGGAGAAGTGATGCTCTTCCAAGCCGGGAATGTGCCGGCTGACCACATCCACAACCGTTTCAAAAAAACCTTCTTCATTATGGCCAACCGCCTTGAGCGGAAACTTGCATGGATACAGCATGATTTTCTCGTCTTTGCCTGTCGCCGTCATTATTACACCTCATAACATCAATTAATCAGATCCATCAGTCGATTGTACCAGACACCCAGCCTATACAGCCGGTTTTGTAACACCTTTAAAATAAATCGAAAAACCGCCATTTCTGGCGGTTTCTGTGCCTCCAGCGAGATTCGAACTCGCGTTTTAGCCTTGAAAGGGCTGCGTCCTGGTCCCCTAGACGATGGAGGCGCTGTGGAAGATATTCTACCAAACCCCCCCTATGTGGTCAAGGAAATTGACAGGCAATTTTCAAAATTGGTGCTGCTCGCGCAGACAAGTGCATAATTCTTTATGAGCGGCTTCTGCCAGTTCCCATTGCGAATCTACCACGCTCAATCCGCTCTCCTCCATCTGCGCCAGCATGTAATTGCACACTTCCGAATAACGCATACCGCCCAGATTGCCCGCCGCGCTTTTCAAATTCAACAGCGACTTCTTTGCCAACTGCGCGTCCTGCTTACGCATGGCGGCTTTGATCTGGTTCATTTCTCTACTCGTGTCGCGGATGAACAATTCCACCACATCTGAGAAGAAATTTGGTTCTGCTTCTGTCTGCAGGTTGAACAGGCTCTGCACTACCTTCAAATCCAGCACCGGCTGCCGGAAAACAGGAGCATCATTTGCCGTTTGCGCCTGGAGCGTATCCAGATCAATAAAACGCTGAATGACGTTTCTTAAGTTTTCCAGGGTTACCGGCTTCGAAATATAGTCATCCATCCCGGCCTGAACGCACAATTCCTTGTCGCCTTTCATGGCGTTGGCCGTCATTGCAATAATCGGTAAATGAGTCCCGCTCTCCGCGTGTCTGGCGCGAATTTGCCGAGTTGCTTCAAACCCATCCATGACGGGCATCTGGCAATCCATCAACACCAGGTCAACCGGCTGCCGCTCGTCGAACAGGCACTGCAGCGCCTCCATTCCGTGGTGGGCAATCAGTACATCATATCCCAGCTTCTTCAATTGACCAACGGCCAGTTTCTGGTTGGTCAGGTTATCTTCGACCAGTAAGATGGAACGCTTCGCGCGAGATCCCTGCCGCTTGTTTAACGGCTGGGTAACCGACTTGGATTCTTCGCTTCCCTCTTCCCTCAATCCCGCAACTAACTCCTGCAACACCTTTTTTATTTCTGAAAGCCGCAGTGGCCAATGAAGAATTCGATATTCCACACCCGGGATATTTTCCAGGCTGCCGTGCGCGTAAGCTTCACAGATCACAATCACTTTTGCATGCGGGCTCATCTGAGGCAGTCTCATTATCGAACCTAATGCCTGCCGCAAATCCTCACATACGCATAGATCAATCACCAGCCAGTCCAGGCTGCCGGGCGGCTCTTTTTGCAGCGCCCTGCAAATGACTGTGTCGTGCGTCTCGCTGGTTAACACTGGCTTCATCCCCCATCCGCTGAAGTAGCGCGAGATGACAGCCTGGTGAGACTCCGGTGCAATGACCAACGCGTTTTGCTGATCAAAACGCAGCGATAATTGGTTCCTGGCAGCCAGATCCTCATCGCCGCTGGATTTGCGCAGCGGGATTTCAAACCAAAACATACTGCCCGCTCCCTCGCGGCTTTCCACACCAATTTCTCCACCCATCAGCTCCACCAACCGTTTGGAAATCGCCAACCCCAGGCCAGTGCCGCCGTATTTGCGCGTCATGCTGCCGTCTGCCTGCGTGAAAGGCTGGAAGAGCCTTCGCATCGCAATATCCGACAGGCCAATCCCGGTATCAATCACCTCCACTCGCATAACAAGGTCGGTATCGCTTTCGCGCGCCAGGCCCACATTCAGAGTGACTGAGCCGGTTTGGGTAAACTTAAACGCGTTCCCCAACAAATTGACCAGCACCTGCCGAATGCGAACCGGATCTCCAAGCACAGTATAGGGCAGCGCGGGGTCAACGAATACCAGGTAATCCAATTTCTTCTCCTGCGCGCGGATGGTAAACATATCCACCGCACCCTCAATTTCGGTAGCTAAGTGGATGTTGATCCGCTCCACATGCACCTTACCCGCCTCAATTTTGGAAAAATCAAGAATGTCATTGATCAGATTCAACAATAAATAGGCTGAATCTTGAACCACCCGTGAGTATTCACGCTGCTCTTCCGAGAGTTTCGTTTCCAGCAACAGCTCCGTCATTCCAATCACCGCGTTCATGGGGGTGCGAATCTCATGGCTCATCGTCGCCAAAAATTCAGACTTTAATTGCAAGGCCTCAACCGCCTGGTCTCTGGCCGCGGAAATCTCTCTATTCGCTTTTTGAATTTCTTCCGCATTGGCCTGCAAGCGCATGGTGTAGCGGTTTCGTTCAATTTCCCCCCCAATCCACTGGCTCATCAGACGTAAGTATTCAAAATCAGTCTCATGAAAGGCATCTGAGCGCGTCTGGCTGCTAGTCATTAACAGCACGCCCCAGGGTTTATCCTCCACCATAATTCCCACACCCAAGAAAGCTTTCTCAATCTCGGCAAAAGCGGGTTTCTGTTTATTACAATCCAGATTGGAAATGCAGTGCGAGCCAACCGGAAATTCACTCTCCAGGAATGGTTTCAAATCCTCCGTAGTGTGCCGCCCTTCACTGTGATAAACGGCGCCATCCGCGTACAGACCTGAGACTTCAATCACCTTCTGGTCCGTTACTTTGTACATCACTCCTTTTTCGAGGCGAAAGAAAACGCAGCCAATCTTTATGAGCCGGTCAATTTTCTCTTTGAGACTCAAGCTGCTGGCAGAGGTAATATCATGAAGAGATCGTAGAAACGAAACATTCTTGCGCAGCACTGCTTCCGCTTTTTTCTGATCGCGCAGGTCTGTCACCACCGTAATCGTGCCGCCCACTTTGGCATCCCGCATCAGCGGCACGCCGGTGATCAACACATCCAAAAGCTGCCCCGATTTATGCAGCAGTTGAAACTCTCCATTGGCATATTCGCCCAGCATCGTCTGGCGCTGGAATTCTGCCATCTGTGCCTTCTGGTCAAATTTCACCAGGTCCATCATCTCGGCGCCATTCAGGTCTTGCAGGTTAAAGCCAACCATAGATCCGAAAGACGGATTGAAATACTCCAATTTTCCGTTGATATCCGTAACGGCCAGTCCCTGGCCCATATTGCTCATAATTTGCAGCGCAAGGTCGCGCTGAGCCTGAGAATCTTTTTCCGCAGTTATTCGTTCAGTAACTTCAAGGCCAATCCCCAAAACCCCGGCAATTTTCCCTTCTGAGTTGAGGAAAGGTTCAACATGGCATTGAAAATAACGCCCGCCATGATTCAATTCATAGGTGCTTGTGCCGCCCCCCAGGGCGTGTTGGTGCGCGTCCTTCGCTCCATAAATGAGTTCCTGCTCGTTGAACTCTTTTTCATTTCCTTCGGTATCCCGCCACTGCGACTTCAGCGCGCTGCCGCGAATGGAAACAATCTGCAAATTTTCATCCGTTATCCACAGCAGCGCCGGCAGTTGATCCATGACAAGCTGCAAGGTTGCCTGCTTTTCTTGCAACAAAATTTCCTTCTGCTGCTTTTCAACCGAGAGAGCAATTGCGGTGGTGGCGGCTTTCAATAAAACAATTTCCGAGGTCTCCCACGAGCGTTCTTTCTCGCAGTTACCAAACCCAATGTACCCCCAAAAAACCTCGCCAATCTGGATTGGCAATACGAGAACTGAGCGAATTTGAAGCCTTTCCAGGCGCTCCCTTTCCGCATCAGGGAAGTTTTTCACATTCCCATTAATCATGTAACCGCGCGTTAGCATTTCTTGCCAGCGCATCATCCCATCGGAATACAAATAGCTGCCGACAGAAATGTAATTTTTCGATGCAAATGAATCTTGCACCCACTCCGCTAGCTGCACCGCCATCAGACTGCCGTCCTCCTGCTCGAAGTTCTGGCACAATTGGATGCGGTTCGTGCCCGAAGCTTCGCCCAAAATGGAAAGCACCTTGGGGATCACATCCTCCGTTTTGGCCGCGCTGAGCAGCAACGTCTCGATCTGCACCAGGCCAGCCAGATAGCGCTCGCGTTTCTCTAATTCGTCTTCAACCATCTGCCGCATCTGAAGCTCGCGTGTCTGGTCTTCATAGACTTCGGCCAGTTCCACCGTCTGCCCCACCGCCGAAGCCACCGCCTCGGCCAGCCGCACTTCCCGCTCGGTGAAAACGCGGTGCTCAAGCGCGTCCAGGCCTAAAGACCCCAGCAGCTTGTTGCGCACCACCACTGGTACCAACAGCATCGAAACAGTTCCGCGCCACTGCATAAGGTCTCGCACGGCTTCCATGCGCGGGTCAGAAGCAGTATCCTCAATCACAATGGGTTTCAGCGTCTCCTGCAGCAGTTCCATAACGGGGTTGCCTTCCAGAGGCAGGCACTCACCCAATCCAGACGGGCGTCCTGGTTCCAGGTATTCGGCCACCACCCTGGCATGCCCCTCCGCTTGAAAAATGATCGCGAGCGCGGCCTGGGGCACGTTCAGGCTGACCGCCAATTCTGCGCAAACCTTGTTGTAAATCGAAATGGTATCCGTACTGGATGTGATCGTTTGAGTGATGCGGTTGATGAGCAGCGCGTTTTCCAAATCCAACGCCAGTTCATCATGTGCTTTCTCAATCTCAGAGAATTGCAGCGCCAGGCAGCTGCCCAGATGCGCTCCCCCAGAAATCAACCGGCTATCCAGCCTTATGCGTTCCCCCTGTGCGCCTCGTCCCATCAGGGGGCCGGCCACGCTTTCCGCGGCCAGCGCGGTCAGATCCTCAACGGTGCGGATGAAGCCGCGCTCTGCCAGCAGTAACGGCAGACCGCCATGTGGTTTGGATTGATATTCTGGAAAAAAAACGTGGAATGCCTTATTGGCGGAAATCACGGAAAAATCTTTAACCGAGAGGACAACCGTCGCGGTAGAAGACTGATTGAAAAGCTCAAGGTATAGCTCGTTGAACAAATGGGGTTCTGGACTGCTTTGCATGCTTCCTCGAGTTCCCTGCCACTGCAAAATTCATCGCATCATAAGCCGCGATGTAAGCTGGAATTTCCTGCCAAAAAAGGACTCGAATTTGGCCCTGTTTAACGTTTTGAATGCTGGCGGGATTTGCTGCGCTCCAATACACGCTGATAAGCCGGGCTTGGGCTCGCAGAAGGTGACTCTTTATCCTCTGGTTTGCTTAAGGCAAAGGCAAAATCCTCAAACAACGCCCCTACCGGCGTTTCCGGCTCGCCCAATACAGGCGGAATTCCTAAATTAATCGCGGAAACAAATCCATCCGGCACAAATGGCACCACATATTGAATCGGGTGCTTCATCACATTCTCAATGTCTTTGCGCGCCAACCCTTTGCGCTCAAAGGTCCAATTCATCACAATCCTAATCTTTTCCCGCCCATACCCCAGCTCGTCAAACACTTCCAGCGCGCCCACCACGGCCCGCACAGACGCCAGCTCGGGGGCAATAAGCACAATAATCTCATCCGCCGCGTCCAGCCCCGCCAGGGTCGTTTCGCGAAAATCGTGGGGCAGGTCAAGCACAACGTAAGGGAAATTGCCGCGCAGCAATTCCAGAACCCTGGTCGCGATGGCAGGCGTCACCGTCTCGCCTTCCACATAGGTGCGCGGCGCGGCCAGCACAGAAACGCCCGAATCATGGTTCAATAAAACGCTTTGCAGCAGATCGCTTTCCAATTCCTCGCTGGGAATTTTTGCCAGGTCTCCCCAGGTATTGCGCAGCGGCAGATTCAACATCAGCGCGCTCTGCCCCATTGTCAGCACCATATCCACCAGCGCGACCGGCTCCTTCCACAATTGAGAAAGCCCGACGGCCAGGTTGGTGGCAAAAGTGGAAACGCCAACCCCGCCGCGCAGCGAAAAAACGGCGATTACTTTGGATGTCTTTTGCACTTTTTCTGGCCGCGCCACAGCCACCCGCCGCAGAAGCACTTTAACCCGCGCTTGCAGTTCAGCGGGCTGGAAAGGCTTGGTAATGTATTCATCTGCTCCAGCTTCAAACCCCTTTATTTTCTCTTCCAGCGAATCGTGGGCGGTCAGCATCACAATCGGCGTATTGGCTGTAGCCGGCATAGCCCGCAGGCGGCGGCAGACTTCATACCCGTCCATGTCTGGCATATTAATATCTAAAATAATCAAGGCTGGTTTGACAATTTTAACCTGCTCCAATGCTTCACTGCCATTGCCAGCCGTAGCCACCTCAAATCCGGCCTGCTTCAACGTTGCAGAAACTACCTTTAAATTGACAGGATTATCGTCAACAGCCAAAATGCGTTCAACCATTCTTATCCTCCATCACCAACGTTGTTTTCACGCTGCTGAAGCTCAAGGTAACAACCAGCCTTCAATCAAAAAGAGTTGCCGCAGGTGGTTTTTGCTCAAGGGGCAGAATCAATTGCGGTGTGTCTTCCCATGCGGAATTCACCTGCGTGGATACCGCGTAGGCATCCATTCGCTCCGCGGGGTATGGGGTAAGCATCTGTTTCAGCAACCCCACATTCGATTCACCCAGCCATTCCTGATATGCCCCTGGGGCGAGAATTACGGGCATCCTCTCATGATAGCGACTCACCAGGTCATTGGCCGCGCAGGTGATAATCGAACAAGATGTCAGCTCGCTGCCATCCGGAGACTGCCACAAATCCCAGATGCCCGCGAAGGCAAATAAAGCATGATCTTTCAGAAAGAAGTAATACGGCTGCGCGGGCGTTTTCCTTTCTTTACCCCGCTGCCACTCGTAGAACCCGTCTGCAGGAATTAAACACCGTCTTCGAGAAAAGGAAGTGCGGAAGGAAGGTTTTTCTTCAATCGTCTCGCTGCGCGCATTGATCAGCCGGTTTCCAATTTCCACATCTTTCGCCCATGAGGGTACCAGTCCCCAGCGCATATACTCCAATCGCTGTAGATTCGGGTCGCGCACCACCGCAACCGGCTGGGTAGGTGCCACATTAAAACGCGGCTTCCACTCGAGCGGGGTTTCAGCCAAACCCAACTCAAGCTGCAGCGCGGCTGCTTCAATTGTGATGGTAAATCGCCCGCACATCGCTCACCTGATTCACATAGTTAACCAATATAATTATACACATTCAAGTTCTTAATCCGGATTAATCCTCATAAAAAGCATGTGAATATGGACACCCGGGGTCATACGGCTCTTTGTGGTTTATAATAACCTGCGAACAAATAGAAACCAATAAATTTTTCAAGGGATTGTCAAATGGCCAGACAAATTGTTGAGTGTATTCCCAATTTCTCCGAGGCTCGACGCCCCGAAATCGTTCAAGCCATTGCCGCTTCAGTCTCCTCTATTCAGGGTGTGCAAATATTGGACCAACATTCCGATTTGGACCACAACCGCACCGTGATTACCTTTGTTGGGCCAAAAGAAGCGGTTGAAGCAGCAGCGTACCAATCCATTGAAACCGCCGCGCGGCTGATTGACCTGAACCAGCATACTGGCGAGCATCCGCGTATCGGTGCTGCCGATGTGGTGCCTTTTGTGCCCATCAGCGGCGTCACAATGGAAGAATGCATCGAAATGGCGCATCGCCTGGCCAAACGCGTTGCCAGCCAGCTCAACATCCCCGTTTACCTCTATGAAGAGGCCGCCCAAAACCCCGACCGCAAAAACCTGGAAAACATTCGCAAAGGCCAGTACGAAGGACTCAAAGAAGAAATTCTCACCAACCCCAACCGCAAGCCCGATTATGGCCCCGCTGAACTAGGCCCCGCCGGCGCGACGGTGATTGGCGCGCGCAACCCCCTGATCGCGTTCAATGTCTATCTCACCAGCGATGATGTTGAGATTGCGCAAAAGATTGCCCGCACCATTCGCTTTTCAACCGGAGGACTGCGTTTTGTCAAAGCGATGGGCGTGCTGGTTGATGGCCGCGCGCAGGTCTCAATGAACCTGACCCATTTCCGCAAAACTCCCCTTGCCCAGGTGGTTGAGATGATCCGCCGCGAGGCCCAGCGCTACGGAGTTGCCATCCACCACAGCGAACTGGTCGGCCTCATCCCGCAAGAAGCGCTCGAAGACGCGGCCGTGTGGTACCTGCAATTGGACCAGTTTGAGAAAAATCAGATTCTTGAAAACCGTCTGGCCGACCTGGCAATCGAATCTGCCTCCGTCGCTGCGCCTGAACCGTCGTTTATTGACGAACTGGCCAGCGCATCCCCCACACCTGGCGGCGGGTCTGCCTCGGCCTATGCTGGCGCGATGGCAGCCGCGCTGGTGTGCATGGTGGCGCGCGTTACTCTGGGCAAAAAGAAATACGCCGAAGTGGAAGCTGAAATGCTGCAAACCATCGAGACTGCCAGCGCGCTGCAGGCACACCTGCAGGAATGCGTAGCCCAGGATTCAGCCGCGTTTGAAGCCTTCATTCACGCGCGCCGCCTGCCTAAAGACACCCCCGAACAGGAAGCAATACGATTGCAGGCCATCTCCGTCGCCACGTACCAGGCCGCCAGCGTACCGCTGGATGTGGCCGAAAACAGCCTGAAGGTACTCAAACTGGCCCAGGCAGTCGCCCGAAAAGGCAACCTCAACGCGGTCAGCGATGCCGCCTCTGCTGCCGCCCTCGCCCAAGCCGCCATCATTGGTGCCGGTCACAACGTACGTATCAATTTGATCGGTTTGGAAAGCGAAGAGCAAGCCGCTGGTATGCTCCAACGCCTGCAAGAAATCGAGACAGCCCAGATCGAAATTCATTCAACTATTCCCACCATCATCAAGGAACGCAGTCAATAGACTCAAGCCGCCCTATGCCGAATAAATTACACATCATCGTCCTCGCGTGCCTGGCAGTCACCCTGGCTGTTTCTGCCTGTGCGCCGCAAAGCTCCGCTCCGTCTGCCACTGCTGGTCCCACAACCGTCCAGCCAACCCAGCCCGTACCGCCCACCGCTCTCCCGCAACCAACGGCCACCCCGCGCCCACTTGCGCTCTGGATCGACCCCAGCCTGCCGGGAGATTTCCGCGCGCAAGTTGCCGTCGACGCGAGCATGGTAACGACCACCGATGCCGGCGCTGCCGATTTTCTCCTCACGACTGGTGATTCCATGCCGGCCAGCCAGTGGGTTTACGCCCTGGCCGCTCCCTTTCCCACCATTCCGGATGATCTTTCCACCGCCGCGCTTTTGCAGGTCTGGCTGGGGCAGGTGGATGACCAGTTGCCGTTGGAGCGTCTCGTGGTCGATGCCAGCACAGCCGCCGTTTTTGAAGCCCAGTGGGGCGCGCCGTCTCGGCAGACTGTGGATGTGGTCTCGACAGAGACTATTTCTGACCAATGTTGGAACACACCCGGCTCATGGACTCTGCTGCCATTTGAAGCCATTGACCACACCTGGAAGATTATCTCGCTTGACGGCCAATCCCCGCTCAGAAAATCGTTCGACCCTAACCAATACGCCCTCACCATTTCCATCAGCCTGATCAATCAAGGAACGGCCAGCGTCCAGCCTTCCGATCTTATCTCACTGCCGGCCACCAACCGCGACCCCTCCAAACTGACCACTGTGATTCTCACCGGTGTCACCGCCCTGGTGCGCGCCACCGCGCAGATGATGGAATTAAAAGGAATGGCGTACCCCGCCACCGACATTGGCGCGGACTTGCGCGAAGCCGATATTCTTCACATCAACAACGAAATTCCCTTTGCCGAAAATTGCCCGCCGCCTTTTCCCCGCGAAGACAACCTGGTTTTTTGCAGCAAAGAGAAATACATTCAACTGCTTGAAGACATCGGAACGGATGTTGTAGAATTGAGTGGTGATCACTTTCAGGATTGGGGACCGGAAGCCGATTACTTTACCCTGGATCTCTACCGTCAGCGCGGCTGGGGATACTATGGGGGCGGCGAAAACCTGGCCGACGGGCGCAAACCGCTGCTCATCGAACACAACGGCAACCACATTGCCTTCCTCGGTTGCAACGCCAAGGCCCGCGGCTATGCCACCGCCAGCGAAACCCAGCCTGGCGCGGTTTTCTGCGATTTCGATTTCTTAACAGCCCAAATTCAGGAGCTGCGCCAGCAAGGCTACCTGCCCATCGTTACCTTTCAACACCTGGAATATTACGATTACAAGATCAACCCCTACCTGCAGCCCGACTTTCAACGTGTAGCTGAGGCTGGCGCGGTGATTGTCAGCGGCAGTCAGGCGCACCAACCGCACGCATTCGAGTTTTTCAACGGCGCGTTTTTGCATTACGGTTTAGGAAACCTGTTCTTCGACCAACTGAAAGAAGGCATCCCTACCCAACAGGCTTTCATTGACCGCCACGTGTTTTATGACGGAAAATACATCAGCACCGAGCTGCTTACCACCCGGTTTGTGGACTATGCCCGCTCGCGCCCGATGACAGCCGAAGAACGCGCAGAACTGCTCGATACGGTGTTTGACTTAAGTCTTTGGAACCGCCCGTGAATTAACCCGCGCCATTTGCCGTGGGATATTAAACAGATTGCAGGAGAAAAATATGGGACTGAAACCCGACCATTGGATTCGAAAAATGTCGCTTGAACATGGCATGATTGAACCTTTCGTTGACCATCAGGTTCGCAATGGAGTGGTCTCGTACGGTGTATCTTCCTACGGTTACGATGTGCGTGTCGCCAATGAATTCAAGATCTTCACCAATGTGTTTTCGGCCACCGTTGACCCCAAAAATTTTGACCCGCGCTCGATGATCGATTTTGTCGGCGACGTGTGCATCATTCCCCCCAACTCCTTCGCGCTTGCCAAAACCGTGGAATACTTCCGCATCCCGCGCAGTGTTCTCACCGTCTGTTTGGGAAAAAGCACCTACGCGCGCTGCGGCATCATCGTCAATGTAACCCCCTTCGAACCCCAATGGGAAGGCTTCGTTACCCTCGAAATCTCCAATACCACCCCGCTGCCGGCGAAAATCTACGCCAATGAGGGTATTGCACAGGTCTTGTTCTTTGAAGCGGACGAGGAATGTGAAATCTCTTACGCCGACAAAAAAGGTAAATATCAGAACCAGCAAACCATTTTGCTCCCCAAGCTATAACCGCAATGTCTACACGAAGCAGCGGAAGATCATCTGGTCTTCCGCTGCTTTCTTTATAGTATTCAACCACCAACTTCAAATTCCAGATATGCGCTTGGTGCGCCCACGCCAGGAGAGAATCACCTCATCACCTTCCCGCCACATCGCCATCCCTTCCAAAAACTCCGGCCAGTGATCTTCAATCGGCTCCAGAAAGACGTGCGCCAGAATGCAAGCCAGGTACGAATCGTGGCTCACAAACACCTGAAAAGTGGATAGGCCGCCGTTGCGCCGCAGCATAAAGCGCATCGCTTCCACCACCCGCTCGGGCAGCGGGTCGCTGGCGCGAAAGTGGATAATGTTTCTGCGGGTGGGCTGCAGGTATGGGAAGCTGAGTTTTTCCTCGGGGCGAACATTGGCCCAATACCCGGCCCCGCGCGCGATTCCCATCGCGGTATCAATACACCTCCCCACTGGGCTGGAATAGAATCCACCCAACCGCATCCCTTGCCTGCCCATCCAGCGCCCCAGGTCCTCGGCCATGCGCACCCCGGCGGGGGTTAACTGCGCCTGGTAAGGGTCAAAATCATCGAATATCGGATAGCGCGCTGAATGGCGCAGCAGAAGCGCCACGCTGCGGTCGTGTGGCGCGTTGAGCAGTGTTTCTTCTGTCCGAAAGCCGGGCGCGCCTGACTGTGTTTGCATTTTTGTCCTCTTTCTACCCGCGAAAATCAGGGGAATGATATCACGAATAGTCAATGCGTTAACCGAGACTCAATCAGTCTTCGGCCACCATCACATGGGAGGCTTTCTTCACCACGCCGAACTCGCTGATCCCGGCTCCCACATCATTAAAACGCCAGAGTTGCCCCACCCGCCAGGTCTGCGGCAGGGTAACCAGGATCAGCTTGCCGGAAAATCGGTTCGCGCATATACTACCAGCAATGAACACAGGTGAGACTCCCCTTTACCAGCAAATCGCGGAGCAGATTCGCCGGAGCATCATCGATGGCCAGCTGAAACCGGGCGAGCGGCTCCCTTCAGTGCGCCAGATGACAGAACAATGGCAGTGCACACCTGGCACCGTTCAGCGCGCCTACCGCGAGCTGAGCCGTCAGAACCTGATTTCCAGCCGGCCCGGCCAGGGAACCCATATTCTCGCCGAGCCTGTCCGCAAAATAAACCCTTCGTTGCAAAAAGCCAAACTGGTGCACCAGGCCGAGAAATTCATTCTCGAAGCCATCACCAACGCCTACTCAACCAGTGAAATCGAACAGGCCTTTCAAATTGCGCTTGATCGCTGGAAAACAGCCGCGCATGATAAGGCTGGCCTGAAATCTGCCGCCATCGTTTTTTCGGGCAGCCACGATATGGCATTGAATTGGGTGTCATCTCACTTTCCTGTTGAACACCCCCAATTCCAGGTGCAGGTTTCCTACACCGGCAGCCTGGGAGGGCTCATCGCATTGGCAGAGGGGAAAGCCAATGTCGCCGGAGCCCACCTGTGGGACTCGCTTTCCAGCACCTACAACATTCCCTACGTCCAAAAAATCCTTCCCGGCAAAAGAACCGCTTTGGTCACTCTGGCGCTTCGCCGCCTGGGGCTGATTGTGGAAAAAGACAACCCCCTTAACTTGCATTCGTTTCGAGACCTGGCTAACCCCCTTGTTCGCTACGTCAACCGGCAAGACGGGTCGGGCACGCGGGTCTGGTTCGACCGTATGCTGCAAGAAAATCACATCGCCCCTGCCGACATACCCGGCTATGAGAATGAAGTCTCCACCCACTCTGAAGTGGCCCAACAGATTGTAGAAGGCCGCGCAAATGTGGGCATTGGCCTTGAAGCAACCGCCCTTGCCTTTTGCCTCGGCTTCACCTTTCTTACCCTGGAAAAATATGACCTGATCATCCCCGAAGACCAGTTTGAACAACCTGTAATTCAAGCCCTTGTTCAATGGCTGCAGCTACCTGCTGTGCGCCAGAGCATAGACGCCCTGGGCGGTTACGACACCCAAAAAACCGGTCAGGTGCAGTGGGTGGAATAAAAAAAATGGCGGCTACGCCGCCACACGTCGTGTTCCCTTCTCCCGGTGGTCTCTAATCCGCCAAAGCGTATTGATCGTATCCCTGCAGCTTCGCGTTCAACATCGCGGTATTGGCCGATTTTAAGACATCGGTCATATTGCTGCCATTTTGGGGAAACAAGGCCACCCCAATGCTAAAAGTCAGCGCCGGAAGCTGATTGCCCTGATACCTGACCCGCAGCTTCTTAACCTCAGTTCGCAGCCACTCCACCCGTTTTAAGGCGGCTTCCTGTGGCAGGCCAGGAAGGATAATAACAAACTCTTCACCCCCGTACCGGCAGGCGATATCGCTTCCTCTCACGTGTCCCTTTAGAAATTCTCCCACCGAACGTAAAATAGCATCCCCCGCCGCGAAGCCGTATTGGTCATTGATCGTTCGGAAACCATCAATGTCAATTTTTAACACCGAGACCGGGTATTCCCTTCGCTCTGGATGGAAGATATTGCGGTTGATTGTTTCTAACAAATATCGGCGGTTGAACAGCCCGGTCAACGGGTCGATGACGGTTTGCAGTTCCAACTGCTCACGCAGCCTCATATTGATCATCACCAATGAGAGTAAATCCGCCAGCACCACAGCCAGGTTCACATGCTCTTTCAGCGCATCCGCCGATTCAAACCGCAGGTGCAATAGACCCAGCACTTCGCCTTGATAATTCAACGGTGCGCATATGTACGGATTAAACCCACCTTCCTCCATTGCCATTCGCACATGTTCGCAGCGTACTTCTTCCGGCTGGACAACCTCAATGCAGGGCGAGTTCTGGCGAATGGCAGAGCAGTCTTCGAATGTAAAGACCATTTGCTTTGTAAGGCCTTTTCCCCACTGGGCGACCAAATCACTTAAGCCGGTTTCAGGGTGAAAAATATATAATCCGCCAACCGATTGTGGAAAAAACTCACCCCCATATTGAGCAAACACCGAAAAGACATCTTCGAGCGTCAAACAACGTTTTAACAGCTCGCCCATCTTAATCAGCATCTTGCACCCCTTTATCACCAAAGGTTTGTTGAAAAATTTTCCACTACCCCTATTGTATACCACCTTTAACCAATCGAAAACTATCTGAATACCGTCTGAACTGCCCAAATCTCGGCTGGCAGACGCATCTTCACGTTTTTAGAAATACAAATCGACGCGGTCGCTCACCTCGGTGAAATTGCCCGTCTCCTTCTCAATTCCACTTGGCGACATTAATGCGATATGCGTTGCCACCTGATCTAAAAAATAGCGGTCATGTGAAACCACCAGCACCGTACCTTCAAAATCCTCCAGCGCCTCGGCCAGCACCTCCGCCGATTGGATATCCAGGTGATTGGTGGGTTCGTCCAACACCAGAAAATTGGGGCGCTTTAGCATCACCAGCGCCAGCTGCAGCCGACTGCGCTCACCACCCGAAAGATTTTTAATCAACATTTGCCCCTGGCGGTAGGAGAATAAAAATTTATCCAGAAACGCGGCCGCCTCCCGCTCCGAAAAGTTGCCCGCGTAGCGCACGGTGTCAAACAAAGTCCGTTCAGGCGCCAGGGTTTCGTGTTCTTGCGCGTAATATCCGATGGTCACACTTGGCCCGATCTCAATATCCCCCCCGCTGGCGGGTAGATCTCCCAAGATCATTTTCAGCAACACCGACTTCCCGCAGCCGTTGGGTCCAACCATGCCCACCCGCTGGCCACGTTGAATCACCATGCTGGCGTTTTCAAACAACGGTTTACCGGCGCCCCCATCCTCGCGGAAGACTTTCTTCAATTCGCGCAATTCTAACACCTTTTGGCTGCCGCGCCAGCCCGCGAACCGCAGCGCCATGCGCTCACGTTCCGCCGCTGGTTTTTCGATCTTATCCATCCGGTCGATGCGCTTTAGAATATTCGCGCCGCGCTTGATGAACTTGGGATTATCGTATACCTTTCCCCATAACAACAGGCGTTTGGCTGCCTGCTCCAGGCGGGAAATCTCTTTCTGCTGAGCGCCAAAGAGCTGCTGCTGCCGGACGCGCAAATGCTGCTTCTCAAACATAAATTCTGAATAATTGCCAGAGAAAACAGTCAGCCTGCCGCCCTCAATTTCGGCGATCTCATCAGCCACCAGGTCCAATAAATAACGGTCGTGAGATACCAGAATCACACCCCCGCTGAACTGGCTGATGGTCTGCTCCAGCATTTTTTTGCCGCGCAAGTCAAGGTGATTATCCGGCTCGTCCAGCAGCAGCAGGTCCGGTCCGCGCACCAGCAGCATCGCCAGCCCCAGCAGCTTCTTTTGCCCGCCGCTCAAAACGCGCACCGGCAGCGAAAGATCGGCCTCCGCAAAACCCAGCTTTAACAGGATCGAGCGCGCGCGGCCTTCAAACCCTGGCCCGCCAAGCGCCTGATATTGTTCAAACAACTTTTCTTGTCGGTCCAGCAAGCTGGCCAGACGCGCGGCATTCTCATATACTTCAGGCAAACCCAGGCGGGCTTCCACTTCTTCCAGGTCTTTTTCTACCGCGTGCAGCTCGGTGTGGCAGGCCATCATTTCATCCAGCAGACTGTGATCGGCATTAAACTGCGGGTGCTGGGCAAGATACCCGATTTTTAATCCCTCTTTTCGCACCACAAAACCGGCCTCTGCCGGCAGTTCTCCGGCGATCAACCGCAGCAGACTGGTTTTTCCACTGCCGTTATAGCCGATTAACCCCACACAGCGGTCGTCATGGATATCCCACGACAAATCGCTGAAGATGGGTGTATCATGGTAATTAACTTTAACATGGTCTAAATGGACAGCGATCATCTTCCTTGCCTGTTTTTTTCAATCTTATCAGATATCTCTTAACCTGTCCCCCCATTATTGATATAATCTTTCAAACCGAACGCAGATTGGACATAATGTATGGAATACAAAATCATCGCCACCCTCGGCCCAAGCAGCAGCACTCCGCAGATATGGAGCGCTATGCTGGCAGCCGGTGTCGACGCCTTCCGGCTCAACACCTCACACCTCTCCATCGCCCAGCTTAACACCTGGCTGGACCAGATTCAATCCTTCACCCGCGCACTAGACCCGCACCCCCCATTAGTTCTGGACCTGCAGGGCAGCAAATGGCGGTTGGGGCAGTTCCCCACTTTTGACCTTGAACCCGGCCAAAAAGTACAGTTGGTTTTTGCCACCGCCTCCCAGGCCAAAAACGTGCTTCCGGTTCCACACGCCGATTTCTTCTCAGCGGCATCCCTTTCCAGCGGCGAAATCGTGTTGAACGACGCCAAAACCCGCCTTCAGTTAGAAAGCATCACTCCCGAAGCGGTTACTGCCACGGTACTTCTCGGTGGAACCATCGCATCCAACAAGGGCATCACCTTTTCTGCGTCCGATTACCGCATCGAAGCCCTCAACGCCAAAGACCAGGCCATCATTGACCAGACACACCGGCTGGGCTTCATTCGCTATGCCATCTCGTATATCAAAGACGCGGCCGAAATGGCCCAGTATCGTGCCTTGATGGGCGCTTCGTCTCACCTCATTGCCAAACTGGAGCGCCAGCCGGCTGTCAGTGAAGCCGCTCAAATCTCCGAGTCAGCCGACGAGCTCTGGCTTTGCCGCGGAGACCTGGGCGCCGAGCTGGGCATGCGCGCGATGGCCGAGGCCGTGCATGAATTCTCGCTACATCTGCGCGAGTATGCCGTCCCGGTCTACATGGCCGGCCAGATCCTCGAGCACATGACCCTTCACCCCACCCCCACCCGCTCCGAAGTCTGCTTCCTGCATGATACGGTCAAGAAAGGCTTCCGCGGTGTGGTGCTTTCCGACGAAACCGCCATTGGCCAATACCCAATTGAAGCCTGCCAAACGAGCGCGCTGTTCAAATAAACTATTCAGTCTGGCGGCATTGAGAAAACAAATTACAACATCCCCTGTATTTGCGCAGGGGATGTTGTGGTTAAACGCGAAAATGGCAAAGCTGCCATTTTCTTAGCTGGGGGGTGAGTGGAGATGGCGGGAATCGAACCCGCGTCCGAAAGATTCGACCCTCGAATATCTACGAGCGTAGTTGGTTTTTAAGTTTCACCCGCCGCAGGCTGAGCCAACAAACCCGCCTTGGGTTATCCGCTTTGTCTTTCGTGCGGCTCACGGCACACCGCTCGGCACCCTGGTATTGTCTCGCCCGGACTGCCCCGACCAGAGAACGGAAACAGGCGGACGTAGCCTCCGTAGAGACTATGCGCTTGCCTTAGCCAGCCAATTAGGCGGCGAGGGGCATAGCAGCGTAGGAAGTGCGATTGGCACTTAATGTTTTGTGCTGATTTTTCGAGGTCGGCACCTCTCGGCTCGCAATCCGGGACCAGCCTCCCCCGTCGAAGCCTGTCATCCCCTCAAGCACTCTTATTATATCAGGTTCACTTATTTCCGCAAAGCACCATTAATAGAACATTTAGACCGGTTTGCGGTAAAATGGTAGCGTATTCTCTCACCTGGAAAGGAGTGCCCGGTCATGATCTCCATCCTTAAAAGCACACCCAGCGGCCTCGAACCGCAAACCGAACCTTCCAGCGGATGCTGGATTAATGTTGTCGACCCGACCACCGATGAAATCGAATCGCTTTCCAAATTGGGCATTCCCCAAGACTTTATCACCTACCCTCTGGACGTTGACGAACGCTCGCGTACCGAGCGCGAAGATGACGGCACCGTCTTGATCGTGTTGAGAGTGCCGTATTTTCAGGGCATGCGCGCCGATATTCCTTACATTACCATTCCGCTCGGCATTATCATCAACGAAGATTTGATTGTAACCATTTGCCGTTGGAAGAACGACGTACTCCAGAAATTCCTGGGGGGGCAGGTGCGCGCTTTCTCCACCGCCAAGCACAATCAATTTGTGCTTAAACTGCTCCTCCACACGGCCTCAAAATACCTCTCTGACCTGCGCGAGATTAACCGCGCCACCGATATCCTTGAAGACCAGCTCCAGCTTTCCATGAATAACAACCAGTTGATGGAAATTTTGAAATACCAGAAAAGCATGGTCTACTTTACCACGGCCCTCAAATCCAACGAGTTAATGCTCGAGCGCCTGCAGCGCAGCCAGTTGTTCCGCATGTACGCCGAAGACGAAGATCTGCTCGAAGACGTTATCACCGAAAACCAGCAGGCCATTGAAATGACCAACATCTACAACACCATCTTAAGCTCCATGATGGACGCCTTCGCCTCCATCATTTCCAATAACATGAACATGGTCATGAAATTCCTGGCCTCGGTAACCATTGTGCTCAGCCTGCCGACCATCGCAACCAGTTTCTTTGGCATGAATGTTCCCCTGCCGCTGGAAAACAATGCGGTTGGCTATTTGATCATTTTGGGCGCGACGGTGATCATTTCGCTGATTGTTGTCGCCGTCTTCTACAAACGCGACTGGTTCTAATCCCCCCCTTGAATCAGCAAACCGGCCTCGCGGCCGGTTTTTTTATTTCTTGTGGGCGGGACAGGACTCGAACCTGCGACCCCATCCTTGTAAGGGATGTGCTCTAACCAACTGAGCTACCCGCCCATCGGGCAGTGGCGATTATAACATAAAACCGCCATTTTATCTGCCGAATTGCCGGCGCCCATTTTACTGGCAGCTCTTCTCCCACAACGCGGCGCGGAAAGCCTGTTTCGCATCATCAACGGCGCCTTCCATGCCCGCTTGAGCCAGCCATTGTGCCAGATCGCCATCAGCGAGATGGATTTCTCTCAGCGTCACGTCCAATTCGCGCACCAACGAGAACGGCGCCGCTGCCACCTTCCAATCCGCGGCATTAGCAAACGCGTCAATCAAATGCTCTACCGCCTCCACAGTCCGTCCTTGCCGCCGCAGCAAAACCGCCCGTGAGCGCATAATATCGAATAACATCAAGCCTTCTGATTGGGCGATCTGCGCCGCCTCATCCAACAGGCGGCCCGCCGCATCAAAATCACCCAACTGGATCATCGTCTCCGCGTATTTTTGCAGCGTGCCAAAACATTTCCCGCGCGCCACATCCTTTTCCAGGCGCTTTTTGGTGGCTTCCACAATCCGGTTCTCCAATTCCAGTTGGATCGCCTCGGCTTCCAACCGATAAATCTCCGCGCAGCGCCGGTCGATCTCCTGCGCGCGCCGGCAGATCTCCAGCGCCTCGGTATAGAAGCCGAATTTAAGCGCAATTTCCAGCGCCGCGTCAATCACCAGGTATTGAACCGTCCACGTTTCAGGAAACTGCTCAATCAGGTTCATTAACGCCAACAAGGCGCTGGAAGGCTCTGTGAATTGGTGATCCAGCGCGTGTGAATATAACTGGTGAGCATATTCATCTTTACTGACCGTTGAGAAAGGAATGCTTTGTGTGGCCATTGCGTACTTAATTTCCTACTCATACCGAGAGGTTATCCCCTTCTGACGTACGCGGGCGTGATGGTTTTAAATGCTGGCAGACATCAACCTTGGGTTGTGTCTATCTCTGACGATGGCTACGGGTAGAACGCCGGGGGCGCATCAACCGCATAAGGCGTATAGGTTGGATAAGGAGTGTAGGTTGGTTGCATGTCCCCCTCACCCTCTTCCTCCTCACAAACGCATGGCTCCGCAGTCGGCACGGCTGTCCAGGCGGCTTGCGTCTCGCGGATGCGCTTTTGAACCAGATCATTCACCGGTCCGCAAGCCATACTCATCAGAAACAACGCCACCAAAACCACAATCATAACCAGTGCCGCCGGTTTGCGATTCACCATGCGATGATTTTACCATAACCACTCTGGTAAAAAAACAACTCGGTTGGGTATTTTCATCAATCAACTTCAGCCTGTGATAGACTTAAGCAAGATTAAAAACCGGGAGGTCAGGCATGCGTTTTCTTCGCTACCAGTTCGAGAACAACCCACCCCAATACGGCTGGCTTCATGAAGGCCAGGTCGGCCCGCTGGACGGCTCGCCCTTTGAAGGCTACCGCCGTCAGGAAGCCACCATTGCCCTCGAACAAGTGCGCCTTTTGCCTCCCGTCATTCCGCAGAAAATTGTCTGCGTGGGCCGCAACTACGCAGACCACGCCCGCGAGCAAGACGCTGAGATTCCCGAAATTCCCCTGCTCTTTCTGAAGCCGCCTTCTTCCATCATCGCACACCAGGCGTCTATCTACCTCCCTCCCCAATCCCACCAGGTAGACCACGAAGCCGAATTGGCCGTTGTCATCGGCCGCACCTGCCGCTGGGTTTCCTCTGAAACGGCCTTGTCGTTTGTCTTTGGCTACACCATCGCCAACGACGTTACCGCCCGCGACCTGCAGCGCAAAGACGGCCAGTGGACGCGCGCCAAGGGCTTCGACACCTTCTGTCCCCTCGGCCCCTGGATTGAGACCGATTTCGACCCTGCCGACGCCCTCATCACCTGCCGCGTCAATGAAGAACTGCGTCAGATGTCCTCGACCCGCGAGATGATCTTCACCATATCCCAACTCATCGCCTTTGTATCCTCTATCATGACCCTCGAACCCGGCGATCTGCTCCTTACCGGCACGCCTGCCGGGGTTGGTCCCTTGCAGCCCGGCGATAGGGTCGACATCTCCATCGAAGGCATTGGCAGCCTGCAAAATCCCGTACGCTCCAGCCCTTCTATTTTCGCCTGAAGTCCAACCTAATATCATAAATTAATGCTTGACAAACCAATTTATTACTGCTAGAATTTTATTATGTTGATAAAAATTATCCTATTTATCTCATATACATCACACCATCCTTAGGGAGGCACTGATCTGAGCATCTTCAATCTGGTCGCTTGGCGCACGGAACCGTCCGTAGCGCGGGATGCGCAGGGAGCCGAGTAGCGAAACCGACCGAAAGGAAGTCTGTTCCCAGACCATCTGGGAGAACTCGTACCAAGGCGAGAAGGCTGATTTTCGGAGGAAAAAATGAAAACTCAAAAGGTCCTATTGTATCGAAGGCTAACCCGTTATAGCTACGCGGTTAGCGTCATTTTTTTAATGACCGGACTCATCTTATCAATGGTCAATACCACCGCCCTGGCAGACTCAGACCAGCCGGAAAATCCAATTCCAGTCATTGAAACGCTGGAAGAAGAACAGCCCCCGGCAGAGATCCAGGAACCAGAAGAAATGCCCACGCAGGAACCTCAGGAGACTTCCGAATCACCTGAACCTGAGGAATCGCCAACCGCCGAGCCGGTGATTGAAGAATCGCCAGAACCAACCGAAGAGGTTTTCTCAGAAGAAACGGACAACAGTTCCATCCAGAATGATGAGAGAAAAACCATCGTCTGCCACCTCACCTCCTCACCAACCAACCCGTTTGAAGAGATAGAAGTGGCCAACCCTTCGGTGCTCGACGCTCACCTCGCGCACGGCGACTGGATTGTGGACGCCAACAACCCCTGCCCTCCGCTGCAGGCCGATGAGCCCACTCCTCTGCCACAACCCACTGCTACGTTGCAGCCTACGGCAACTTTACAACCCACGCCCACTCTCCCGGTTCAACCCGATATAACCGGCAGCATTGAATTCACCACCGGCGACTATTCCATCTGCCAGCTCACCCCAACCACCATCACTGCCACCGTGCGCGTCAGCCTGCCCGAAGGCGTAACCGCCCGCTTGCAGACCAGCTACTATATCGTCAACCCCCCCAATAAGTTTTCCCCCACCACCTACTGGGTATACAACAATGTCTCCGACGGTGATGAAATCACTGTTCAGGGCCTTTGGCCCGGCGTAGACCCCGGTGATTCCGTGGTGGAGATTCACTTCGGCGCGCGCCTGTCGTACCCTGAAAACGGCATTGATACCGAACTGGACACTGCCGGCCTGGATGTTTACTGGTATCCGTGGGTCTGCAATTTGCCCACCGCCACACCCACTGTTCCCACGCCCACCCCCACCGCCACTCTGGCCACACCCACGGTTACGCCTACCGAGCCGGCGCCCACCCCCACCCCACTGCCAGACCCGCAAGACCTGGAAACATCGTACTTCTGCGCTGGTGATGGCGTTCAGTTCTCCGTATTCAACCCCAACGCCTACGCCGTCGCTTTCGACTGGCAGTCGCTCGATGATCCGTCACAAAATGGCAGCGGCAGCGTTCCGGCAGGCGAAAGCCTGATGTTCTTCAAGGGGCCTGTCGGCACCAACAACGTCCGCGTTAGCTGGCTGCTGCCCAATGAAACCCCCATGAGCGTGGATGCCACCAACGGCAGCGACTTCTGCATCGATGAAGAAGTAACCCCTACCCCCACGGCTACCCAGCCCTCGGGTTCGAACCCCACCCCCACTCAGCCCAGCGAGTCCAACCCCACCCCCACTGCCACGCAGCCCGCTGGCCCGGCCGTTACCCCTGACCCCGGCGACCCGCCCAGCATCACCACCATCCAGGAAGATCCCCTGCCCACTCTCGCCCCGCCCGCCGCTGGCGGCGACCCCGGAGCGCTCATTCCTGTCACCGGCGGCGACTTCTCCGCTGGCAGCCTGGCCCATCAACTCTTCCTCAACCTGGGCCTCGTCTTCCTCGGCATGGCCTTCGTCCTCAACGGCGTTACCAACCGCATGGCCAAATCAAAGTAACGGATCAAACCTGATACAAAAAGGCTGGCATCCTGTATTGGCTGCCAGCCTTTTTCTTTACTCCGCAAACCTTGCTAAAAGCCCAACCCTGGGTTTATAATAAGCGCCGTACGGGGCGTGGCTCAGCCCGGATAGAGCGCACGGTTCGGGTCCGTGAGGTCGGAGGTTCAAATCCTCTCGCCCCGACACAACCGTCACCGAAAGCCGCACGGATACCCGACAGATTTCTGCCGTGCGGTCGTAGGTGACATTTTTTCTTTAAACCATCCCCCTTTTGCGAGAAGTCCTTTCCCCGCTTCCTCACTCTTCATCCGCCAGCCGGTTCCCTCCCGTCAGCACATCCTCGCGCAGAATCTCCAGCATCTTTTCCGGCTCCTCAAACATCGGGCTGTGCGCTGAGTTTTCAAACGTGTAAAAGCCCTTCACAGGCGCGTCCAGCCGGTCGAAATAGGCTTTCGCCTGCGCGTAAGTGCAGGTGTAATCATAAACGCCTTCCAGAAAATATACCGGCAGGTCCAGCGCCGGCACCTTCTCCGACAAATCGGTGCTGATCGAATCCTCCCACAAGATGCTCACCCCCGCGTTTGCCTTGGCCTGCCAGAACCGCAGCTTTTCCGGCACTGTGTACGCCCGGCTCATCAGCGACGGGAAAAATATCCCCGTCACCACCGAATCCATCTCGCGCATTGTGCCGACCCCCAGGCTGTGCATCGCCTGGTCGCGCACCCGCAGATACGCTTCCGGGATCCCGCCTTCCAGCGTCACCGGCGCGGCCTCCAGCTTTTTCACCATCTCGCTGTTGCCGTTTGCCTTGAACTGCGCCAGCATGTACTTATACGCCTCCACTTCGGACTGGCGCTGATTTGCCATTTGCGCCACGCCAATATAGGCATGATACAGCTCCGGCGCGCGCGCCGCTGCCTGAATGCCAATGAAGGTGCCTCCAGAGTGGCCCATCAGGTAAATCTTCTCCTGCCCAAAGCGCTCGCGCAGGTAGTGGGTCACCGCCAGCGTGTCCGCGATCATTTGCTCCAGCGTCAGCGTCTCAGGCGGCGTCTCCGCGCTGTAAGACATTCCCGCCCCGCGCTGCTCCCACCACACCACCGTGAAGACTTCTTCCATCCCAGTCGGGTATATTTCCGACAGGAAATAATCCGGCATTCCACCGTGCAAATACAGCAGCACCGGGTTGTTCACATCCCGGCTCTGAATGAACATGCCCTGCTGCACGCCGTTGATCTCGATGTACACCTTCTCAGACAGGCTGCCCGCCAGCGGACGTCCCTGCTCATCCACAACCGGCCGCGGCTTTCCCGGGCTGATCGCGAAAAAATACCCTGCCAGCAGAATCAGGCAAACCAGCAGCGCGCTTAAAACATAAAGAAACATTTGTGCCACCTTTCGCGCGAAGGATAGGGGTGTAGAAACCGGCTTGGAAGAAACCGTCATACGCTTTTCCCTGTGTGTTGAAGAACGGTGATTGAGATTGGAATGATTCTAGCAGAAAACTGGAGATCATTTCGATTAAATGGGGTGTGGCTCAGCCTGGTCTGAGCCAATGAATTGATCATCGCTTTGTATATCAATTGTAGTGTTGCTATAATTATTGTGTTCTTTTTTGCGGATGATGATGGGGTAATAAACGCAGGTGTGCGCGTAAGAAGCGCGTCTGAATGATATTAGCCCACATAGTCTACAATACAATCTGTCAAAATTGACAGGTTAATATGTCAAATGTGAATTTTTGGGGGAATGAGATGGAAGAGATTGATTCGCGCCCATCCGAAGGTGAGCAGATTGAACAAAGCAAACCAGAATTAAAAACTTTTTGGCCAGTCTGGACTGGGTTTGGAGAGTTTACTGACTATGAAGGGAAATTCCACCGAGGAAAAACTCTCTGGGACTGGCTGGAGTTATTGATCATCCCCATTGTTCTGGCAGCTGGGGCATTGTTTATAAACTACTCATTGACACAACAGGGATATGAAAATGCTGAAAAGAATGCGCAAATTGAAAGAGAAATCAATTTAGAGAACCATCGCGAAGCATTGTTGCAAAGTTATCTGGATAAGATGGGCGAGATATTATTAGATCTTGATCTCGGCCAAAATATTAATAATGATTCGACAGAGCTAAGATCACTAGCACAAGCAAGAACTTTTACAACCATTAGGCAACTTGATGGACCAAGAAAAAATATAATAATTGAATTTCTATATGAAACAAGGCTTATTACTCCGACTAAATCCAATCAACCTTATATCAACCTTCAACGTGTAGACCTGAGCAATTCAAATTGGGTATCAAAAAACTTGAATTATATAGATTTATCGGGAGCCGATTTTGATCATGCAAATATTAGCGGTTCGAATTTCAATTTTTCAAATTTTTCATTTACGTGGCTTGATACTGCTTCACTTATGGGATCAAATTTTATTGGGGCAGATTTATCATCCTCAACATTTTCCAATGCAAGTTTAATGGGAGTCAACTTTTCACACGCGAATCTTATGGAGGCTGATTTTTACAAAGCAAATATGTGGTTGACAACTATGGTTGGGGCTAATCTTACTTATGCGTATCCAGTAGAGGCTGTTCTGAAAAACTGTGATCTATCATGCGTAACGATGGACCAATCAAATTTTGAAAAAGCTGCCCTTTCAGGTACAAAAATTTCATATGCGAATATTGATCAGAGCTATTTTCATCACGCAAAAATGGAAGGGGTAAGCCTTTATCAAGCAGAAGTTGTAGATTCCTGTTTTTGGCGAGCCACCTTATCTGAAGCTGATTTTCGATACTCTGTCATATCTAGATCTGATTTATCAGAAACTGAAATGCAGAAGGCGGATTTTTCTA
Source organism: Ornatilinea apprima (assembly GCF_001306115.1). Taxonomy (GTDB): domain Bacteria; phylum Chloroflexota; class Anaerolineae; order Anaerolineales; family Anaerolineaceae; genus Ornatilinea; species Ornatilinea apprima. Next base: position 228,811 of record NZ_LGCL01000045.1, on the reverse strand, counting down.
ACTCAGTTTTGTCCGAGGTAATTTTTAAATATTCGGATTTAAGTGATTCAAAATTTGGAAATGCGAGTCTATACAAAGTAGATTTTGAGAATGCAAATTTACAAAACGCAGATTTTACTGGAGCTGATCTGACTGAATCAGATTTCACTAAGGCAAACCTTAGAGGCGCAATTATCACCGACGAGCAGTTGAGCCAGGCCGCGTCGATTGAAGGGATCAAACGGTAATTCGTTTTTTACCCCCCATCGAGGAGCAATTATTAAATATCGGTTCACTGATGAAATAACGCACTAAGCTGCTGCTAAATATCTGCACACTTGTCGGGATTCATCCAAGTAAAAGCACACAATGCTCTTGCTATATAGCAATAAAATCCTTTTTTAAGATATTAACCATCCCCTCTTGACACATCTCTTTAATTCCATATAATTATTTCTATATCTATCGAATTAATTTCAAGGAATTGACTATGGACGCTACGCAAGAACTTCTCAACTTCTTCAAAGCGCTGGCCGACGCCAACCGCCTCAAAATAGTCGGCTTGCTCTCGCAGCAAGACCTCACCGTCGAGCAGATCGCCGAGATGCTCGCCCTCAGCCCCTCCACCGTCTCGCACCACCTCTCGCGCCTCAGCAAGGCCGGGCTGGTCAGCGCGCGCGCCGAGAGCTACTACAATATCTACCACCTGCAGGTCAACGAGCTGGAGGCCATGTCGAAGCGCCTGCTGGCCCACGAAGATCTGCCCGAGGTGACCCAGGAAATTGATGTGGACGCTTACGACCACAAGGTGATCAAGAGCTACACCAACCCCGACGGCACGCTGAAGACCATTCCCACCCAGCTCAAAAAACTGGACGCCATTTTGCGCTATGTGCTCAAAGGTTTCCAGCCCGGCGCGCGCTACACCGAAAAGCAGGTCAACGAGATTTTGCAGCACTACAACGAAGACTACGCCCAACTGCGCCGCGAGCTGGTGGAGCAGGGCTACATGTGCCGCCAGGGCGGCGGCGGTGATTATTGGCTGCCTGACGCGCCTGCCAACGATTAATACCCGCGTGAGTCTGCCAATTCGGCCAGACTCACGCGCTTTTTATGGCTTGTTAACAACCTATTAACTTTTCCGCCCGCATAACCTATTGACATTTGATTTTATTGACCTATAATCTTACCAATAGTTACACACTTTCTTACTTAACCTTTGAAACCCATGTCCTTTTATCTGTCGCTCGTCCTTTCGATTATTATTATTTTCGTTCTCGTCCTTATTGGTGAGAGCGAATTAGCGCTTGGGCGGGTGAAGGTAAAGTAAAAAAGTAAACACACCCACATACAGCCAGAAGGCCGCCCAAGCACAGGGCGGCCTTTTTCGTACCAACCCCCAACCGGGGGATCCCAGCCAACTCCATACACGGCCGTTTCTCAATCAAAGGGATGGTTTTCAACACCGGCGCGCCGCCAGGTGATGGACTTTTGTTGCTACTTCACGAAATTATACGATACAGAACCAGGAGACAAGCAAAATATGCGATCAGACAAAATCAAAAGCGGGTTTGAAAAAGCCCCCCACCGTGCCCTGCTCAAAGCGACTGGCGTTGCCCAGTCCGACATGCGAAAACCGTTTATTGCCATTGTCAATTCTTACGTCGATATTATTCCCGGGCACGTCCACCTGCAGGAGTTTGGTCGTATCGTCAAAGAGGCCGTGCGCGCTGCCGGCGGCGTTCCCTTTGAATTCAACACGATTGGCATCTGCGACGGTATCGCAATGGGGCACGCAGGCATGAAGTACTCGCTGCCCTCCCGCGAACTGATCGCCGACTCCATCGAGTCAATGATCGAAGCCCACCAGTTCGACGGCATGGTTTGCATCACGAACTGCGACAAAATTGGCCCTGGCATGTTGAATGCTGCCATGCGCGTCAACATCCCCGCCATCTTTGTCTCTGGCGGCGCGATGGCCGCCGGCCGCACCCCCAGCGGTCAGTCCGTTGACTTGATCTCCGTCTTCGAAGGTGTGGGCAAATACAAAACCGGCCAGATCGACGACGCACAGTTGCAAACCCTCGAAGATCACGGCTGCCCGTCCTGCGGCTCCTGCTCCGGCATGTTCACCGCCAATAGCATGAACTGTCTCATGGAGGCCCTCGGCATCGCCTTGCCGTTCAACGGCACCGCTCTAGCAAAAAGCGCCGAGCGCGAAGAACTGGCCCGCCAGGCTGGCGCGCGCATCATGGATCTGGTAGCGCAACAGCTCACCCCGCGCCAGATTGTTACCGCTGAAGCCCTGGATGACGCCTTCGCCCTCGATATGGCAATGGGCGGCTCTACCAACACCGTTTTGCACGCCCTGGCAGTCGCCAATGAAGGCGGCATCGCCTACGATCTGGAGCGCATCAACCGCGTCTCCATGCAAGTTCCGCATCTCTCCAAAGTCTCGCCCTCCGGCCCCTGGCATATTGAAGATGTTCACCGCGCTGGCGGCGTACCCGCCATCCTGCGCGAAGTGCAGCGCGCCACGGGTATTTTGCACACCGACCGTCCCACTGTCAGCGGCAAGACCTTTGGCGAGACCTTCCAATCCGCGCAAATTACCGACACCGAAGTGATCCACACCGCTGAAAACGCCCATTCACAGACCGGCGGCCTGGCCATCCTGTTTGGCAACCTGGCCCCGGCGGGCGCGGTGATCAAAACCGGTGGTGTCAAACCCGGCATGCGCCATTTCAGCGGACCGGCGCGCATCTATGAATCGCAAGATGAAGCCTACGCCGGCATCCTCAACGGAGAAGTCCAGCCCGGTGAGGTGGTGGTCATCCGCTACGAAGGCCCGCGCGGCGGCCCCGGCATGCAGGAAATGCTCAGTCCCACCAGCGCCATCATGGGCATGGGCCTGGGTGATCAAGTTGCCCTCATCACCGATGGGCGCTTCTCTGGCGGCACGCACGGCGCCTGCATTGGGCACGTTTCACCCGAAGCGGCCTCCGGCGGCCCCATCGCAGCCCTGCGCCCCGGCGACATGGTCGAAATCGACCTGGAACAGCGCACCCTCAACGTGCAACTCAGCGATCAAGAAATTCAAAACCGCTTATCCGCTTTACCCCCCTTCGAATCCAAAATCACCAGCCGCTGGCTGCGCCGTTACGCCCAGTTTGTAACCAGCGCGGACACTGGTGCGGTACTTAAAGCCTGATCCAGGCATTCAGGCAATAGAAGAGAGGAAAATAATGAAATACTCCGGCGCTCAAATCATCTGGGAATCATTACTTAAAGAAGGTGTGGATGTGATTTTCGGCTTCCCCGGCGGCAACACCATTCCTATTCATGATGCCCTGCTGGATTATCCTGGCATCCGCCACATTCTGGTGCGCCACGAACAGGGCGCCGCCCACGCCGCCGACGGATACGCGCGCGTCAGCGGCAAAGTAGGCGTGTGCCTGGCGACCTCCGGCCCCGGCGCCACCAATCTGGTTACCGGCATTGCCACCGCCATGCTCGACTCAACCCCGATGGTTGCCATCACCGGCCAGGTGTTCAGCCACCTCATCGGCTCCGACGCCTTTCAGGAAGTGGACGTAACCGGTATTACCCTGCCCATCACCAAGCACAACTACCTGGTTACCGACGTGAACGAGATCAGCCGCACCATCCACGAGGCTTTCTACATTGCCCGCTCCGGTCGCCCCGGCCCGGTGCTGATCGACATCACCAAAGACGCGCAAGTCGCGCAAATCGAATGGGACCCCGCCTACGAAGAAAGCATCCGCCTTCCCGGCTACCGCCCCGATCTGCGGCCATCGATGAATGACTTCGAACAGGCGGCAAAAATGATCGCCGCTGCCGAACGCCCTGTCATTCTGGCCGGGCAGGGTATTCTCAAATCGGGTGCCATGAGCTGGGTGCGCGAGTTGGCTGAGAAAACTGACACCCCTGTCGCCACGACGCTGCTCGGCATTGGTGCCTTCCCCGCCAGCCATCCGCTCAACCTGGGTATGATGGGCATGCACGGCGAGGCCTGGGTCAATCACACCATCCAGAACGCCGACCTGCTTTTAGCCTTGGGCATGCGCTTTGATGACCGCGTTACCGGCAGCCTGAGTACCTACGCGCCCAATTCCAAAAAAATCCATTTCGAGCTGGACCCCTCTGAAGTCAACAAAAATGTACGTGTTGACCTGGCCCTGATCGGCGATTTGAGCGAACTGCTCCAGAAGCTGGTACCCAACCTGCCCCAAAAGACGCACACATCGTGGAACGAGGAAATCAACAAACTGCGCTCCGAAAGCGCCCTGCGCGACATTCTCTACACCCCCGACAACGGCCGCCTCTATGCTGCCCACATCATGCACGACATTCTGCGCGCCACCCAGGGCAAAGCCGTTATTGTCACCGATGTTGGTCAGCACCAGATGTGGGCCGCCCAATATTACAAACATGACTACCCCTATCACATGGTTACCTCCGGCGGCTTGGGGACGATGGGCTTTGGATTGCCAGCCGCCATTGGCGCCAAAATGGCTGACCAGGAAGCAGAAGTGTGGGTCATCGCCGGTGACGGCGGATTCCAGATGACCCAGGCGGAACTATCCACCACGGTACAGGCGGGCATCAAAGTAAACGTGGCGATCATCAATAATGGCTATCTGGGCATGGTGCGCCAGTGGCAGGAATTATTCTATGACCGGCGCTATTCCGCCACGCCCATCACCAGCCCAGATTTCGTCAAAATTGCCGAGGCGCACGGCCTCACCGGGCTGCGCGCTACCAACCGTAAAGAGGCTGTCGAGGCCATCGACACGGCCCGCGCAACCCCCGGCACCGTGGTCATTGACTTCCGCATCGAGCCGGAAGACTGTGTCTACCCGATGGTGCCCGCTGGCGCCGCCCTGCACAAAATGATCCGCCGCCCGATGGCGCAATAAAGAGAGTTGAGGAGGACTTATGCAGCATACTTTAGTCGCATTAGTGGAAGATAAACCCGGCGTGCTCAACCGCGTGGCTTCTCTGTTTCGCCGCCGCGCCTTCAACATTGAATCGCTCACCGTGGGCCACACCGACTGCCCCGGCGTTTCGCGAATGACCATCGTTGTCGACAGCAACGAAGTCAGCACCGAGCAGGTGGTCAACAACCTGTACAAATTGGTCAACACCCTGCACGTAACCGACCTGGCTGCCACCCCCTCGGTGCAGCGCGATCTAGCCCTCATCAAAGTCCGCTCCGAGGCCGCCACTCGCACCGAGATCATGCAATTGGTTGATGTCTACCGCGCTCGCATTGTTGACGTGGCAAACGACTCGATGATCGTCGAAATCACCGGCGTGGAAGAAAAAATCAACAGCTTTGTGGACGTCTTGAAACCCTTCGGCATCGTTGAAATGGTGCGCACTGGCATTGTCGCGATGGCGCGCGGTTCCAACGCCAACCCAGAGTTCAACCTTCACACGGTTCAAAACGACAGCAGTTATGTTTCACAAGAATACTGCCAATAATGGCGGTCTCTAATCATAAAAAAAGATGTAGATCCATCGCAAAGGAGAATAAAACATGGCAAAAATGGTATTTGGTGGCGTAACGGAAGACGTGGTAACGCGAGATGAGTTCCCGCTGGAAAAAGCCCGTGAGGTCTTGAAAGACGAAGTCGTGGCTGTTTTGGGCTACGGCGTGCAAGGCCCCGCGCAAAGCCTCAACATGCGAGACAACGGCATTCATGTCATTATTGGGCAAGAACCCTCCGACAAATTTTATTGGGACAAAGCCGTCAAAGATGGTTGGGTTCCCGGCGAAACCCTCTTCTCCCTCGAAGAAGCCGCCGCCCGCGGCACCATTATTCAATATCTGGTTTCCGACGCCGCCCAAATGATGGTTTGGGACCGTCTTAAACCCCATCTCACCACTGGCAAAGCTCTCTATTTTTCCCACGGGTTCGGCATTGTCTACAAAGACCAGACCGGCATCATCCCCCCCGCTGATATTGACGTCATCCTGGTTGCCCCCAAAGGCTCTGGCACCAGCGTGCGCGCCAACTTCCTCAGCGGCAGCGGCATCAACTCCAGCTACGCCGTCCACCAGGATTACACCGGCCGTGCCGAAGAGCGCACCCTGGCCGTGGGCATTGCGGTCGGGTCTGGCTACCTCTTCCCCACCACCTTCGAAAACGAAGTCTACTCTGACCTGACCGGTGAGCGCGGCGTGTTGATGGGTGCCCTGGCGGGTGTGATGGAAGCCCAATACGAGACCCTGCGCCGCCACGGCCATTCCCCTAGCGAAGCCTTCAACGAAACCGTGGAAGAACTCACCCAGAGCCTCATCCGCCTGGTGGCTGCCAACGGCATGGACTGGATGTACGCCAACTGCTCCACCACCGCCCAGCGCGGCGCGTTGGACTGGGCGCCTCGCTTCAAAGCCGCCGTGGAACCGACTTTTGAACAACTCTATCAGAGCGTGCTCTCTGGTGAAGAAACCCGCGTGGTGCTGGCCGCCAACTCCGCCCCCGATTACCGCGAAAAATTGGGCGAAGAGCTGCGCGTTATGCGTGAATCGGAAATGTGGCAAACCGGCGCGGCTGTCCGCTCCCTGCGCCCCGAAAACTGGAATAAATAATCGACCCAATAGACGCAACTGACCAACCATTAACAATACACAAAAAGAGAGAATCCTATGACTGACCATTACGTCCGAATTTTTGACACCACCCTGCGAGACGGCGAACAATCCCCCGGCGCGACCCTTACCAGCCCCGAAAAACTGGAAATCGCCCGTGGCCTTGCCCGCCTGGGTGTGGACGTGATCGAAGCCGGATTCCCTGCCGCCTCCCCGGACGATCTCGAAGCTGTTCGCCGCATTGCCCAGGAAGTGGGCAACAGCGAAATCAACGGCCGCACGCCCATCATTTGCGGGCTGGCGCGCGCCGCCAAACGCGACATCGATAAGGCCTGGGAGGCGGTCAGCCCTGCCCGCCATCCGCGCATCCACACCTTCCTCGCTACGTCCGAAATCCACATGCAATACAAACTCAAAATGACCCGCGAGCAGGTACTGGAAAAAGTGCGCGAAATGGTGGCCTACGCGCACAGCCTGTGCCCCGATATTGAGTTCAGCCCCGAAGACGCCGGGCGCAGCGACCCGCAATTCCTGTACACAGTATTGGGCGAAGCCATCCGCGCCGGGGCCACCACCCTTAATATCCCCGACACGGTGGGCTACACCACCCCCGACGAATTTGGCGAACTCATCCGCGGCATTATTGCCAACACCCCCGGCATCGAAAACTGTGTAGTCTCCGTGCACTGTCACGACGACCTGGGCCTGGCCACAGCCAATTCACTGGCAGGCATTCGTGCCGGGGCGCGCCAGGCCGAAGTGACCATCAACGGCATTGGCGAGCGGGCGGGCAACACCTCGCTGGAAGAAGTGGTGATGGCCCTGCACACCCGCCATCCGGTCTACCACCTCGATACCGGCATCGACACCACCCAGCTCATGCGCCTCAGTCGCATGGTCAGCAATTACACCGGCATCGTCGTCCAACCCAACAAGGCCATCGTCGGCGCCAACGCCTTCGCGCACGAAGCCGGCATCCACCAGGATGGTATCCTGAAAAACCAGCAGACCTACGAGATCATGCGCCCTGAAACGGTGGGCGTTAACCAATCACAGTTGGTGCTGGGCAAGCATTCTGGACGGCACGCCTTCAAAACCCGCCTGCAAGACCTCGGCTATGAATTAAACGAAGAAGACCTGGAAAAAATGTTTGCCCGCTTCAAAGACCTGGCCGACAAAAAGAAAACCATTACCAACGCCGACCTGGAAGCCCTGGTTTCGGACGAGCTTTTACAGCACCAGGAGGTCTTCACCCTCGACGGCCTGCAGGTTACCTGTGGAACGATGGGCATGCCCACCGCCACCGTGCGCATGCGCGGCCAGCAGGGTGAGGTGCACACCCACGCCGCCATTGGCACCGGCCCGGTGGACGCCGCCTATAAAGCCATCGACGCCATCACCCAGGCCCCCAACCAGTTGGTGGAGTTCACCATCCACGCCATCACCGAAGGCATTGACGCTCTCGGCGAAGTAACCGTGCGCATCGCCGGCAGCGACGGCCAACCGGTCTTTGTGGCTCAACCTGAAAAAACTCACCGCCGCACCTATGGCGGATACGGCGCCGACACCGATATTATCGTGGCCAGCGCCAAGGCTTACCTGGCAGCCATCAACAAACTGCTCATCGCCAGTCAGGTAGAAAATTGATAACCCTTGTTGAATCCAATCACTTTTTCAGTATTCATTTGATTTTCAAGATAGGAAGGTAACCAATGGCAGACTCCAAATTCCCCCAATCCGAGCGCTCTCACGATAAATTTCCCAAAACCCGCACGTTTCCCGAAGGCTGGGACATGAGCGGCATGGAAGCTTCGTCCAACGGAAAATCGGCAATGGCATCCGATGCGGGCCATTGCGCCAATGAACAGGACGCCCAGGCTCCCCGCTCACCAGAGAAGTTCCCAAAAACCACCACCATGCCCTCCGGTTGGATCTTCTAACAGCCCACCTTGACCGCATTCATTCCGCCACAATTGAAAATATCATGAAACCTCGAACCCTGTTTGAAAAAATCTGGGAAGCGCATGTCGTGTCGCAGCAGCCGGACGCGCCGGCCATTCTCTATATCGACCGCCAGTACCTGCATGAAGTGACTTCTCCGCAAGCCTTTGCCGGACTGCGCGAGCGCGGCCTGCCTGCGCGCCGCCCGGATCGCGCCTTCGCTACCGTGGACCACTCCATTCCCACCCTTTTTGTTCCCTCCGGCGACCGTCTATCCGTCGCGGATGACGCCTCAAAAACCCAGATTCGCCAACTGGAGAAAAACTGCGCCGATTTTGGCATTCCCTGCTACGACCACAACAGCCCCGACCAGGGCATTGTGCATGTCATTGGCCCGGAAAAAGGCCTTACCCAGCCCGGCATGACCATCGTCTGCGGTGACAGCCACACCTCCACCCACGGCGCGTTTGGCTCGCTGGCTTTTGGCATTGGCACCAGCGAAATCCTGCAGGTACTGGCCACCCAATGCCTTTTGCAGCGTAAACCCAAAACCATGCTGGTCAAAATCGAAGGCAAACTGCCCGCCGGCATCAGCGCCAAAGATATTATTCTGGCCCTCATCGCACAGATTGGCATCGGCGGAGCCACCGGTCACGTCATCGAGTATGGCGGTGAAGCCATCCAAATGCTCAACATGGATGAGCGCATGACGATTTGCAATATGTCCATTGAGTGCGGCGCGCGCGCCGGTATGATCGCCCCCGACGAAGTCACCTTTGACTATCTCAAGGGCCGCGAATATGCCCCCAGCGGATCTGCCTGGGACGCGGCACTTGCCGCCTGGCGGCAGCTGCCCAGCGACCCTGGCGCCCAATATGATCGTGAAGTTGTTCTCAACGCCACCAGCCTGCAGCCAATGGTTACCTTTGGAACCAACCCTGGTATGGGAATCCCGGTAACGGCTTCTGTGCCGCACCCCGATAAGCTGGAGAACGAATCGCAGCGCGCCGCCCTGCAAAAAGCCCTGGCCTATATGGGCCTGCAACCCGGCCAGCCCATCGCGGGGCAAAAGGTGGACGTGGTCTTCATCGGGTCTTGCACCAATGGCCGCATCACCGACCTGCGCGCCGCGGCCGAAGTGCTGCGCGGGCGCAAAGTCGCCGATGGCCTCACCGTTCTGGTCGTGCCCGGCTCACGCGCGGTGCTGCGCCAGGCCGAGCAAGAAGGCCTTGACCGCGTCTTCATCGAAGCCGGGGCGCAGTGGCGCGATGCTGGCTGCAGTATGTGCATCGCCATGAACGGAGACATGATCCAGCCCGGCCAATACGCCATCAGCACCAGCAACCGCAATTTTGAAGGCCGCCAGGGCAAGGGTGGGCGCACCCTGCTGGCCAGCCCGGCCACTGCCGCGGCCAGCGCGGTCAATGGGTATGTTACCGACCCGCGTGAGATTTTGTAGAAAGGCAAAGCACAGTCATGCAAGCATTCACCACCCTCACATCCCTGGTCGCTCCGCTACTGGTCAACGACATTGATACCGACCAGATCATCCCGGCGCGCTTCCTGAAAGGCATCGACAAAGCCGGCCTGGGCAGCAAATTGTTCTCCGATTGGCGCTACACGCCCGGCGGCGAACCCGACCCCAACTTCATCCTCAACCAGCCGCCGTTTGACAGCGCGCAAATCTTGCTGGCCGGGGATAACTTTGGCTGCGGTTCCTCGCGCGAACACGCGCCCTGGGCGCTGACCGACTTCGGCATTCGCGCCATCATCTCCACATCCTTTGCCGACATCTTCTTCAACAACGCTCAAAAGAACGGCCTTCTGCCGGTGATTGTCCCGCCATCCGTCCACCAGGCGTTGGTGAATAGCCTGGCAGCCGATCCCCTCGCCACCGTCTCCATCGACCTGGCCGCCCAAACCGTAACCTTGCCCGGCGGGGTCACGCAGTCTTTCGATATCCATCCCTTCTCCAAACACTGTCTGTTGCATGGGATGGACGACCTCGATTACGTTTTATCCTTTTCTGAAGCTATCAACCAATACGAAGCGGCCCATCAGGCTTTTTAGCGCCTTCACCGGCCGCCAGCGGGAGAATTTCTGATGATCGAAATCTACGACACCACCCTTCGAGACGGGACCCAGCGCAAAGGGATTTCCCTTTCCTGCCAGGATAAGCTGCGCATTGCCGTGGAACTGGACCGCCTGGGTGTTCATTACATTGAAGGCGGCTGGCCGGGGTCCAATCCCAAAGACATCGAATTCTTCTCGCGCGCCAAAGATATGACCTGGCATAACGCCAAAATCAGCGCCTTCGGCTCCACCTGCCGCCCCAAAACCAACCCTGAAGACGACGCCAACCTGAAAGCCCTTATTGAATCGCAGACACCGGTCTGCACCCTTTTTGGAAAAACCTGGACCCTGCACGTGACTGACGTGCTGCGCACTACCCTGGAAGACAACTTACGCCTCATCGAGGCTAGTGTTGCCTATCTCACTCAACAGGGGCGCGAAGTGGTCTATGACGCCGAACATTTCTTCGACGGTTACAAAGCCGACCCTGCCTACGCCCTGCAAACCCTGCAGGCCGCGGTGCGCGGCGGAGCATCCCGCGTGGTGCTGGCCGATACCAACGGCGGCTCACACCCCTGGGAAGTTGAGACCGTCGTCCGAGCGGTTCTCCCTCACATTCCTGTTCCACTGGGCATTCACGCCCACAACGATGGTGAGTTTGCCGTGGCCAATTCCATCGCCGCCTACCGCGCCGGCTGCACCCACATTCAGGGCACCATCAACGGCTACGGCGAGCGCTGCGGCAACGCCAACCTGTGTTCCATCCTTCCCAACCTTGAGCTGAAATTCGGTGAAAAAATCCTGCCGGAAGGCCAGCTTCAGCGCTTATACGAGCTTTCACGTTTCGTCTCCGAGCTGGCCAACCTGGCCCCCGACGATCATCTCCCCTACGTTGGCAAAGCCGCGTTCGCCCACAAGGGCGGCGTGCATGTGGCCGCCATGCGCCGCAACGCCAACTCGTACCAGCACATCAACCCCGCCCTGGTTGGCAATCAGATGCAGGTGGTCGTCTCCGAGCTTTCAGGGCGCGGCAATCTTATCTCAAAATCCGAGGAATACGGCATTGCGTTAGACGACACCGCGTTGATGAAGGGCGTGCTCGAAGACATCAAGCAGCTCGAATCGCAGGGTTATTCTTTTGAAGCGGCTGAAGCCTCGGTAGCTCTGATGATCCATCGTCAAAAACCAGGCTACACTCCTCCTTTCAAACTGATCGACTTCTCTGCTCAGGTGGAGCACCGCCAGGGCCGCGGCATTTTCGCCGAGGCCACCGTCAAAGTGGAGGTGCAGGGGCAGGTGCTTCATACCGCCGCCGAAGGAGACGGACCGGTCAGCGCGTTGGATAAAGCACTTCGCAAGGCGCTCGAACAGCACTACCCGCAAATTCACCGCTTCCACTTATCCGATTACAAAGTTCGCATTCTCGACGGTGATAAAGGCACCAGCGCCACCACCCGCGTGTTGATCGACACGCGCAACGGCACCAAAGCCTGGAGCACCGTTGGCGCCAGTAGCAACATCATCGAAGCCAGCTGGCGCGCCCTGGCCGATTCCATCGAATACGGCCTTCTCGAATTGAAATAATCTACTTCATTATCTAAGGAGACTTCATGCAAGCTTACATTGCACTCACCCCGGGAGACGGCATCGGCCCCGAAGTGGTCGCCCAGGCGCAGCGCATGCTGGATGCCGTTGCCGCCCGTTATGGGCACACTTTCCGCTATACTACCCACCTGATCGGCGGCTGCAGCATTGACCAGCACGGCACCGCCCTGACGGACGAAGCCCTGGCCGCGTGCCAATCCGCAGACGCGGTGCTCTTGGGCGCGGTGGGCGGCCCAAAATGGGACGACCCCAACGCCGCCGTGCGCCCCGAACAGGGCTTGCTCAAACTGCGCAAAGGCCTGGGCGTTTTTGCCAACCTGCGCCCGGTCAAGGTTCATCATGCCCTGCTGGACGCCTCTCCCATCAAGCCCGAAGTGCTCAAAAATGTGGATATGGTCGTCGTCCGCGAGCTGACCGGCGGCCTGTACTTCGGCAGCCCTAAAGGCGAAGACGTGGTCAACGGACAGGCCCACGCCGTGGATACGATGGAATACACCGAGAGCGAAGTGGAACGGGTGGTTCGCCTGGCTTTTCAGATGGCGCAAAACCGCAAGAAAAAAGTAACCTCGGTGGATAAAGCCAATGTCCTCGCCACCTCGCGCCTCTGGCGCCGGGTCACCAACCGCGTCGCCGCCGATTATCCCGATGTCACCCTCGAACACATGCTGGTCGACACCGCATCCATGAAACTGATCGCCTCCCCCGCCAGCTTTGATGTGATGGTGACTGAGAATACCTTTGGCGACATCCTCACCGATGAGGCTTCTCTGCTGGCCGGCTCGATGGGGCTTCTGCCATCAGCCTCGCTGGGTGAAAGCGGCCCCGGTCTCTACGAACCTATTCACGGCTCCGCCCCCGATATCGCCGGTAAAGGCACCGCCAACCCCATCGGCACCATCTTAAGCGCCGCGCTTCTACTGCGCTACTCGCTCAAATTGGAAGTAGAAGCTGCCGCGCTGGAAAACGCCGTAGAAAAAGCCATCCATGCCAGAGCCTGCACCCCCGATCTGGGCGGAAAGCTGTCCACCTCGCAGGTTGCGGATTATATGCTCGAACAATTTTAATTCACCACACTAAAGGAGAAACACTATGTCGTTGGAATCAAAATATATCTGGTTGAACGGAAAGCTGGTTGAAACAGAAAAAGCTACCATTCATTTCCTCAACACCTCGCTGCACTATGGCGTGGGCGCCTTTGAAGGCATCCGCTGTTACGACACCCCCAAAGGACCGGCTATCTTTCGACTGACGGAACACTCCCAGCGCTTGATCAATTCCGCCAAGGTGATGGGCTTCAACACCCTGCCCTACAGCCTGCAAGAGATCGACCGGGCTACCCTTGATGTTGTCGCGGCGAATGGATTCAAAGAATGCTACATCCGCCCCCTGCTCTATCTTTCTGCGCCCAATTTAGGCCTCAACCTCGATACAGCCACCCCTCAGTTGGGCATCGCCGCCTGGGAATGGGGCAGCTACCTGGGACCCGAAGCGCTGGAAAAAGGCATTCGCGCCAACATCTCATCGTTCACCCGCCTGCACCCCAACGTCAACATGACCAAAGCCAAAATCACCGGCAATTATGCCAATAGCATGCTCGCCAAAACCGAATCGGTCCGTTTAGGCTTTGACGAAGCCATCATGCTTGACCCGCAGGGCTATGTAGGCGAATGCACCGGTGAAAATATTTTTGTCGTTCGTGATGGCAAGATCTATACCCCACCCACCACCACCATCCTGGAAGGCATCACCCGCGATACGCTCATCACCATTGCCACCGAAATGGGCTTTGAAATCATTGAACAACCCATTTCGCGCGACCAGCTCTACATCGCCGATGAGGTCTTCGTGTGCGGTTCGGCGGCGGAATGCGTGCCGCTCTGGGAAATTGACCACCGCGTGATCGGCAGTGGTCAGGGCGGTCCCATCACCCGAAAAATCCAGCAGGCGTATCAGGCCGCGATTCATGGCCAGAACGACGCCTATGCGCAATGGCTGCATTACGTTTCTTAAAAGCCTTTTCATCCAAACTTCGCCATCCCCTCACTCCACAGCCGCGTTGAGGGGATGGCTAGCATCAAATCAGTTATGCCAGACTTCCCAAGCGGCCAGCAATTCAGGAGTCCGATTGAAAACAGACCTTCCCATCATAGCCTTTCAAGGCGAGCACGGCGCATTCTCTGAGGCGGCCGCCTTCGCCAGTTTTGGAGACCAGATTACCACCCTGCCCTGCGAATCCTTTGAAGAGGTGTTTCTGGCCGTTACTTCCGGGCGCGCCGACCAGGGACTCATTCCCATCGAAAATTCCCAGGCCGGCAGCATCCACCAGAACTACGACCTGCTGCTCAAATACAACCTTTTCATCACCGGCGAGCACGATCACAAAATTGAGCACTGCCTCATCGCTTTCCCCGACACCGAACGCTCCGCTCTCACCCAGGTGATCAGCCACCCGCAGGCCCTGGCGCAGTGTGCCGGCTACCTCTCCCGCTTGCCCGGTGTTAAAGTAACCGCCGTGTACGATACTGCCGGCAGCGTGAAAATGCTGAAAGAATCCGGCGACCGCCGGATGGCAGCGATTGCCTCACAGCGCGCCGCCGAGCTGTATGAGATGCGCATCCTCGATCACGGAATTCAAGACAGCCAGCACAATTACACCCGCTTTCTTCGTATACATCCGCAGCCCGTTAGCCCGCAAGAAAACGCCAAAACCTCGCTGGTCTTCTCCCTCAATCATCAGCCCGGCTCGCTATACACGGCACTCAGCGTTTTCGCCCGGCGCGGAATCAACCTGTTAAAAATTGAATCCCGTCCCTGGGTGGGGAAAATGTGGGAATATCTTTTCTACATCGACTTTGAAGGCGCTGCCAGCCAGCCGCAAATTGCTGCGGCGCTAGCCGAACTGCAAGAAATGGCACCCCTTTTCCGCCTCCTCGGATCTTATCCGCGATCAAAAACACAGCTCACCGGCGCGAGCGAGTAACGACAAAAATCGCAAACTATCCAGAATCAATAAACCGGCTCCTCAGGGAACCGGTTTTCCATTCATGATATCTAGAAAACGGGCGGGCTGATTACCGAAATCCACACCGCGTCTTCTTCCTCCGAATGGCAGGATAACTGCACCAGGTCATCGCCTTTGAAATAGATCGATTCGCCGGGACACAAAACATATTCGCCGCTGTTCAACCCCACCAGCAGATTCCCGGAAAGCAGGTAAAGAAATTCTTCGGTGGGCTCACGCAGTTTTCGGGCTGCATTGCCCGTTCCCGGCGCCAGCCGCCCGCTGATGGCCACCATTTTATTACCAAAACTCGGCACCAGCATTTCGTAAGCCGCGCCTGTCATCGGAAGAAAAAGCTGCGCGCGCTCATTCACCCTGACCACCGGCGAATAAGCCGCTGCTCGCTCTCCTGTCGCGCGAGGCAATCCCTCCCCAATCTCAGCGTCTTCCGCCAAAGTGGTTGGATCCGACAAGAAATAAGACAAATGCACATTCAGCGCTTCCGAGATGTTTTGCAGAGAGTTCAGCGAAACATTAACTTTCCCATGTTCCACCTGGCTCAAAAACGAAGCGGTTACTCCCGTCAATTCCGCCAGTTTTCTCAGGCTCATCCCAGATTCCAACCGCCGCTTCTTCAGTCTTTCCCCAAGTGACTTGTCTGTTGCCATTGCTTCCCTCTATTAAGGAATAATGTACATGTGTCCCTATTTATACCACAACACTGCCGCCGCCCAACCTTGAAAGTTAATTACAAATTCACAATATGGATACGGATTTGTAACCCTTTATCAACCCGGATAAAATAAGGATGAGATAGATACTGGCTTTTCACGCTTTTCGTTTCCCGCCCAGCCGGCCAGCCAGGACCACTTCTACACAAAGAAAGGACAGCAGCATGGATCAATTGAGCGAGGTGTTTGTCAACATCTCTTTACTGGTCGACGCAGCGGGGGTCTTCCTGATTATCGCGGGCATTCTCACCGCCACCATCCGCTATTTTTACCGTTTGTTTAACCATCACATTGAAAACAATAATTACGCGCTCTATCGCAAAGAATTGGGGCGCTCGTTGCTGCTTTGTCTTGAATTTCTAATAGCCGCGGATATCATCCGTACTGTAGCCGTGGAACCAACCTTACAAGGCCTTTCAACCCTCGCGCTGCTCATCCTTATCCGTACCTTCTTGAGCGCCACGGTAGAGTTGGAAATCACCGGGCTATGGCCGTGGCAGAAATGGCAGCACCGCCGGGAGATTGAAGAAGAATAATCAGGCGGCGATTACCTGCTGCCGTTCAAATTGCCTTTACACAATTCCAACTCTTTTTTTACACGAACTTTATTCAAATTACAGACCGTTTTTGTGATAATTTTATTATCACCAATTATGACTATTCTTAAACATCAAATGGCAAGAAGAAAAATATTCCAACCCAACTTACTGGTGCTCATCCTGTTTTCATTGAGTATCCCCTGGTTTGCCCATGTCACAAGGGTTTCCGCCCAGGAAGAAAAACCGCAACAAATCCTCATCCTCAATTCCTATCATTACGGCTTTGAATGGTCAGATGATGAAATGCGGGGGTTGCTTTCACAACTTCCCGCCAACGCAAATGTTCAAACCGAATTCATGGACACCAAACGCAATGAATCAGAATCTTACCTTCAAATGCTCTATGTTGCATACAAGCAAAAATATCATAATTATAAATTTGACCTCATCATCACACTGGATGACCCCGCCTTTCAATTCACCCTCCAGCATCGAGAAGATCTGTTCGGCAAAGCTCCTGTCTTATTCTTAGGCGTCAATGATTTCCAACCCAAATACCTGTCTGGTCAGCTTAACATCACCGGGGTTGCTGAGGTGAACGATTTCACCAGCATCAACACTGACCTGCGCCTCTATCCCAAAGCCAAAAGAGTTTTCATCATCACCGATAAAACCCTCAGCAGTCAAGCCAACCGGAAAGCCATCGAGAGCATGATTGATGAAGGGGTTTTCGCTGTGCCGCTCATTTTCCTGGATGGTGAACATGGCCTGACGCAAGAAGAGCTGCTCGCCCAGGTCAGCAAGCTGCCTGCTGAAAGCATCGTTTACTATTCGGATTTCTTTCGTGATGCGGACGGAACCTATGTTGATTACCAGAATTTCCTACCCCGCCTTTCAGAAGCCTCGCCTGCGCCCATTTTTGCTCACGCGGGCATGTACCTGGGTCACGGAATCGTCGGTGGCAAACTGGGAACGGGTTTCCTGGAAGGCGAAGCTGCCGGGAAAATCGCCAAACGAATTCTAGCAGGCGAACCTGCTTCTTCCATTCCCGTCAATACGCTCGGCTCGTCCGCCTATCAATTTGATTATCTCGAGTTGCAGCGCTGGGGCATCCACCGTGCCAGCCTGCCTAAAGACAGCCAGATCATCAACCAAAAACCATCTCTATACGAGGAAAACAAACCCCTGTTCTGGGGCGTCTTGGTTTTTCTTGTACTCCAATCGGCCGTCATTTTTATCATGCTGATCGCCATTCTGCAGCGCAATAAAGCACAAGCCAAATTGCTCGAGAGCGAAAACCGTTACCGCAGTATTTTTGAAGAAAACCCTTCCATGCAGATAATTGTAGATCCTCAGAATGGGCGTATTCATTCTGCCAACCCGGCCGCGGCCGCTTTTTACGGCTACACCGAACAAGAGCTAACCAGCCTTCTCATCACCGACATCGACATGCGCTCCAATGAGACCATCTTTTCCGCGCTAAAGGCCATTTCAAATGGCAGTCTCAAGCAATTTATTTGCAAGCATCGCCTTAAAAATGGGGACCTGCGCGAAATCGAAGTTTACACCGGCCCAATCACTATTAACAGCCAGCTCTACTTGTTTGCCACCCTTCACGATGTGTCCGAACGGGTAGAGAGTGAGCGCGAAATGGAAATCATCGCCCAAATTGCCAAAGACCTGCGCGCCGTTGACAACTCAGAGGATGTTTACCAATTGCTGCTCAATTATGCGATGTCAACTTCCAATGCCGAAGCCGCTGTGCTGGCTTGGAAGGACAACCTCAGCCAACAGTTTCATGTGGTAAAAACATCTGGCCAAACCAGCCTACAATTGGCTGACACTTTGCCCGATATTCCCTCCATATCCACCATAATCCACCAGCAAAAACCGGTCCAAGTAAAAACCTCACAAATGCCCTCGGCATTTGTAGATCTTTTCCCCGGCGTTTTCGATCGCGTCATATCCGTCTTCCCATTGCTAACTGGCAGCGACCTCGTTGGTGTAATGGTGATTAAATCCCATTGGGAATTAACACACACGGACATGCGCTCCTTATCCACAGTCTGCGAAATCGTTGCCAGTTCTCTGCTGCGATTCCAATTAATTGAAGAAACCCAATTGCAGATCAAAAGGCTCAACGCTCTTCACACCATCGACAAAGCCATCACTACCAACACCCACCTGGATGCCATTCTTGATGTGGTTCTCGAACAGGTTACCCGCCAATTAGATGTAGCTGCGGCGCGCATCATGCTCTATCAACCTACCACCCTCACCCTTGAAGCATCCAAAACCGTTGGCTTTCATAACACAGACCTGGCCATGCGGCCTTGTCGGCTTGGCATAGGTCTTTCTGGTCAGGTTGCAGCCGAGCGCAGAACAATCACAATCCCTGATATCTATTTGGATACCAACTTCCAGGCCAGCAGCTCTGAAGCTAACTCGTTCTTTACCGTGGAAGACTTTCAGGCATACTTCGGCGCGCCATTAATCTCCAAAGGACAGATCAAAGGCGTTATTGAGGTGTTCAACCGCACTCCCGTGAATGCCACTCCCGAATGGCTCAACTTCTTCGACACGCTTTCCCGTCAGGCGACCATCGCCGTGGATGAAGCCACCCTCTTTGAAGACCTGGAACGCTCCAACATAGAATTGGTTCTCGCTTACGATAACACGCTTGAAGGCTGGTCCAGAGCGCTGGAGCTTCGCGATTACGAAACCAAAGGCCACAGCCAGCGCGTAACCGAAATGACCGTGCGCCTCTCCCGCCGCCTGGGCTTACCCGAATCGGAAATCAGCCAGATTCGCCGCGGCGCGTTACTGCACGACATTGGAAAAATGGGAATCCCTGATCATATTCTTCACAAGCCTGGCCCATTAACCAATGAAGAATGGGATATTATGCAAAAGCATCCCATTTACGCCTTTGAAATGCTGTCGCGCATTTCTTACTTGCGCCCGGCTTTGGATATTCCCTACTATCATCACGAGAAATGGGACGGCACCGGCTACCCCTTTGGTCTGCAAGGCAACCAGATCCCGCTGCCAGCGCGCATTTTTGCGATGGTGGATGTTTGGGACGCCCTGGCTTCGGACCGGCCATACCGCAGAGCCTGGCCGCCTGAGCGCATCAAACAATACATGCAAGAAAACTCGGGCACGCATTTTGATCCCCAATTGATCGCCATGTTTCTTCAGGTGCTGGAAGAGGACGCCGAGCCCGTCCTTGCTTGATCCTCAAAAACGCATAAAAAAACAATAAAACAGGGCTGAACCCAGCAATGGTCAGCCCTGTTTTTTCCGTTTCTGCTTTTTGCTTGGAAGAGGAATTAATCCACGCATCCAGCCAATTGGCGCACTCTTTCCAATTCCACCAGCACACGCGAGAATTCATCACGTGCGGCAGCGTAGAGGCCTGGAATTTCTTCATTCCGGCCGTGCGACGTAGCAGTCTCTATTTTTGCGAGAAGTTTGGAAAGATTTTCTGCGCCAATATATGCGCTTGTGCTTTTCAGGTTATGAGCATAGTGCTTGCAGCGCACATAATCTTTTTCCTCAACGGCTTCTGCAAGGCCAATAATACCTTCTCTGGCTTCACTGGTGAAAATATCCAGCAGTTCACGCGCTGAACCGCCGCCATTGTCTCCGCCAATTTGCTCAATCAATTCATGGAGCTGGGCGTGGTTAATCGCCTGAAAACCACCCAGAACAACATTCACCACGTCCGGCCGCCCAAAAAGATTCTCATAGGCGTTCTTCAAAGCCTCTTTTAAGTTTTCCACAGCGATGGGCTTGCTCACATAATCATCCATACCGCTTTCAATCAGTCGTTCCCGGTCGCCTTCCAGCGCGTTCGCGGTCAGGGCGATAATCCGTCCGGGCTGATGGCTGCTGGCTACTTCGCTTCGGATTCGTTGGGTTGCCTCAATGCCGTCCATCTCCGGCATTTGCACATCCATCAAAACGACATCATACTTCTGCCGTTCCACCGCCTGCATCGCCTCAATCCCGTTGGCAGCCAAATCTACCCGGTAGCCCAATTTTGCAAGAATGGCCACCGCCACTTTCTGATTGGTGAGATTGTCCTCGGCCAACAAGATGCGCATTGGATATTTCTCGCCAAATTTCTGGTCAAATCCCTGGCTCTTTTCCCCCTGAGCAGAACCAGATCGATGTTCATGCTTGAAATAACTTTGCAGAGTATCGTGGAAGATTTGCAGCTTGAGTGGCTTGCTGATTTCCGCAAAGACCGAGGGTTTCTCCAAATGGCTGGGCTTGTCCCCCAACGCCGAAATCAGAATCGCCCCGCCCGGCAGGTATCCTTCTTTCCATAAGCGATCTACCCACTCCAGGCTAACCTGACCGGGCATCTGCCGGTCAACCATCAGCAAATCATACGGTTTCTTGGCCTGACGGAACTGCTGGTCTGCCTGATCACAGCTGGTGAAAGCGTCCACCTCCATATTCCAGCCGCGCAAGTGCTCAGCAATGATATTCAAGTGATTGAAATTATCATCCACCAGCAGAACTCGCTTTCCGGCAAATTCTGGCTGGTCTTTCCGGCAGATTTGGGGGATATTGAAGATGATTTCCCGCGTTCTCACCGTGAAATGGAAAACGGAACCCGTTCCCTCATCACTTTCAACCCACATCGTGCCGCCCATAATTTCCGCCAGGCGCTTGCTAATCGCCAACCCCAGCCCTGTGCCGCCATATTTGCGCGTGGTCGAAGCGTCAATTTGAGTAAAAGACTTAAACAATCGATCCTGCTGTTCACGCGGGATTCCGATCCCCGTGTCCCGCACAGAGAATTGGATTTGATGCCAGTCTTCATTGATGGTCTGGCTCGTAACCAGCACTTCCACCTCACCTTGGTCAGTGAATTTCACCGCGTTGCTCAGTAAATTCACCAGAATCTGGCGTAAACGGGTTACATCGCCTTCAATTGCAATTGGAACCTGACCTTGCAGGTTGTACATCACTTCCAGCCCTTTTTCCTGCGCCTTGGAAGCCACCAGATCAATAGCCGACTCTACACAATCATATAGGTAAAACGGCTGCCTTTCCAGGTCCAGCTTTCCTTCTTCAATCTTGGAAAAGTCAAGGATGTCGTTGATGATAGACAGGAGAGAGTCACCGCTGACCCGAATGGTATTGACATAATCGCGCTGCTGTGCTTGCAATTCGGTGTCCAGCAGCAGGCTGGTCATACCGATCACCGCGTTCATTGGTGTGCGGATCTCGTGGCTCATGCTGGCTAGAAATTCAGCTTTTGTCTTCGCGGCGTCTTCCGCCGCTTTGCGAGCTTCCTGCAAGTCTCTCTCCACCTCTTTACGGGCATTGATATCTTGCAGCGTGCCCATAATCCGCGACGGGTTGCCGTCCACACTCCACTCCACCACTCTGCCCTTGGCTTGAACCCAAATCACCTCGCTGTTGCTGCGGTAAGCCCGGTATTCGGCGGTGAAATTTGGCCGCAGCCCTGTCAGATGATCATTGAGATTGCGAAAAACCTGTTTTTTATCTTCCGGATAAATGGATTTTTCCCAGGTGCTCATCACGGGCTGCAGTTCAGCGGCTTCTCGATAGCCCATAATCATTGCCCAGGTTTCGTCGAAATACATTTCATTAGTCAACAGATTCCAGTCCCACAAGCCCTGGTTGGCCGATTCCAGCGCCAGGCGCAGCCTGTCTTTACTCAAGCGCAGTCCTTTTTCTGCTTTGCGCTGTTCGGTTACATCCCAAAACAAAATTTGCACCGCAGGCATTCCAAAAAATTCCGCCTTGGAGGCCATTAACTCCACATCAATCTGGTAACCATCCAAGCGCGTCACTTTCAATTCAATCGGTTGGGTATTTTTCGTGCTTTTTGCTTTGAAATTAATTTGATCATCCAATCGCTGCAAATCAATTTCGGGCGCGAAATGATGAATTGGTGTTTGAATAATTTCTTCTTTGCTGCGCCCGCCCAACACCGCTACCGCTTCATTATTGACCATGACAACTTCATTCTGACACACCATCAAAAACGGGATCGGTGCAGACTCGATCAAGCGACGGTAGCGTTCTTCGCTTTCTCTTAAGGCGTCTTCCGCATTTTTGCGCTCAGAAATATCCTGCGAGCAGCAATACAGCCCGATAATTTCTCCATGCTCGTTGCGCATGGGTACTTTCGTCTCAGAAAGCCACACATTTTTACCGCCTGTTTTATTCGAGGGCGTATGAGATTGAATCGAGAGTTCAGGGAGAATCCCTTGAATCACTTTCTGCTCTTCAAGGTAATATTGGCGGGCGCGATCAAAGGAGAAAACATCAAAGTCCGATTTGCCAAGTGCCTCTATCTGATTTTGCATACCAAGCAATTCCAGATGAGCGCGGTTGTTGTATAAAAACTTCCCGCTCCGGTCTTTAATGAATAGCAAATCCGGAACCTCGTCCATGAATTGATGAAGAATATCAATTTGCGCTTCAAGTTGACTGATTTGGTTACATGCCGTTTGCAGCTTTTCTTCAGCGTTCTTTGATGTCTGCCGTAAATGGAAAAACTCCAGGTTGACCCACTCGCCAATCGCGCTAACCAGCACAATCTCGGCTAAAAAGAAGAAGAGAGCTGCCAGCAAGAAGTACCCATCAACACTGCGCTCAGACATCATCATGACCAGGTTGCTTAGCGTAAAAATGCTCAGCGACAGCAGTAACAAACTGCAAAGGCGTCTATCCATCTGACGTCGATGGCGCAGCAAATCCCAAATAATGAATGCAAACAACCCAAGCGGAATGATCTGCAACAGGCGTGTCGCACCGCGGCTGAGGGCTAACTCGCCGGTGGTAACTGACTGCAACAAATAGGGGAAAAAAGCCAATAACAACAATCCCAGTAAAATGGCGTAACGGGTAATCTTTAAAGCCATCGGCGACTTTCGTGGTTTCAGGGAGAACCCATAAAGGAAAGAGCAGGCTATCAAGCTTATGGAAATCCACCATTCCCAGTAAACCAACCAATCAGAAAATGAGCCAAACGAACCGGAAATAAGTAATAGTATCCCCGACAGCAGTAAACCATGCCCCAGATGATTTAGTAATTCAAACTCCCGTTCAGAATGAAAAAACAGGCACACCGACCCCGCTAAGAAAGCCACTCCCCCCAAAATCGTAAGCCGGTAATCCGAATAACCAAGGGTTTCCCACTGCAACAAGAAAAGCAGCCCCAAGAAAAACACAATAAGAAGCATAAAAAACCTAACAATATGGCGAGACTCATTTTTGTTAAGCGCTTCTTTGATTTGCTGTTTTTCCATCGATTTACCCGATTCTTCTTTCAATGCATGCCTTCATCATAAACATCCCTATGCGCAATGGGAATTTCCCTTTTCACCCTTTTCATCACTCTATAGGATAAGCGTAAAACGGTAAATCTTCCACCAAATTCAGGTAAAAAATCAGTAAAATAAATATAATTGATATTGATCTCAACAGCACGAAACCCAGCCCAATCTCGTTCACAATTCTCTCAAAACGGGTCGCGGTTTAATTTAATCCTTGCTACAATGAAGGCAAGTCATGCTGATCAAGAGCTTCACCAAAGCCAAGTTTTCTTCCCATTAAACCGATCTTTGTGAAACCAGACCAGTTACAGGAAAGCCCCCATGATCCGTCCTAGTTGCATACTCATCGTTGATGACGAGCCAATTGGCCGGGAGACCATTGAGTCTTTGCTCACAACAGAAGGATACCAGCTTTCCTTCGCGGAAAATGGTCCTCAGGCCATTGCGGTGGCGCACCAAACCAAACCGGATTTGATTCTGCTGGACGTGATGATGCCGGGCATGGACGGCTACGAAGTTTGCCAGGTGCTGCGCGCAGACGCGGAAACAGCGGAAATTCCCATCTTTCTGATTACCGCCCTCGATGACTCTGACTCGCGGATTCGCGGAATCACCGCGGGTGCAGATGATTTTATCTCGAAACCATATAACCGGCTTGAATTGCGCGCCCGTATCAAGAATATCATCCAGCTAAACCGCTACCGCTTATTACTGGCCGAGCGTGCCAGGTTTGAAAGCCTATTTAACCAATCGCCAGACGCGATCATCATCACCGACGCGAGCGCAAATCTGCTGGAATTCAACCCCGCGCTAACTCGGTTAACCGGACTGCAAATTAACAATTTTCCTGCCAGTCTGAGCCTCTCATCCCTTTTTCATGAAAAAGATAAGGCGGTGATCAACCATTTCTTTGCGCTGGCACTGGAAGAAGAGAGCAGCCGCCAAAGTTTTGAGGCAGATATCCGAACTTCTCAGGGCGAGTACCTGGCCGTGGAAGTGCTGATAACCTCTTTCTCTTGGGAAGATCGAAAAACCGCCCAGGTAATCATTCATGATATTTCATACCAGGTTTCTTCCCGCCAACGCATCCAGCAGCAGCTCAACATGCTCGACGCGCTTTTCAAAAGCGGCGAGCATCTGGTGCTGAATCTGGAAGCAATTGACCTTTCTCAGGGCATTTCAAATATTTGTGTTCAGGCATTCGAAGTTTGCTCGGCCTGGGTTGGAAAAATTGTGGATCAGGAATGGGTGACTCTGGCGAAATCCGACGGGGATTGTGAGAGCATAACCACAACATTATTGAGAAGCCGCTGGTTGATTAACCAGATATCCAAACCATCCATCACGCAGCCCCTCATATTCACCCGCTTTGCCAACCCCGAACTCTTTGAAGAGACTGAAACGCAACAGAAAACGCCGGTACAATCTGCGGGTTTCTTCCCATTGATCTTGCGCGGCAATCTGGTTGGGATGCTGGTGCTGCTCAGCAAAGAAGAATTCTTCTTTTCGCCGGAAAGAATCAACGTCTTGAAGACCTTTGCCAGCCAGTCGGCTGCTGCGTTAGAAACGGCCCGGCTTTTTGAGCAAACCGAACAACGCATGCAGCATTTACAGGCGCTGCGCAACGTGGATATTGCGATCACCAGCAGCATGGACCTTGAAACGACCTTCTCGGTCTTACTGGAACAGGTGCTTTCTCGAACACCAGCATCAGCCGCGGATATCCTTTCGCTCGAACAGAAAAGCATGACCTTACGGCAAATCATCTCGCGTGGCAATCTGGCATCATCCCAACCCCGCGCGTCCATTCCCATTTCCAACTCGCTGGCCGGTCAGGTAGTCCTATCCCGGCGCATCTTGCTGGTACCCAACGTTAATCTCACAACCACAGATCAAAAAATTAACAAATGGCTCACGGCTCAGGGGTTTCAGGCATATATAGGCATTCCGCTTATTTCCAAGGGCAAAATGCGCGGAATCCTCGAGTCGTTCTTTACACAGCCCATTTCACCCGATGAAGACCAAATCGCACTGCTGGAATCGTTTGCCTCCCAGGCGTCCATCGCGATGGACAATATCACCGGTTTCAACGAACTTCAGCAGACCCATACCAGCCTCGTGCTGGCTTACGACAGCACACTGATCAGCTGGGCCTCCAGCCTGGAGACTCGCCACTTTGAAACCAAAGGACACACTGAACGCGTCGCAGATATAACCCTGCAGCTCGCACGTCACCTTGGTGTGCCCAAAGAACAATTAATTCACATTTGGCGCGGCGCGCTGCTGCACGACATCGGGAAAATCATGATTCCCGATAGTATCCTGCTGAAGACCGGCCCGCTGTCTGAGGAAGAGTGGCAGGTTATCCGCCAGCATCCCCTGTATGCCACGCAATTGCTTTCGCCGATCAGCTATTTATCCACCGCGCGAGAAATTCCTCAGTACCATCACGAACGATGGGATGGATCTGGCTACCCGGAAGGGTTAAAGGGCACCGTAATACCTTTTTCGGCGAGAATTTTTATGGTGGTGGAAGTGTTTGACGCTTTGCTGAACGAACAGACCTACCGGCCTGCCTGGCCAAGAGAAAAGGCCATTGCCCATCTGCGTGAAAACGCCGGTATCTTGTTTGACCCCAATGTGGTCGAAAAGTTCTTGGAACTGTTGGAACGCGGCTTGATTAGCTTCTGACCCGCATCCGTTAGAGCATCTGACAGATCAAACCCTTCAAATACGCCGATTCCGGAAAAACCAGCGCCACCGGGTGGTCTGGCCCCTGTGTCATCGTACCGATAATCCTGGCTCGCGCGCCAGCATCGGCTGCCGCCCCCGCTACAATCTTCTGAAATAAATCGGCTGAAATCCCTCCCGAACAGGAATAGGTGAACAACAACCCACCGGGATTCAACAGCTTAAACGCCAGCAGATTGATGTCCTTATAGCCGCGCGCGGCTTGCTGAGCCTGGGCGGCCGTTGGCGCAAACTTGGGGGGGTCAAGGATGATCAAATCATATCGCTCGTTCCGGTCGCGCTGTCCGCGCAGATAGGTAAAGACGTCCTGCTCCACCCAAGCCATAGAATCAGCCAGCAGCCCGTTCAAGTCCGCGTTGCGCCGCGCAGTTTCCAGCGCCTCAGCCGATGAGTCAACCGAAATCACCTGTGCTGCCCCACCTTTGGCGGCATACATGCTGAAGCCGCCCGTGTAGCAAAAACAATTCAAAACCCGTTTTCCTCTGGCCATTTCACCCAGGCGTTGGCGGTTTTGCCGCTGATCAAGGTAAAAGCCGGTCTTCTGGCCCCTTTTCACATCAACCAGAAACCTCAACCCACTTTCCACCACCTCAATCTCGTCGGCGACCGGCTCACCCGCCAGCAGACCCGTGCGCGCGGGCAGCGCTTCCAGCTTGCGCACATCCACGTCCGAGCGCTCGTAAACACTTTTGGCCCCGCTGGCCTGCAGCAGTTGATCGGCAATCACCTGCCGCCAGGCTTCCGCGCCGGCCGAAAGCAGCTGGACCACCACCACATCCGCGTACTGGTCAACAATCACCCCCGGCAGCCCATCCGATTCAGCATGCACCAGGCGCACGGCGTTGTTGCTGGCATCCAGCAGGCCCAGGTCCTTTCGCGCCTGAATCGCGGCGGCGATGCGCCGGGCAAAAAAGCTGGCATCCACCGGTTCATTCTCATCCCGCGTCCACATCCGCGCCTGAATTTTTGAAGAAGGGCTGAACGCCGCGCTGCCCAGCCATTTTCCAGCGGAAGACAGCACGCCCACCGTCTCACCCATCCCCGGCGATCCTTTCATCTCGGCAATCGCCCCGGAAAAAATCCACGGATGCCCCTGCAGAACCGTCTTTTCTTTTTGCTCTTTTAACCGGATCGATTTCATACCCTTCATTCTTTCTGGTTGGCTCCCGCCGCGCCAATCAGGCGGAGCAGGCCCGCTTCGTCAATGATCTTAATCCCCAACTGCTGCGCCTTTTCCAGCTTGGAACCGGCCGCTTCTCCACACAACAGATAATCGGTGTTCTTGCTGACGCTGCCAACCACCTTGCCACCCGCCGCCTGGATCAGCTCTTTGGCTTCATCGCGGCTGTAGCTGGGCAGGGTACCGGTGATGACAAAACTCAAGCCCAGCAGCGCCTGGCCAGCCCCACCAGCGGAAGTCGCGGGCGCCCCGCTTGGCCAAACCCCATACGCTTTCAGTTTCTTGACCAGAGCCCGGTTGGCTGGCTGCTCAAACCAATCTACAATCGCTTCAGCAATGTTGGGTCCAATGCCTTCAATGGTTTGCAGTTCCGCGCTGCCGGCCTGGCTCAGTGCATCCAAATCCGCGTACTTTTTCGCCAGGTCGCCCGCGCCCACTTCGCCGATCCCTCGAATGCCTAGAGCGGTGATCAGCCGAGCCAGCGGGCGCTGCCGCGAGGCATCAATCGAAGCCAGTAGATTCTCAGCCTTCTTATCCGCGAACCCCTCCAGACCCAGCAACTGCTCTTTGGTTAACCCATACAGGTCAGCTACATCTTTCACCAGACCCGCTTCTACCAATTGCTCCACAATTTTGATTCCCAGGCCTACCATGTCCATTGCCCCGCGTGAGACAAAATGCTCCACATTACGAATCAACTGCGCCGGGCAGGCCGAATTGACACAGTACCAGGCTACCTCGCCTTCGATGTGTTCCACGGTCTCGCCGCACGCCGGGCAGTTCTGCGGCGGCGCGTACGGGGTTTCCTTCCCGCTGCGCGCGTCCACCACCGGGCCAATCACATAAGGAATCACATCGCCGGCGCGCTTGATCAGCACCCGGTCGCCCACGCGAATGTCTTTCTCTTCAATAAAATCAAAATTGTGCAGGGTAGCTTGTTTCACAATCACGCCGCCCACTTCCACCGGCTGCAGCATCGCGTACGGGGTCAACACCCCGGTGCGGCCAACGTTGACCCCGATCCCTTCCAGAATCGTGGTTACTTCTCTGGCCGGGTATTTCAGCGCAATCGCCCCGCGTGGGTCTTTGCCCACATAGCCCAAATCAGCGGCCAGTTTTTGGTCATTGATCTTAATCACCACACCGTCCACTTCAAACGGAAATTCATCCCGCTTGCTCTGCATGGCTTCGCAGCAGGTGAGCAGTTCATCCAGATTAGCGCAGTGATACACATACTCACTCACCGGGAAGCCGCACGCCTTCAGATACGCCAGTGACTCCCATTGAGTTTGTGGCGTCCACCCATCGGCATCCACAATTGCGTAGGTGAACATCTTCAGCGGGCGTGTGGCCGTAATCTTCGGATCCAACTGCCGTAATGAACCCGCTGCCGTGTTACGCGGATTGACATACGTCTTTTCACCCGTCTTTTGCAGCCGCTGGTTTAATTCCTCAAAATCAGCAATAAATATCAGCACTTCGCCCCGCACCGTCAGCCGCGGCGGAACCTCTGCCGCGCCTTTCTTCACCGGGATGCGTAACGGCAGGGTCAAAAGGGTTTTCAGATTGGCAGTTACATCTTCGCCCACTTCGCCGTCGCCGCGGGTTGCCCCCTGCGTAAAGAGTCCGTTTTCATAATGCAGCACAACCGTCAGACCATCAAATTTAGGCTCCACCACAAAATCGGCCCTTTTCACACGCTCATCCAGCTTCACCAGGCGGTCGTACCATGCGCGCACGTCCGCCAGGTTGAAGGCGTTGCTCAGGCTTAAAATCGGCGCCGGGTGGCGCACCTTGGCAAATTTCCCTGTCGCCGCGCCACCCACCCGCTGCGTGGGCGAATCGGAGGTTACCCATTCCGGGTGCTCCGCTTCAATCGCCTTCAATCGCGCGAAAAGGCGGTCATATTCTCCATCGCTGATCACCGGGTCGTCCAGCACGTTATAACGGTAATTATGGTATTGAATCTGCTCGCGCAATTCCTGGTATTCAGTCATCTGATTATGTTCTTCCATAGAGCCCATTTTGCCCTCTTGATGAATAAAGGATCACACTTCGATTTTCAAAGATGATACAATCATTCTGGATATATCTATTCTAAAGGATTTTCTCCCATTGATAGGACCATTTTTTCAAATTTCTCGAAACAGATTGATCATTTTTGCGTAGATAGATATAGACTGGCGGTCTCCTCCACCCTTCTTGAAGCGCGTTACCCATTCGTGTTAAACTAATCTGTAGTCAGGAGGACTTATGAAAGCTATCAAAATTATTGCGTTTGTGATCGCTGCCATCTTAATCCTTTTTGGCGTGATCTTCATTCTCGGCGCCTTCAGCCCTCAGGGCCAAAGCAGCTGGATCATTACCGGCATTGTCCTTTTGGCAGCCAGTTTTGGGATCATCTTTTTTGCCACGCGCATCCATGCCCCCGCCAGCGATTCCGGCGCGGCCCAAAACGTTACCTACCAGATTGACCTGCCCGGCAGTGTAAACATGGATACGATTAAGTGCAAATCCTGCGGTGGCACCCTCACCGCCAATGACATTAAAATGGTCGCCGGAGCCCCAATGGTGACCTGCCCATACTGCCATACCTCTTACCAGTTGACCGAAGAACCCAAGTGGTAAATTTGTAGATCGGAGAGCCTTGAGATGACCAGACGTGTATTCCTGCTGTTCTGCGTGTTTGTGCTGCTGGCGGTGAGCTTTGTGCCGGCCTCGGCGCAAACCTATTACTTCCGAATCGAGAAGTCCGACATTAACCTTTTCATCAATCCAGACGGCACGGCCTCGGTTGAATATACCCTTGTCTTTTACAACGAACCTTCCGCCGATCCCATCGACTACGTTGACATTGGAATGCCCAATACAAATTACAACCTGGGCAGCATCACTGCTGAAGTGGACGGTAAAACCATTACCGATATCACCTCTTCGCCCTATGTGCGTAATGGGATTGCCTTTGGGTTAGGCAGCAATGCCATCCAACCCGGCCAGCGCGGCACTTTTCACTTCTTCCTGCCCGAAATCAACGGCGTTATTTTCAACGCCTCGCAGGAAGAAGCCGAACCCTACGCCAGCGTAGAGTTTGCGCCCCATTACTACGATCGCGATACCGTTACCGGCACCACCGACCTGGCTTTCACCATCATCCTGCCGCCTGGGCTGACCACCGAAGAGCCGCGCTACATCACGCCGCGCAACTGGCCCGGCGATGAGGCCCCAGCTTCCGGCATCGATAGCAATGGGCGCGTCTTTTATCACTGGCAGACCGCCTCAGCCAACAGCTACACGCAATACATTTTCGGCGCCGCGTTCCCGGCCCGCCTGGTCGCCACAGGCACAGTCCAGCAGCCGCCTTCCGAGATCTCGCGAGCCGTTGGCAGCACCTTTGACCCTGAAGGGCTGATCTGCTGCGGATTCTTTGGCGTCTTTGCCGCCATCTTCGGACTCGGAATTTACCAATCCATTTGGGGCGCGAAGAAACGCAAATTAAAATACCTGCCACCCAAAATTTCGATTGAAGGCCACGGTGTCAAACGCGGCCTTACCCCGGTGGAAGCCGCTGTTCTGATGGAACAACCCATTGACAAAGTTCTCACCCTGATTCTCTTTGCGGTTGTCCGCAAGAATGCCGCTACCGTTACCAACAAAGAACCGCTTGAAATCAGCGTGGAAGAAACCCTGCCAGCGGATTTGCGCGCGTACGAAACGGACTTCTTGGAAGCCTTCAAACTGAAGAAAGCTGAGCGTCGCACCGCCCTGCAAAAAATGATGGTGGCGCTGGTTAAAGAAGTAACCACCAAAATGAAAGGCTTCAGCCGCAAAGAAACCGTAGAATATTACGAGAAAATCATGGAGCAAGCCTGGCAGCAGGTGGAACAGGCCGATACCCCCGACGTGCAAATGGAGCAATACGAAAAGTACATGGACTGGACCATGCTTGACCGTCAGTACGACGAACGCGCGCGCCGCACTTTCACCCAGCCTGTGTATGTGCCGATGTGGTGGGGCCGCCTCGACCCGGCCATTGGCCGCAGCATCGCGTCCAGCGGCGGCGGAGTAACTGGCGGCTTGTCGCGCGCTTCTACCGGCGGAATGCCCTCCTCTGGCGGCAAGTCCGTTTCTTTGCCGCACCTGCCTGGCTCTGATTTTGCTGCATCCATTGCCTCCAGCGTTTCCGCTTTCTCCGCGGGCGTGATCGGCGATGTTACCTCCTTTACCAGCGGAGTAACCAACGTGACCAACCCCGTTCCCAAAGCCCCCGCCGGTTCCAGTTACCGTGGTGGAGGTGGCGGAGGGGGAGGCGGCTGCGCGTGCGCCTGTGCCTGTGCCGGGTGTGCCTGTGCCTGCGCCGGCGGCGGCCGCTAAACCGGTTGGGAAGAAAGCATGAGTAGTATTTTTACCCAATTTTCAGAATGGCTTAATCGCGGGGCGGCTCCTGCGCCGCCCCGCGCTGGTTTATATCACTTCCTCATCCAGGACGAAGGCGAAAAGACCCGCGTCCATTTGCGCGTGGAAGCAGACGGCCACGCCCTGCTGTTGATCAACGCCAGCCGCGTTCTCCATCTCAACCCAACCGCCGCTTACCTGGCCTTTCTCTATCTTCACCATACTCCCGCGACCAAAGCTGCCTCTGCGCTCTCGCGCTATTACGATGTGCCATCCTATCAGGCCATCGCGGACTTTAAAGCCATTTCAGACCAACTGCGCGATCTGATTGACCCAATGGGTCCTTGCCCGGTTTGCGAGATGGAACTGGAAACCAACGTTCCCTTTTCCAGCCAGCCTTCGGCACCCTACCGCATGGACCTGGCCGTCACCTACCGCTGCAATAATGACTGCGCCCACTGTTATAACGCCCGCTCCCGCAATTTTCCCGAACTGGGCACCGAACAATGGTACGCCATCCTTGACCGCCTTTGGCAGCTATCTATTCCGCACATCGTCTTCACCGGCGGCGAGCCCACCTTGCGCGAAGACCTGCCGCAGCTCATCGCGCATGCCGAATCCAACGGTCAGATTACCGGCATCAACACCAATGGCCGCCGCCTGGCGCGTGAAGGCTATGTAGACCAGCTCCGCGACGCTGGCCTGGATCATATTCAAATCACTTTTGAGTCGCATGTTCCAGAAATTCACGACCGCATGGTCAACCACCCTGGCGCCTGGAAAGAAACCCTCGCTGGCCTGGAAAAAGCCCTGCAAAGCGGATTGTTTGTGATGACCAATACCACCATGCTTACCGATAATGTTGAGCATCTGGAAGGCACACTGCAATTCCTGGCCCGCCTCGGCGTGCCTACCGTCGGCCTCAATGCCCTCATTTACTCCGGCCGAGGCAGCAAGGTCGGCACCGGTCTGCCGGAAAGCCGCCTGCCTGCCCTGCTGACCGTCGCGCGCCAAATGACCGATGCCAATCACCAGCGCCTCATCTGGTACACCCCCACCCAGTACTGCAACTTTGATCCCGAGCAAATGGAATTGGGCATCAAAGGCTGCACAGCCGCCCTCTACAACATGTGCATCGAGCCTGACGGCAGTGTCTTGCCTTGCCAGTCTTATTATCAGTCCCTCGGCAACATCCAGAGCGATGAGTGGGACGCCATCTGGAATCATCCATTAGCCCTCAGCCTGCGCGAGCGGCGCAACCTTCCCGCTGCCTGCAAAGCCTGCCTGTTTGAACACGAATGCGGCGGTGGCTGTCCGCTGGCGCGCAGCGCGGGCGAAACCAAGCCACCGGTAGCCATTAATCCACTCCTTCATGAAGAAACGGAGATCCGATTATGAACGCACTCCAATCCTTCTTAAACCGGTTTTTCAAACCGGTCAAGCCCCTGCCCGCTGGCATGTATCCTTACCAGACCCCGCCCGAAGCCCCGCAGCAGTACCGCCTTCACCTGCGCCTGGAAGAAAACGGCAGCGGCATCCTGATTGTAAATGCCAGCATCGTCTTGCATCTCAATCACACCGCCGCCGAATATGCCTACTACCTGGTTAAAGACATGCCCGAACAGGTCATTGCCAGCCAGATGGCGCGCCGCTACAATGTCCCGCAAGACAAAGCGCTGCAAGACTATCAGGATTTCAAAGAACGCCTTGATATCCTCGTTCAGACCCCCGATCTAGACCCGGTTGGGTTCCTCGGATTTGACCGCAAAGAACCGCTCAGCGCGGCGGTCCTTGCTCCATATCGCCTGGACTGCGCCCTCACCTATCAGGTCTCTGATGGCGAAAGCGGCAGCGTTGCCCCCCTGGAACGCGTGCGCCGCGAACTGGTTGAGCACGAGTGGCAGCAGATTATCAACAAAGCCTGGGCAGCCGGTATCCCGCACGTGGTCTTCACCGGCGGCGAGCCAACCCTGCGCCCCGATCTGGCCGCTCTCCTGACCCACGCGGAAGGACTGGGGATGGTTACCGGCTTGCTGACCGACGGCCTGCGGCTTACCAACCCGGACTACCTGCACGAGCTTCTCGATTGTGGATTGGACCACATTATGCTCGTCTTCCAGCCCGAAGAAGAACAATCCTGGGAAGCCCTACGCGACCTGATGCCGGAGGACATTCACACCACCGTTCACCTCACCATCACCGAGAAAAACCAGGAGGATGTTAACACCATTTTGCAGCGGATGGCCAGCATGGGCGTGCAATCGCTTTCGCTGTCCGCCGCCAATATCCAGCTCAAACCCGCCCTCGACCAGGCCGCCATCACCGCCGCCGACCTGCAGATCAGCCTCGTTTGGAACCTGCCGGTGCCATACTCCTCCCTTAACCCTGTCGCCCTCGATCAGGAAGAAGCCGGTGACATTCCCGATGCAGATGGCCTGAGCGCCCTCTACGTGGAACCCGACGGCGACGTGCTGCGCGGGCAGGGCCAGCCCGAAGTGCTGGGCAATCTGCTGCGCGACGAGTGGAGCACCATCTGGCAGCATGCCCGCGCCTGACGAACCCTTAACCCCGGACGGTTGGCACCAGCGATTCACCCGGCAAGCCGTCTGGACGCGTGACTTGCGCCGCTATCTACTGCAGCGCGTCTCTCTCCCTGCCAATCCGCGCTGTTTAGAAGTCGGCAGCGGAACCGGCGCGCTGCTCAACGATTTACCTCTCCCGCCCGGCGCCCTGCGCGTGGGCGTGGATCTCAACCGCCCTTTCCTGCGCCTCGCGGGCCAGCACAACGCTTCAATCGCCAACGTGCAGGCAGATGGATACGAGCTTCCATTTGCCTGCGCTGCGTTTGACCTGGTCTGCTGCCATTACCTGCTGCTCTGGCTGGACGACCCGCAAGCCGCTCTGCGCGAAATGCGCCGCGTTGCCCGCCCCGGCGGCTGGGTAATGGCCTTCGCCGAACCCGATTACGGCGGGCGCGTGGACTACCCGCCGCCTCTCGACGAGCTGGGACGCCTGCAAACCCTCGCCCTGCGCGCCCAGGGCGCCGATCCGCTCACCGGCCGCCGCCTTGTCTCCCTTTTCCAGCAAGCCGGTTTCACAACCATCCATAGCGGCATCCTCGGTGGAGAGTGGCAGCACCCAGCCGCCAGCTCAATAGACCCCACCGAAGAGCAAGTCTTGCGCCAGGATCTGGCGCCCCTTCTCCCCGCCCGCCGCCTGGATGAACTGCTCACCGCCGCCCGCCTTGCCGAACAGAATAACCGGCGCGTGCTATACCTGCCCACCTTTTACGCCCTCGCCCAACCAACCTGAAAATAAAATGAACAAAAAGGGTTGTCAAATCCACTGGATGAAGCTATAATAGCCAGCGTTCAAACGAATATGTCGGGGCGTGGCGCAGTCCGGTTTAGCGCGCTTGCATGGGGTGCAAGAGGCCGGAGGTTCGAATCCTCTCGCCCCGACCTTACAAGACCACAGACCTCTTACAGTCAATGAAAAAGCCTGTAAGAGGTCTGTGGTTTTATGATTCAAAAAATCGCTTATTACCAGAGACCCATAACATTTTAGCCCCAAAAGGGTCTGAGATTGGAGGTCAAAATGGAGTTATCGAAAGCCATTAAGGGATTTGAGATCTTCTTGCGTGCAGAAGGGTATGCCATTTCAACCGTTGAGCTCTATTCATACTGCTTGAATAATCTAGTCAAAGCTATTGGGGATATTGAATTAGGTGAAATGAACCGCAATCAATTAAGATTCTTTCTGATAGGTTTACAGGATCAAAATCTTTCTCCCTCCACAATCGAAAATCATTGGAAAGCAATTCGCACATTCAATCGCTGGATGAATACTGATCTGCAACTTCCTAGAGTAGACAATGACCTGGCCCGGCCAAAATATAAGCCTGCAGAAATCACTCCGTTTTCTGAAGGAGAGATCCGGAAATTATTAAATGCTTGCAGCCGCACAAGTCTGGCAGTAACAAAAAACAGAAAGAAATTTACAATGCCACGGCCAACTTCTCAACGAGATCAAGCTATTATTCTTATGCTTCTCGATACCGGCCTTAGAGTTTCAGAGCTCGCGAGGCTAAGTATTCAAGACATCAACCTTGAGAATGGAGAAGTGTTTGTTAAACCTTTCAGCACTGGTAGAAAAACAAAATCCAGAGTGGTATTCCTTGGAAATTCATCTCTAAAAGCAGTTTGGAAATATCTTTCTACTCGAAAAGATGCAAAGCCAACTGACCCGGTTTTCTTATCTTCAACCGGTGTGCCTATGAATAAAAACTCCATACGCCATTTTTTGGTGAATATTGGAAAGAGAGCAGGTGTAAAAAACGTGCACCCGCATCGATTCAGGCACACGTTTGCGATACAGTATTTAAGAAATTCTGGAGATATTTTCACTCTTCAAAGAATGCTTGGACACAGTTCACTTTCAATGGTCCAGCATTACCTGGCAATTGCAGACTTTGATGTAAAAGCTGCTCACCAGCGAGCATCTCCTGCAGATAACTGGCGATTATAAATTACTCAACACTCCCCAAAGTGAAGTTCTGATCGTGTAATCCAAGGCGCCATTTTCATTGAAATTGGAAAATGCCAGGCTTCCATCAAGATCCTCTTCACAATCAACCGTGCTGATATATTCATCCCAGGAGGCCAATACGTTTGCCCAGCGCCGAGCCTGATTATCTAGATCATTAAGTGTGACTTTTGCGTACATTTGCTGTTGAGTTTTCTGCTCTTCACTCTGAAATTGACCGCTCTTCACGGTCCAAGTTAGTTTTTCGCGAACCGCTTTCACCAAAGCAATTTTGATGACGCCCAGGAATTCTCCATTCTGAGATAGTTGGCTGAGTTTTTCATACTCAGAACCTAATAGTTTTGCCATTTTTATCTCCTAAACAATCCAAATAGGTTGAAAATTGCCGGCCGGCACGGGAAGAAATTCGAGTCCAAAAAGGTATTCTTCATAAACATAGGTAGTCCATGTGTAAGGTCCCACCCCTTTCTTATACACAGCACCACCTTCATAACTGGTACCAGTCAGGTGAGAGAGAACTGTTTGGCTAGCAGTTGCCAGGTTGTTGGTGCCAGAGTTTTGTTTGTAGAATTCTAGAAATAGAAGTCCTGCAGCCAAAGTCGGATTGAAAGAAAGGTTTCCGGGGTTAGGCAATACGCTCGTGTATTGACTAGCAGCATTTGTATTCCATCCTATCGTTTCCCAAACGCCAAGAATGATACCCCGATTTTCACCAGTTCCGTTGACTTCAACCAGGTAATCGCCCGGCGTAAGGTCTTTTCGGGCATAAACACCAAACCCAACATTATTCGCGGAGTAATAATGGATTGTGGTCGGTGTGACGCTTCCAATCCTTACATAGTTTAATGCACCCAATCCACTTTTGTTAAAGAGAAATAGAAGAAGGCAAGCTGGCGTCTTACCTGTCGGTACGTTTACA
Source organism: Ornatilinea apprima (assembly GCF_001306115.1). GTDB lineage: Bacteria > Chloroflexota > Anaerolineae > Anaerolineales > Anaerolineaceae > Ornatilinea > Ornatilinea apprima. Next base: position 191,208 of record NZ_LGCL01000045.1, on the reverse strand, counting down.
GTCAAAGACCATGTGCCAGTCGTACCTGATGAGCGTGTATCAAGAAGAACAATATCAATTGCCATTAGTTTTTAATCCCGCGAATTGAAAGCATTAGTTTTTTAATATTAGTAACTGATTCAGGAAAGAATGAAATCCAATCACCCGCATTCAGTAACTTTGTCCATGCAGCAATATTTGGAGTAGCAATGGTAGAACTCGAAATTACCGCTTTTGAACCACCACAAATAGAAGCCCATGATCCACCCAAACTGGAAGCCTTCCTAATATCAATTGTGATTGATCCAGCTACATCAGACCAAAGTCTAACACTCTGAATTGTGCAAGAAAATGGTATTTCTACCCAGCCCAGATAAGAGTTTATGGGAACAGGCAAGACCCCATCTCCCAAGGCCACGGTCAACCCAAAATACTTGATGGATTCTAGTTCAGATTTGATTTCTTCCACAGACCTCGACAGAACACGTTCATCTATAATATCTCCTGAATTAACGGTGTTTGTTCCACCACTTACAGTGATTTTGGCTAAAGGAATTTCCCATATTGATGAAGTTTGAGACAAATCAGAAGCAGTTGGGCTGGCGGCTGGAGTACCTTCAAGCACCAGGAAATCAATGCTGTTCAAAGTCCAATCCAGCCTTAGTACAACTCTATCAATTCGAGTCAAAGTTGGATCTGCTGAAGAAATTGACAAGACTTCTTCAGAATCGGATTCAAAAAAATGACCCTGCAGCCAAGCTCGACCTGATTTTACTTTTACCTGCATTCCTGTGCTATCTGCATAAACTTCAAGTTCATTCAAGACTCCAGAAATCACCCCGGAATCTCGCCAATATCGCGCCATACTGGACCAGTCAGATTCATACAATGGCACTCCATCAAAAGGGAAGAAACGCTTAGTCATACTATCACCTCCAGGTGATCAACTCGCCGGCGAATATCTCGCATCCGTTCAAAAAGCCCACTCATAAAATTGACCGCGCCCATACCAGGTGTACCTACTACTGGAATGATTGTTTCACCATTTTTCTGATCTACTTTGACATGAATTTCCCGGATTGCCTGCTCAATCCGTTGCCCATCAATCATCACAGTAACTAGATCTCCAATATTCCAATGATCAAACGCTTTCAATCCTTCTAATTCAGCAACTCTAAATTGCAGTGAAAATCGTTCGGAGTTTTTTACAAGTTCCTCAGTTAATGTTTGATGAATTTCATCTTCCTGATCCGTATCTCGGCGATCTCGAAAACTTTCTATTCTGCCAAACTGATTAACACTCTGATTCCAAGAAACCTCTCGCACAATTCTAGAAGTTAATTCACCTGATGCACCACAAATGACCGCATTAGCTTTCGCAGATTCAAGGGTGTAATCAAATTCAAGCATCGTACCAAGACCAAGTGAAAAGACAACCTCACCTCGTTTATCCGATGGTAAAAACACTTCAAAAACTCGATTTCTCACCTGAAAACCCAATTCTGTACCACTTTGAAGAACGGTTTCCTGTAATAGCTCAAGAAGATTCTGAAACCGTCCGTTTCTTTCAACATAATTCCCCCTCGCCAAATCCACCTGGATGCTCAGTATTTGGCGGGTTGGTAGCGCTCCTGGCCCAAGATTATTAGTAACAAAATGTTTTAAAACTGTTTCCAGCGGACCTGATGCAGAATCATGCGCCTGGCTTATAAAATTTCCATCTGGTGCCGGATAGACTATGCGGTCTGAAAGAAACGCATTTTCGTCAGGCCCGCCTACCATCAGCTCATTCCTTGAGTCATCTTGATTTCTTTCAAAATGTCTTACTAGACCTGTTATCAGGTGACTTCCATTTCTTCGAACTTCAATTCCGCCCTTCCATGTGATGAGATTCGAGAATTCGCTTTCAGCCGGCAGTGTCAACAAAAACTTTCCAATATCATTAAACCGAATAACAAGATCTAATCGAGTAAAACCATCAATCTGCCCCACTCTTTGACCAGTATTATCAAGAACAAATAATTCATAATTAGCCATAATCACCTACGCAGCCAGGAAACGTTCAACATAATGAACTATCACCTTGCTAGACTCATTGGTATTGCTCAATTCAATTTGCACCTGGTTTTCGCCTCTTTGTAACGGCCATAAAACGGACTCGGGGCTAAGTCTAAAAAATTGATTACTGCCATCACCCTTTTTTACTGCCTTGTATCCCAGTCGAGTATCAATCTCTAAAGTGTCCTCTTGATTAAGCGTGATACCAACTTCCAATTCCTGATTAGTTGTGAAGTTAACTACTTTTAAATTTTCGCCTGGACCATACACTGTCCACACAGGCCAGCACTCCGTATCGCCCTGATTTTCCAAGCTGCGTGAAGAAAACACTGCTGAATTTGATAACACTAAAGGAAAGATTGGAAAGAATGGGGCAGCACCGCCTGAAACGAAAGTGGCCGCACGTTCATTTACGGATTGCCAAAAAGGTTTCCAAGCCCGAAAAACCAATACTACTTCTCGCCAGGAAAAACCTGTATCTTCATCTTCAAGGCCACGGACATAGCGGCAAATTAGTTCTCTTTGCTTACCATCCGCAGAAGTTACTCGCAGCCGGCCATTTCCCAATTTGGGATTCATTACTCTGGAAAGACTTCTTATTTTCTCCCTTAGCAATGATCTACTAGAACACTTCACCAGTAAATGTAGTTGAACATCCCTACCGGCCGCTTTCACCATTCGGACTTCACCACCATCTGAGGTAGGGAAATCATCAGTCACAAATTTAAATTCAGGCATATCCAGGCCGGCGCATCCCTCAAGAACAAATAGATCCTGACAATTATGCAAATCGGTAGAACCACCAGAAGGATCTATCCAGACCACATCAAGCATGTAGAACCTCCAGGCGTTTCAATTCGCGCACAAGATGAACTGCGGTTGCTTCCCCGTCTCCACCCTGAATTGTGATGTTATATTGATTTCCACTACTTCTACCACCTGCAAGGGCTTCTCTGGCTTCCTGATTGCTTAAAATTCGGCCATTGATTGCGGGGAAAAAGGGCTCTGGACCTCGCTCGCCAACAATGTATGGACGCCCCGCAAATACTGAGCCGCCAATAGCTTCGCCTGATGGTTGAGGTATTGAAGGAATAGATCCTGACTGGTGAATATTGACAAAGATATCAATTGTATTTTTATCAGCCCAGTCTTTCAGGTTTTTTGCAGCAGTATGGATAGCGCCAACCTTTCCTGCTGCTTTTTCTGCTGCATCGCGAATTGAATCGAAGTGAGCCGCAATTTTTTCTGTCAATCCGGGCATTGTCTTCGTTGCCAATGTGCTCAAGTCCTGTGTGACCGGTTGAATAAACTGAGTTTGAACATTGTTGGCTGAATTTTGAATCGTGGTATCCAACGCTTCAAAGCTCTTACCAGTATTGTTGACATGACCAATCCCTTCAGATTCCAAAGAAGCCAGGTTGGTTGTAATATTCTGTACGCCAGTTTCAAGCCCACCAATGCTTTCAAGAAATGGTTGAACCTGGTCAGGAGATATTGCAAATTTTTGAAGGAATGCATCTATATCGATAGAGCCATCAGCGGCGTCTGCCCGGAAATAATTAATGGCGTCTCTTGCTTTTTCAATCGGAATGATTCCACCTTCTATTGCAGCATTAACAATGCCCCAGTTATCTGCTGCCACAATTGAAGCATCATTCATCAAGCCAAATTGTTTTCCCAATTCTTGATATTTAACTGTAAGGGCACCAGTAGGATCCCCGGTTTCTTCGATCTTCGTTTTCAGCGAATCAAGGGCCATTCTGGCATAATCTGCACCCGAAGCATTCTTCAATTCTTCCTGCAAACTTAATTGAGCTGAAATCAATTCACCGGTTTTCTGATTAGCTTCACCAAGCTCATCATTATATCCACTGAATTGGTCAGTAGTTTGCCTTGTTGTTTCACCCAAAGCCTCAACAATAGCGCGGTAATCTTCATTCAGTCCAAGCCCAGCCTCAATCTGCAGGGCTGAAGCACCGACCTCTCTAGCTTTCTTCCATTCACTTTCAGCCAGACGCTCATTGGCCAAGCCAGCCATACTCATTGCTGAAGCATACTCAGTATATGAGGAAGAACTGAGTAAAATCGCCTCAGATGCCTGTTTGGATGCGTCAATAAGGCCAACCTGGTTTTTGATAAACATCCGTGCAACTGGATTGGCTTCATCAAGTGTTTGTTGAACTCGCTGTTGAGCAGCTCGGTATTCATTGGCAATTTCAACTGCACTTTTTCCAGAATCAATTTGTTTTTGGAAGAAATCTGACCATGCAGATTCTGTCGCCTCTTTTCCAGACGCCACTACATCTGCAATCAATTTCTTGTAAGCAATTCCAACAGCTGCAATTGCAGCAATTGCCGGTAGAGCAGCAGCTACAAATCCCCCAAAGCTCATGGTTGCCACTTCAGCCACTGTACCGGCTCCAACTGCCATGGCTTGAAATCCAAAAACCACCTGAGATAATAAACCAGGTAAATTGCTCAACGTGGTCATTAAGAAACCTGCACCACTGGCCATTTGACCAAACACGATTAACATTGGTCCAGCCGCAGCTGCAGCAGCCAAAAACCCAACAATAATCTTTTGAGTAGATTCATCCAATTCACTAAAAGTATTAATTGTTTCTGTAATTGAACCAGTCAGGTTGATGATATCTTCTCGAAAAGGCTCTATTGCTGCCAGCATTGCTGTTTCGCCAGCACTGCGTAAGTTCTCAAAAGCTCCACTTAATCCATTCATTTGAGCCGCTGCCAGATTAGCAGCAGCGCCTTGTTTGGATACTGCTGATCGCATTGTAATAAAGGCGTCTGCACCACTCATCAAAACCACATTAGCAGCCCTAACAGCATCACTTCCAAATATCGTAGCAAGCGCAGCATTGCGCTGTTCTTGTGTAAGGCCAGACAAGCTGGTAGCAAATTGCCCAATTATCTTTTCCATGGGCAACATACTGCCTTGAGAATCATAAATATTGATCCCTAGATCTTTCATCAAATTTGCTGCTTTTGCTGTAGGAGCTTGCAGGCTCAACATCATTTGCTTCAGGCTGGTCCCTGCATCACTTCCTTTGATACCAGCATTTGCCATTTCAGCAATCAAGGTTGTAAGATCTTCAATATGAACACCCGCTGCTGAGTACACAGCGCTTGCCATCTGCAAAGCATCTGCCATATCTTCAATTTCAGCACTACTGGCATTAGCCCCTGCAGCTAGTAAATCGGCAACCTTTACAGCCTGATTTCCTTCTAGGCGAAATGCATTCAACGCATTGCTGGTGATCTCTGCCGCTCTTGCATTGCTGATTTGGCCGGCAGCGCTCATCTGTAGTACTCCTTTGGAAGCAGATAACACATTGTTGATAGCCATACCACTTTTTGCCAATTCCAACATTGCTTCTGCTGCATCAGCCGCACTTGTGCCCGGGAGAGTCAGATCAGCCCCCAACTCTTTAGCCTTCTGCTGGAGTAATCCCATCTCTTCCGCGGTTGCCCCACTGGTTTCCCGCAACACACCCATGGCTCGGTCATAATTTTCAGTTAAGTTGAGAGCCTGGCGCCCGGCAATTCCCAGGGGCAAAGTGAAAGTAGCCGTAAGCTCTGCTCCTGCTCGCTTTGCTCTGGCGCCGACATCCAGTAAACTCTGTCCAGCTTTTTCCATGCCGGTCAGAGCCTGATCTATGTTGGCTCCAATTTCAACTAACAATTTTGCAACGGTAATCGCCATGCTTTCACCTAAAATCAGGCAGAGACTACTTCACTATTTATTTTTCGGTCTTGTTGTAGTCTCTGCCTCAATCATTGCCGCATTCATTTCCAAAGCCCAATCCATGAAACAGGTTGGTTGTTTCATCAACTCCCATGGTGGCACATGCATGATTTGCGCAGCCCGCATCAGAAGGAACCAGTTCGGACGCTGTCCGATTTCGCCCCTCGACGCGAGCCACCGCCTGAGTTTTTTCGGTCTTCATCTCCGGCGCGATTGTCTTTGTTTATTTCCTGGGTAATTAAAGTCAATAGCGCAACCGGAAATTTCCTTATATTTTCAAAGGTGGTCTCTATTGGCTTGTTGTTTTCATCTACCACATCCCAGTTGATCAAGATGTGAGAAAGCATCTGAGCAAGACCATTTCCCGGCCGATTGCTTTCCATCAAAGATTGCATTTGATCTTCCACAAGCGGTGTATAAGCCTTGGGCCTATAAGTAACACTCAATTCTTCGTCACCGACCATGATGGTGATTGTCCGTTCTTCTTGGACAAGATCAGAAATTCGAATACTCATAGTTTCTCCTACAGAGTTGAAATGGAATTGGTCACAGATAACTGAGTTGCTTTATTCCATGCACTATCCTGAATCGCGGTAAACGTCCATTCAATGGCATAAAGACCATCAGCATCCTCAAATTCTCCAGGTTCCTCCACCTGCACCGCGGTATCAATAACCAATTCATAAGGCACACCTGCAGCGATCTCATCTCCAACCGCTTCAATCCGGAGAAATTTGGTGGAACCACCTCGCATGGTATTCAATAAAGCCATACCTTCAGCATCGGCTTCCATTTTCAACTTCAATTGTGGTTTTGGTTCGGTTTCAACTACAGCGCCAAACGAATTCAAATTTCGATTCATTGGCCAAATCGCCCCAAAACGATCTGACATTGAATAAGAACAGGATAGAACACGCTGAAGTGGGTCTGCCGCGTCAAGACCTGCAAATGTATCTGACAGGTATATACAAATATGTGTTGGCAGCACAGGTACAAGGTCAATAGCTGAAGGCGCTGCTGTCATTATGACATTGTCTTCAAGCGCTTGAGCCAATGTGCCACCCTCAACCGTAGCTTCATCACGGCTGAAATTCAAAGTCAGGTCTTTTACCAAACCGTATGTAGATCGCTGGCTCCGAACACTTCCACCTTGTTCAATCGTAAAGGTAACAAAGTTATCTGCCTGGTTTGCTTTTGGTGAAAACAACCAAGTAAAAGATCCATCAAGATTATCTGTTGGCTGACCAGCATCAAGACCGAAAATTGAAGCAAAGAGATACACAATCTCGGTATATGTTAATTGGCCGCTGAGACTGTGTTCCACCCATTCTTTTCCAAGCGCAGTAATTGTTGGAAACTTACTACCAGCCGGCCTGAATTTCTTGATATCCGTTTTCATCGCCGTGGAAAGACCAACGGACTGCAACTTACGGTTCGCCGATACGGCTACACCATGGTTGGCTTCCACACCAATTTGCACAGTTTGAAAAATACTAGATCGTTCTGCCATCTTTGGCTCCTTAACTTAGGTAAAACCGGTACAAACCTCCCAAGTGGGGGTATCTGATTCCATCTTCTACTTCAACCATGGAAAATGGTTGCTCTCGTAAACAGGCAATGCTTCCTTCATTCTGCGTGGTAAGAAGACTATCAATGCGGTCAGCCACCAATTTGAGATCCTCAATTCCACAATTCTTTCCAATGACTCTTATCAGGTAAAGAGCATTCACATAAATTCGTCTGGCACCTACACCGTTAAGATCAAACCCGCCTTGGTACTGGAACGATACAAATGGGTATTCAGCATTTTGATCAGCTGGGTGAGCATACACTCCTTTACTCAGCTGACTCAGAGCTGAATCGGCTGAAAGAATTTCAAAAATCCAGCGTTCAATCTGGTTGATTTCCGCCATCTATACCTTCTTCCCTGGAGTGTAAAAGAAGAATTTCGAATTCAAGCTTGGCTACCTTCGCTGCATAATTGCCCAACATTTCATGAAGAACTGCATTTTCGGCGCTCAAAGCACTAATTTGCTCTTCCAGAATGTGTTCATTTTGTTTCTGAGCCTGCTCCCTATTTAAGAATGTGCTCATTTCAATGATTCCTCGATTTTCTTCAAGGCAGATAAATATATCGGTCGCATCCTGTCAGCTGCTGGCTTCATGAAAGGACGGGCTGCCATCTTCCGTGTTCCAAATTCCAGCCCCACCGCATACTCGGTATTCGTGAACACCACTCCTCTTGGACCATTGGCCTGCATTGACACCTCGGATTGAATTGAGTTTGCCAGATTCCCGCTATCAACAGCCGGTGGTTCCCCTGGCGCGCTAGCGTGATGGGTTTTTTTTCCGCGGGAGTAGAGCCGACCACTTTTGGGGCCTTCCATGCTTTCTTTGGAGATTTTTTCAATCTCCTGGGTGGTCTTCTTTACAACCGCCTCAGTTGCAACCGGGAATTGGGCTGCGATCTTTGGAAAGCGGTTGTAAACCACTCGATAACCTGGTTTCATCTGACCTCTTTACAAATAACGCGTCTCGCTGTCTCCAAGCTTCTCTGAATAACGCCCACCACTTCAAAAATCCTTTCACCAATATGGATCTGATCAGTTTCAGAAACCACTGTTCCAGCAGGCATCGTGATGACATAAGGCTGAGAATTGGAAACCTTTTCCGCTAATACTCTTTCAACAGGGTCTCTGCCTACTGGACCAATCCGCCCTCCCGTAGTCACTGTAATTGCCCAGTCGCTCTTTTTCCCTCCTGCTCCATCAGAGATGAAAACTTGATGGTAAATTTCACAGGTTTCTGGAAAGCTTGCATTAATATCAATCTGAATCTGAGATAACTCTTCTTCAGTCAACATCTTCTACCTCAGGTCGCGGGGCCATCTGAAGACGAATTGTGGAAGGACTTCGGCGAGCGCTGAAATATCTTGCCTGCGCTATGGCTTGTTGATACGCCTGGCTGCGACTGAAATTGGATCCATCCGCCGAGAAATCAAAATTACATGCCAGGGCAGCCGCTTTTTCAGACCAAATTTCAGCGGCAGCAGCATTTAGATCAAATGAAGGTTCCCAATCAGCATACTCCGGAAAAACCCCGGAAGGATCCTGAGAAGGATGACTTTCAATAACTTCAATCAAGACCACATCCGAATATACATCTTGAGTGGGTTCTGCGATCATACGTCTGAAACGGGGAATCAAATCTGCTGCTGCCGCCATATCAATCTCCCTCAACCAACGAACCAGATTACGGTACCAATGCACTGAAGGGGAATCGGGTTGCAACATCCTGATTAACAGCATTAATGGGATTTGGCAAGGCAACGCCAAGACGCATCACAGCCCGCAAAGCTACCATATCCTGCTGGGCCAGGTTGTAAATGATCGTCCCGGTATTATCTTGGATGACCGCTTCAGTCAGGATTTTGTAGGTAACATCAGTGCGGATTGAATAAACTAACTGATTCCAATCGCCACTAACTTGCAACAAAGAATCAGCGGGGATTGCTCCATTTTTCGGAAAAAGGATTGGCGTACCATCCAATTCATAACGGCCACTTTCTTGCATTGACCGCACGAAGATGGGTTCACCAGCCGGCACCATTGAATCCACACCATTGAACACTTTCGCTCGAACACCGCGGAGTTTTGCTTTCATGGTCAGGGAAGCAACATGGCCATTAACTTCATATCCATCTTCTTCCACAAAAGAAAGTAAACCACCTTCTCCCAGAATCACATCAAACATATCCTTACCAGCAGCCAGTTGAGTTGACAGGTCTACAACATGGCTGGCATCAGTGCAACCATCCAATAGACCAGAATGGTTACCCATATCAATTACCCAGGCAGCAGGAATATTCGTTCCTAACACTACAGCGGCGTCAAATGCCCGGCCAAAAGCCTCAACAATCCGGGGTTTTACTTCGCCCCAGATGTCGTAGTCCTCATCTTCCAAAACCGCTTCAGGAATGGGAACGATGACCGCCATTTCTTCCGCAGTAACGTATTTATTTGTCCAAGCGGCTTCAGAAGTCTGTTTGAGACCAGTGTCACCATTTACAAAGTAAGCGCTGATGAGAGCGTCAAGCACAGGCATTTTGCGCTGCTTTCGGCTCATATTTGGCAACTTCCGTGCCAGTTGCATTACTGAAGAGCTGGTGGGGACTTCTTGAATAATCTCGCGTGAGACCTCTTCAGGGATTAGCGCTTCAGCATCGGTTCGATTGATAATTGAGTTGTAAGGCATCTCTTTTTCTCCTGGTTACATTTACTTTCTGCCGGCAGCAGCACGGATGAATTGATTCATCCCTTTTTTCGGCAGTCCAATCTTTTCATTACCTTCTCCCGCATTTCCAGGGGGAGGTTCATTCTCTCCAAACAATTCTGGATAAGCTTCCTGCAATTTCTTGAAGTCCACTTTATCCCCATCAAATATTCCATCTGCCATGGCTAATTTGTATGCAGCCACAACATTACGAACCCCAGCGCCAGGCGCTTTCTCATAAAATGTAGCCCGCCGCGTAGCTTCAGCCAGTTTATCTGCCATCTCAGTCAGTTTTTTTTCTGCTTCACTACCTTTCCCAGCCTGAACCGCCAGCTCTCTCAGCTGCCGCTCGGCATCTTTTCTGCTGGTGCGCTCGCTTTCCAAAGCAGATTTCAGGTTCGCAACATGGCTTTCATACAACCCCTTAACAGATGAATCTTGTTTTTCCAACCAGGCATCAAACGTCTCATTATCCTCCTGAGTGTTTCCACCACTTTTGCCATCATCGGCATCGAAGTCAAAAATGCGTTTTGAAAGCATCTCGCTTTAACTCCTTTGGTCCATCTCAGACCACCTTGATACTCAGTATCCGGTCACGCATCTCGCATGTATCGGTAACCTTGAAATTGTTGGGCCATCCATCCTTCCATCTGTACTTTTATCCAGATATCTTCTCCCAATATTTGTCGATCAAGTACTACAACCTCAGTATCTTGAAATGCTTGCCCAATGATTGTTGATTGTTCTTTTCCTGGGATCGTACGCAGGTTCAAAGATCTAACATTCACACACATTTTTTGAATTTTCGGTTCTTCTACTATTGGCTCTTCATCACATTGAAGGTCAAAGAATTTACAGAACTCCGCTTTGTTACCTCTAAAGTAATTCATATCGATGTCTTTGGATTCAGCCCCAAACTGGCGACCCCAGGCCGGCGTGCCCCACTGCCAGAAGGTCCATTGCGACCAGGGCTTGGGGGCTGCCGGCACCATCGTGGAATAGAACGCCAGCCACAACAAATATCGCGCCCAATAGGAATCTGTGCTGCCGAATTCCTTCCAGAAGGAAATACCGGTATAGATGGCGTCCTTCGGGCGGCGATCCAGCAGATCAAACAGGCGCTTCTGCTCTTCCATGAAGTCATAAAGTGTGTCCAGCATTTTGGACCTGCCGGGCGCGTTGGTGCGCTTTTCGTAGTCGCACACGGCCAGCAGTTCGGGCGGATCATTTTTCAACGCGCCGTAAAAGGTGCGCGCCTGCTCTTTGCCGGTCTTATCCCAATCCAGAAAGTGATATGCCTTACGCGGGATGCCCTTCAACCTGGCGTTATGCCAGTTGTAGACAAAGTCCTGATCAATCCACGTGGACTGTGAAACCTTGATACCCACAAACGTGGCGCCGGCCTGGCGCATGATGTCAAAATCCACCATCTGGGCAGTGCTGTTGTCATCCTGCCAGACGGAGATGTCCGGGCCAAACACATAGGGCAGTTGTGGGTAAACCATTACGCGATTCCTTTGAGAATCTGGGTGACCAACCAGCCAATGACTGCAGCGCCCAGAATGCCCAGCAGCCAGACCAGCAGGGTATTGGCCTGCTCCAATTTGGTGATGAGGTTGTTCATCGCGTCCAGGCGCGCGTCCTGCTCTTTGATCTGGGTGGAGTGTTCATCAATCTTGCGCCAGGCGGCATCCAGGCGCTGCTGGACCACCGGCTGGCAGGCGGCTTCGCGGTTTTCCACTTCGCGCACGCGCACGTCGAAATCGCGGATCATGCGCTTGATTTCGTCGAATCCTTTTTCCATGCTTTCTTTGAGTGCATTGATCTGCGTTTGCATGCTATAGTTTTGGCCAGCGGTGGGCGGCATCACAGCACCTTTTGGCTTATTCGCTTACTTCGGTCAGCGTTGAAACCGGCAGGACTTTGTACTTGTTGATTTCATCCCAAACGGCCTGTTCTACTGCAGCATCAATCAAATCAAGATCTATATGCCACCCTTTTGCGGCAAGCCACTTTTCAGCGATATTGATGGCGTAGTTTTTCTTATCTGTGATTAACCCGGCCGCCCCTGCCTGTTCAGCTGCTTGAACAACACCTTTGGCAACCCACATCAATTCCTGGTACACATCAGGACGGGCAGATTTTAATTCAGCCAGGCCTTTCGATACCTGCACGATCAACCAGCTTGCTAATGCTGCTGCGAGGATTGGCAAGAGATATAAAAGCAGCTGCTGGACAAACTCAGATAGAAATGCTTCAAATTTCATTCCTCACCTCTTTCAAATGGGTTAAACCAAAAAACCCGGCAGCCCTCAAATTGAGAGTGCCGGGCGGATTCCGGTTAAAATACCGCATATTCAATTATTTAAATTATAGCACATTATCTATTTTTTTCACCAAAGTATTAATCGTTTTATTCCTGCTTTCAAGAACTATATTTTTCGACTTCAGTGCAACAGACAACTCATTCACCTTCCTGTGCAGATGGCGGTAATCCTTGCATACCCGTGACAGGTCATCCATTGGGCAGGGTTCAATTTCCCATTCACTGCCATCACCGCAGAATGCAAATTTACCTTCAAATTCTCGTTCCACTTGCCTGATTGCATCCTCTGGCGTTTCACCCACTTCATACATCCACAATCCAGAGATTGCCGGCAATCGCAAACGGAAAACGCGTTTCATGACATCCATTTCACTCATACCAGGTCAACTTCAACTTTTCAGCAATCGGTTTTACAGCCGCAAATTTCTGTAAAATGGTGGCCTCTTCAGTTTGAGAAAATCTCTCTCGAATATCTTGAAACCAGAAAATGATGTTATTCCAATCGGACATAAACATAGATAATTGATCAGGGTTGCTGGCTAAATCTTCTTCAGCCTCAGCCAACTCATCAATTTGATCGCAAATTATTTCAAAATCCGATTTCGCAGCCATACAATACTCTCTCTTCCCTCAAATACTTGACGACTCAAATTCTGAGGTTGAAATCCCGTTGTCCAATATCCATATTGTACCTTGTATTCGACAAGAATAAAATCTTTTCCTCTCAATCCTTGCCACTCCCGACTCTCGCGGATAAACCCAATCTGCCAGGCGTCATTATATTTGGACACAAATATATCTGAAGCCGGGTCAAGAATAACCTCCCGCAAGCTTCGTTTGTAATCCTTCAGTGTCGTGCCATCCGGCCATTCCTGATTGACAACAACATGTTTGAGATAATGCCCAACATCAGTTGGTATTCTGTCGTCAGTTCCCAGCCATTTTCCATTCCAAAACTGCCCCCGAATAGGCATTCTGACCCGCATCATCTCAGTTGAACTGAACCCAGCATTCGCCACATGCCGCACCACTCGATCCAATTCTCCAGGCGTCAACTTCCGCAGCCCAATCCCTGCAATATGAACCAGATCATCCACTGTATAATTCCCCGCCCGCTGCGCCATCCCCATCCGCGCCAGCCGGGTATACTCTTTTGCCTTTTCCCCAATCAAATCCTGCAGCGACCGCTCATACCGGTGCGTCCCCCACTCCCTTGACCGCTTTCTACCAACAATATCACTCAGTGTAAACTGGCCATCCTTCCATGCCGCGTACTTCGCTGGTCCGAAAATCTTGATTTGCTTCTCTGCCGGCAGTTTTTCAAAAAGCGCTGTGCCTGATTTAATCTCGGGATTAGTATCTGGAATATCCGACAGGTCAATCCCGTATCTTTTGCCAATTTCTGCCCAAGTCGCGGTTTTAGGTATCATTGTGCAATTATGTGTTATAACACCATTAGCGATGTACCATCCTACCGGAGTTTGAAGGTTATAAACATGCCCACTAAAGCGAGTGATACTGATTTCCAGAACGCGGTCAAGGCTTACATTTCTGGTTATAGCGCGCAGAATGCTGCTGCCATATTCCACACTTCTGAACAACGCTTGAGAGATTTTCTCAAGGCTCATAACTTGTTCAGAGACAAAAGCACTCGTTATCGTGTCATCGGGGAAAAAGCCGGTAAAACCAGGAGAGATAAACTCAACATTCCTGAAGACGAAATTATCCGACGATACTTGTCTGGAGAATCTGAGAATTCCCTCGCTAAATCCTTCGGCATATCGCGAAGTGCAGTCAGAGCTAGACTGATTGCTAATAATGTCAGCCTCAGAAACCAAACCGAGGCGAATAAACTGCTTTCCCAAAATATTCCTATTGAAGAACACCGTAAAAGGATCAAAATCGCCCAAGACGCTGTACGAGGTAGAATTGTCCCACTTGAAGAAAAACTCAGACGGGCAATGACTAGAGAAAAAAGGTCTATTGGACAATCCCCTGCAGAAATACTCCTCAAAAAATGGCTCAGCAAAAGAGGTCTTGCTACAAATTCCCAAAAAGCGGTTGGTATATATAACGTGGATATTGGAGCCTACCCCGTCGCCGTGGAAATCTTTGGGGGAGGTTGGCATCGTGATAAGCCTAGTCAAATTGAGAGAGCCAGGTATATTCTCAACAGCGGTTGGCACTTGATAGTCATCTGGACACATGCCAGAAGATCGCCACTCGTCCCCGCTGTAGCAGACTACATTGTCGCCTTCTACAATAGAGTCTGCAGCAACCCATCCGCGACTCGTGAGTATAGGGTGATTCGGGGTGACGGACAGGAACTTTCCAGAGGAAGTTTGGATAGTGACAATATCACCTTCGTAGTATCTGGATACGAAGGCGGTAGCAATGGGACCAGAAACAACTGTTCCGGGAGTTAAACACCTGCCGTTCGGGTGATCATCAAGTCTCTCATCTAAACTGTGTTCTGTTCCATCCATTGCCCAGCAGCATGCACAGGTTCTTGTGTTCCTGGCACTTCGCCAAATCCATCCAGCCACCACATCTTCATTTTCTTTGTAAGTTAACCGGCTGGCTTCACGATAAGAGCGAAGCACTTCCGTTCTGGCTATAGTCAATGCGCGCGCTAAATTCCCCCCCAAACCTTTTCGAATATTAATGGCAATTTGAGCAGGACTCAATCCCAATGCCAGACCTTGGATAAGGCCTTCTTCCACAATCTTGCCACCGTCGTTTGGGAGCCCATCGAATAATTCTTTCAATGGCGATCCATCCTGCATGAATCCAATTAATTCCTTTATTGATTGAGCTGGCAAACGATTAAACACCAAACGCACTTCACCAGGAAGAATAGCTGGTCCTTGAAGGGGCAATCCTAGTCTAGCTCGTATAAGCTTCTCAGCATGCTCTTGAGCGCTTTTTACCGCTGCCTCTTGCTCAGATATCACTTTATCTTCTGCGTACTTTGCAAACCTTGCTAGTTCAGATTCAACCTGCTTTCGAAGCAACTTCAATCTTCCAAGCTGCTGCAGCCAGGCTTGATCAGTTGCTATTCCTGCCGCCTGGTTTGCGTAATAATTCTGGCCAATTTCTCTGATCTGAGTATTAATTTCCTTCCAGATATTTCCATAAACTCGGACCATCTCGCTGGCGGCTGCACGCTCAGAATTTAACAATGCCTTCCGAAACCGGTCACTTGTAATGAAAAGATCGCCTTCATAATCTGCCATGATTGCCTACACGAACTACTTGCCTTTATCAAATGCGCTCAGTATCCGCTCACCAAGCCCTTCAACATCCGCTTCAGCTTCTTGAAGCATTTGATCAATTTCAACCTGAGGCCAGCCAGACCGGCGGCACACAGTAATCAAGGGAATCCCAGATTGCCTATCAAGCAATCGAATCTCCGCTTGCGTTCTGGGTTGTACCGTCTCTACCGGATCCCACACCGGGGTTATTTCCATCGGGTTTACATTGATTCCCTTCAACTCCAACAAGAAAGAGCCAAGCCGGCGCCAGACTGAACTAAATTTTTCAATCCGGTCCTGAGCTTTCTTATTAAGTGGCGCTTCTTGAGCAATCAAAGCCTCACCACTTGGATCTCCACCCTGGTGATAGAAATAGTGCTTTGGAGTCCGGGTTATTCGCCCCATATCGCCAGCGAGCTTATCAATAGCTTCAATATAATTCTGCAATGGAGTAGCTCCGAATTCTCCCACCTCGGTTCCCTGCCCGGTGCCATCTGACCCTGGAATACTCCACACTTCATTTGGCGCATTTTTTAATCTTGAAACATCCACCTGACTGATTACATATCGCTGTTTGAATGCACCAAACTCTGCAGCTACCATCATGTCATTTAACAGCTTGTTCACGCCCCTTTGCAATGGAATGACGCTGGTTAAATCACTCTTTCGACCGCGCCGTTCTAACCTGAAATGAAAAACGGGAATTTTTCCATAAGGATTTTTAGCACTTGGGGTTTCCATAGCCTTGAAAGATTTGTGACTTGACACTTGATCCGCCTTCTGAGTACTGGCGTAGTATTCAAGCCGATCTGGATAATACAATGTCAATCGATAGTATCCATCATCATCCACCCACATCTTTGCCGCCATGCGTAATTCTCGTGGATTATCACTATGGTAAAAACTGTGACACAATCTCGGATCGTTATAGTAAGCCTTAGGCATTTTTTTCTCATCCGGCCAGGCGATCATAAATGCCTCGCCAGTCACCAACGCTGATTCATGGACCTCATCCGCTTCTAAATTCAGCTCATTCAGAGTCCAAATCTTATTCATTGCATTCTGGTGCGCTTTTGGAACATTTAACCCCGTAAGGTTAATCCTTTCTTTCACAGCATCAATAACAACCGCACACCAGTTATCCATAAATTCAATATCCAAACCCTGGAAGATTTCTCGCAAGCGGTACGTTAAATAAACCAACGGCTGTTGGCCATCGTAATAATTAAACTTTTCAGTGTGGTCTTTCTGTTTCTCGATAATCGATTCAAATGCAAGCTTTAAATCAGCGTTCATCCCTGGTAACTCCTCGCTATTCTCAAAATGGGTCGTGATAAATCATCAAAAGCGCCACTGGTGCTGTCCATTATGTCATCGTGAGGCAAATCGGGTTGCCCATGCATGTGAGAAAGAAACATTTCATTCCATGGTCCTTCAAGCAAATACACATTTCCAGCTTCAGCTTGGGCAGCAAGTGGTTTTGCTCTAACCAGCTTGTCTCCTGTTGATGGGATACCATGGGCATCGATCCCGACAAGCAATTTCGTGAGCCGGAAAGATTCCCGTTTTCCAGCACTACCCGGCTCCTGTTCCCAACGGCTCAAGTACTGCCGTTTCTCTTCCCTAAATCGGACCGCGTCCTGACGTGTAAGATTCATGAAATACTTGTCAACCTCAGCTGGCCCCATTTGAGCTGCAGTCACATCCAGAATATAGAAGCTGCCATCTTGAGAACGTAACATCAAGCACGAAGCCGTGTAGTCAGGGTCGTCATTAACAAGCTCTTTTGCAGTCGCGGCAAAATCCCATCGTCTCACAACAATTCCACCTGCCGGCACTTCTTTGACCAATTTGAACCATGTGCGGTTGAAGAACTTACCTGCTGTGGGTTTTACTTTCCAATTCCCCCCACGCATGGGATCTCCCAACAATCTTTCACGGTCAATATAACTCAACGCTTTTAATTTGGCTAAATAACCAGGATCTTTCGCCAGCAGAATCTTATTATTGAAAACACTGGCAGGAATAAATGTCACACTCAGGGGATCTACGTCGTCACCATAATTCTCAATCAGTTCTTCTCGAGAATCCCCCCAGACAACCATCTGTCCATCAGGTTGGATAAACCAACGGATTTTTCCTGCTCTAGAAAGATCTGCATATCCATCTTCAGCAATCCACCAGGACAGGAAATTTGCTAAAAATGAATCGGGGTCCGGATTACATGTTGCCCGAATATACGGCCGAACGCCACATACTGACCGATTACGACTGAGCATATAAAAGAACATCTTTTGAGTGAAGTGTTCTAGCTGGTCATATCCTATCAAGGCAATTTGAGACCCCTGGTAATTCATCAGATCTTTCTCAAACTGCAGATGACCAAAACTAATTTTTGAACCATTTGGAAATTTCCAATATAAATCCCCTTTTACTGGTTTGGCTCCTAAGAGGGGATAAATCTTTTCACTTTCATCCCAAAGACCACCTTCATTTGTAATCTCCGGGTAAGTCCGACGGAATATCACCGCTCCATATCCCTGCCGCCTATGATGCCGGGCAGCTTCAATCAACAACCCCCAGGTCTTCCCCCCCCCGGCAGAACCACCATAAATTGTAATATCTGCTGGGGATGATAAGAACATTTCCTGCGGGCCAGGCTGCGGCCGGATTTCAATTCTGATCTGGTTCATCATCTCTACCATTATCAGGAATATAAAAATGCACATTGGCGGCAGGCATATTTAAATCCACGCCATCTGTAAATAGCTTGAGCGCTCTTCCCAATTGGATCAAAGCAGCCTGAGCATCATGAAATTCCACCACCGGCCTTCCCTTAATCCAGGTCAAGCGCTTAACCAGGTGCCCGCGACTGCGAAAAACCTCCCAGTTAATATCTTTCATCTGGAGTTCACCCTGAGGATTCTCTTCAAAATTGAAAAACTCAGCAGCATTCAGTTTTGCCTGCTCAGCCAACCGCGCCAGAACTTCGTCCGCTTCCATGGCAGCAGTCTTTATCCGCTCTTTAAGTGCAGCTTCAATTTCTGGGTGAGTTAGCAAACGTGGGCCCTGAGTCAATGGATGCTTATACCCAGCTCTCCGCGCAGCTTCGGTGGCATTCCAGGTTTGAAGGTAACTCTCAAGAAACATCCTTTGTTTTGAGTTAAGCCGATACTCAGTATTCTTTTTCATGTACAAGCCTAATTAACAAAAAACCGGCACTGCGTTGAATTACGCAATGTGCCGGGCGGATCCAGCTTTATACCGCATTTGTTTTAAAATATTATATACCAGTCGTCAACTATCTCTCAATTTAATGACGTGCTCCACCAGCTGAGACAACATTCTTTCGGAGATTGACCAATGAAATTCAGCACCACATTCAAGACATACCCCACGCATAACATTCACTGCGATGCCATTTACCTTCAACCATTCTCTGTTTTCGATGATCACTACATCGCCCACTACATGCTGACATTTCGGGCAATAGATCTTCTTTTTAGTTCCGATAAATGATGCCATAAATATCTCCTGTCCGAACAATTCATAACAACCGCGAAAGGCTAAAAATGGATTCAACGTTGCTGATTCCATTCAACCGCGCATAAAGATTGATCACATCCAATGGCTTTGGTGTACAAGCGGCGAAACAGCCGCATATTTGTCTTGCCCGATCAATCCAAAATGAGGGATGATTGTCCTGATGGAATGGACACATGCTGCGATACCAGCGGCCATTGCCACTGGTTTTTTCTGCGTTTGGGAAGAAACTAAGAATATCAAATTTTTCTCTAATTTGATCGACTAATGCCCTCTCCGGATCAGGACCACGGTTGACCGTTTCCCAAAGATCATCTGATGGTTGTGGTACCTGAGCTCTTCCAGGCAATATCACCACATCCTCTGGTAACTCAGTATGTTTTTCTAGCAGTTTTGCAGGCAAAATATCTGAAAGCGCATCCACTAAAATGATTTGTGCTTTTTCATCAACAGCTTGATATTGTATTCCTGTGGGATGAATGGAAGGCGGAGCTAAAACGTACCCACCTGCCGCTTTGATATCAATACCATCAAATTTTCTATTCAACTCAGTATGAGGTAATCTGACATAAACATGAATCCCCCGGGCTGTTCTAACCTGATAAGTTGATTCAGATGCATACCTGGTAAATCCGCCCTTTCTGGTAGTCCATACACGCCATTGAGAAAATGCAGCTGCATTATCAAAATCCAATACAACAAGACCGCGCCAACCGGTTATAATTGCCATATTGCGTAATCGAGAAGGAAACCAGGTTTTTATTTCATTCTCTGTTGGCAGTCGTTTTTGAAACGGTTCCCAAACAGGCTTGCCCTTTTCATCTCGCGGCAATAGACTACCATCTGGTTTCTTATCCCGAAACCGAATCGGAATGACTGCTATGCCTTTTTTACGCCAATATAAAGCGGATTCTAATATTTCCATTCTCAGCTCGCTTTCAATACCCAAAAAACCGATTTTGTTCCAACCTGTTCCAACTGTTCCGACTTTTTTCATTAAATTGATTTGTTAATAATTAAGTCGTTTCAGTGTTTGTTGGTTTTTAGGTTGGAACGGTTGGAACAACCGGTTAAGTGATCATTTTTACGAATAGCTTTCTTCATATATTAAGTAGTCCGTTTCGTGTTCCAACCTCGTTCCAACCTTGTATCCAACCTGTTCCAACCTAGCCACTTTTATGGTCCATAAGCAATGCCCACATAGCCCCAAACCGGCTGACCATTGGAGTTTCGCTGCTTTTTCTTTTCTAACCCAATCTTTTTCATAGCACCAGCCAGCGCCATGGCATTACTCCGGGTATTCCCTTTCAATCCACCTGCAAACGGATCCTCCAAAATAGAAAGAATATCGGCTGTGGGCATCCACCAGGTCTGATTGCCAACTTGAATTTTGAAATGCTTTCGAATCAAATCTTCTACTGGATCAGTGATTTCATACTCCTCATTAATTTCCTGAGCGCGCTTTTCTTCATCTTTGGTCAGCTGCCAGCTTTCTCTAGCCAAGTAAGCAGCCATCGCCTCTGCCCAAACCAAATCTGGCTCAATGCTTGTATAATCCCAATTGATACCTTCCAAGTGTGAAATGTGAAAGCGCCTGCTACCTGTAGGGTCATTTAGAATGCCACTGCTATTGTTGACTGTGCCGATAAAGCTTGCCATGGCCGGTTTATTGATATCATAATGGCCGTAAGGCTTTCTTACGGTTACCTTACGCTTGGTCAGGAAAGCTTTCAATGCTTCGTAATCTGCACGCCTGGTTGTGGCGCCCAACTCACTTACTTCCCAGATCCAATAACTGAATAACCGAATATCAGAATCCTTGTCTTCTGTATTGATGGGTGCCTCTATGAAATAATCCTGGAGCGGCTTTGCCAGCCATTTCACAAATTCACTTTTGCCAATCCCCTGGCGGCCATCCAGAACCAGCATGGGGTTTTGCTCTGCCTCAAACACTTTGGCGCAGGCACCTATCATCCATTTTCTCAACCAGATTGGGAACATGCCATATTTATCCTTGAAAAAGGAAGCAAGCTCAGCGATGTAATTTCCGCCATCATAATTCAAGCTGGTCAAGTACTGTCGCACAGGATGATATCGCTGTTGGAAAGCCAAAGAAACATAAGCATCTTCAACTACTTGAGAGCGTTCAAACCCCAAATCTCTCATCTGGCTTCGAATCTGGGCTGCCAAATGATCGTGGATTGGACTTCCATTTACCTCAATATTGTCAGTGCACTCATTCAACTTGAAATCATATCCAAGCTGGTGCTGAAGCACCTTTACATACTCAATGGTTTTAACCCGCTTTTTTTTGCCCTTCTGCTGCTCAAAGTCAAGAATGACCTTCATTCGCAGGTTAAGTGCTCCCGTTATGGCGATTGCCACAGCAGGGTCAAATTTTGCAATTGCGTTGCGCCAGGCAGTGTCCGCGTCTTCCCCGTTGGCCATATCTTGTGACATGTTCTCATGGATTGACCGCCAGGGTTCGCCGGTTGGGGGAACCAATCCCGGAAGTTCCTTGAGTGCCATAATCTGGGCAATTTGCTCAAGCCCATCCAAAAAATCCGGTTCCCCTTCAAAGTGCTTTTCCAGTTCCTCCGCGTCCGTGGGCGCCACGCCAGCATTGAGTAGTGTTTTAAATAGATTCATTGTTGTGCTGGTTGTCATGTGGTCCCCTCGCTTATGGATCGCTATCCGGCATGAAGCAGGCCCATGATTCCAGCCTGCAACTCTTTTGCTCGATCAACCGTAACTGACTTGCCACCAGTTACCGCGGCCAGCTTTTGCAAAAATTCACGCCCCTGCGGCCTATCTTCCGGACCAACATAGATGACATCAATTCTATTTTTAAAAGTCGCTGCAACTCGCAAGGATTCCTCCTCAGAATCGGGTTGCCCGTCACTGATTATGATGAAACGCATTTCTGGCACATCCGCTACTTTGACAAAATTGAGTGCTTTGGCCAAGTCTGTTGTTGCGCCAAGAAAAACCGGAACCCCATTTGGGCAGAATTGCACCGCTGAACTGAATGAAATCACTGCAATTTTTCCAGGTAGGTTTTTCTGAAGTTGAGAAAGTTCCTGGCAGGCAACCTCATACCGGCTCAAGCCACCACGGCTATCCTTATCTTCCATTGATCCTGAAGTATCTACAATGCAGATGCAGTCCGCATTGATAAAACTCTCGGCAATTGAGATCTGGTTTTGCTTTGCAATTGAGCTCAGCGAACCTTGTACTATGGTCATCAAATCCTCTCTTTCTGAGTTGGTAACGTGCCAGCCGCCAAATGCAAGCCCATAAGCGTCAGCATTTCAACAATAGATTTCTCACTGACCATTGTGTAAGGATAAATTATCCGCAGCTCCTTTCTCAAATCCCGGGCAATCTCCCAAATCTCTTCTGGCGCTTTTTCCACAAGTGGCTGTAGTAGTTCCCTTCGTTCAGTTGGTGTGCACCTTCGAAAAGTTTTCATAATCTTTCTTTGGTTCATCTTTTCACCTATATCCAAGACTCCACTGGATGATCAGAGCCGGCTGGCCATGAAACGACAAGAATCTGGCCACACTCATTGATAATATCTTCCCAGTGGATGATTTTTGAAACTGTGAAACGTCCTAAGACTTCACTGCCTTCAACCAGAATATGACCACAGCGCAAAGGCGCCCGGTAATTTCTGTGCAATAGTTGATAAGTTTGATCTGCTTTATTTACTTTTAGAGTTGCCTGAAGAGCCAAACCAGCTTCATACTTCAGCCGTTTGATGGGGTCATTCAGAATCTCATAAGCAGATTGAATGCGCATGAATTGATCAGCCGCATCAGGCTCTTTACAGATATCTGGATGCCACTGCCTGGCCATACGTCTGAAACCGGTCTTAATTTCCTCCGGGGTGGCGCTTTGCTTTACTCCGAGTACTGCAAACAATGAGATCTGCTGGTCAGGTTGGGGTGGGCCTGCTTCAAACCAGGTTCTTAATGCTTCCTCGGGAAAAACGACTGACCACTGTTCCCCAACCAAACCAAATGCAGAACTGCTTCCATCCTCGCGAGTTTTACACTGGCCAATATATCTCACTTCAATCAACTTCAAGTCAATTGTTTGTTGAAATTCTTGTACATGCGGAACGGGTATCTGATCATTGAAATAATGTGCCGCCAGGTGTGCCAGCGTCTGACCATGTTGGGGAGCAATCAACCAGCAGCGTTTCTGATTATCCCAGCGCCGGTCAGTGGCTGGAATCCTGATCTTCAGATCATTGACCAGCGCCGGGTTAAATGGGCTATAAAAAGCCAACACACCACTATCATTCACAAGTGTGCACTGATTCATTCATCCCCCTTTTTGAACAAACCACAAGACGGAAAATCAGCATCCCAGGGGCTTAATTTCTGTATCATCAGGCGAATCGATTCCCCAGTTCTGGTTGTGAATTCCTTTTCTTTTTCAGATTTTCATTCTTCAAACAACATTTGCCACCTCTTGGTTATACGAAATATCAACACTTACCCCTGCATAAATGCCAATACTCACAATACTGAGGGTCACACTTCCACCCGGTTGGGTTCTCCGGGAAAATCCCCGCATCTATTCCCTTCCAGACCTTTTGAATCATTGAGAACAGCCACATCATCTGGCCTGGAGTATGACCATGTTCCAATACCTGAAACTGCGGCTTTTTCGTTTTCACGAATACAAAATGCCTGAATTTCCAACCGGGTGTCTGGATCCCCGCTTGATTGAGAGCTGCCAGGTAGAATAATGGCTGCGTTTCGCCCAATGCTTTCTCAGCTGACCAGCTCCGGTTGCTTGTTTTAAAATCTCCCGGAATCCCATCGGCTGTGACGATATCAATAAAGCCAATTATTGGCACTGGCACACCGGGCACCTGCAGAGTGACTTTGCGTTCGATTTTTACCCCGCTCGAATCCACGCCTGGTATGATGCTGAGTATGCCTGAATGAATATCATCATGGGAAAGCAGCCGAATACCATCATTGCAAAGGCTTTCCGGTGTATCAGCTCCCCAGTCAACATCTTCGCGGGTAATGAGTTCACCTTTTTCATTTTTTACAGTGCTCTGCTCACGCCATTTTTCCTGCCAGATTTCCATCAAATCCGGCTTTCCACCATTGGCGATTCCTGCCAAATACCCTTCTACAGTGTTATGAAATGCAGATCCAAAGATCAATGCAGTGCTGGTTGGCGCAGTCACCTTGTCCAGGTAGTGAAACTTCCAGCTTGCTGCACAGGTCAGGTAAGTTGAGATACTGGAATAGGAAAGGTGCTCGATCATTGAACACCCCCGGCCAATTTTGCGGCAGCTTTGACAAGTTCTTCATTGGTCCTTGGAATGGCCCCCTCATTGGCAACCATAACAGCTTCCGCCCCATACTGAGCCACTAATTCATCCAGGCTCGGAATATCAGCTTCCGCCTGAACGCTCTGAGTCTGGCTCTGTTCGATCGTGGGCATGCTTTTTAAATCGATAATGTCACCATCTTCTGTCAGCGCAAGCCCAAATTCTTCAGGCATTTTCATGATGGAAGTCATACCAGCTACAATGTCCGGTGCTACCACGTCTGCTGTAAAGCCTACTGCGCGCCATTGGCACATATTTTTGGGGTAATGTTCCCATCCACTTTGTGGCTTGATCAATCCTGCGTTTCTCGCATCTTCAATTGTGAAACTCACAGAATACTCAAATCCGTTATCGCGCTGCATGTAGCAGGAGTGACCAATATATTGACCATTCTTCGTCAACTCTTTGATCTCAATTTTCTTGATTTTCGGGCTGTTTAACAGCATGGCCAGCGCTCCCCGCGGGCTGAGACCTGGCTTTCCCTGCACAACCTGAATCAGCTCAAAGCTGGCCGTGATCGAAAGCCCCATTTCAAATCCCTTCAGCATGATGGCAGCCGCCGCTTCCGGGCTGGTCACACCAAATAGGCGGCTGCGGTACATTACTGGCGCCATTTCATTGATCATTTTCCAGATACCGGGAGTAATCACCCGTTCTGTAGGCGCCAATGCAAACGAATTTTGCTTTTCTTGAATAGATAGGTCCATTTTTATTGTTCTCCCAAGTTCAATATGGCTAATTCTTCCTGGTGATTCTCACCCAACACAACCCCAATCTGTTCAGATTCTTTCAACCCTAAAGTCCAGCGTACTCCGCGCTTAATTCCCTCTCCAATGCCAGGGATCTGAGAAGTGGCATCCGTCAACGCTACCAGCGCCCATGCCGGAGTACCGCAATACTGCATCACCGTTTGCACTTTTTCCAGACCTATCCCAGGAAGACCAGCGATGAAAGCCGCCTGATTGCCTAAAATCCGCGCTTCGCGAGCCGGCATCACCAGCATTTTGGGGTCTCGTTTTCGGCTGGCCAGCCGTGCCAAACACGGCCCATAATCCGCATCACCGGCGCAGAACTGAACAAACACACCCGCTTCTTGTACAGTCAGCAAAGCTCCCTGTACAGCGTTCCAGTTCCAGCCGGTTTCACCCCGGTTGGTTATTGCTTTTCCATTTGTGCCACGGATGATTTCATCAGTGATAACCAGGTAAGGCCAAAATCCATGTGTTTTGCGATATTCAGCCAGGTCAGCAATCTGGACCATCAAACGTTCTTGCTTGAGTGAATTCAAAAAATCATCAGGAGTTTTTCGTTCTACAATGAGCGTAATTCCATCGTCACACGCCACCCACGCATCACCGCTTTCCAAGAAGGTCACCGCTGCAGGCGCGTTATTGAACTGCAAATTCTTCACCCATTCGGGCTCTCTTGAATCAATCATCACTGCTGTAATGCTCATATACAAACCTCTTTAGGTTGGCGGGGCCCGGCAAATGTCGGGGTTCATTTAACCGGGCCCCTAAAGGAAGGGAATGGTTAATATGGCAGAGGGATTTACGGGGATCGAACCCGCTTTGCCCGTTGCCAGGTGCGGGGGGAACACCTGCCAATGCAAATCCCAGAATGCGCCCCATGCCATTCGCTACGCTTGCCAACAGACCGGATTTCTCCGCTGCATACATACAAAAATGGGGCGCTATTCAATTGTCAAGCTGGTATGATTGCTTTTTCCCGCTACCTAGCGCTTACGGGCTGCCCTTCTGTGCTGTTGGGCCAGCAAGCCCCAGAAGTTCGCAAATTGGGCACAGAGGCCTCGAACCTCTGTTGCAGTGTGGAGGAGCACCGCCGCGATTCCCGCACCCAACCTACCGCTAATCGATTGATGTCGAGCGTATGGCTGCACCCGCTATCTGTTTCTTTTTCCCGGTTACTCTATCCGGGTTGGCATGTGAGGGGGGCACTGCCAAAGCAACTGGCAATTAAGTTCGGGAACGACTGATTGCGATTTGCAGGTTTTCAAGCGTGATCACATCATCTCGCAAAGCCATAGCGGCTTGCAGATCCCGCTCATTCGCAAGTGCAAGGGCTTCTTCTCGGGTCATGGTGTCAGACTCCGGCACATAGGCAGAAATTAAAGCGTCCTCGTACTCAATGCGCGCTCGTTGTTCCTCAACAGTCTCAAATGGATAGACTTTCGTAGTGGTCATTTTGTCATTTCCTCTGCCAGTAACTGCATGGTTTCAGGGCTGTCTACCGTAAAGTACTTTGCCAGCAGCGGTTGAGTGGAAATATTGGCAGCCAGGGAACTGCGAATCACATTCAGGTCTGTCTGGCCGCGGGCCGCATTTTGAACGTAAATGCGCAAGAAATTCAAAGCTGTTTGCTTTTCCTGATTGCCATTGCTATTTCCATTGTTGTGACCATTGCCATTCGTGCCCTGCGCCGAATTATGAGCGGTGGCTTGCGGCTGAGTATTCACCGGGGCGGCGCCACCACTGAGAAAATCTGCTTTGCATTCGGCTTCACTGGCAAATGCTTTTACAAATTCAAAGGTGGTCCGCTCGCGATCTTCCCCATTACCATTCGTGTACGTCTGACCAGTGCTGGCTAGCTTCACGCGCACATAACGGCCATTGATCTCTTTCGCGGTCAGCCCAAGCGCCTTGATGGATTTCAGCACAATGCCAGCCCATTCACGGCTTTCTGCAATCAAGTCCCGCTTGATATCGAAGCTCACGTTCTGCTCAGGGATCGGGAAGATCTTGATTTCCACAGAAGTACGGCGCTGGTCTACCGAATGCTGCTGAGGGTCAAAAGGCACCTTGCCCACACCTTTTTGTAAAACACAGTACCAGAGCGCAATTTCAACCTGGCCCCAATACTCACCATGATTCACTGGCGGATTATCGGCAATATCCCAGGGATCAGGTTGTGTTACAGTTTGGTTATTTGGAAAAGTCATTTCGGTTTCTCCTTCAAATTATTGTTTGATCACACCGCTCGCCTGCACACCCAGGCTTTGCAGTTCAATAAGGCTTTGTTTTTCACAATCAATCCAGGTGATTACCTTCTCAACACACCTACCGCCAAGCCAATCATTCAATTGCACTACCGGCAGGCTGTAATAAATTTCATTCAGCATGCGTAAGCGCTTCTCAATATTGAGGGGCTTTATCCCAATCACATATTTTCGCTGAAGCCACCAAATCAGCAGCAGAATTTTGAGCGGAATATTTCCAATCATTGAATCACCACCTCAGGTTGCAGAAAATCGGGCGTCACCATAAAAATGGGCATAATGAACACGGTAGGCAGCCCTTTCAAGGCTGTAACCGCCATCTCAACCGAATAGGCCGCTAGTGCTTCAGTAATCGCCTTTGGAAGTGCGGCTGGGGTAATGTACTTCCAACCATCCGCTTCCAAAGCCTTCACCGTTTCGGTCAGGCTTACCGCATTCACACGCATGCCATTCAACGCATCTGAAGCGCCACTTTGGCTCAATACCGTCATGGCATAGTTTGTGCCTCTTGGCCAGGCCATCAAGAACACTTCCCCCTTCTGCATCAAAAAGGTTCCCGCTTCATTGGCTACCACCATGCGCATTCCCTCAATTGTTTCCGCCGCTCCCAGAGTACCAGCGGGTGCCGCGCTGCTGATTGCCCCGCATGCTCCAATGAATAACGAGAGCACTAGCGAGATAGAAAGAATTAAACTTCGCGTTTTTGCTTGCATATTCACCTCTTGTTTTGTTATAATTTTCGCGTGGCTTGTGCCACCTCTTGTAGAAAGCCCCGGCTGCCCCCCTCAGCCTGGGTTTTCTCTTTTCCAGGCCCAACTGCTTCAAGCTCAAACCTAATCCGATGCAGGCAGTCATTTGCAATGGCCACCTGCCGCATTTCTTCGGAACGTCCGGCGCATTTGCCATGGATCACCGTAGAGAGGGCGATTAGACCCCGATTCGCATCGCCTAGCGCTGCCTGTCTGGCGTGTTCGGCCGTGTTTGGCCATCGTAAACGCTTTGTCATCTCTACACCCCTTCCTTCTCTATTCAGTTGTAAAAGTACCGTTTCAACTCCCCATTACTGCCGGTTTGCCATCTTTTTGAGACTACCCACCTCCTTTCTGTTATGGTTGAGGTATGAAATCAGGTCAGCCAAACGTACAGCAGGTTATCTACGATCCGGGTACCAATTCGGCCAGATTCACTGAATTTGAGAATGGCCATCGTGTAAAGCATGGAGCGATAGTCTTCAGCTTCCTTCTTGTCCCGCATTTCAAAAATGGTCGCTTTTTGAGGCTTCAGTATTTCCAGCATATTTCGGCACTGCTGCGCACGGCTGGGACCACCCATCCGGTAATTAATTTCACTGAGTTCAACTTCTCCCAATACAGTGGGGATGGTTACAAATTGGTCAGTTGTGGTTGGGTTATTCATCATTCCTCCGTTTCAGTTAAGGTTTTGCTGGCCGCCAAAGCCGGTTCAAAGACACCGGCAGCCTGCAGTTGCTCAAATTTCTCTTCTACCAGCTTGCGGATGGTTTCGCTTTTGCCCGCTTGCAGCGCATCGGCAATGCGGTCCAAACGCTGGATGGTATCAATGTCGAGCGAAAATGTGCTCATCACGTTGGGCATGTTGGAATACTCCTTTCTAAAAATGCTTGTTCAAATTGTGTTTCTGGTATCTTTCAATCAATTCTTCAATTTCCCCATCCGCTTTGCAGCTCATGCAGTGATAGCCACGCGCATTAAATATGAGCCAATTGTTTTCTTCTTTGCAGAAAGGGCAATTTGTTACAAATACATCCGAGAGATATCGCCTGGCATTTATCTGCTTCGCCAGTTGAAAAACCACTTCATTTTCCGTTTCTTTTCGAATTTCCTCTTTTGGATTCATTGGTCATTACTCCTAGTAGCGCGCCCAGGGGTTGCGATTTTGCCACTCAATCACCATTTGGTAGGCATACCGCCCCACTTTGAGAGAAGCTGTAAAACTGTGAATTACATACTTCGCCCTGGTGAACCATTGGATGTAAGTTGCATTTTTCCAGTGTGGGGCTTGATAACTCCGGTAGAAGTGGATTTTCATTACTTGATCTCTCTATTGTTTTCTTTATGTCATCTTTTTATTTTCTTTAGATAGCTATATTATACAAATTATTTATTTATTGTCAATATGTCAATTTTTTACTATCCATAGATATACACGAAAGGCGTAAATTGTTTTCTATGGAAAGCGGATCGTTGGAAAAATTTAAAGAATGGTTGGACAAGTCACTGGATGATCGCAATTGGAAGTATGCCGATCTCGCCAGATTCACTGGACTTGACTCAGCTGTAATCAGCAATATTGTCAATGGCCGTAGGGGTCTTGGTATCGATACCGCGGCGTTGATTGGCGATGTGCTTGCGGTTAGGCCTGATTTTCTTTTGAGACTATACGGTGCGTTACCCCCAATTCCAAAAGAAGAAAACGAAATTGAGCAATTAGCTTACCGAATATCCAAACTTCCAGCGGAAGACCAACAGATTATCGATGACCTAATACAGGCGATGCTTTCCAGGCGGGGAATTTTCACGAATGAGAAGAACAATATATCGAACACGGAAGCTCCGTCAGCTTAGCAAGTTTGATCGATCGATCATCAATAAATTGACTTGGTACTTTGAAAAACGTCAGAAAGTAGCGGGGATACTGAGTATCCTACAGGCCATGCCAAAGCCTGTAGCTTTTTCGCTTCGGGCTTCACTGATTAGTTTTGGGTTGCTTACAATCATGCCAACTCATCCCATTGCTATTCCGGCTGCATTCGGAGGGGGATTGTCAATGGCGTTCGTTATGTGCATCAGATGAGACAACGGGGAGGAAAATATGAAAAAGTCCTATGCATTGATATTCGCTATAGCTTTATCGATTCTTTTTTCAGCTTGCGTGCCTTCTGAAGAACAGCTTCAAGAAATTGTTTCTCAGACAATTGCAGCTTACACACCGATTCCTACCAATACTCCATATTCAACCTTCACACCGTATCCAACATCTACCGCATATCCCACATTAACAGCTGTAATTCAGACCGTTATTGTTACCCCTACCGAAACGCCGACTCCTGAGTTTACACCAACTATTACCGCTACAGCAACTTCTACGCCAAATCCACTCCAAACCAATAAAGGTCCCGGTTTTTATCTTGTGGGCATTGATATCGCACCTGGCATATGGCGTTCCCAGGGTGATTCTGATGGATGCTATTGGTCTATCAACACAAAAACCGGGGATATTATTGATAACCATTTTGGAATGGCTGGCGGAACCATGTATATAAGTCCAGGCGCTTTTCAAGTAGAGCTGAATGCTGATTGTGGAGAATGGGTTTATCTGGGTCAATAGATTTCTGAAGTTGATAAGAATCCAATCAGCAAGCAGAGAACTTAGTATATATTCGTAACCATCTTATCATTTCCAATTTTTACCAAATTTCCCACTCGGGAATTATGGTCACTCTTTCTACAACCACAAAATCATCATGACCAAATCTACCATCCCCACCACCAGCGCAGTACCCAATCAAGATCGATTAGAGATCCTTAAATCCGCTTTTCCCGAGGCCTTCACCGAAGGCAAAATTGACCTGGAAAAGCTCAAAGCCGCCCTGGGTGAAGACCTGGCCAGCGGCAAAGAGCGCTACAACTTCACCTGGGCCGGCAAGCGGGATGCCATTGGCATTCTGCAAATCCCCACCCGCGCCACCCTGGTACCGGCGCCGGAAGAATCAATCAACTTTGATACCACACAAAATATTTTCATCGAAGGGGATAATCTTGAAGTCCTCAAGCTTCTGTATAAATCCTATTTTGGCCGGGTAAAGTTAATCTATATCGATCCCCCTTACAACACCGGGAATGATTTCATCTATCCTGATAACTATACAGATCCGATAGAAACCTATCTGCAAATCTCCGGCCAAAAAGATGCTGAGGGGAACCTTCTTACATCTAATCCCGAAACTTCCGGGCGTTATCACTCTGCCTGGCTCAGTATGATGTATCCCAGGTTGTTCTTGGCAAGGCAATTATTGAGGGATGATGGAGTGATTTTTATTTCTATTGATGATCGTGAAGTCTCAAACTTACGAAAATTATGCGATGAAGTCTTTGGAGAAGAAAATTTTATAGCTTCAGTGATATGGCAGAAAAAATACTCTCCTTCCAACGACTCAAAATGGTTGTCAGATAACCATGATTTCATCTTGTTGTATAGCAAAAACAAAGAAATTTGGCGACCTAAGCTATTACCACGCACTGAAGAAGCGAATTCTCGTTACAGCAATCTCGATATGGACCCTCGAGGGGATTGGAAACCAAGCGGTTTGGATGTCAAAACATATTCAGCGGAATATGATTATGAAATAACAGTACCCTCTGGAAGAATTGTAAAGCCGCCAAAAGGTGCTTGCTGGCGAGTGAGCAAAGAAAGATTTCAAGAACTTGTGAATGACAATCGAATTTGGTTTGGTTCTGACGGAAATAATGTACCAGCAATCAAAAGGTTTCTTTCCGAAGTTAAACAAGGAATAACGCCTTTAACTATTTGGTTATATAAAGAAGTTGGACATAACCAAGAAGCAACACAAGAGTTAAAGAAATTGGGAATATATGATTTTGATTCTCCAAAACCCGTTCGTCTTATAAAACGCATCCTTGAAATATCTACAGAAAATAATCAAGATGATATTATCGTCGATTTTTTCTGTGGTTCTGGCACCACCGCACACTCCATTCTCGAACTAAACCATAAAGATGGTGGAAATAGAAAGTTCATACTAGTACAATTACCTGAACCAACAAATAATAAATCCTTTTCAACAATAGCCGAATTAGGTAAAGAACGTATTCGACGTGTTATCAATAAAATTCAATCTGAATCATCAACAGGTCAACCAGGACTTCCCCTTGAAACCCGTGACACTCCAGAGGATTTAGGCTTTCGCGTCTACAAACTCAAAGAATCCAACTTCAAACCCTGGGTGGGTGTGCAAGAGAAAGATCCAGAAACCTACATGCACCAGATGCAAGCCTTCAATGACGCTCTGGTAGAAGGCTGGACTGTGGATGCTGTTCTCACCGAATTGGCTATCAAACATGGTCTTTGTCTCACCTATCAGGTTGAGAAAATCGCAATCCTGGGCGGAACCGTCTATAAACTGACAGATCCAGAAAAAGAACAAAGTCTCTTTGTCTGCCTGGATAGCCATTTTGACCTGGCAGCCTTCAATGAATTGAAGCTGGATAAAGAAACGATTTTCATTTGTCTCGATTCCGCGTTGGATGATGAGACTGCTGCAAACCTGGCGCTGGTCTGCCGGCTGGAGACGATATGAGAAAGGGGGAGTTCAATGTCCATATACCACTATGAAAAATTGTTGATTCTTACCAAAACATACCCGTCACCGTCTTTGAAATACAGAGAGACTTCTTGCGTTGCAGCCCTCAATCAAAAAGGCGAAATGCGAAGGATTTTTCCAGTGCCATTCCGCTTATTAGACGGCCAACAGCAATTTCAAAGGTGGGAGTGGATAAAAGCACGTGTAGCAAAGGCAACGGGTGACAACCGACCGGAAAGCTATCGCATTGATGTTGATTCAATTCAAAGATTATCAAAAATAGGCACAGAAAACGCCTGGGCAGAACGAATTCAATGGATCAGCCCACACATGATCTGCAGCTTTGATGCAATTGAAGCACGCCGCCAGGCAACCGGGGAGACTTTGGGGTTTATTCGCCCTTCAAAGGTGAATCTGATAATCAAAAAATCTGATCAACCTGACTGGACACCCGAAGAAAACGAAAAACTAATCAAAGATGGTCTCTTTGATTCTGAAGAAGTCAGGCAGCGAAACCCATTGAGAAAAGTCCCCTATGACTTTTATTACACATACGAGAGTTTTTCTGATGGAAGCCTGCCAATAGAGTACACTCATAAAATTACAGATTGGGAAGTCTGTGCGCTTTATTGGCGTTGTATTCGAGATTATGGAAATGATTGGGAGATCGCTTTCAGAAATAAATTACAAGACGAATTCTCACAAACCAAGGACTTGATCTTCTTGATGGGCACAATGCATCGCTTTCGTGATAAGTGGCTTATCGTAGGCTTGATATATCCACCGAAGGTCGAAGCCAGGCAACAGGCTCTGTTTTTACCATGCCCAAATGATTGATGTCCAACTCGTAATCGCAATTAAAAAGCACCTCATCGGCCACATATCGGCGATGACAATAATGGTAATCAGCTTCAAAACATAACAGGCAACATTTTTCTAATCGAACTAATCCGATTAACTTCCGAATTTCTTCGGATTGAGTTCGCAGATAAGCGAGGAATCGCTTTGAATACTTAATCCAATCATTATCCTTTCGGTAATCATGCCGAATTTCTTTTGGACAACCCAAAGATGATAAATGCAAATATTTAATTTGGTGTGCTTTTGCTCTCTCAGATAAAGATTTTTTCGAAAAACCAGGTTTACGGCTTAAAGGGAGTTCTCTAATGTCTACTAGCGTCTCAATTCCATTTGTCTTTAAGATTTCAAAAAACTCTTCAATATTCAAACCCTCATAACCAATCGTTGCCAGCACCATGATGTTACTCCCACTTTCATCCAAACTACTTTTCACCGTTATATAATCAAAGCATTATAAAGTCAAATCCCATTTATCCCAATTAATCAAGAAAAATGTAAGCTCATGCAATTCAAATTCGACCCCAATCAACCCTTCCAACTAGACGCCATCCAGGCGATTACAGACCTGTTTCACGGCCAGGCGCGTTTAGAAGCCGCCCCACAATTCAGCCTGGGGTCTTCTGCCTTGGCAGCCGTTCCCAACCAGCTCGAGCTGGAAGCAGATGAAATCCTTGCCAATCTGCAAGCCATTCAGACGCGCAACGGCATCACTCCAGATACCGAACTTAAAACCATCAGCGCCGACATCACCACGGCAAATGGAAAAACCACCTGCCAGTTCTATAACTTCTCTGTGGAAATGGAAACTGGCACTGGTAAAACCTACGTTTACCTGCGCACTGCTTTGGAGCTTTACCAGCAATACGGACTGCGAAAGTTCATCATCGTGGTTCCTTCGGTGGCCATCCGTGAAGGCGTGATCAAGACCCTGGAAATCACCAAGAAGCATTTCGAAGCGCTTTACGGCAACTTGCCGATCCATTCGTATGAATATGATTCTGGCAACTTAACCCAGGTGCGCGGGTTTGCGCTTACCAACAGCATTGAAATCATGGTTATGACCTTGGCATCCTTCAATAAGGATCTGAACGTCATCTACCAATCCACTGACCGGCTGCAGGGCGAAACCCCGGTCCATCTGATTCAGGTCACCCGCCCGGTGTTGATTCTGGATGAACCACAAAACATGGAAAGCGATAAGAGCATAGATTCGCTGGCCAGCTTGAATCCGCTGATGACGTTGCGGTACAGTGCCACCCACCGCAACCCTTATAACATCGTCTACCGCCTTACCCCGTTTGAGGCCTATCGTCAGAATCTGGTTAAGCGCATCGAAGTCTATTCCATCACCAAGGAAGATGACCAGGCAAAGCCATATATCCGCTTGGTCTCAGTGGATTCGGACAAACGAACTGTGACCGCAAAGGTAATCATCCACCAGCGCCAGGCCAATGGCAGCTTGAAAGAAAAATCCATCACCATCAAACCCGGTGATGACCTGCAGCAAAAAGCCAAGCGCTTAGAATACGAAGGTTATGTGGTGGATGAAATTGAACCATTCCGCAAAGCCGTGGTGTTCACCAACCGAGAAGTCATCTTTGAAGGCATGGAAATTGGCGCGGATAAAGAAGATATTTTTGAAGCCCAAATCGCCCAAACGGTTGAAGAGCACTTCAAAAAACAAGCCTGGCTGAAACCCTATGGCCTCAAGGTGCTGTCCCTGTTCTTTATTGACCGTGTGGCAAATTATCAGGGTGAAGATGGCAAACCCGGCCCAATTCAAGAAACCTTTGACCGTGTTTTCAATCGTATCAAAGCCAATTACCCAGACTGGAAGAATGCAGATCCAAACCAGGTGAAAGCCGCCTACTTCGCCCAGAAGAAAATCAAAGGGGAATTGCAGTTCAAAGATAGTTCATCCGGTGATTCTCAGGATGACAAAGCGGTTTATGACCTGATTATGAAAGACAAAGAGCAGCTGCTGTCATTTGATGAACCAGTTGGATTCATCTTCTCCCATTCCGCCCTCAAAGAAGGCTGGGATAACCCCAACGTTTTCCAGATCTGCACCCTCAATCAAACCGTTTCAGATGTGAAGAAACGTCAGGAAATTGGCCGCGGCATCCGCCTGGCAGTGAACCAGGCCGGCGAGCGTGACCATAATCCCCAGGTGAATATTCTCACCGTCATTGCCAATGAGAGCTATGACCGATTTGTCACCTCTCTACAAAGTGAAATCGCCCTGGAATACATCGAAGAAATTGAAGCTCGGTATGGCAAGCCCATTGGCAAACTGACAGAACAAGAACGTGCCCAAATCGCCGAAGAATATGGCGCCGAGATCCTGCCGCCCAGGCCAACCAATGCCAACCAGCGGGTGAAGGTCTC
Organism: Ornatilinea apprima; assembly: GCF_001306115.1. Classification (GTDB taxonomy): domain Bacteria; phylum Chloroflexota; class Anaerolineae; order Anaerolineales; family Anaerolineaceae; genus Ornatilinea; species Ornatilinea apprima. The sequence continues at coordinate 155,030 of NZ_LGCL01000045.1, read as the reverse complement.
GCTCAAAAAAGGCTTTGAGCTGGATCCAAATTTCAAAGAGCTTTGGGAGCGCATCAAACACAAAACCCGCTATGCCGTCAAAGTGGATACTGAGCAGCTTATTCAAGACGTTCTGAAAGATATCGGCAGAGTGGAAGTAAAACCGCCGCGCCTGGTTATGAGTAAAGTGGCTTTGGATGTGAAAGACGATGACAACCTGTTTCAAGCCCTGGTAAAAAGCCAGGCCAAATCTCTGAAATCGCTTCAAGACCGCTACCCACTGCCCAACCTGGTTGAATTAATGTCAGAGCGAATGAAGCAGCTCAACCCCCCGGTTCGCCTGACCCGTAGAACCCTTTTAGAAATCATTCGCCGGGCGCCTGAGAAGGCTCAACAGGCCATGCTGGAGAATCCGCAAGAGTTTGCCATTCAGGCAGTCAAAATCATTCAGGAAAAGCTTTCTGATCAACTGATCGAAGGCATCCAATATGAAAAGATCACTGATTGGTATGAAATGACCCAGTTTGAAAGTGAATTCGATAGTTGGCAGAATTACCTGGTGCCTTCAAGAAAATCTCCTTATGACCATATCAAATATGATTCTGAAATAGAAAAACAATTTGTCGAAGATATGGAGCATCTTGAGCAGGTATTGTATTATGTCAAATTGCCAGGCTGGTTCAAAGTAGACACCCCCATTGGCACCTATAATCCTGATTGGGCTATTGTCTGGAAAGAAGGCGAGCTGGAGAGCAGCGATCCAGTTCTCTACCTGGTGCGCGAAACCAAAGGCACAACCAGCGCCGGCGGTCTTCGTGGGGATGAAAAGAAGAAAATCACTTGCGGAGAGCATCACTTTGAAGATGCCCTTAAAGTTGATTATAAAGTTGTTACTTCTGCAAAGGAACTACCCTAAAATGCTCTGGGGATTAAAACTTTTTGAAATACCTATTTACAGGCTTTCACCTGATGATTTTGATAAAGAATTAGAAAGAATCGAATCGGAATTCAAGGATGAGATAACTTTTTGCACTTCCCATGAACTTGCAAATTTAGCACCAGAGAAAATTACTGAATTTGAAACACAGGCAGATTATTGGCTCTCAATTAACCCAATTTCTCGCAGTTATTTATACAATGACATCATAGGTTATATTCAATTACTTTGTGACGGCACAAGAATTCGTGCTGAGTACTGGTGGATTAATAAAAAAAGAATTCTTCGTGATCCAAAGAATAAGCTGTTTAGATATCGAGACAAGTTGTTTGAATTCTACATTCTCTCGAACAGTACAAATGAGTCCATCTCCAAACAGATATTGAAAAGTTTTGAAAACATTAAAAAAGATAATCGGTTTAAAAAGAGATATTTTGATTTGGAAACTGTAGAAAACTTGGTTTATTTCATCGACTGGTTAGGTTTTTATAAATCCCAATTTCAAAATGACCCATTATTCCTATAGACAACTCACTATTTATTTATTAATATAGAGATAGAAATAATCAAAAAGCCAAATACTGAGCATTAAAAACGCCAAAAAACAACCGGAAATCACTTACCTTGCTTGAACCTCAAGGACAATAACCCCCCATTTTTGGCGTGTATGGCTGTTTGAGGTCCCGTTTTTCGCCTTTCGGCATGGGGTGCAAGAGGCCGGAGGTTCGAATCCTCTCGCCCCGACCAGTGAATGCAAAGAGTCTCATTGTGAGGCTCTTTTTGTTTGCAGGCCGCCGCTCCCCATCGAGGGGTGACATCAAATCCTCTCGCCCCGACCAGTGAATGCAAAGAGTCTCATTGTGAGGCTCTTTTTGTTTGCAGGCCGCCGCTCCCCATCGAGGGGTGACATCAAATCCTCTCGCCCCGACCAGTTTTTTTACTTTCTTGACACATCCACACACACCTTTATACAATTGAATTATGAGGTGCTCAATGGAAAAAGAAGCCATATTTGAAACCCTTAAAAATGTCAAAGCTGAATTGTACAACAGGGGCGTCAATTCAATATCTATCTTTGGCTCTGTGGCGCGTGGCCAGTATAACGATGACAGCGACCTGGATATTCTGGTGAGCTTTTGCAAACCTGTAGGGCTTTTTGAATTTATCCGACTTAAAGCGTATCTTGAGAAATTAACCAACCGTCGCGTAGATTTGGTTACAATTGACGCGCTTCGTCCCGAAATGAAGGATCAGATATTGCAAGAGGCAGTTCATGTTCATTGAGGATAGACCGAGAAATTGGAAAATCCGCATTCAAGATATCCTAAAATGTATTGCGAGGATTCAGGAATATACTTCAGGGTTATCTCTCGATGATTTTCAAAAAGACACTTTGAGAATTGATGCCGTCATCCGCAATCTAGAAATCATCGGAGAAGCCGCAAGTCATATTCCTATCGAAATACAACAAAAGTATCCGGATTTAGCTTGGTTTGAGATGCGGGGAATGCGGAACATTATGGCACATGAATATTTTGGTGTGAGTATTTCTATTATCTGGCAAACCATAAAGCGTGACCTGGCACCACTAGCAGAAGGCATGAATGAAATACTGAGGCAAGAAAAGTGATGTAGTCAATCACATAGGGCGCAAGATGCAGGAGGTTTGAATCCTCTCGCCCCGACCAGTGAATGCAAAGAGTCTCATTGTGAGGCTCTTTTTGTTTATCCATTTTTTCTCTTCCAATCTCCCTAAGATTTATCCCTTTTTTATTCCACCAAACACCAATCTCCTGTATACTCAAAAAATCGACCTCCCTTACCTAAAGTTAGCGAGATTAGGGGTTTATGCGACGTTCAACCATTTTCAAGCGCGCTGGTGTGTTTCTCCTCCTTTTCATCCTCATCGGCCAGGTATACCCCACCCAGGCCGCCCCCTTATCTGAGACTGCCCAGCCGCTATATGGCAGCGGCGACGCAAACCCGTACGCCCGTTTTGAGCGACTCACCGTTGAAGACGGTCTCTCCCAATCCACCGTGCTCGCCGCCTTGCAAGACAGCGAAGGCTTTATGTGGTTTGGCACGCAAGACGGTCTCAACCGCTACGACGGCTACACCTTCACCACCTACCACCACGAAGCCGGCAACCCCAACAGTCTCTCCAGCAGCAACATCTTTGCCCTTCTCCAGTCATCAGACGGTACGCTGTGGGTCGGCACCGACACCGGCGGCCTCAACCGCTACAACCGCGAAAACGATACTTTCTCCGCTTACCTTAACGACCCCGATGACCCAACCAGCCTCAGCAACAACAATGTTTGGGCCCTGGCCGAAGACTGGCGCGGCAACATTTGGGTGGGCACTCTGGGCGGCCTCAACCGCCTGGACCCGGAAACCGGCCAGTTCACCCACTACCTGCCCGATCCCGATAACCCCCGCGCCCTCAGCAGCGCCACCATCTACCGCCTGTATGTGGATCCGCAGGGCGTTCTGTGGGTGGGCACGCGTGAAGGCCTCAACCAGTACAACCCTCACACCGACGATTTCACCGTTTATAAAAACGACCCTGAAAATCCCAACAGCCTGATCGGCAACCGCGTCTGGGGAATGCACCAGGACCATACCGGTGCGCTGTGGATCGCCGCGCGCGGCGCCGGCCTGGACCGCTTTGACGCCGAGACGGGGCAGTTCACCCATTACCAGCACGATCCCGAAGACGCGGCCAGCCTCAGCGATAACAACGTCTGGAACATTCTGGAAGACTCGCGCGGCGAGCTGTGGATCACCACCGAGCGCGGCGGATTAAACCGTTATCATCCCGAAACCGATTCTTTCATCTCGTACCAGCATAACCCCAACGACCCCTTCAGCCTCAGCAGCGACGACCTCTTCTGGCTGTTTGAGGACCGTTCCGGTGTATTGTGGATCACCAGCCGCCGCGCCGGGGTCAACAAATACTATCCCGCGCTGCAGCGATTTAACCTCTACCGCCACATCCAGGAGAATCCGCTCAGTCTCACCGTCAATAATGTCTCTGCCATCTGGCAGGGGCAGGAGGGTGAAATTTGGGTGGGAACCATCGGCGGAGGGCTTAACCGCCTGGATCGCGACCACGCCCAGGTAACCGTCTTCAAACACAACCCAGAAGACCCGGACAGCCTCTCCTCCAATGATATTTACGCCATCTATCAAGAACCCGGCGGGGAGTTATGGATTGCTACCGTGGGCGGCGGCCTCAACCGCTTGAATCCCAATACGGGCAAGGCCACCTCTTACCAGTTAGACGAAGAAGACCCCGGCTCCCTGAGCAGCAACTATCTGACCGTGCTTGCGCCCGCCCCCAATGGCAAGCTGTGGGTTGGCACGCTTGGGTTGGGCCTCGATCTGTTCGACCCCCGCACTGGCGCTACAGAGCATTTTGTGCACAACCCCGAAGACAGCAGCAGCCTCAGCGAAGACACCATATACGCCCTGGCTCCCACCGCGGAAGGCGGCCTGTGGATTGGCACCGCCCGCGGCGGTTTGAATTATTATGATCCCCAGACCGGCCGCTTCACCGCTTACCTCCACAATCCCGAAGACCCCTCCAGCCTGGCCAACAACACGGTTCAATCCCTTTGTCTCAGCCAGAACGGCGAATTATGGGCAGGCACGCTCAACGGCCTCAGCCGCTTCGACCACTCCACACAGTCCTTCACCACGTATGGAAAGAAGGAGGGACTACCCAGCGAGTCGATCTATGGCATCGTTTGTGATCCAGAGACGGGTTTATGGATCAGCACCGGCCACGGCATCTCCCACTTCCAACCGCAAGAGCAGCGCTTCCGCAATTTCGATGTATCCGACGGTCTGCAAGGCAACCAGTTCAATTTATTTGCGTACCATTATGGTTCCACAGGTGAGATATTTTTTGGCGGCCCCAACGGCCTGAACTCTTTCTTCGCCGAGGACATTACCGATAATCCTTACCTGCCCGGTATTATCTTCACCGACCTGTTGCTCTTCAACCGCTCTGTTCAAGCCGGCTCCGAAACCCTCCCCAGGCCACTCAACCTGCTGGATGAAATCATCCTCCAGCCAGACCAATCCGTATTCACCATCCAATTTGCCGCGTTGAACTATACCCTAACGCAAAAAAACCACTACCAGTACAAAATGGAAGGATTTGACAAAGACTGGTCGCCCGAATCCTCGGCCCGCAGCGCGACCTACACCAATCTCGACCCGGGCACCTACACCTTCCAGGTGCGCGCCTCCAACAATGACGGTGTCTGGACCGGCAAACCCCGCGAATTAAAGATCACGATTCTACCGCCCTGGTGGCAAACCAGCTGGTTCCGCATCTTGCTCATCTTATTCGGCTCGGGCCTCATGTTTACAGTGATTCAGATTCGCACGCGCGCCATTATTAACCGCAACCGCGAATTGGAACAGGGCGTCCAGGCGCGTACCTTCGAGCTCAGCCAGGCCAATCAGCTGCTCAATGATCAATTGGAAGAAAACCAGCTTTTACAGGAACAGCTCAAAGAACAGGCCCTGCGCGACGCGCTCACCGGCTTGTATAACCGTTACTACCTGCAAGACATCTTCGAACGGGAGATTGCCCGCGCCCAGCGCGGCTGCTACCCAGTGGCCGTATTAATGTGCGACATCGACTGGTTCAAGCGCACCAACGACACCTACGGACACCGCGCCGGCGATGTGGTTCTGGTAGCGGTGGGCGACTTGCTTTCCAACCTCATCCGCCACGGAGACGTGATCTGCCGTTATGGCGGCGAAGAATTCATCATCATAATGCCCAACATATCCCGCGCCGAGGCAGAACAACGCGCCAACGACTTGCGCGCCGCTGTTGAGGAGTTATCCATTGCATTGCACGACCAACGCCAGGTGAATGTTACCGTCTCCATTGGGCTGGCCGTTTACCCCGAACACGGAGATTCCGATGAAACCATCCTCTCACACGCCGATATCGCCCTCTTCAATGCCAAACGACTTGGCCGCAACCGGGTTGTAACCTTCCAGAAAGGTATGACCATCTAGGCAGAGACGCTCGCGGGAAATTTCAAATCTGATCTACAGTACACTTTTTGGGCCGCATGGACTGCGGCCCGGTTTATAATTAAATTTCCGTCGTCTCAGCGCGGCAGACCCAAACCACAACTGACCGAACTTTACAGATTCAGATTCCCCGGCGGTTTTCTCTTGACACAGCCCTCCCCGCGTGACTATGATAAGAGAAAGTTCCTTTCGCAGCAGATTAGGCGGGTTTTCCATTGAACGATCAAAACCAATTCATTCTCTTTCGCAGCGGTGATTTATCACCACGCGCCACACGGATTCTTCTATTCCTTACGTTGCTGGTAGGGTTTACTTTCATCTTTCCACGCTGGGCCGATTGGTCTCAAAATTCACGTCTCAACCTCACCCTCGCCATTGTAGACCATCACTCGCTCTCCATAGACCCCTACTTTGGCAATACTGGCGACTACGCGAAGTTTGAAGGCCATTATTACTCTGACAAAGCCCCCGGCCCTTCCTTCCTTGGCGTTCCCGTCTATGCCGCTTTCCGCCCGATCCTGCGCTCTGCTCCCATACAGGCTCTTCTGCTCAAGGTCAGCCAGACCTCAGCCTTTCAAAACACACTCAATGAAGAAGGCAGCGGCTTGGGAACCGAGAAGGTGGAATATTTTGTTGCGCTAATGGTTGTCGCCTTTTTCATCACCTGCGTGCCATCGGCGTTGCTGGGCGTCTTCCTTTTCGATTTCCTTACCCTGCTCGGTCTTAACCGGTCTTGGAGCCTGGTGGTGGTTCTCACCTTTGCGTTCGCGACCAATGCCTTTGCCTTTTCCAGCGTGTTCTTCAGCCATCAACTGGTTGCTTTCTGCCTCTTTACAGCCTTCTATCTGGCTTTCCGCATCCATCGCGGACTTGGACACCCCGCCTGGGTGATCCTCTCCGGCTTTCTGCTCGGGCTGGCTGTTATTTCCGAATATCCATCGGCTCTGATTGCTCTGGGCATCTTCGTTTACACCCTCTACGTTCTCAAAAAGAGCCGCTGGCTGGTAGGTTTTGTCGCCGCCGGAGTACCGCCCGGTGCGCTGATGATGGCCTATAACTGGGCGATCTTCCGCACGCCCCTGCCAGTGGGTTATGAATATTCGGAGCTTTACACCGATGTGCACAGCACTGGCTTCCTTTCCATCACCTACCCGCACCCCGAAGCCCTCTGGGGGCTGACCTTCGGTTCCTTCCGCGGGCTTTTTTTCAGTGCGCCAGTACTGCTCCTTGGCGTGGCGGGGTTCATTGTGTGGTGGAAGAAGAAACAATTCCGCGCCGAATGGCTGGTCAGCCTGTGGGCGGTGCTCAGTTTCTATTTATTTTATGCCTCGTCGGTGATGTGGAACGGCGGCTATGCGGTGGGGCCGCGCTACCTGGTGCCCATGCTGCCGTTCCTGACCCTGGCCGCGGGCATCTTTGCTGAGCAGTTCGGCGCGAAGACCTGGGCAAAAATTGTATATGCCCTTCTCGCTGTGCTTTCCTTGCTGAACATTTGGGCGCAGACCTTTGGCGGGCAGACCTTTCCCGATTGGACACTCAACCCGCTCTTCAATTATTCCATTCCCAACCTTCTGGCCGGGAATGTCGCCCGCAATTGGGGCATGGTACTCGGCTTGCGCGGAATTACCTCGATCCTCCCGCTCTTCCTCATCATCGCGCTGGGAACTGGCTTGCTTTTCTATCCACTTCGAAAGCGAGATCGAAGAACACCTTAACTCATCAGCCACAACCATCACAGACTCAGACCATACCCGCCAACGCAATCCGCCGCAACGCTAAAACGCGGCGGTTTTTTTGGTAATTAATTACTGGTAATTTTTTAGTTTGGCCTGATTCTTGCACTTATATGGATACACTTCATAAAACCTCAGGTGCCCATGATTGAAAGCAAGGACGACACCCATAGCAGCCCATTGAACCTCCAGGCCGTTCAACATATTCTGGAAACGACTCCGGATATTATTTACCGTTACCGTGTTGTTCCACCCCGCGGATTCGAGTATCTCAACCCGGCCATTACGGCCATCACCGGGCACACACCCGAAGAGCATTACAAGAATCCAGACCTAGGTTTGAATTTAATCCTTCCTCTGGGGCTGAACCTGACCGATGAACTGGTCCATAAAAACCCCGAAAACGAACCAGTGATCATCCATTTCGTGTGTCAGAATGGCGAAGTCATTTGGACGGAACACTGCAGTGTAGCGGTCACTGACGAGCACGGCAACATCATCGCCATTGAGGGCATTGCCAGAAACATTTCACACCGCAAGTCCAGCGTGGAAAGTCTCTCCAAATCCGAGAGCGGCCTGATTCCCTTCCTGTTCTCCAGCAGCGAAGATTTTTCAAAGACCACCGACCTGCGCCATTTAGGCCAGATGATTGGCACCGGCCTGAAAGAGCTTTCGCACGCCGACCAGTGTGCGATCATCAATTTCCCCGAAGACGCGGATCCTTACCCCATCTGGCTGAACGGCTTTCAGGAAAGCGATGTTCCCGAAATCATTCTTTATGTGCAATCCTTACTCGAATCCCGCAACATCAACAAGCTGACCCTGTACCTGATCCCAGAACGTGACATTCACGCATTTTCAAGCATCGCCATTCGCAACAAGAACAGCCACACGGTGATTATTGCCCCCTTCGCTTACGAAAAACACCTCTTGGCGGTCGGTTTTTGCTCGCACCACCAGCCATGTCTGCTGAAAGAGCATGAAAAAGCCGCCATTGAGGCCTTCTGTTATCAGTCGGCCATTGTGCTGGAAAACAACCGCCTCGGTTCCGAACTGGAAGAAGCCTACCTCGAATCGATTCTGGCCCTGGCCAAAGCTATTGACGCCCGCGATACTTACACTTCCGATCACAGCCAGCAGCTTGTCCTCTGGGCGGAGATGGTTGCCCGCAGATTGCAATGCAGCGAAAAGGAGATTGAAGCCATCTGCTGGGCTGCCCTGCTGCACGACATAGGCAAAATCGGCATCCCCGATGAAATCCTTCACAAGCCGTCCACCCTCACCGATGAGGAATGGTGCCGCATGAAGCAGCACCCCGAGATCGGCGCCAATATCGTCAGCAATATCAAAAAGTTGAAAACAGCCATTCCGCTGATTCGCCACCACCACGAACACTTTGACGGCAGCGGTTATCCCGCCGGCCTGTCCGGCGAGCAAATCCCGCTCGGGGCGCGAATCCTTTCCGTGGTTGATGCTTATGGCGCCATGATCGACCGGCGAGTGTACCGCCCCGCGCGTGAACCCGAAGAAGCCGTTAGTGAGCTGCGCCGCAAAGCGGGCAAGCAGTTTGACCCTCAGGTAGTGAATGCATTCTTGAGCTTCCAGCCCTCCTGAGGCGTCAATCTCATAACCGGCGCGGATATCTCAAGGTTGGCCACCAATTACCGCAATAATCACCAGCCTTTCGGCGACCCCCACCCAGTACAGCGTCTTGCGGCGGCGGGATAACTTGGTATAATTTTCTGCATGTCGAAAAACCTATCTCGCCGAGACTTTCTCAAGCTTTCCGCCCTTGGCTTAACCAGCCTGGCGTTCAGCCCTTACCTGAAGCAGATCAACCGCTATGCGGGGCAATCTGCCGCACAAGACTGGTGGGCCAAGCTGATGCCGGCAGCCGGCAGCAGCGCCCGCGTGGCGACCGACTCGGTCAGTATTCACCGCCTGCCCTGGGATGAAAGCCAGATTCTCTACCAGCGCTATCTCGACGACATTCTCAATATTTATTTCCCCACCATCTCTGATCACGGGCCCGAGACCAATCCGGTCTGGTACCGCGTTTGGGGCGGCTACGTTCACTCCGCTCATTTGCAATTGGTAGAAAACCGGCTAAACAGCATCGTCAGCGACATTCCCGAGACCGGCCAGTTGGTCGAACTGACCACTCCCTACACCCTCTCATACCGCTATACCACTTACGCCGGCTGGGAGCCGCTCTACCGCCTTTATTACCAATCTGTGCATTGGATCCGCAGCCTGGAAGAAGGCCCCGACAAAAAGCCCTGGTATAAAATCGAAGACGAGCTCGATAAGTATTATGTGTATTACGCGCCCGCCGAAAACTTCCGTGTCATCCCCGACGAAGAGCTGACGCCCATTTCACCCGACGTTCCTGCGCACCTCAAACGGATTGAAGTGTCTATTGCCCAGCAAACCCTCACTGCCTTTGAAGAAGAGCGCGCCGTGTTTCAAACCAAAATCTCTTCCGGCCTCAACTATAAGCCGAAAGGCGGTTTGCGCTGGGACACCCCCACCGGGACCTATAACATTTACTCCAAAATGCCGTCCAAACATATGGGCGACGGCAACCTTGCTGCCGACGCAGACTACGAGCTGCCTGGCGTTCCCTGGGTGTGTTTCTTTGAGCAAACCGGGGTTGCCACCCACGGCACCTACTGGCATACCAACTGGGGCAACCGCATGAGCCACGGATGTATCAATATGGTTTCTGATGAGGCCAAATGGCTTTACCGCTGGACAACCCCCGTTGCCAACCCCACCGACTGGGAAAAGCGCGGCCTTGGCACCCAGGTAACCGTTTTTTAGTCTTCCCCCACAAATTGCATAAACACCTGATTTCCCAACAACCGGCCTTTTTCGGTCAGGCGCAGATGTTCCCCGTCTGGCAGGTCAACCTGCTCAATGAGGCCTTGCCGGAGCAACCTGCGTACCTGCGCGTTGAACACCTCCGCAATTTCACGCTGAAAAAGCTGCCGGAACTGCGCTGGTCTCACACCCACTTCTGTCAGACGCAGCCCCACCATCATAAATTCCCCCATTTGCGTTTGCAGGCTCAGCTCCTGCGATTCAAGCGTGGCTGGCCCCTGTGGAAAACGGCTCGTCCCCTGGCTGGTTGAGACCTGGCGAATATATTTCTCGAGGTCCGCGACATTGGCCGTGCGCATCTGGGCAGCAAAGCCGTGCGCCCCGGCTCCAAACCCCAGGTAGGGGGCAAAAATCCAGTACTGCAAGTTATGGCGGCAGGCCAAATCCCGCCCGCCCTTCTCTTCCAGCTTCCAATTCGAGATTTCGTACTGCCGGTAGCCGGCTCTTTGCAGCCACGCGCTGGCAGCCTCATACATATCGGCAGCGGTGTCATCTTCTGGGGCATTGACCAGGCCGTGCGAAACCATGCGCTCCATGCGGGTTCCCTCTTCAACCGTCAGCGCGTACAGCGAGAGATGCTCCGGCTCCAACGCCGCCGCGCACTCCAAAGAGAACAGCCACTGATCCACCGTCTGGTCTGGCAGGCCGTAGATCAAATCCAGGCTCAGGTTCTCAAAACCGGCTGTCCGCGCCATTCCAACTGCTTCGATCACCTGCTGGAACTGGTGGTCGCGGTCCAGCAGCGCCAGTTCTTGCGTGCGCGCCGATTGCGCCCCAAAGCTGATGCGGTTAAACCCAATTTCGCGCAGCGATTTCAAATAATCCGGCGAAACCGTGCCAGGATTGGCTTCCAAGGTAATTTCGATCGGCGTCTGAAAGTCAAACAGGCTTTCTAATTCCACGAATAAGCGCTTATAATCATTTTCAGGCACTAAAGACGGCGTCCCGCCGCCAAAAAAGATGGTATGCACTGCCAGCCGCTCTGGCGCAGATTGCGCCACCTGCCGGACTTCTTTCAGCAGCGCCTGCCAGTAAAAAGGCAGAGTATGTTGCATGCCCGCAGTTGTGTTAAAATCGCAATATCCGCAGCGCCTGCGGCAATATGGGATATGAAAATATAGGCTATAATTCTGCATTGTAGCTAGAGCATACCACACGCAAGTGAAAACGAAAAGAAAGCCTTTGTGGTAAAATCACCCTTCAACTGAAGGAAAAGAAAACAATATGAGTCCAGAAAATACTACCTCAACTCGAGTTTGTCCTACTTGTGGTACCCGGTTAAGTGAAAACGCCACCCGTTGTCTGGTATGTGGCCGCACCTTCACCGAGGCCGAAACCAAATCCGCCGCGAAATCCGCGGGGGAAAAAATGGTAAAAGCTCCCAAACTCCCCGAACTGACCCTCTCCTTGCCTCTCGTTCTGGGGTTGATTGTCATCTTTATGGCGATTGGCGCCGGTGTGGTATTCACCGTACTGCGCAGTTCCGGGCGCGTGGTCGAACCCACGGTTACTCCCACAGTCACCGTTACCCCCACCATCACGGTAACTCCCACCGCCACCGCCACCGCCACCCCAGAACCAACCTGGACACCCCTGCCCCCCATTGAATACACCATTGCCGCTGGCGACTTTTGCAGCTCGATTGCCGCCTTCTTCAATGTCTCCATCCAGAGCATTGTGGTACTGAACAACCTCCCGGCAGACTGCGGTGTGCTCTCGGTCGGACAGAAACTGCTCATTCCGCAGCCCACCCCCACCGCCTCGCCGCAGCCCACCCAGACGCTGAGCGGCGTCGCAGCTACCGAAGATGCCTGCGAGAAATACTCTTACACCGTGAATGAGAATGACACCCTGATGGGCATTGCCAACAGCTTCAACGTCAGCATGGAAGCCATTAAAGAATTCAACTCCCTGCCCAGCGATGTGGTCTACTCTGGCCAGGCATTGCTCATTCCGCTTTGCCGGCGCAACCCCACCCCCGGCCCGACCCCCACGGCTACCCTGCCGCCCCCGTACCCGGCGCCCAACCTGCTGCTGCCCACCGACGGCGAATCCTTCGCCGGCAGCTCGCAGACCATCACCCTCCAATGGGCTTCGGTTGGAACGCTGCGCACCGGAGAAGCTTACGCGGTCACCATTGAAGACGTTACCGCCGGCACCAATTTGAAGGTCGTGGAATATGTTACCGACACCAAATTGATTGTCCCCGCATCCATGCGCCCCACCGACAATGCCCCGCACATTATCCGCTGGTATGTCAATGCGGTTCGCCAATCAGGCACCACGCAAGACGGTGAGCCGCTCTGGGTTTCCTTCGGCAAAACCAGCGAACAGCGTGTGTTTAGCTGGACGGGCTCCGGAAGCACGGCTGAAACACCGGCAGCCCAATAAGTTCACTCAACCAACAAAAAAACTGTCCGACGAAAATCGGACAGTTTTTTCTTTTTTTTGCTTCTATGCTTCCAGCACGCTGATTTTCACTTCAATCGGCACGACCTGTTTCATCATTGCGTACCCCGGGCAGTATTTTGTGGTAGAAAGTTCCACCGCGCGTTCCACAGCCGCCGGGTCAACCGAATGACCGGTCACCACATACTCCAATACGATGTGCGTGAAGACTTTGGGGTGATCCTTGGCCCGTTCAATTTGAAATTTGACTTCAAAATCGGTAACGGCTTGCTGTTTCTTTTTCAGAATGGAAATCACGTCCATGCCGCTGCAAGACGCCAGTCCCATCGCCATCAGTTCCATTGGCGCCGCGCCATCATCATGGCCGCCGTGATCGCGTGAAGTTCCTATCGGTATCCGCCATCCGGAAGCGGCTTCTCCAGTGAAGCTCATACCCTGCCGCCAGGTTACTTTTCCCTCCATCAGTCTCTCCTTTTGTGATCTTTGACTGCGCTAGCCAGTAAGTTACGCGCTCTGCATCAATTTGGTCAAACGTTCGCGCATATGCGCTTCGGGCACGGCCCCAACCACTTCATCCGCGCCAAAATTGATCACCGTATGCGGCACGCCGCTCACGCCGAACTGGTTGGAAAGCTCAGGAAATTCCATCGCTTCCACCATCTCGGCCTGCACCAGCGGATTTTCAAAAGCCATGCGGTGCGCCAGAATCACTGCCTGCGGACAGTATGGGCAGGTGGGGGTTACAAACACATAAAAATGCAGCGGCTCAGTCACCTTCGCCAGCATGGCTTTGGTTTTGTCATCCAATCCCGAATCGCTGTTCGCAACCATTAATAAACCTTGAATCAGAGAGGTGAACTCGTGCCCCGCTGGAATACCCGCGAAACGCACGCCGTAATCAACAATTTCATCACCATTCTTACCCGCCAGCACCACAACCGGGGCTTTGTCCACGCTGAACTGTTTGGCCAGCTCGGCGTTTTCTTCCAGGTCATACTGTTTTAATTCAATCAGGTCAGAAAGCTCGCTCACCTCTTCGAGCAGTTGAACGGTTTCTTTGCAGTAATCACAACTCTGAACTTTGCTGCCGAAAAACAGCACAGCTACGGGCGCTTTGAGATCAGCAAATAAGTCCTTAATCTGTTTGCGAATATCTTGGTTTAGCATCTTTTCCATTGGTTTTTCTCCACAAAAGGTTTGGATCAGGCTGTCCGCACCGGACAGAGGTAGAAGACTATCAGGTGAAGCCCCCGCTATCCATCACACCGCACTTCGCGCATACCAGGTTGAGCATCCCGTCGTAATCCAGGAAGTTCTCTTTGCATTTCGGGCATAAACTTCCCGCTTTCAAGCTCTGGCAATCCTTGGTCTCCGCAATCTGCGCGATTTCAATCCGCATTGGGGGTGTTCCTGAATTGTCTTCTTGTTCCTTTTCCATATTGAAATTTCTCTTTAGATGCACCCCGTGAAGAAAAGTTACTTCGATTCTTTGAAATCACCCAATTCCAGGCAGGCAAATAAGCGGTCACGCACGTCATCTGGCAGACATTCCTGCTTGCCCGCTTCGTGATACAGCTCCAACGTTTTGCGCATGGTGTTGGTAATGGTACTGCAATCCACACAATCCTTCAGATGCTGTTCCAGGTCACGGCATTTTTCGCCGTCTAATTCCCCATCCAGGTAATCATTAATCGTATTCAGCAGCTCGCTGCAGCACTTTTTCTTGCTCATTTTTCCAACCTCTCCGCCATCTTGCCACCAAAATACCGGCTCAAATCTTCTCTCAGGCGCAGCCGGGCGCGCAGCAGGCGGGTTTTGACCACCTGTTCGCTCACGTCCAGCGCCTCCGCGGTTTCTTTAATCGAAAGACCTTCAATGTCGCGCAGCACAAACACGGCGCGCAGCGCGGGTGTCAGGTCTTGCACGGCCTCTTCCAGGTGCCGCCGCGATTCATCGCTCATCAGTTCGGCCTCAGGCATACAGCACCAATCGGTGAGCTGTACCTGCCCGCTGTTTTCGTCCTCGTCCGGCGCGTCCGGCTCGTCGACCAGCACAAAATCCGGTTTGCGCTTGCGAACCAGCATCAGGGCTTCATTGGTCGCGATGCGAAACAACCAGGTGGAGATGCTGGAGCGGCCCTCAAAACCGGGCAGCGCGCGAAAGGCTTTAATA
The DNA here is from genome assembly GCF_001306115.1 of Ornatilinea apprima. GTDB lineage: Bacteria > Chloroflexota > Anaerolineae > Anaerolineales > Anaerolineaceae > Ornatilinea > Ornatilinea apprima. The sequence continues at coordinate 139,856 of NZ_LGCL01000045.1, read as the reverse complement.
AACGTCTCTTGCAGCACATCTTCAGCATCACTGGGGTCCGATAAAATTTTCAATGCGATGCGGTACACCGAATTGGAATACTGGTTGACCAGCTTCGCGAACTCGGCTTTATTGCCGGCCTTCAGAACATCGATGGAAATGGAAAGTTCTAATGGTTCTGTCATTTAGATGCAGGTCTCTCTGTAAGGTTACAAATGGCTGTCAGGAAACGAAAGGCTTACGACAGCGATAGATTGGGCAGCACATCCACATCCAGGTCACTCACATGCCCGGCCACAAAGCGGAAGTATCCCGCGGCGGCGATCATGGCCGCGTTGTCCGTGCAGTAAGACAAATCAGGGATATTTACCTTGATCGGACTGTGCTTGCGAAAGCCTTCGCGCAGGGCCGCGTTGGCCGAGACGCCGCCGGCCAGCAAAATTTCTTTAGCACCGTAGGCTTTGGCCGCTGCCAACGTTTTCGACACCAGCACATCCACCACCGCGGTCTGAAAACTGGCCGCCAGGTCGTTCACCGGCAGGTTTTCGGGGTCATTCTTAAAGTTTTGCACCGCGCGTAGCACTGCTGTTTTCAGCCCCGAAAACGAAAAGTTCCAAGTGCCTTCCAACATCGAGCGCGGGAACTGGAAGGTGCGCGGATTACCGTTTTTGGCTGCCTCCTGAATCGAAGGCCCACCCGGATAAGGCAGCCCGAGCAGGCGCGCCACTTTATCAAAGGCTTCGCCGGCCGCGTCGTCCAGGGTTCCGCCCAGACGTTGGTATTCAAGATGGTTGGTGATGAGATTCAATTCCGTGTGACCGCCTGAGACCAGCAGCGCCAGCAGCGGGAACTGTGGGGCGGGCGGCAGATCCGCCATTTCGGGTGGGCGCAGCCAGGCCGAGTAGATATGCCCTTCCAGGTGATTCACGCCCACCAGCGGCAGCCCAGAAGCCACGGCCAGCCCTTTGGCCGCGTTCACTCCCACCACCAGTGACCCGGCCAGCCCTGGCCCCAGCGTGACCGCGATTGCGTCCACGTCCGAAAGGCTCATGTGCGCCTGCTGCAAGGCTTGTTCGATCACCCCGTACACAGTTTTAATATGCTGCCGCGAAGCCACCTCGGGAAACACGCCCCCAAACTGGGCGTGCATTTCTATTTGGGTCGCGGTGACAATCGAAAGCGGTTCACGCCCGTTGGCAATCACTGCCGCCGAGGTCTCATCGCAAGAGCTTTCAATACCCAAAATTCGCGCGGGGGGAAAAATCTGCTCATCCATCATAGATATCCTTTGCTTGCATCAGTCATGATTGCTTTACCGGTAAAATCAAATCCCTCGGGTAATCCACAAACGTTTGAAAACTGCCGTGGTCGTCAATCCAATAGGTGTCTTCCAGGCGCACGCCCATACTCAAATCCGGGTAATACAGGCCCGGCTCCACGGCAATCACATTGCCCGGCCGCAGCATATTCTCATTCCCCTCCGAAGGGGTGTAAAACGGCAGCTCATGCACATGCAAACCCACACCGTGACCTAGACCATGCACATAGCCTTCTTCAGTGGCCGGTTCACTCAGCACCGTTTTATGCCCCATTTCTTCAAACCATTCGCACACCAGTTTCTGGTAGGCTGAAAAGGGCGTGTCCACCGTCAGCGCGTGAGTCACGCGCTGGTAAACATCCAGCACCTGCTCATACAGGCGCAGCACCTCATCGGGAGCGTGCCCCAGGCACCAGGTGCGCGTAAAATCGTGGAAGTACCCCCCACCCTCTTCGCACGGGAAAATATCAAAGACAATCGTTTTGCCCAATTGCAGCAGATCGCTGTCGGTGCCGCTGCTGTGCGGCAGAGCCGCGTCGCGCCCAATCGCAAAGATGGTCGCTTCGGGGTTTTCCATGCCCTCTTCCATCAGCCACAGGTTGATCTTGCGCTTCACCTGTCCAATGGTTACCGGCGATCCATCCCGGTTTACCAGCGCGCCGGCCTTCACCGGGCAGCCGCTCAAAAAATCGGCCGTGTTGCCCACCACGCGGGCAGTCGCCTGCCCCACGCGCCGGATGCGCGCCAGTTCTGTTTCATCTTTGGTGGCCATCGCCCGCATCAGAATCCCCCCCCGCGACGCCCCAAAGAATTCCAACGCCGGCATCCGCACGCGTAGTTCAGCGAACAGGCTGGCGGTCAGGCCCGCGTCTTGCTCTCCAAACAAGGCCACTCGTCCCTCTGTCAGATGGAAATCCTGCAGGATTTTTTCCATGCGCCGCGCGCTGGCCTTCAAGTGATCTCCGCCGCATTCCTGCAGATAGACAGCCGCCGGGTAGTTTTTCAGGTTGACTGTTTTCAATCCGGTTTTCTGCGCTTCTCCGCGCTCCATCGATTCATGAAACAAAACCGGGGATTGCCCCCGCTTTTTGATCACCAGCGCCTGGGTCAGGTGCCCTCCGCCGGTCAAATACACCATATAGGGGTTGTGAAATCCGGCGCCCAGCACCATCAGCGCGTCCACATTTTCAACCTGCATCAATGCATCCAGCTCTTGTTTCATTCCTGTTCTTCCTTTTTGAACCGTCCTCCCGCGCCCATCGCGAGCGCGTTGGCCAAACCCACCAACAGCGCGCCTTCCTGCTCTGGCAACACCGTGCGTGGATCGAAAAGCACCTGGTCATTTTCCACCCGCGCGATGACCGGCGGGCTCATCTGCCGCAGCGCTTTCTGGAATGCCGCCAGCTTGGGCGGACGCAGCGCCAGAGCGTATGTGGGCAGGGTTTCTTCTGGCAGGCTGCCGCCCCCTACCGTGGAAACGCTCTCCACCACTTCGCCCGCGCCCAGGCTTGCCTGCCAGTGCCTGGCCCGCTTCTCCAATTGCTTTAACGGAGCGGAAATCATCACCCAGATGGGGATGGCGCGCTCCGCCTCTTCCTTCAGATAATGTTCCAGCGTCACCGCCAGCGCCGCCAGGCAGAACTTATCCGCCCGCACGGCCCGCGCCAACGGATGGCGTTTGACCTTCGCCACCAGATCGGCTTTGCCAACCAGAATGCCGGCCTGCGGACCGCCCAGCAGTTTATCGCCGGAGAAGCACACCAGGTCCGCGCCGGCCGCCAGCGACTCTTGCACCATTGGCTCGTGCGCCAGGCCGTAACGGCTCGTATCCAGCAGCGCGCCCGAACCCAGATCATCCAGCACGGGAACGCCGCGCGCGTGGGCTGCCTTCACAATCGCCGCGAAATCAGGTTCGTGGGTGAACCCAACCAGCTTGAAGTTGGAATGGTGCGCCCGCACCACCAGAGCGGACGGCTCTTCCAGCGCCTCTTCATAGTCCTGCAGGTTTACGCGGTTGGTCGTGCCAATTTCCACCAGCTTCGCGCCCGACTGCCGCATGACATCCGGCACGCGGAACCCCCCGCCAATTTCCACCAACTGCGAACGCGAAATGATTGCCCGCTTGCCCTTCGACAGCGCCGAAAGCGCCAGCAGCACCGCGGCCGCGTTGTTGTTCACCACCAGCGCCGCTTCAGCGCCGGTCAACCTGCGGATCAGGGCTTCGGCGTGCACGCTGCGCGAGCCGCGCTTGCCGCTTTCCAGGTCAAATTCGAGGGTGTTGTAACTGCTCAACAAAACGGCAAGCTGCTGCATATCCACGGTTGAGAGCGGCGCCCGCCCCAGGTTGGTATGCAGAACCACCCCGGTGGCATTGATCACCGCCTCCAGGGTGGGCTGAAATTGCTTCTGCAAGCGCTTTTTGGCCGCTTCCAAAATTCCGCCGTTTTTGGGCAGCGTGATTTCCTCACCGGCCAGCATGCTCTCTCTTAAGGCTGCCAGCTCTTCGCGGATGGCGTTCAGCGTCTGCCCCCGGCCGTATTCTGCCACCAATTCTGCCGCCTGTTTGTGCTGCAGCAGGCTGTCCACCGCCGGCAGATCACGCGGATTCGTCATGGGCTTCACTTTCCGGGTGGAACTGGCTGCGCTCTCTCCATCCCAGCAGAAATTCGATGATCAGGAACGCGGCCGCCATAAACACCACCAGCGCCAGGTTCAGCACCCGGCCCAACTGCAGCCACGCCAGCAGATTCCCATACACCCCCACCCAGATCGCCTGGCGCACAATCGTATCGCCGCGCGCGGGTGGTGTGGTGGGAAACCGCCGGTGAAAAAACCCGATCACCGGCAGCGCGGTGCCGCTCAAGGCCAGCGTTAAGAAAAAGAAGAACAACCAACGCGGCCACAGGGTTGGAAAGGTCTGAAACAGGATGACATACAGCCCAATCCAGCCGACCAGCGCCAGAACCAGCCCGCTCAGGGCCATTTTTCTCAATGAAGGAAACTTCATGCATTCACCTGATTGTCATTTTAGTAAATTATATCCCATCCCGCGCAGTTGAGGCTTCACGGCTTTCACCAGCTTGGACGGTAAAACAAGCTCACGCCTGTCATTGCCAAAGTGCTTTTTTTGCGGCTCCGCGAACCATCTTCCAATTCTTTCTTCTTGTGTTACAATCGAAAGCAATTCAATACGGATGAATTTTCCCCACATCATCCAGAGAGGTGGAGGGACCGGCCCGTAGAAACCTCGGCAACCGCTGTTTGCAGGTGCCAATTCCGGCAGAGACTACCTCCCGGTAGGGTATCTGAAAGATGAATGTGTTCTCAGCATATCCTGCCTCTTTCACCTTGGGCGTGAGGGGCATTTTTTAATATTTCACTTCAAACTGTTAAGCGGAGCAATGCGAATGGAACGAAAATATACCAACCGGCGCTATCTGGATCGCATGAAGGATCACGTTCTCGTCTTTGACGGCGCGATGGGCACCAGCCTGCAAAATTTCAACCTCACCGCCGCGGATTTCGGCGGCGAGAAACTGGAAGGCTGCAACGATTTTCTGGTGATCAGCAAGCCAGCGGTGGTCGAAGCCGTACACCGCTCCTTTCTTGAGGTGGGCGTGGATGTCATCGAAACCGATACGTTCCGGTCCAACCGTCTCACCCTCAGCGAATACGGCCTGCAAGACCGCGTAACCGAAATCAACTTTGCCGCCGCGCAGCTTGCCCGCCGCGTGGCCGACGAATTCAGCACCCCCGAACAACCGCGCTTTGTGGCTGGTTCCATTGGCCCCTCCGGCAAGCTGCCCTCAATGGACGACCCCGAGCTTTCCAACATCACCTTCGACCAGCTCGCCGATCTCTTCCGCGAGCAGGCCGCCGCGCTGATCAGCGGTGGGGCCGACCTGATTCTGATTGAGACTTCGCAAGATATTCTCGAAGTCAAAGCCGCCATTCAGGGCGTTCAACTGGCCTTTGAGCAGACCGGCATCTGGCTGCCCATTCAGGCCCAGGTAACCCTCGACACCACCGGCCGCATGCTCCTCGGCACCGATATTCAGGCCGTTTCCGCCATTCTGGAAGGCCTGCCCATCGACGTGATCGGCCTCAACTGCTCCACCGGCCCCGAGCACATGCGCCAACCGATCCAGTTCCTGGGCGAAAATTCGCCCATCCCCGTATCCTGCATTCCCAATGCCGGCCTGCCCCTTAATGTGGATGGCAAGGCCGTTTACCCGCTCAAACCTGAGCCTTTCGCCCTGGAGCTGTCGGACTTTGTCAACAAGTTTAATGTCAACATCGTCGGCGGCTGCTGCGGAACCACCCCCGAACACCTTAAAAAAGTGGTCGAAGCCCTGCGCGGGCATCAGCCCCAGCCGCGCACCCAGCAGCCTGAGCCGCGCCTGGCCTCGGCCATTCAGGCTTCGCCCATGCACCAGGAGCCCAAACCTTTGCTGATCGGCGAGCGGCTCAACACCCAGGGCAGCCGCAAATTCAAGCGCATCATCCTCGAAGAAAAATGGGACGAGGTCCTCTCCATTGCCAATGAGCAGTTGGAAGGCGGCGCGCACGCCCTCGACCTGTGCGTGGCCCTCACCGAACGCGCCGATGAAAAAGACATCATGCGCCGCGTGATTAAGCTGCTCTCACCGGTAGTGACCGCGCCGCTGGTCATCGACTCTACCGAGCTGGACGTGATTGAAACCGCGCTGAAGACCAACCCCGGCCGCAGCCTGATCAACTCCACCAACCTGGAAGCTGGGCGCGAAAAAGCCGATCAGATCTTTGCCCTGGCCAAACGCTTCAACGCCGCCGTGATCGTGCTGACCATTGACGAGCAGGGCATGGCCAAAACCGCCCAGCGCAAGCTGGAAATTGCCAGGCGCATTTACGACATCGCCGTGAATGAGCACGGCCTGCAGCCCGCCGACCTGGTCTACGATGACCTCACCTTCACCCTCGCCACCGGCGACGCCGAGTTCAGCCAGTCCGCGATGGAGACGATTGAGGGCATCCGCCTGATTAAGCAGGAGCTCCCCGGCGTGCTCACCTCGCTGGGGGTCAGCAACGTTTCCTTTGGACTTTCCGCGTCCGCGCGCGGCGTGCTGAACAGCGTTTTTCTCTATCACTGCGTGCAGGCCGGCCTGGATATGGCCATCGTCAACCCGGCATCCATTCGCCCCTACGCAGAAATTTCTGCCGAAGAGCGCGCTCTGGCCGAAGACCTCATCTTCAACCGCCGTCCCGACGCCCTGCAGGCCCTCATCCAGCACTTTGAGTCGGTCAGCGTGAGCAGCGATCAGGCCAGCGGATCGCGGGCAGCCATTCTGGCCGCGCTCACGCCCGAAGAACGCCTGCAGTGGCGCATCCTGCACCGCGATAAAGACAATATCGAGCAGGACATTGACGAAATCATTGCCCGGCCCACCAGCGCCACCCGCCACGAAACCGCCGTGGAGATTCTCAACAATGTTTTGCTCCCCGGCATGAAAGAAGTGGGCGACCGCTTTGGCGCGGGGGAATTGATCCTGCCCTTCGTGCTCCAATCGGCCGAGGTGATGAAGAAAGCCGTCTCTCACCTGGAGAACTATCTGGAGAAAGTGGAAGGCGTTACCAAAGGCACCATCGTCCTCGCCACTGTCTACGGCGACGTGCACGACATTGGCAAGAACCTGGTGAAAACCATCCTTGCCAACAACGGTTATACCGTCATTGACCTGGGCAAGCAGGTTCCCGCCGAAACCATCATTTCCAAAGCGGTGGAAGTGAATGCCACTGCCATTGGCCTCAGCGCCCTGCTGGTCAACACCAGCAAACAAATGCCGCTGATCGTCAACGAACTGCACCGCCGTTCACTGGAATTCCCCGTCCTGATTGGCGGCGCGGCCATCAACCGCAAATTTGGCCGCCGCATCCTCGTTACGGAAGACAACCAGGTTTACCAGCCGGGCGTTTTCTACTGCAAAGACGCCTTTGAGGGCCTCTCCACAATGGATGATCTCATCCACCCGCAGAAACGCGCCGGTCTGGTGCAAAAAATTCAGCGCGAATCGCAGATGGAATTGAACCGCGTGGAGCGCCCGCGAAACGCTTCGGGCGCCGGACGGCGCTCTGTTTCCGTGCAGCCAGCCCCCAGCGTACCACAGATTGCCCAATGGGGCGTGCGCGTGGTGCGCGATATGCCCCTGGATGCCGTCTTCCAGTGCATTTCAAAGAACGAGCTTTACCGCCTCTCGTGGGGCGCCAAAAACACCCACGGCGAAGAATGGACCCGCCTGGAAGCCGAATTTGAAGCCCGCCTCAACCGCATGCGCCGCGAAGCCCTGCAAGACCCCTGGCTGCGCCCGCAGGGCATCTACGGCTACTGGCCAGCCCAATCGGACGGCGACGAGCTGGTGATTTACGACCCGCAGTCGGACCTGGAATCCACGCCCGAAGAGCTGCTGCGTTTCGCCTTCCCGCGCCAGGAGAGCGGCGAACAGCTCTGCCTGGCCGACTACTTCCTGCCGGTGGGCTCATCACAAATGGACGTGGCCGCCTTCCAGGTGGTGACGGTGGGCCAGCAGGCCACCGAGCGCTTTGAGCGGCTGCAATCCAAAGGCGATTACGCCGAAGCCTACTTCGTTCACGGCCTGGGCGTGCAGGTGGCCGAAGCCGCCGCCGAATATCTGCACCGCCACATCCGCAGCGAACTGGCGCTCGAGCCGGAACGCGGCAAGCGCTACTCCTGGGGCTACCCGGCCATCCCCGACCTGGACGATCACCAAAAGGTATTCGCCCTGCTGCCAGCCGAAAAAGAACTGGGTATGACCCTCACCGAAGCCTTCCAGCTTGTGCCGGAGCAGTCCACCGCCGCGATTGTCATCCATCACCCGCAGGCCAAATATTACAACACCGGTGAGACCCGCATCGAGCAATTAATGAAAAACCAATAACCGCATCCAGCTTTTGCTGATTTGAGACTCAGTCCTTCCTGATTGTCCGGGGAGGACTGATTTTTTTATTTCTGTTTGGGCATCCCCGGCTTTCGCTGATCGAATAGCTCTTGTATAATGCAGATGAATCCAGATTGATGAAACTCGTAAATGAACGAGAAGGCGGGGAAATTCATATCGAAACGATATCACGCCTGCGCAGGGTGGCGTGAAGGGCGGACAATTTCCTGTGAGTCAAAAACATACTTTGCTTCCGCCCGACACCCACCAGCAATGAATTGCCTATGGGGCTCAGGTAATATGGAAGTCGCGATTCTTGTAGGTCGGGTTGAGGACACAACGTCCGAAACCCGACGGATAAAACCAAATATCGCCTGCGTAGGGTGGTGTGGAGGGCGGAAAATCTACCGTGAGTCAAAAATCACGTTACTTCCGCCCGTAACCCACCATCCATGAATTGCCAATGGCGCGCAGGCAACATGAATGTCTACCGCAGCGCAAGACCATCCCTTTCAATCTTGCGAGGGCTTCATATCTTTCTGAAAATCCTGTTGATATGGGGATACAGACCTCGCAACTTACTTTCCTCTTCTTCCCACAATTGTATAAACCTCATTTTGGGTTAGAATTAAGAACGTAATCCAATACAAACGAATGAGGACACCCATGCTGCTGACCATCGATATTGGTAACACGAACCTGACCCTGGGTTTATACGAAGGCTCCAAACTGGGCAACCGCTGGCGTCTCGCCACCGATCATGACCGCATGCCGGACGAATACGGCCTGCAAATCCTCGGCATGCTGCAGCACAGCGGCTGCTCCCCCAAACAACTGGACGGCATCTGCCTGGCTTCGGTCGTGCCCCCGCTGACCGGCCGCATCGTCAAGGCTTGCGAAATTTATCTGCAGGTTCCCATTCTCACCGTGGATGACAAAATCAATACTGGCATCACCATCCGCTACGACGACCCCAAAGCCGTCGGCGCAGACCGCATTGTGGACGCGGTCGCGGTGAACGCCTTTTATGGCGGCCCGGCCTGCGTGGTCGACTTTGGCACCGCCACCACCTTCGACGCGATCAACGCGCAGGGCGAGTACCTGGGCGGGGCCATCGCCCCAGGCATTGGCATCGCCGCGGACGCGCTCTTCATGCGCGCCGCCAAGCTGCCCCGCGTGGAATTGCAGCGCCCGCCTTCGGTGATCGGCTATAACACCGTGCACGCCATTCAATCCGGCCTGCTGTTTGGCTATGTCGCCCTGGTGGAAGGCATGGTGGCTCGTTTTCGTGCCGAGCTGGGGCCAGAAATGAAGGTCATCGCCACCGGCGGCCTGGCGGAAATTGTGGCCAAAGAAACAGACGTGATTAATATCATCGCCCCCTGGCTCACCCTGGACGGGCTGCGCATTTTATGGGAAATGAACCAGCATGAATAATCCCGTTCAAGGCAAAAAAATCGTCCTGGGTGTTACCGGCTCCATCGCCGCCTACAAAGCCGCTGAGATCGCCTCGCGCCTCACCCAATGGGGCGCGCAGGTGGACGTGGTGCTCACCGAATCGGCGCAGAAATTTGTTACCCCGCTCACCTTTTCCTCGGTTACCGGCCGCCCCGCCTACACCGAGGCCGACCTGTGGGGCGGGCAGGCGCATGTGACCCACATTGGCATCGCCCGCGGCGCCGACCTGCTGGTCATCGTCCCCGCTTCGGCCAATACCCTGGCCAAACTGGCCAATGGCATTGGCGACAATCTCCTCTCCGTTACGCATCTGGCAGCGTCCTGCCCGTTGATCATCGCCCCGGCGATGGACGCCGGCATGTACAGCCACCCCGCCACCCAGGCTAATGTGGAAACGCTGCAGCAGCGCGGCGCGCTCTTTGTCGGCCCGGCGGCCGGGCATCTCGCCTCTGGTCTGGTGGGGGTTGGCCGTCTGGCAGATCCGCAGGAGATTCTCGGCCTCATCCGCTTTACCCTCAGCCGCGGCGGTCCGCTCCAGGGCAAAAAGGTTGTGATCACCGCCGGCGGCACCCGCGAGCCGATTGACCCCGTGCGCGTCATCACCAACCGCTCCTCCGGCCGCCAGGGATACGCCGTCGCCCAGGCCGCCCTCGACGCGGGCGCGCAGGTAACCCTCATCACCACGCCCACCCAACTGCCGCTGCCGTACGGCGCAGAGGTCCTTTCGGTGGAAACCGCCGCGCAGATGGGCGACGCGGTGCTTTCTGCCTCAGCCCAGGCCGACGCGCTGATCATGTCCGCCGCCGTTGCCGATTTTCAACCCGTGCAGGCCGCGCCGCAGAAGATCAAAAAATCCGGCGCGCCGCCCGCCATTGAGCTGCGCCCCACCACCGACATTCTTTCCGCGGTTGCCGCCCAAAGGCAGACGCTGCAGCGCCCGCGGGTTGTCATCGGATTTGCCGCCGAAAGCCAGAATCTGCTGGAAAACGCGCGCGCCAAGCTGCAAGCCAAGCGCCTGGAGATGATTGTCGCCAATGACATCTCGGCTGCCGATGCCGGTTTCGAGGTCAACACCAACCGCGTTGTGTTCCTCACCCCCACGGCAGAGCCCGAAAGCCTGCCGCTCTTATCCAAAAGCGAAGTCGCCGGTCGCATTGTGCAAAGGCTGGTGGAATGGCTGTAAAGCTGCCCCGCCTGCTGCTGACACTCCTCCTCCTTCCCACGCTGGTCTCAGCGGCTGGCTGCCAGGCCGGGCTGCCCGCGCTGCTCGGCTCCTCTCCCCTGGAAACCCCCCAGGCGCCGGCTGCCACGCTCCCGCCGCCCACCTGTCTCCTGAGGTCAACCCCCTCACCGGCCTTCCGGTCGAGAACCCCGAAAACCTGAACCGCCTGCCGGTGATGATCAAAGTCTCCAACTTCCCGGCTGGGCCTGGCCGCCCGCACGCCGGGCTTTCGTACGCTGATCTGGTTTTTGAATATTACATCGGCGAATACATGAACCGCTTTCTGGCAGTCTTTTATGGACAAGACACCCCCAAAGCCTGGCCGCTGCGTTCGGGCCGCCTGATCGACCCGCAATTGGTCAATATGTACCACGGCGTCCTCGTTTATGGCTCGGCCGATGAGCGCGTGGACGAAAAGATCCTCACCGAACTGGGCATGCGCGCCATCTCCAACCTCAACGCCCCCTGCCCGCCCATCTGCGGCGAGCTGACCCACAGCGCCACCGGCGTCTATGTCGATTCGGCCTCCGTAACCGAATTCACCTCGCGCCACGGCGTCGAGAACACCCGCCCCGACCTGCGCGGCATGCTCTTCAGCGAAACCCCGCCCCAAACCAGCCAGTACGGCGCGTCGGTGCTGGTGCAGTACATCCGCTGGAATCGCGGCGAGTGGCGCTACGATGACCAGAGCGGCAAATACCTGCGCTGGATTGAGTCCTGGGATCAGGGCGATGAATACCCCCTCATCCCGCTGGTAGACCAACTCACCGGCGAGCAGTTGGCATTTTCCAATGTGGTTATTCTCTTTGCCAACTATATTGAGTACAATTATCGTCTGCACGATGTGGAAATCTGGGATAATACAGAAATGCAGCGTGCGGTTTTCTTTCGCGACGGATTGATGGTCGATGGGTTTTGGCGAGCCCCCCTGCGCGACCATCCCATTCAGTTCTTCAACCAGCAAGGGCTCCCCATGCAGCTCAAACCCGGTAACACATGGGTTGTGGTGGCCGGAAAGAGTTCAGAGTTCAACCAATCCTCACCAGGTCAATGGCAATGCTTGTTTGACATTCCCTGAAAGGACCCGAATACAGGCAGGAATTTATGTTCAAGAAAACAACTATCGCAGCCGTATTGATCCTCCTTCTGCTCAGCGCCTGTCAGGCCGCCGGTGTTGGCCCCAAAACCGACGCCTCCGGCAGCGACCAGGACGCTTCGGTCAACGCTTCTTCAACACCCTTCCAGCCGGTAACCCCGGCAGCAACCAACACACCGGTGCCCACGTCCACACCCATTCCCACCCCCACCGCCACACCCATTCAGGTTGGGCCTTCTGGTTTCTCCGAAAACACCAACCCGCTCACCGGCCTGCAAGTGGAAGACCCCGCCATCCTCAATCGGCGGCCGTTGATGATTAAAGTCGCCAACTTCCCGCGCGAAGGCCGCCCGCACGCCGGTCTCTCCTCGGCCGATATTGTCTTTGATTACTATATCGGTGAAGGCACCAACCGCTTCATGGCCGTTTACTACGGGCAAGACGCGGAGAAGATCGGCCCGATGCGCTCCGGCCGTCTGGTCGATGCCCAGCTCACCCGCCTTTACCAGGGCGTGCTTGGCTTTGTCAGCGCCGACCCCAACAAAGTATTTCCGGTGCTGTACAACAATCTCGGCCTGCGCGCCATCACCCAGATGGGCGATAGCTGCCCGGCGATTTGCGACGACGGCCAGCACACCGTCATCAGCGTCTTCGCCAATTCGGCCGCCTTCAGCCAATATGCCGCCAACCGCGGCGTGGATGTGGCCCGCCAGAATCTGGACGGGATGTATTTCTACTCGGTAGCGCCCAGCGGCCAGCCCGGCCAGCAAGTTACCCTCAAATATAACGCCTATAACTTCAGCCAGTGGCGCTACGACGCCGAACGCGGGCAGTACCTGGCCTGGATGGAGACTGCTGACGTCAACAATAATATTTCCACCGTAGAGCTGACGGACCGCAACACCGGCCAGCAGCTCACCCGCGACAACGTCATCATCCTCTTTGCGCCTTACAACGAACTGGCCCCCACGCTGCACGAGATCGCCCTGTGGAACAACGCCCAAGGCAAACGCGCCGTGCTCTTCCGCGATGGACAAATGATCGAGGCCATCTGGAAAACCCCCGGCACCGACCAGCCCATCCAGTTCTTCACCAGCGACGGCAATCCGCTGCCGCTGAAGCCGGGCACTTCGTGGATCATGATCGCCGGAGAAAATTCCCTTCTGGCAGAGCAAGATACCGCCCAATACGAGCTTCAGTTCCGCCTGCCCTGATCCTTTATGAAAGTACTGATCATCTCCGATATCCACGCCAACCTGACCGCCCTGGAGGCTGTGCTCGCCGACTGCGGCTCGTTTGACGCCGTCTGGTGTCTGGGAGATGTTGTGGGGTACGGTCCCGATCCCAATGAATGCGTTGAATTGGTGCGCTCGCTACCCAACCTGGTTTGCATCCTCGGCAATCACGACGCCGCTGCTTTGGGTGAACTGGAACTGGAATCGTTCAATTATGACGCCCAGCTTTCCACCCTCTGGACTCAGCAAACACTGACCGAAACAAACCGGCGCTTTCTGCTCAAACTCCCAGAGGCGCAAACGCTGGACCAGGTAACGCTGGCGCACGGCAGCCCGCGCAACCCGGTGTGGGAATATGTATTGGACACCTACACCGCCCGCGCCAATTTTCAATTCTTTTCCACACCGTTCTGCTTTGTGGGCCATTCGCACCTTCCACTGGCTTTCTTTCAAAAAGAAGACCAATCGGAGGTGATGATGCAGATTTTCCACGAAGACCAGACCATCACCCTCAAACCGCGCGCCATTATCAACCCCGGCTCGGTGGGCCAACCCCGCGATCACGACCCCCGCTCTTCGTACGCCATTTATGACACCACATCTCAACGTTGGGAATTCCGCAGGGCTTCATACGCTGTATCCACGGTGCAAGAACGCATCCGCCGCGCCGGGCTGCCAGACCGGCACGCGCTGCGCCTTTCTTATGGCTGGTAGGGAACTTTTTTACGGGTTGACCGTCTACACAGTAGAAACAACGCCCATGCGGAATAAAGGAGGAAATTAGATGAAAAAGAAAACCCTGATCGCCCTTGTTATCCTGGCCATGACCCTGGCTGCCTGCTCTCCGGCCGCGTCCACGCGGTCCTTAAACGCGGTCGCCGAAGAAAAAGGCTACGAGAGTATGCCGATGGAAGCCCCGGCTGCTGCCGCGCCTGCAATGGAAATGGATTCCGGTTTTACCGCTAACAGCTACAGCGGCGATACCGTTCAGGCCCAGGCCGTGGAACGCATCGTCATCAAGAATGCCAGCCTGTCGATTGTGGTGGTCGACCCCGCCGTGGCGATGGATACCATTGGCAAGATGGCCGAGTCAATGGGCGGCTTCATCGTCAGCTCCAACCTGTATAAGTCCTACACCAGCCAGGGAGTCGAAGTCCCCGCCGGAGACATCACCATCCGCGTGCCCGCTGATGGGCTGACCTCCGCCCTCGATCGGGTCAAAGGTTTGGTGGAAGACCCCAAAACCGACATTCGCAATGAGAACGTATCCGGCCAGGACGTTACCCAGGAATACACCGACCTGCAGTCCCGCCTGCGCAATCTGGAAGAAGCCGAAGCCCAACTGCGTGAAATCATGGCCTCTGCCACCAAGACCGACGACGTTCTCCAAATCTTCAATGAGCTGACTCGCGTTCGCCAGGATATTGAAGTGCTGCAAGGCCAGATCAACTATTACAACGAAGCCTCGCGCCTGTCTTCGATCAGCGTCAGCATCATCAGCAAGGCCTCCGTCGAACCCCTCACCGTCGCCGGCTGGCAGCCCGTGGGTGTGGCGCGCGACGCCCTGCAGGCCCTGGTCGACGCCTTCCAGTTCATTGTCAACGCCCTGATCTGGATAGTGCTCTTCATCCTGCCGGTGCTGCTGCTCATCTTACTGCCCATTTACCTGGTCTTCCTCGCCATTCGCGCCCTGGTGCGCCGGCGGAAAGCCCGCAAGGTTGCTGCTGCCCCGCAGGAAGAACCCAAGCAGCCAGTTGAATAAGAAGCCCTGAAATAAGAATTTCTCCGCCCGTTTCAACGCCAGAAACGGGCGGTTTTCTTTGGACATTTCACCTGACGCATTTGGTTGATTCGGTTACAATCAACCCACGGATAGAAAGGAAGCAAACATGGGCACACACGGCATGGGATTGATGCACTATTTCCGCTCGGAATCGGAACCAACCAAAGTTACCTGGGCTTTGATGAAGCGCGTTCTCGCGTACGCCCGTCCCTACGGCTGGAAGATACTGGGCATGCTCCTGCTGATTCTGGTCGGCACCGGCTTCACCCTGCTTACCCCCTTGATCATCCGCGAGCTGATTGACCGCGCCATCCCCGCCGGAGACCTGAACCGGCTTGTACTCCTTTCTCTGGGACTGCTCCTCATTCCGGCTATTGGCGGCGGGGTCAACGTTATTCGCCGCAAGCTCAACGCCCAAGTCGGGGAAGGCGTCATCTTTGACTTGCGCGTCGCGCTGTTTTCCCATATCCAGCGCATGTCGCTGAACTTCTTTACCCACACCCGCATCGGCGAAATCATGAGCCGCCTCAACAACGATGTGGTCGGCGCGCAGAACGCCATCAGCAACACGATTGTCAACATCATCACCGATCTGATTGAAGTGGTGGGGGTGCTGGCGGTGATGCTCACCCTCGAATGGCGACTCACCCTCGTCTCGATCGTCATTTTGCCCCTCTTTCTGCTGGCCGCCCGCGCTCTGGGCAGCCGCCTGCGCGACCTGGCCCGCGAGCAGATGGATCACAACGCGCGCATGAACGCCATGATCAACGAGACCTTGAGCATCGGCGGCGCGCTGCTGGTCAAGCTCTTTGGCCGCACCACCCTGGAAGACGAGCGTTTCACCGAACGCGCCAGCCGCGTGCGCGACCTGGGTATTCGCCGCGCCGTGGTGGGCAATTCGTTTTTCGTCATCATCGGATTGCTCAGCGCGGTGGGCACCGCCCTGGTGTACGGTTTGGGTGGGTATTTCGTCATCCAGAAAGCGTTCACCGTCGGCACGATTGTGGCTTTTGGTTCGTATCTCTCTTCACTGTACGGTTCGCTGCAGGGATTAGCCACCGCACCCGTGGAATTTGCCACCTCAGTGGTCAGCTTTGAGCGCGTGTTTGAAGTCATCGATCTCCCCCTGGAAATTCAGGAAAGCCCGCATCCGGTAACGATCACCCAACCGCGCGGAGAGCTTTCATTTGAGAACGTAACTTTTCATTACGGCATCGATGAAAAAAACCTGCTTAAAGACGTGCGCCGATATGGCCAGGTAGACCAGGTTTCGGCTGTCCTCTCCGGAGACGCGCCGCAGACAGCCCCAGCGCTCTCGCAAGCGAGGGAAACCGCCCTGGAAGATATCAGCTTTTCTGCCCATCCCGGCCAGTTGGTAGCCCTGGTTGGCCCATCCGGGGCCGGCAAAACCACCCTCACCTATCTGATTCCCCGCCTCTACGACCCTGGCGCTGGCTGCGTGCGCCTGGACGGGGTGGACATTCGCGAGCTGTCATTGGACTTTCTCTCCTCAATGATCGGCATGGTCACCCAGGAGACGCACCTCTTTCACGACACTATCCGCACCAACTTAATCTACGCGAAGTTGGACGCCAGCGACCAGGAAATTGAAGACGCCGCCCGCGCGGCCAACATTCACAATTTTATCGCCGCCCTGCCGGATGGCTACAACACCATCGTCGGTGAGCGCGGCTACCGCTTGAGCGGCGGCGAGAAACAGCGACTTGCCCTGGCGCGCGTCATCCTCAAAAATCCGCGCATCCTCGTCCTCGATGAAGCCACCAGCCATCTCGACAGCGAATCGGAGTCCCTGATTCAAGAAGCTCTGCGCCGCGTGATGGCTGGCCGCACCAGCATCGTCATCGCTCACCGTCTCAGCACCATTCTGGCTGCCGATCAGATTCTGGTGATAGATCGCGGGCGCATTGTCGAGCGCGGCAATCACACCAGTCTGTTGGCGGCTGGCGGGCTGTACGCGCACCTCTACCAGACCCAGTTCGCCGAAGGTCACAAACCCGCTGCGAACGGCCAGTAATCATTCCCAGGCAACGGTCAGCCAGCCGCCATCGCTTTCAGGGACGGAAAACCGCATAACGCCGCCCGGCATCTGCTCAGCGTGCAGGTGCTGTCCGTTCCACTCGGCGCTGGTCAAGCGCCCCGGCAGGTGAAGGTCCACCACGCCGCCCAGGCTGCGCCCCAGACCCAGCCGCGCGGACAGGCTCTGCTTATGAACAAGCCACTCCTGCACTTCCATTCCCTGGGAAAAATGCAGGCTGCTGCCCGCGTACGCGGGCGCGGCTTCCGGCAGAGGGCGCACCGCCAACAGAGCGCAGCCGTGCGCCTCAAGCCACCCGCGGAACAGCGCGTCATCCGCCTCGCTCACCCAGCTTTTCCCATCCCAAAACGAGCGCACCAGTACGCGGCCGGGCTGGCAAGCCAGTTCACTGCGCTGCACCTCCATCATTTTTGCCTGATCACTCCAGTTGAACACCCCGGCCACCCACCATTCCCCGGCCGCGCCGCGCAAATCTACCCGCGCGCGCTCCGGGCTTACCCGGTCAAACCAATCCGTCACCACCATCGATTCACGCAGGGTCGGCAGCAGCGCCCGCGCGATTTCCAGCCGCTCAACCGGCAGCCCCGGCAGATCATCAGACAGCAGCAGCGACCCGCCGCTCAAACCGATCACCGTTGCCAGCGACTGCACCTCTGCCAGGCTCAACTGGCTGCGCTCCCGCACCACCAGGCAGTCCGGGTCGTTGATAAACCAGCGCCGGTGCATCGGCGCGCGCGTCAGCACATTTTGAATCGCGTTGCGTGCGCTGGGCATATTGGGCTCTTCGCGGAACAGAAAATCCAGTCCGCCGTAGGCCGGGCGCCAGCTTCCGCTCACGTCTGCGCCCACGCGCATCGCGTCGAACAGCCCCAGCGCCGAGCCGATCGGGCAGCCGCAGGCCAGCAAAGTCGTCTGCGGGCCGGCCGCCTCGCGAATCAGTTTCAGCGCGTCCCGCAATACCTGAGCGCGCGTTTTTTTCGGGTCGTGGTAACAACCGCCCTTCACCACCGCTGCGTATAAGAAATCCAGCTTCAAATAATCAAAGCCCCATTCCCGAACGGCGGTTTGAACCACCTCGCGCACATACGCCTGCGCCTGTGGGTGAGTCAGATCCAGCGCGCTGGTAAACACATTCCAGATAAATCCGGCATTCACCGGGCGGCCGTTACGCTGACGCAGCAGCCAATCCGGGTGGTCTCGGTAAACATCCGACCTGGGATGCACAATAAATGGCGCCAGCCACAGCCCCGCCTGGCAGCCCGCCCGCGAAATATCCGCCGCCAGACCCGCCACACCGTCAGGAAAACCCGCGCGAAAGGTCAGCCAATCACCCACTTCGTGCTCAAAACCGTCGTCAATCTGCACCAGCCCCAGTGGCAGGCGGGGTTTCATCGCTTCAATCACCGTCAGGTTGGCGCGGATTTTCTCCTCGCTGATGTTCTGGTAAAACTCATACCACGAGCACCACCCGGCCGGGATTTCCTTCAACGCGCCAACGCCGTTCTCCCGCGCGGCCGCGTCAAAGTAGACAGCCGCTTCTTCCGGGCAGTCCACATGCAGCGGCAGCAGCATCACCCAGTCGGTTTCCAGGCTTTCTCCAGGGTCTAAAAGCACGCCGTCGCAGTTCGCCCATACCCGCAAATTAATTTCATCGTTTAGCTCAACTTTTACCGTTCCAAACTGCTCGCGCTGCGACAAAAAGCCCACCCAAAGTGCCGCGCGCCGCTGTCGGTCGCCCAGCACGCCAAAAAAATCGCCCGCGTAATCGCCCGCCCGACGCGGCTGGGGCGTGCCCGCGTTGATAAACAGCGGGCTTTGAATCCACTTCAGCCGGCTGCGTTTTTCCGCTTCGTCGTGTCCATAAGCCGCCGTCCACGACCACGACTGCCAGCCATGCGAATAAAACGCCAGGTTCTGCGCCTTTCCCCCGCCGGGGAACAACACGCTGCCCTTTTTTTTCCCCCCTCTTGCCTGCCCAATGCGCAGCAAATCCATCTGTTCCATCCGCAGCGGCGTTTCGCCCTGGTTGGTCACTTTAATCTTCCACATCACAAAAGGCTGCTCCAGCGGCAAACCAAAGGTTATCTGGGCGGCCAACCCCGCCTCATCCGCGCCCACATCCAGTAAAATCAGTTCAGTCTCCCCGTGAGCGGTCTCTTCTACCTGGTTGGCATAGCGGCTCACTGGCGTCCAGCTCCGGCTCAGCCATTCCACCCGCTTCTTTTCTCGCCAATAGACCACCCGCATGTGCGCGTCTTCCACTTGCGGCAGATCTTCTCTACCACTTCCCAGGGGGAAAATATCAAAACAACCTGATTCGGGATTGCACGCCAAACGCATCGTTTCTGTCTGGTAATCTGGCATACCTGTCTGCTCCTGTGAAGTGGATTCAGTTGAAAAAAGGGAAGAAAACCAGGACCGCGCCAGGCAGTCCACTGCCAATATCATATCACAATCAAGATCGCCGCTGCCGCCTGGCTAGTTCAGAAAATCTGTTCTGAAATCCGTCGATTTTCTCTCTTTTGGAGTGGTATAATCCTCGCATGCCTTCCATTGTTGCCCTGGATATTGAAACCACCGGTCTGGATCCCTATCGGGACGAAATCATCGAGATCGGCGCTGTCCGATTTAACGGCAAGCGCGTCGAAGATGAGTGGACCACGCTCATCAAACCCCGCCAGCCCATCCCGCCCTTCATCACCCAACTCACTGGCATTTCCAATGAGATGGTCTATAAGGCACCCGAAATTCAAGAGGTCATCCAGGAATTTGCCGATTTTGTGGGTAATTCACCCATTCTTGGGCAGAACATCCAGTTTGACCTTTCCTTTTTGCAGCGAAACCGCATTCTGCAAAACAACCAGGTGATCGACACCTACGAGCTGGCTTCTGTGCTGATGCCCACCGCCGGGCGTTACAATCTATCGGCGCTGGGGCAGGCGCTGGGCATCATTCTTCCCGGCGACGCGCACCGCGCCCTCTACGACGCTCAGCTAACCACTGCCGTCTACCAGGCGCTGGTGCAGCGCGCCATGCAGCTGCCCCTCGAGCGCATCGCGGAGTTTGTGCGCCTGAGCGAGCCTTTTGATTGGGGCGCGTCTTATGTTTTCCAAAGTATTCTTAAAAACCGCGCTTATGAACCGGTCAAAGCCGGCGAGAAAAGCCATATCCTCACCAGTCAGGTGCTGCATCCATTTGATAATGGCATTCCCCTGGAGCCAGCCGGGCAGATCACGCCCCTCGACCCAGAAGAGGTCTCGGCATTGTTGGAATACGGCGGGCCATTCTCGGCCTACTTCGCGGGCTACGAGCAGCGCCAGCAGCAGGTAGAAATGCTGCGCGCCGTTACAAAGGCCATTTCCGATGGCCGCCATCTCATGGTTGAGGCGGGCACCGGCACCGGCAAATCTTTTGCCTATCTCATTCCGGCTGCCTTGTGGTCGATTCAAAATGGTATGCGCGTGGTGATCTCAACCAACACCATTAACCTGCAAGACCAGTTGATCAACAAAGATGTTCCCGACCTGGCCGCCGCCCTCAACCTGGATCTGCGCGCCACGGTATTGAAAGGCCGCTCCAATTATCTTTGCCCGCAGCGCCTGTTAGCCATGCGTCAGCGCGGTCCCGACACGGTGGAAGAGATGCGCGTCTTGGCCAAGATTCTGGTCTGGTTGGATGAAGGCGGCAACGGTGACCGCAACCAGATTAATCTGAACGGACCGATTGAGCGCGAAGTGTGGATGCGCCTCTCCGCCGAAAACGAAGGCTGCAAGCAGGAAAAGTGCCTGAGCAAGCTGGGCGGGGTCTGCCCCTTCTACCAGTCGCGCCGCGCGGCCGAAAGCTCTCACATCGTCATTGTCAACCACGCCCTGCTGCTGGCCGATGTAGCTACCGGCAACCGCGTGCTGCCCGAATACGAATACCTCATTATCGACGAAGGCCACCATCTCGAATCGGCGGTAACCAGCTCGTTGAGCTTTGAAGTCAATCAGGCCGATCTTTTCCGCATGCTCAAAGAGCTGGGCGGCACCAACACCGGCGTCCTCGGCCACATCGAGCGCCTGCTGATGGGCAAAATCAACCCGGCCGAAGGCGCGGCCTTGAATCAGGCCGTTGTGCGCCAGACCGATCTCAACTTCCGCCTCGAGCACGACATCACCAGCTTCTTCAAATCGCTCGATCTCTTCCTGCAAGAACAGCGCGAAGGTCGCCCGGTGGGCGCCTACGGCCAACAGGAACGCATTACTCCGGCTACCCGCACCCAGCCTGCCTGGACGGAAGTGGAAATCGCCTGGGACGCCGCCAGCGAGACCTTCAAGCTGCTCCTCAACCTGCTGACCCAATTGATCAAATCGCTGGGAACATATTCCGACTCCTCGGATAACGATCTGGAAGACAGCCTGGGCAACCTGTCCAACGTTTTTCGGCGCTTGAGTGAAACGCACCAGCAGATGGCTTCGATGGTGACTGATTCCAACACCGACTCCATTTATTGGGTCGAGGTCAAGCCCAACCGCAACCAGCTTTCGCTCAACATTGCCCCGCTGCACATCGGCCCGCTGATGGAGAAATACTTATGGCTGGAGAAAACCAGCGTGATCGTTACCTCGGCCACGCTCACCGCCAACGGCGAGTTCGACTACCTGCGCAACCGCCTCTTCGCCTCCGACGCCGATGAGCTTGCTTTAGGCTCACCTTTCGATTACGAAACCGCCGCCCTGCTTTATATCACCGACGACATTCCCGAACCGGCCAATGCCAGCGCTTATCAGCGCAGCCTGGAACACACCGTTCGCAGCCTTGCCGTGGCCACCAGCGGGCGCATGCTGGTTCTGTTTACCTCATACGCCCAACTCAAAAAAACCTCTGCCAGCATCGGGCCTTTCCTGGCCGACCACGGGATTCAGGTTTACGAGCAGGGCGAAGGCGCGTCGGCCAGCAGCCTGCTGGAAAATTTCAAAGCCTCGGAAAAAGCGGTTTTATTAGGAACGCGCTCCTTCTGGGAAGGCGTGGACATCCCCGGCGAGGCTCTTTCCGTGCTGGTGATCACACGCCTGCCGTTCGACGTGCCCTCCGACCCGATCATCGCCGCCCGTTCAGAGACCTTTGAAGACCCCTTCAACGAATACAGCCTGCCCGAAGCCATTCTGCGCTTCCGCCAGGGATTTGGCCGACTCATCCGCACCGAATCGGACCGCGGCATTGCCGTAGTGCTCGATAAGCGCATCCTCACCAAACGCTACGGGCGCATGTTCATCGAATCGCTGCCCGAATGCACCCGCCGCGTGGGCAAAATGAGCGACCTGCCCGGCCAGGCGCAGCGCTGGTTGAACATCTAATTTTCCGCTTTCTTTATTCCCCCATCCAATAGCCCCGCTCGCCGGGGTCTTCGCGCTGCTGTAGAACTTCCGCCTTGCCGTCCTCCAGCCACAAAACTGCCGGGCGTGCTGCCAGGTTGTAATTGGACGCCATGCTGATCTGGTACGCCCCTGCCGCCGGCATGGCGATCCGCTCTCCGCGCCGCACTTCCGGCATTTGAATCGAAGGGATGAGAATATCCCCCGTCTCACAGAACTTTCCCACCAGCATGCTTTCGCGCCGCGCCTCCGGCATTTCGCGCGCTGCCAGTTCGGCTATGTAACTGGCCGAATACATCGCCGGCCGGGGATTATCGGCCATGCCGCCATCCAGCGCGATGACATACACGCCCTCACCATTGGTCTTGGATGTGGTTACCGAATACACCGCCACGCCCGCGCGCGCTGCCATCCAGCGGCCGGGTTCCAACACCAGCTCTGGCAGCGGCCAGCCGCGCTTGCCGCTTTCCATCATCAGCGTCTCACTCACCGCGCGGATCCAGCGCTCGCCATCATTCTCGGCATGTTGCGGCACATAGCGCACGCCCCAGCCCCCACCGGTGCTGATCTTCTGCGGGATATATCCCGCCCGCTCCGCCAGAAGACATAACTGCTCCACAGCCTTCTGGTACGGCGCGGCGTCAAAAATTTGCGAACCCAGGTGAATATGCAGCCCGGTCAGCGCCAGCCACGGCTCGCCCAGCGCCTGTCGGATCAGCGCTTCGGCTTGCCCGTCAGGGATTGAAATGCCAAATTTACTACCCGTTTGCCCGGTTTGCACGTGCGGGTGCGTATCCACATCCACCCCTGGGGTAATCCGCAGCCAGATGCGCGCCTGGGTCTGCCGATTTTCGGCCAGGCGGGCCAGAAACTGCAATTCTTCCGGGCTATCCACGACAATCGCGTCGATGCCCCATTCCAACGCGAAGCGCAGCTCAGCTTCCGTTTTACCGTTGCCATGCAAATGCACGCGCTCGCCATCAAAACCCGCCTTGCGCGCGATTTTCATCTCGCCCAGGCTCACGGTGTCAATTCCTACCGGCATAGCCGCCAGTTTTTCGGCAAATTTCAGCGACAAATACGCCTTCGAGGCGTACGCGACCGTGAACTTCCCTGCATAGTGCGCTGCGCCCCAGCGCGCCAGGCTCGCGGCCTGTTCGCGTACCGTACGGCCGTCCAGTAAATACAGCGGCGTTCCCCACTGGTCGCAGAGCGCGTTGACATCACAACCGGCGATCTGCATCCTGCCCGCGCTGTCTCGTTGATAGCTCATCGGGAAAATATCAGCGTTCGTATTCATCGTTGTCTGGTCTCCTGGCAGGTGGAATGCCTCCAATGTACCACAAATCCTCTTTTTGAGGGCCGGAAATTCCATGATTTTCAATATTTCAGATGCTCTTTTTCCAGCACCTTATGCACAATAAAAAACCGGCCCGCGATTGAACGCAGGCCGGTCTGGCAGTCCTTCAGATTGGGTTTAGAACAGTCCCACCACGCGGCCGGTTTCCATATCAATATCCACATCGTAGAACGCCGGGCGCGTCGGCAGACCGGGCATGGTGCTCATCGCCCCCAGCAGCGGATAAATAAAGCCCGCCCCCACCGAGGCGCGAATGTCGCGGATCGGAATGCGGTAGCCCTTTGGCACACCCTTCAGCGAGGGATCATGGCTCAGGCTCAGGTGCGTTTTCGCCATGCAAATCGGCAGCTTGTCAAAACCCAGGCGGGTGTAGTCTTCGATGCGCGCTTCGGCTTCCGGCAGGTAATCCACGCCGTCGGCGCCGTAAACTTCCCGCGCGATGATCTCAATTTTTTCTTTAATCGAGAGGTTCAGATCATACAGGAATTGGAAATGAGAAGGCTTCTCGGCGGCTTCTACCACGGCCTTGGCCAGGTCAATCGCGCCTTCGCCACCCAGCTCCCAATGCTTGCACACCACCGCCGCTTCCGCACCGCCCTCTTCCACGGCCGCTTTGCGCACCAGCTCCAGCTCTGCTTCGGTATCGGTGAAGAACTGGTTCACCGCCACCACCACCGGGATGCCAAACTTGCGCGCCGTCTTAATATGGTGCAGCATGTTTTCAATCCCCGCCCGCAGCAGTTCCAGGTTTTCTTCCGTGTACTCTTTATCCAACGGCTTGCCCGCCACCACCGCCGGGCCGCCGCCGTGCATTTTCAGCGCGCGCACCGTCGCTACCAGCACCACCACATTCGGAATTCGCCCCGAATAGCGGCACTTGATGTCAAAAAACTTTTCCATGCCCATGTCCGCGCCGAAGCCGGACTCTGTCACCACGTAATCGGCCAGTTTCAGGCCGATCAAATCCGCCAGAATGGAGCTGTTGCCGTGGGCAATATTGGCAAACGGCCCGGCGTGCACAAACACCGGCGTGCCTTCCAGGGTTTGCATCAGAGTCGGTTTGATAGCGTCTTTCATCAGCACGGTCATCGCCCCGGCCGCACCCAGATCGTCCGCGGTGACCGGTTCGCCATTGCGGCTCACCCCAATCACAATCCGCCCAAACCGCTCGCGCATATCCTGCAGGCTGGTCGTCAGCGCCAGAATGGCCATCACCTCACTGGCAACGGTGATGTCGAAACCGGTTTTGCGCGAGTTGCCCTTTTCTTTCGGCCCTTCGCCAATCGTGATCGAGCGCAGCATACGGTCGCTGGTATCGATGCCCCGCCGCCAGGTGATGCTGTTCGGGTCAATATCCAACCGCGCGAAGCGGCCGCGCTCTTCTTCGGTCAGCTCTTCCGGGTCGGTTTTGTCAATGCCCAGTTTTTTCAGGCGCGGGTACATATTAATCGAGAAATGACGCTTGCCTTGCTTATCTTTCGGGCACAGGCGGTCGAATAACTGCTCATCGGTTTGCGTCGATTCGTGCAGCATGCGCACATCAATTGCCGCCGCCAGCAGGTTGTTGGCCGCGGTAATGGCGTGAATGTCGCCGGTCAGGTGCAGGTTAAAATCCTCCATCGGGATCACCTGGCTGTAGCCGCCGCCGGCTGCCCCGCCTTTAATCCCAAAGGTAGGACCCTGGCTGGGCTGGCGAATGCAGGTGATCACGCTTTTACCCAGGTGCGCCCCCAACGCCTGGCTTAAGCCAACCGTTGTGGTGGTTTTTCCCTCCCCCAAAGGAGTTGGGGTAATGGCGGTAACATCAACGTACTTTCCATCGGGCACATCCTTCAGCCGATCCAACACTTCCAGCTTCACCTTCGCCTTGGTGGGGCCATAAAACTCAATTTCTTCCGGCAGCAAGCCCAGCGCTTCAGCAATCGCAGAAATGGGTTTGATTTCTGCCGCTTGCGCGACTTCAATATCGCTCGGCACCGGGTTTCTTCTTTTGAGCTGAACCGCTTCGGGAATACCCTTTCCAGATGGAGATGTTTTTACCGTCATCTTTACCACTCCTTTCAAAAAATAATCAATCGGAAAGTATCAAAAATCACCGCGCCTGATGAATTGCCAGCAATCATTCGGGCAGCCAATTTTTCGCATAATAGTAGTATAGTACAATTTGTCTGACAATTGCAAGAAGATTGTCAAACCGTGAAAAACAAAAAAATCGCCAGACAAACTGACGATTTTCGATCTGTGGGGCGGGTGGGGGTCGAACCCACAAGGTGTCACCACCGGTGGATTTTAAGTCCACTGCGTCTGCCGATTCCGCCACCGCCCCGCGCAGACATTACCATTTTATCCCATCTGCCAAATTCGTCAAGGATATTAACGAGCATTCATTTTTCTTCCGGTTGCAGGCCGTTCTGTGAATCATAAAACCAGCGCATCTCACTGATATGGGCTACAATTATGCAAATCTTTCCTTACTTGGAGAACGCCGCCATGATTCGAGCCGTATTCTTTGCTCCCCAGTCTCCCATCCAATATATCCAATCTCCAGCCGATATTCAGGCCTGCCTGGCTGTTCAGGATGGGCTCTTATGGGTCAGCATGGAAGATGCGCAGCCCGACGATTTTCAGACCATCATGCAAGACATATTCCACTTTCATCCGCTCACCATTGAAGACTGCCAATCCGAGGGTTACCAGCCCCCCAAAGTGGATGATTTCGGAGATTATCTCTTCATGATTTTTCACGCACTGTCGTATACCCGTTTGGATGGAGACCTTGAGACGTGCGAGCTAGACTGCTTTCTGGGGCGCAATTTTCTTGTTACCTCATATCATGGCGCATTTATGTCTCCGGTCTCCTTCGTTTGGGAACGAATCAAGCGTGACCAACGCTTGCTGCAGAACGGCGCAGATTTCTTATGCCATGCCTTGCTGGACCACCTTGTCGATGAATATATGCCGTACCTGGACGAATTGGATAATGAAATTGATCTTCTCGAAGATTAAGTAATCGAAGACCCCCACAAAGACACTCTGGAGCGGATTCTTGCCTTGAAGCACAATATCGTTACTTTGCGCCGCTTCCTGAATCCCCAGCGCGAAATTCTCAACCGCCTAAGCCGGGACGATCTGGAGTTAATCAAGAAATCCAACCGCATCTACTTCAGAGATATTTATGATCACGTTGTCCGCATTCAGGACCTTTCAGAAAGCATTCGCGACATTGTCTCCGGCACCCTCGACACCTACCTTTCAGTTACCTCCAACCGCCTGAATGAGGTGATGAAAGCCCTCACCATTGTCTCCACGCTATTTCTGCCGCTTTCCTTTGTTGCCGGTGTATTTGGTATGAATTTCAAATACATGCCCGAACTGAACTGGCCCTGGGGCTATCCCCTGGCCTGGGTTCTTTTTGTTGCCATCACCATTGGAATGGTTATGTTTTTCAAGCGCCGGGATTGGTTATAGCCTGGCGTCCGGCTCATTCGAGTCTTGCAATTGCGGCGATCCTTTGAACAGGCGTTTATACAGTACCGCGTATCGCGATCCCAGATGCACCAGGTTGGAAGACTGCCGGCGCACGAGCTGCGCGCTTCGCAAGGCCACCTTCAACTCTTCTGGCGTGGAAAAAGATGGCAATACCGTGTAGGCAGCCCCCACCTCGCAGGGCAGATGCGCGTCTGATCCCGAAAAGACTGCCAATCCCCGGCGCAGCGCCATCGTCTCTGCCGCGGTATTGTCTTCGTTCACCAGGCAGCGGGCATTAAACCCTTCCACGGCATCCACCAGGGCAAGGACTGCCTGCAGCTCTTCCGCTTTCCATCTCCCCCGATAGCGGTCCAGCGGGTGCGGCAGACCAATCACCGCTCCCTGTTCTCTCAGCCGGGCGACCACCTCTTCAAAAGGCAGCCCCGCGGGGATTTCTTCCTGCACAAAATAGCCCAAAATTTCAGCCCCGCCGCGGACTTTGATTTCTTCACCCACCACAAACAAGTCAGGGTCGGCTTTGCGGGCTGCCAGGCCGCCGCGGATTGTGTTGTGGTCGGTGATCATCACGCGATCCAGACCGCGCTGCCGCGCCGTTTTGATCAAAGCGGGAATCCAGTTCAGGCTGTCTGGAGAATATACGGTATGGCAGTGAAATTCGACTTTCCAGAGGGGGGGTGTCATGGTCAATGTCCGTTGATTAATAGTGTGCCCGCCCGGTCTTTTGAACCGGCGTACCGACGATTATACTCGACTCTCATTTGGTTGGCAGGGAAAACCGGCGCGGGAGTGTTTTTCGTTTATAATCGAATTGGATCATATTTTCTGCGCGTCCTACCCTTCCTAATTCCAACTAAAGGCTGCTTGCTATGACATTCGAAGAACCTTCGTATTCCGATAAACGCATCCTGGTCATCGGCGCGTCCACCCTGGATATCGTCGGCCGTCTCAACGTCATCCCTGAGCCGGGCACATCAACCCCCGCGAAAATTCGGCCCACGTTTGGCGGGGTCGCTCGCAATGTTGCCGAAAACCTGGCCCGTCTTGGTCAAAAGGTCAGCCTGATCACCGTTGTTGGCCCCAGCATTTTTGGAGAACAACTTCTCCAGCAAACCGCGGCGGCCGGTGTGGACGTCAGCGCAACCATCCACACCGAAGAATACCGCACGTCTACCTACCTGGCGGTGGTGAACCCATCCGGCCAGCTTCAATTTGGTTTGGACGATATGCGCGCGATTTCCACCCTAAAACCGGAACATATCGAGCAAAACGCCCATCTTTTCAAAGACGCCGGTATGGTTTTTGTGGATATGAACCTTTCTCCGGCTACCTTGCGTTCCATTTTTCGCCAGGCGCGCCTCGCCAAAGTGCCAATTGCCGCAGACGCCACCTCGAAAAAACTGGCACCGCGCCTGATTCCCTTCCTGCCCAAACTGCACCTGGTTACCGCCAACATGGATGAAGCCTCTATTCTATGTGATGGCGCTTGCCAGGTAACCGGGCGCCAATCGGCTATTCAGGCCGCCCGGCATTTCATCTCCAAGGGCGCCGATTATGCCCTGATCCAAATGGCGGAGTTTGGCGTGTGCTACGCCAATTCAGATATCAGCGGTCACATCCCAGCCATTCGCACGTCCATCCTCGACCCTACTGGCGCGGGCGACGCGCTCACCGCGACCCTCATTTTTGGTCTCATCAACCAGATTCCCCTGGATGACGCTATTCAGCTTGGCATCGCGGCCGCTTCGTTGACCTTGCGCTATCCGGGCGCGGTTGTTCCAGAACTTTCTCTGGAAAAACTTTACGACCATCTCATGTTTTAAGGAGACTATGGAAACGACACCTCTTGTCATCCAACCCGCCGTTGCCGCCGCCCTGAAAAACGGCACGCCGCTGGTTGCCCTTGAGAGCGCCGTGATTACACACGGCTTGCCGTACCCGCATAACCTTCAATTGGCGCTCGATATGGAACAGGAAGTACGGCAAGCGGGCGCTCTTCCGGCAACCATCGCCATTCTAGACCGCAAAGTACGCGTTGGCCTTACGGGCGACGAAGTAGCGCGCCTTGCTGACCCGCAGCAGGCCGCCCGAAAAATCAGCCGCCGCGATTTTGGCATCGCGCTGGCCAGAGGCGAAAACGGCGGCACCACCGTGGCCGGCACTCTAATCGCGGCGCACCTGGCCGGTATTCGCGTTTTTGCCACCGGCGGCATTGGCGGCGTCCATCGCGGCGCCCCTTTTGACGTCTCAGCCGATCTGCATGAATTGAGCCTGCATCCGCTGGTGGTGGTTTGCGCGGGGGCAAAATCCATCCTCGACCTTCCCGCCACTCTCGAAATCCTGGAAACGCAGGGGGTGCCTGTGATTGGTTATCAGACGGACGAATTCCCGGCTTTCTTCTCGCGCAGCAGCGGGCTGCCAGTCAACGCCTCGGTGTCCACCCCAGCAGAACTGGCGCAGATCGCCTGGCGCCAATGGCAAATGGGGCTGCCTGGCGCGATATTGGCCGTGGTTCCGCCGCCCGAAGATAGCGCCATCCCCGCCGAACAGATCGAAGCAATCATCCAAACCGCCGTTGCCGAAGCCGAAGAAAAGGGCATTCGCGGCGCCGCCGTAACCCCCTACTTACTGGGGCGCGTCAACGATCTGAGTAAAGGGGCGAGCATGCGCGCCAACCTGGCCTTGTTAAAAAACAACGCGCGGGTCGCCGCGCAAATTTCCATCGAGCTTTCCCGCCTGCAGCCCACTCATCGTGCCATCTAAAGCCCTATCCTTCAGAAAAGCAACCAACCGCCCGAAACATCAGGCGGTTGGTTGCTTTTTGGTTAGTTTTCCGGGGTCAGCGTTGGCCACTGGGTATCGGTGGGGCGCGGCGTCAGCGTTGGCCGCATGGTGGACGTGGGTGGCAGCGTGCGCGTTTTCGTCGGCGTGGAGGTTGCTGTGCGCGTCAAGGTTGCCGTGGGTGTCCGCGTGATGGTCGCGCTTGGGCGAGGGGTGGCTGTGCGGGTGGGCGCGGAGGTCTGGGTAGGGGTGCGTGTATTGGTGGGCGTTGGCGATACGGTTGGCGTGCGAGACGCAGTGGGCGTGAAGGTCAGTGTGGGAACCTCGCCCGCGATAACGAAACGACCGGAGGTGATGAACTGCTGACCGATAAAGATGCGCACGTCATATTCGCCGGGCTGCCAGATGTTGGAATCGGGAGCGCAGTCGGTGTATCCGTAACCGCCGGTGCTGCCATCCCACGGCTTGGTTTCGTAACAGATGACCGCATTATCCAACAGGCGCACCCACACTGCCGTCCACTGCGCGCCTGAGGCCATTTGGTCATAACTGAAAGCGCCATACAACATTGGCACCGGGTTTTCATATTCCGTTGTCGGGTTCACCGGCAAGAAGTTTTCATCCAGCTCCAGCGCCACGGTAATGGGGCTGAATAGCGTTCCGGGGATTGGGGTTACTTCACTGGAAAATTCACGTAGAATTTCGGGCGGCAATTCGGGGGTGTTGGTGTATAACGGTGTTACCGTGATGGATGGCGTCACCGTGATGGTAGGCGTCTGGGTGATGGTGGGTGTTAAGGTAATGGTGGGCGTCAAGGTTACCGTCGGAGAAGGCGGGAAGAAACGGTACGCGACCGGTTCCGCGTATTGATTGAGCAAGAAAGCCAACCCCACTAACCCCACCGCACCCAGAATCAAGCGCCAGCCGCGCATCATCAGGTCCCGCCGCTTGCGAAAGAAAAGCAATTTTGAACCCTCGCTGATTGAGCGTATTCCTAAATAGAGAAACAGGAAGATGCCGCCAATCGCCAGGAAAAATGCTGTTTTAACGCCAGTTTGAATATCCAGGTTCATGATTCATCGATAGGGTGAGCAAGTTTTCTGACCAACAACCAATGTATTATAGCACGCCATTTCATCTGAGAATGGTTTCTACCCCTCCAGAGACCAGGCCAGCCGAAAAAACCCGCTGAGGTGGCACAATCGGTTTTTCAATTTGCCAAACCACATCCTTACGAATTCTTTACAGAAAAGCCATATCATTGCGGATTATGGCATAGTTGAGTAAAATGAATAACAGGTTTTTAGAAAAATAATATTTCATGGCACTCACACCCGGTACACTTCTGAATAAGCGTTACCAGATTGAATCCATTCTAGGCCAGGGCGGGATGGGTGCTGTTTATCGCGCCCTGGACGTAAACCTGGCCATCCCCGTAGCTGTAAAAGAAAACTTATTCCTGTCCGAAGAATATGCCCGCCAGTTTCAGCGCGAAGCCAACATCATGGCCTCATTTCGCCAAAACAACCTGCCGCGGGTGGTCGATTATTTCACCATTGAAGGCCAGGGGCAGTACCTCATCATGGACTTCATTGAAGGCGAAGACCTGCGCAAGCGCATCGAGCGTCTGGGTGTCATCCCAGCACGTGACGTGGTTCTGATCGGCGCGGCGATCTGCGACGCCCTCACCTACCTTCACAACCGCCAGCCCCCCGTGGTACACCGCGATATCAAACCCGGCAATATCAAAATCACCCCCTCAGGCGACGCGGTGCTGGTTGACTTTGGCCTGGCAAAAGTGATGGAAGGTAACCAAAACACCACCACCGGCGCGCGCGCCATGACCCCCGGTTATTCCCCCCCAGAGCAATATGGCACCGCCCGCACCGATGTGCGCTCTGATATCTACTCACTGGGGGCAACCCTTTACGCGGCGCTCACCGGCATCATCCCCGAAGACAGTCTCGCCCGCGCCACCGGTAAAACCGAATTAACCCCTCTGCGCGAATTGGACCAGAAGGTCAGCCGTCACCTCGCTGATACCATTGAGAAATCGCTTGAGGTGGAACCGGAAGACCGCTTCCAATCTGCAGAGGAATTCAAAGAACAACTGCTCATCGAAGTGGAAAATCTGGCTGAGCTTTCCCGGCCGCATTATGTCGTTGCCCCGCCGCCCGGCAACGGTTCGGCAGAAGAAGGCGAACAGCAGCCCATGAAGCGTGGCACCGGACCGAAAGTTCCCTCCGCCGCGAAGAAAGTCAATTCACCCCACCGGCAACCCAAAAAGAGAATCCGCTGGCTGCCGCTGGCGCTTTTAATCCTCGCGGGCGGGCTGGCTGCGACCTTCATCCTGCGCCCGGATTGGGCCAACGCCGTCATGGCCAGCGTATTTGTAACCTCCACACCCGAGCCAACCCTTGATGCGGTCAAACCCACAGCGCAAAACACGGCCACCCAGACCCCGCCCGAACCCACGGCGCTGCCCGTGGTGGTAGAGCCTACCGAAATTCTCACCCCCGAACCCACTTCCGAAACCCAACCGACCAACACCCCGATTCCTATCACTCCGCAGTTGGGTGGAGGAACCGGAGAAATCGCCTTTGCTTCGGACCGCACCGGCAGCATGCAAATTTGGAGCATGAACTCAGACGGCAGCAACCAGCGCCAGCTCACCACCGTCACGGATGGTGTCTGCCAGCCAGCCTGGTCGCCCGACGGCATGACCCTGGCAGTCATTTCTCCCTGCAAGCAGAAACGCAACCAGTTTTACGAGGGCACGCAAATTTACCTGCTCGACGCGGACGGCACCAATTTCCGCCCGATGATGAAAAATTCCCCCGGCGGTGATTTTGACCCCTCCTGGTCTTGGGACGGCACAAAAATCGCCTTCACGTCTCTGCGCAACGGCACTGCCCACATTTTTTATTATGACCTGGTCGAAGGCACGCTCTCAGAAGTCTCCAATTCCCCCAGCGCCGACTTTCAGCCTTCCTGGGCCCCAGACGGCAAACGGCTGGCCTTTGTTAGCAAGAAAAACTATAATCACATTTTCATCATGTCCATCACCGGTGAAGACCGCATGCAGTTCAGCACCAACGGCAATGTGAATGATCTCTGGCCGGAGTGGGCCTTCGACAACCAATTGATCATCTTCAGCCGCTCAAAAGAAAGCCAGTTCTACCCCTGGCTGCTGGGGTTGAATTATGAAGACCGCGGCAGCGAAGAGCGCCGCATTCCAATCCTCACCTCCGGGGATACCGACCCCAAAGCCAGCGCTTCTCTCTCTCCCGATGCGAAATGGATTATCTATGAGAGCTGGCCGGATGGACGCAATCATGATATTTACATCATGGACCGCGACGGCTACAACCAGAAACGGCTGACTACCGACCCGGCTTTCGACTTTGATCCAGATTGGCGTCCGCTCCCCATCGCTAATACCCAATAACCCCACACACCATCCACCAGGAGGGCCAATATGGCCATCGCACCCGACAGTCTTTTGAATGGCCGCTACCGGATTCTGGAAGTGATTGCCAAAGGCGGAATGGGGGCTGTTTACCGCGCACTTGATGAAACTCTCGGAGTGCAGGTAGCCGTCAAAGAGAACCTGGTCATTTCCGAAGAAGCCGCGCGCCAATTCCATCGTGAAGCCACTCTGCTAGCCGCCCTGCGCCATCCCAACCTTCCGCGCGTAACCGATCACTTCCTGCTTGCTGGGCAGGGGCAGTACCTGGTGATGGATTACATCGAGGGTGAGGATTTACGCGCCCGCCTGAAGCAGATGGGCTCCTACACGCCCACCGAAGCCGTTTTAGTTGGCGCGGAGGTTTGCAACGCGCTCAGTTTCCTTCACAGCCGCACACCTCCCGTTGTCCATCGCGACATCAAGCAGGGCAATATCAAAATCAGCCCAACAGGACAGGTTTTCCTGGTCGATTTTGGCCTGGCAAAAATCGCCGAACAAGGCGCAGAAACAACCACCGGCGCACGCGCCCTTACCCCCGGTTATGCCTCCCCAGAACATTACGGCAGCGGCACCGATCCCCGCTCCGATATCTACTCCCTCGGCGCCACCCTGTATTCCATTCTGGCCAACCGCCTGCCCGAAGATGGCCTGGCGCGCAAGCTCGAAACGGCACACCTCTCTCCCCTGCGAGATCTTAATCCCCGCGTCAGTGAAGAACTGGCACGCGTGATTGAAAAGGCGATGTCGATCAACGCCGCAGACCGCTATCAGACTGCCCTGGAGTTTCGCAACGCGCTGCTCAATGCCTCGCCAGAGGCGCGGCAAATCCTGAAACAAAACCAGGAGTCGCAGGAAGCTGCCAGCCAGCCTACCCGCCTGGGAAGCAGCCCCGCCGTGGCAGGGCTTAACCAGCCCAATACCGTTCTGGCGGCCCGGCCTGTCCCCCGCAAGAAATTTCCGGTGCTGTGGATTTTTGTGGTTGTTGGTTTACTGGGAATCGCGGCCGCGGCTGTGGTGCTTCCCCGCTTCCTGAGAAACACAGCTGGCCAGCCAGGCTCACCCACGGCCGTCGCGCCTTCAGAGACGCCGCCCCCCCAGAACACCGCCACCACCGAGCCATTGCCTGCCACTGAACTGCCCGTAGCGGTCGAGCCAACGCTGATCAACACAGCCACCGCTCTGCCGCAGGCCACACCCACCCTGGCGGCTACCCCGGTAGGCGGCACAGGGGCAATCGCCTTTGTCTCCAACCGGTCTGGGTTGCCGCAAATCTACCGTCTCGAACCTGCCAGCGGTGAGACAGCGCAGATTTTTGAAAACCCCGATGGTGCCTGCCAGCCCTCCTGGTCACCCGATGGGACCCGCCTGGTGTTTGTCTCTCCATGCCGCGAGCGACAGGACACCTACCCTGGCTCTGGTTTGTTCATCATCAATCTGGATGGCACCGGTCTCACCCCCCTCATTTCCGTGCCCGGAGGCGATTTTGAGCCAGCCTGGTCTCCCGACGGCAGCCGCATCGCTTTCTCCAGCCTGCGTGACGGCATTTTGCACCTCTACGTCTACAATCTGGCTACCAACGCCGCCGCCCGCATTTCCAGCCAGTCCAGCTTTGACCGTCAGGCCGCCTGGTCTCCCGACGGTTCAACCCTGGCCTTCCAGAGCACCCGCCTCGGCCTGCCCCAAATCTGGACCATTTCAGCCAGCGGAGAGTCACCCAAAGAATTTTCCATCCTGTCCAACGGAGCCGCCTCGATGCCCACCTGGGACGCGGCCGGCAGCGTGCTGGTATACAGCCAGGGTTCCAATTTACCGGTGCTTGTCGCGCGCCAGGTAGGGGCAGCCAACGCGCCGGAAGTACGCCTCGCTGATCTGCGCCCGGCCGGGAACGCCGAATTTTCGCCTGACGGCTACTGGTTGTTGTTGGAAAGCACTCAAGATGGAAATCTGGATATCTACCGCATGACGCGCAATGGAGCCAATCTCACCCGCCTCACCGACGACCCCGCTCAGGATTTTGACCCGGTCTGGCAGCCGCTCCAGCCGTAAGGCAAATTCTCGCTCTACCCCAGCCCGGCTTGCTGCCGGGTTTTTTCTTTCCCGCGCCGGCGCATTACATCCAGCAAACGCGGCAGCACGCGCGTGTAAAGCGGGTAGATCACAGCCTTCGCCGGGTAATCCCACGCTCCCAACGTGCGCGACACCCTGCCCCCCAGGCCTTCTTTGAAACGAAACACCCCCCACATCCCGTCTGATTCATGGAATTCGTCCGGCGCACCCCACAAGTCGTATTCCTGGCAGCCGGCAGCCTTTGCGCGCCGCATGGCTTCCCACTGCAGCAGATAGTTGGGCATCTTTTCGCGGTGCGCCTCCCGCGACATGCCGTGAATGTACCAGGCCTTGCCGGCAAAGTGGAACAACATTAAAGCCGCCACGGCTTCACCCTCCACCTCGGCGATGAGCGGCGTCAGCATGCCCGCTTGCAAAAAGATTTCCCACAGCGCCCGGTAATACGACTCATCACGAATCACAAACCCGTCCCGCAGCGAGGTCTCCGCGTACATGCGATACAATCCAGGTAGATCTTCCACTCCCCCTTTGCGCACCACCACACCCTTTTTGGCCGCAAGGCGAATGTTATAACGTGTTTTTTGCTTCATTCGCGCCAGCAGCTCTTCCTCCGCGGCGCGCAAATCAATCAAAACCGTATTGCGAAACTGGATTTGCTCCTGAGAGAAGAGCCAGCCGCGCTGCCTCAGCTCGGTCACGGTTGATGCCCCAACCAGGTTTTCACGCTCATCGGCTTCGCCCGGCACGCCAGAAGCAATTTCGACATCCGCGTCCAGCTTGATGAAAATCGCTTTCTTCTCTGCTGCCAGGTGCTGCAAATCGTCCAACACACGCTTGCGCAGGTTCTCATTCCCCCAATCGAGCAGCGGACCGCGCGGCACGTACATCACCCGCAGGCGCACAAGGCCGCCAGCCAGGCGTAGATCGCGCAGCAAAATCAGCGCTGCCGCTTCCAGCTTTCCATCCGGGCTTTCCCAGGTGCGGTAAATCGCCTCCCAGCCGGTGATGCGCTTGAGCTGCGCCCATTGGCTGGTTTGCAAAATATTCGCCCCCGGCAGCGCGGCAATCCGGGCGTTCCAATCTGTTGCTTGCGTCATTGGCCTTCCATCAATTCAAGTTCTGGTGCGCCAGCCAATCGTGAACCGCGTGCAGGTGCCCCGCTCCCGTGAGCGGCTCTGGCAAGTCCTCTGGCGAGAAATAGCCGCACATCATCACTTCCGCGTTTCCCGCCAAAGTCCCGCCAATGATTTCACAACGGTAGACGATCAAGATGCCATTCCCGCGCGGATCATCATCAAAATAGTATATATTAAAGAGATTCGTAACGGCTACGCGCAAACCAGTTTCTTCGAATGCCTCGCGCTCCGCCGCCGCCATTGGAGACTCATCCGCCTCCACATAACCAGCCGGCAGGTACCAGCAGCCCTTCCACGGCTCTTCGGCGCGCTGCACCAGCAGCAGCTTGCCGTGGCTTTCCACCAGCGCCGCCGCGCTCACCTTCAACTGCGGATAATGCACCCAACCGCAGCGTGGGCACACTTCCCGCGCGCGTTCTTCCAGCCACTTCAATTCCAGCTCTGCGCCGCAAAGGCAGCAGTAATGACAGGCGTCCATCTTTTTAATTCTCGCCCCCTGACCGCGCCCGCGCCGCGATCTGGTACGCGCGGTACAACAAAGGCATGTACACGCGGTCCCACGCGCCAGTTGAGCGGTGAATTTGGCCGCCAAACCCGCGCTTAAATCGGTATACACTCCATAATCCGTCTTCCCGCTGGGTAAAATCGGCTTCCAGGGTCTCCTCAGGCAGGTCGGGAATGCCCCACAAATCATACTCGCTGCAGCCGCGCGCGCTGGCCCAGCGCATGGCTTCCCACTGCACCAGGTAAGCCGGCATGCGGTTGCGTTCCTCATTGCTCGACGCGCCATAGAAATACCAGCTACGCTTTCCGCGGGCAAAGACCATCACCGCCGCCAGGGGTTTTCCGGCATACTCGGCCTGCAGCAGCGCGCATTCCCCGCGCGCGGAAAAGAGATCGTAAGCCGCCTGATAATACGCCAGGCTGTGCACGCCGAACTGGTCGCGCTCGCCGGTAGTAGACATGAGAGCATGGAACTGCGCCACGTCATTCGTCTCGCGCACCACCACTTCTTTTTTAGCCGCCAGGCGCACGTTATAGCGCGTCTTCTGCTTCATGCGCTGTAACCAATCTTCTTCACCGCCTTCCAGCGAGACCACAATCGTCTGGCGCGGCTGGATGGTCTTCTCCACCTGCTTGAACCCGCTCAAGCGCTCCAGCAGGCTCGCGCTGGCTGGTTCAAAGGCGTCTGGCTCTACCTGCAAGAAAATGGCCCTGCGCCGCCGGCAGGCGCGGTCAATCTCCGGCCAAAGATCATTCCAATTGTCGCCCAGCGGCCCCTTAGGGATATATGCAATCGAAAAGCCTAGCGGCAGCCGGCGAAACAAAACCAGCGCGCCCGCCAAACCGCTCACTACCGGCACCGCCTGCCAGGAGAATTTCGATTTCAAAATCCCCCAGGCGGAGGTTTGCAAGACATGCGCTTGTGGATATTGGGTCAGGAATTGGTCCCACTCAGAAAAAGTCAGTTCAGGCATCAGTCGATGGAGGTCATTTCAGGGGGTGGTGTCAGGCGCACGGCCGAGCCAGGAATCAGCTCATCCAGCAGGCTGACAATCGATTGGCTTTCTGCGTCGCGCGCGAGGTGAATTAATTCGTCAACAGACGTTCTCAAGGCGGAACCCGCCAGTTCGTTGCCGCCCGCCACCTGGAATATGTCGGGGTGCCGGGTGGGTTGGAAAACATTGCCTTCATCCCACAGGTCTTCGCTTAATTTTTCGCCAGGGCGAATGCCGCTGAATACAATTTCCACATCGCGGCCGGGTTCCAGACCCGAAAGGCGAATCAGGTCTTCAGCCAGGTTGAGAATGCGTACCTGCTGGCCCATATTGAGCATATAGGTCTCTCCGCCGTCGGTCAGGCTGGCCGCTTGCAGCACCAGGTGAACCGCCTCAGGAATCGTCATAAAATAGCGTTTCATATCCGGGTGCGTTACCGTCACCGGTCCACCGCGCGCGATCTGCCGCTGAAACAGCGGCACCACGCTGCCGCGGCTGCCCAGCACATTGCCAAAGCGCACCACGCAGAAAGGCCGCCCAGAGCGCTGCGCGGCGTCCAAAACGTTCAACTCGGCGATCCGCTTGGTCGCGCCCATCACGTTGATCGGGCGTACTGCCTTATCGGTGCTGATCATCACCAGCCTTTCCACGCCAAAATCCAACGCCATATCAACCACATTGCGCGTGCCGAGGATATTGTTGGTGACTGCCTCTTCCACGTTAATTTCCATCATCGGCACATGCTTGTGCGCGGCGGCGTGGAAGACCACCTGCGGGCGCACCCGCTCATAAACCGCTTGCAGGCGCCGCCGGTCACGAATGTCGCAAATCACCGGCCGCAGCGGCAGCGATGGGAAATTCTCTTGCAGTTCTATCAGCGCTTCGAAAATGCTGTTTTCACCGTGCCCCAGCAGCACCAGCTCCGATGGGCCCCAGCGCGCCACCTGACGGCAAATTTCCCGGCCAATTGAGCCGCCAGCGCCGGTTACCAGCACCGTTTTGCCGCCCAGGATAATGCCTACCTTCTCATCATCGGTTTGCCGCGGTTCGCGCCGCAGCAAGTCGTTAATGTTTACCTCGCGCAGGCGGCTGATGCTGACTTTGCCACCCAGCAGCTCATAAATGCCCGGCATGGTGCGGAAAGGCGTGTTCTTCAGGCGGCACACATCCGCCACAATTCTCACCACCCGCCCCGGCGCGCTGGGAATGGCGATAATCACTTCATCCACTTTGCGGTTATCAATCGTCTTGGAAAGATCCGAGATGGAACCCACCACCGGCACGCCGTAGATGGATTGCTTCTGCTTGGTGGGGTTATCATCCAAAAAACCGACCGGAACCAGGTTCAACTGCGGATTCTTTTGAAGTTCCCGCACCACCAGCGCCCCCGCATCCCCGGCTCCCACAATCAACACCCGATGGGCTTTGATCGTCAAATTGGGGATGGAGGCCATGATTTTGTTTTCAGCCAGCAGACGCATCGAGAAGCGCAATCCGCCAACCAGAATCAGCGACAGCAGCCAATCGATGATGAGCGCCGAGCGCGGGAAGGCGCGGAAGGCGCCCAGCGTGAACAGGCTAACCATCACCAGGCTGACCAGCACCGATGCTGAAGTGACTGCCGCGACGATCAATTTCAATTCCTGCACGCTGGCATATAACCACATGCGCCGGTAGAGACCAAAATAATGGTAGATCAGCGGTTTAACGGCAAACACAACCAGCATCATCCAATAGGCGGATGACATGTACAAAAAGAAGGCTGAACTCAGCTCCAGGCGCAGCGCGTAACTGCCCATCACCGAGACAACCATCAATGCCAGATCGCCGATAAAAATATACCGGTTTCGAATGGTGGGTTGCGCTTTCATCACTGACCTCTCAATCCAAACACGGTTCCAGCCGTGCGGAAGATAATCAACAAATCCAGCATTAAATTGCGGTGTTTGATGTAATACAAATCATATTCCAGTTTCACAATCGTGTCTTCCACCGTTTCGGCGTACCCGTAATTGACCTGCGCCCAACCGGTGAGCCCAGGTTTCACAAACAATCGCGCCCGGTAAAAAGGCACTTTGGTTTGTAAAGAGTTGACCAGTTCCACCCGCTCGGCGCGCGGCCCCACCAGGCTCATTTCGCCGCGCAGCACGCTCCAGAACTGCGGCAGCTCATCCAGATGACTTTTTCGCAGCAGCCGTCCAACGCGGGTTACCCGGCTGTCGTTCTTCACCGCCACGCGCGCTTTGCCGTCTTTTTCGGCGTCCTTGACCATCGTGCGGAATTTGATGATCTGATAGGGTTTGCCGTTCTTTCCCAGGCGCTCTTGTGAATATAAAACCGGCGCGCCATCATCCAGCAAAATCAGCACCGCGATGAATGGGTAAAGCAGAGCCAGCCCAATACATCCAATCAGGCCGCCGATAATATCCATCAGGCGTTTGGCCATCTCAAAGAAGTTGTTGGTGTGTGCCTGGTCAACAAACGAGCGTAAAATCCAATCCGACTGCAGCAGCAGGATCGGGACCCTGCCCAGCAGCTCTTCATAAACCAGCGGCATCGTGGTTACTTCAACGCCGCGTTCTTCCGCCGTCAACACCGCCTGAAACATCGCCGGGTTCATCTCGCCAGAGATCGCGAACACCAGGTCGGTAATTCTTTCCCGCTCGATAATCTCCAACAATTGCTGGCTGGATCCCAACACGGGATGGTTGCCATATTTCATGTTCTGTTTGGCCGGATCATCATCGATTAACCCCACCAGGTAAAACGGCAGCGGCCAGATGGAATCAATCACCTGTACCAGATTTTCTCCCGATCGGCCCGCGCCAATGATCAGCACGCGGCGCATGAAAACCGGCGCGGTGAACACGCGAATATAGATAAACCGCCACATCAGGATCAACAACGACACGGCCAGAATAAACACAGAGACCCCGCGGCGCGGCAGGGAATTCGGCTCAGAGGTGAAGTAAAAGAGCAGGTACAATCCCAGGCTGACCCCGGCAGCAATCGCCACGCCTTTCAGCGTCTCACTGCGCCGGCTGGCGCGCCGCACGTCATACAGCTCAATGGTCAAAAGCATCCAGATGAACGGCGCCAGGAAAAACCAGGCAGGTGTCCTTTCGGTGAGGAAGGAAAAGCTCAAGCGCAGCCAGTCTTCCTGCGACCAGATCACGATAGAGATCGCCAGCGCGAGAAAGCCCACCAACATATCGCCAATCAATAAAATCGCCTGGCGCTCCGAGGGGCGCAGCCGCCAGAAGATGGGTTTGGGTTTTCCTTTTCCGCTTTCCATATCGATCAAGACACAACCTGTTGGCTAAAAATGGATTGGATTCCGCTCCACAAGAAACCGGCTCCCCAGCAAAGATGCATCACCGCTACGGCAGCGGGAACGCCGATTAAAAAGCGCGGGTCTCGATGGCGCGCGGCCAGCGGAACACTGGCAGTCAGCAATACGCCGAGATAAAAACCGGCCTCCAAGATTAACAATTGTAACGCCACATGCCAAAATAATGCCAGAATTGCCAGTCCCACCAGACTTAAAACAAACAACGGTGGCAGAGCCTGCCTCCAGCGCAGCGTTTTGGGATACCGCCGCAGCATGCGCAGCTTCCAATATCCATAGCGCCAATATTGTTTCGCCAGGTCGCCATAATTCTTCCGCGCGAAATACTCCGAGCGGATCTGCGGGTCCAACCAAACGCGCCCGCCGCTCAGGCGAATGCGCGTATTAAATTCATAATCTTCGTTGGTCAGCAATGTTTCATCGAAAAAGCCAATCCGCTCCACCAGTTCGCGGCGGAACGCGCCAAACGGTGCGGTGTCCACCTCACTGGCTGTATCCGTGAAACGGTACAGCGCGTCTCCCACTCCCAGGGGGTGACTGGCCGCCACGGCAATCGAGCGGGCAACCCAGGTGTCCGCGCCGGGTTGGATCATCCATACCCCGCCCACATTGTCTCCCAGCCCGGCTTCCAGGTCTGCCACGCTGCGGGCAACATACTCGCGATCTGGCCGGGAGTGAGCGTCCAGCCGCACAATCACGCTACCGCTGGCCGCCTCAATCGCCCGGTTCAACGCGGCGGGGATGATGCGCCGGGTGTTGTCCACCACCTTCACCAGCAGATCGGGGTGCTGCGCCTGGAAGGCTTGAATCTGCGCGCGCGTTCCATCCGTAGACATTCCATCCGCAATGATCACTTCCATTTGATCGCGCTGGTACGATTGCTGGTAAACCGCGTCTAACAACAGTCGAATAGTCGTTTGTTCATTGTAACATGGAACGATTACTGAGACGAAAACCATCCATCCACCTGTTCATTTGTGTAGTTGGGAGTATTTACCCGCGTTGCGGCAGGTAATTTCACCACAGATTTGGGCCTATGTCCAATACAAATTCATTCACAGAATCTTCCGTTTGGGTTGGTGGGGGTACCAGATCTCCAAAGAATTCATGTCACCAGTTTATATCCAACACCGGTGACAGTTTCGATATGCGCGCGTGATTGTTTTAATAACCGGCGCAGGCGCACAATATGCATATCTACCGTGCGTGTCTGAACGGACAGCTGCGGGCCCCATACCAGACGAATCAGTGTCTCCCGTGAAACCACCAGCCCGCGGTGTAGCGCCAACTGCCAGAGCAGTTCAAATTCCAGCGGTCTGATATCTAAAAGAGTGTGCCCACACATCACTTCTCGCCGCGCGCAATCGAACTCCAGATCACCCACCCGCAGTACGTCGCTGGAACCATTTCTGGTCTCAGCCAGGTCCGCTCGATTTCGCAACACAGCTTTGACGCGCGCCAGCAGCTCGCGAGGGTCAACCGGCGCTGAGACAACCTCATTTGCTCCAGCCTCCAGCGCCGCTGTCATTTGCTGAGGTTGATTCACTTCTGTTATAAGAACAATCGGCGGTTGGTCATCATTTCGACGCAGCCTGCGGCACAAATCCAATCCATCCAAACCTGGTTGAGATGCATCCACCACCACCAGGTCTGGACGGCGAGTTGTAATGAGTTCAAATGCCTTAGAATCTTCTTCTGCGGTTAAAACCGAAAAGTTTTCGCGATCCAGGTACAGACGCCCCAGGTTTGAGGTATTCTTTTCCTCGCCAACCAGCAAAATCAGACCCTTGGGCATTCTGATCCCTATTTTTTTAAGGCAACCGCTTCAATCTCAACAGCCGCGCCTTTCGGCAGTGCGCCAACCTGAAAAGCCGAGCGCGCCGGCGGTTGGCTGGTGAAAAAGGTAGCGTAAACCGCGTTCATTTTCGCGAAATCAGCAATATCGCGCAGGAAAACTGTTGTCTTAACCACCCGCTCCAAACCCGATCCGCCCGCCTCAAGGACATTCTTCAAATTCGTCAGCGCTTGCTGCGTCTCCGCTTCCACACCTCCCGCCACCAGATCACCCGAAGCCGGGTCCAGCCCAAGCTGGCCTGAGGTGAATACGAATTCACCCGCTTCAATGCCAGCCGAATATGGCCCAATCGCTTTGGGAGCCAACTCAGTGGTGATTACCTTTTTAACGATAGATTCAGTCATGTTTATTTCTCCTTTATAAGATTTCCTGCTTATTAATATTCAGGATATTGGGAATTAACGACCGTTTCGATGTTTATTATCCCACAAATTTGAATTTCTTTCTTTAACCGCAGCGCAAGGGCTGGTATAATAAAGGGTCTCATTGGTCAATTTTCAAAATAAATTAAACACAGAAGGTTTTCTGGATTATGTTAGAAAAGTTACAGGGTATTGAAAATCGCTACGAAGAGCTGACTCGCTTAATGGGTGAATCGGCCGAAGACTATCAGGTGATGGTGGAATACGCCAAAGAGCGCGCAGACCTGGAGCCGGTTGTCAACAAAGCCCGGGAGTACCGCCAGACCATCAAACACATCGAAGAGGCCCGCGAGCTGGCTCAAAGTGAGGATGGCGAGATGCGTGATCTGGCGCTTCTTGACCTGGAAGAGCTGTCTCCCAAAGCAGAGCAATTAGAAAAAGAGATTAAAGGCATGCTGGTTCCCAAAGACCCGCGTGATGACCGCAACGTCATTATGGAAATCCG
The DNA here is from genome assembly GCF_001306115.1 of Ornatilinea apprima. Lineage (GTDB taxonomy): Bacteria > Chloroflexota > Anaerolineae > Anaerolineales > Anaerolineaceae > Ornatilinea > Ornatilinea apprima. The sequence goes on along the minus strand of NZ_LGCL01000045.1, from coordinate 95,551 downwards.
CGCCGGCACCGGCGGCGACGAAGCCGCCCTTTTCGCCGCGGACCTTTTCCGCATGTACAGTTACTACGCCGAGAACCGCCGCTGGAAAATTGAAATCATCTCCGAAAACGAGACCGGCATCGGTGGGTTGAAAGAGGTGATCTTCCTCGTCAAAGGCCGGGGAGCCTATTCGCGCCTCAAATTTGAATCCGGTGTGCACCGCGTGCAGCGCATCCCCGCCACCGAAACCCAGGGGCGCGTGCACACCTCCACTGTTACCGTCGCCGTTCTGGCCGAAGTGGAAGACGTGGAAATTGACATTCCCGAAAACGACATCAAAATTGATGTCTATAAATCGGCAGGCGCAGGTGGCCAGAACGTGCAAAAGAACTCTACAGCCGTGCGCATCACTCACTTTCCCACTGGCCTGGTAGTTGCTTGCCAGGATGAGCGTTCGCAGCTCCAAAACCGTCTGCGCGCCTTGTCTATTTTGCGCGCGCGCCTCTATGATATGGAACTGGAAAAGCAGCAAAAAGAACGCGAAGACGCCCGCCGCAGCCAGGTTGGCACTGGTGAGCGCTCCGAGAAAATTCGCACCTACAACTATCCGCAGTCGCGCGTTACCGATCACCGCGTCAATATTTCTTCCTACAACCTTCCCGCGGTGATGAATGGCGCCATTGACGAATTCATCGATGAACTATCCCTGCGCGAAGAATCAGACCGCCTTGCCAGTATCGGTGAAGAAGACTGATCTCATCACTATTCGCCAATGGCTGGAAACAGCCCGCCAGCGGCTGAATGGCCGCCAGGACGAGCCCGCCCTGTCTGCCCGGCTGCTGACCGCGCATCACCTCAATAAAGACCGCGCCTGGATCATCGCTCATAACCATGATCCCCTCCCCGCGGACCTGATACCCGCCCTGGAAGCCGATCTAGACCGGCTGGTCCGGGGCGTTCCATTACCCTATGTGCTGGGCGCGTGGGAGTTTTACGGGCTGTCCTTCCAGGTCAATGAAAGCGTTCTCATTCCCCGCCCAGAGACCGAACTGCTGGTCGAGACCGCGCTCAACTGGGTCAAGCAGCATCCCGGCCCCCTGCGCGCCGCGGACGTGGGCACGGGTTCCGGCTGCATTGCCGCCGCCCTGGCTCGCCATGCCCCGCAAATGCACATCACCGCCGTGGATATTTCGCTGCAGGCTTTGCGCGTGGCGAAGCAGAATTTCATCCAGCTCAACGTAGCCGGGCAGGTGTCTGCCCTTCAATCTGACCTGCTCTCATCCCTCAGCGGCCCCTTCGACCTGCTTTGCGCCAATCTGCCGTATATCCCCTCGGCAAAACTCCCCCACCTGGATGTAACTACCCACGAGCCTTCCCTGGCCCTGGATGGCGGGCCAGATGGGTTGGTGCTGGTGCAGGAACTCTTGCTGCAGGCGCGCAGCCGCATGGCAGACCGGTTTTTGATCTTGCTGGAAGTTGAAGCGGATCACGGCCAGGCCGCGCCCGAGCTGGCGTGTCAAATCTTCCCGCAAGCCAATACCACCATGCTGCGAGACCTGGCCGGTCTACCGCGCCTGGTCAGCATCAAGTTTGAATAGCGGATTACCAGAAATATTCCCTTCCATCAGAGAGAAACCAACGCAAGAAAAACTTCTCCCCCAATTTTCATGATGATGACAAAAAATGGGGGGGATGATTAGATTTTCACGGCAAGTTTTCAGCTCGGATTACCGCTTCTTCAACGCAATCAACGCCGCCAGGAACAACGCGCCAATCAGGCCCACCCACGGCAGAAAACTGATCAGCACTGTCGAGATGGGTGTTTCCGGTGCTGCGGTCACCACCGGGTTCACCACCGGCTGTGGATTGGGCGTTCTGCTCTGCGGCAGCGTGGATGATACATCTGGCAATGGCGTCGTGGTGCTTTGCAAGAATGGCTTCATCTCATCCGCTTCGCCGCTCGTGATTGTCTCATACACCTTCCCACCTGAAACTACAATCACCCGCTCTCCCAGTGCCAGCGCGCTTGCCAGCTCATCAGACTGCGCCGCCAAAGCGAAATAATCTGCAGAGAGAAAACTGACTTTTATGGTTTGCGTCTTCTGCGGATCGAACTGCGTATCCACCCACACACCGTCTGTCAGCACAAAGGTCTTGGTGCCCGCCACCTGCACGCGCTGAACGTCTTCACCTTGCACAATCACCGACGGGGCCACCTCGGCCTGCGACATGGCGCCCTGCCCGGCGGCTTTCTCCACCGCGTCCTGCCCAAAACTCGCCTGGGTAGGCATGGCCTGCAGCGATTCAAACACCTCTTCGGCGATGCGCTGCATGTTGGCTTCGCCCACCGGCGCGGGTTCGGTGACCAGATAAGACGTATACGGCGTTAAAATGCCGTACCGCACCGAAAGGCGCACAATTTGCTCAATTGTTTCCTTATTGGGACCCTGCAGGCGGACCTGGTTCAGCAGATACCCAATCTTCCGCGTCGCCCAAATGCGCGGCAGATCGGCGGGCGCGGCTGCCTTCTCCCGTGAGTCTGTTTCAAACCGCTGCGCCTCAAAGGTGATACTCATCGGCCTACCGTCGCTGCCTTTTCCCGTCAAGCGCACGTTCGTGGTGCCGCCCTCTGCGTAGCGCCCGGTGATCACCAACTGCGTCCCGGCAAACAGGTCAGGGAGCGGCGCGGGGAAAACATCGGTTACGCGCAGATTTCCAAAGTCTAGTTTCACATCCGTCAGCACAGGTGAGTTGATCCTGGCATAAAACGCCGATACCTTCTCATCCAGGTCCTCCCCCGGCTGGATGTATTGGCTCAATCCGTGATGCTCCTGCGCCAGGCTGTCCAGCAGCAGCGTGTCCACATCCCAGCCAACTCCAAAGCTGAACAGACGCAAATTTGCCGGAGCGTCTTTCAAAAAATTGGTCAAAATCGCGTTGCTGTTGGTTTCCCCTTCGGTGGGCAGGCCATCGGTGAGGAAAATCAAATAGGTCGGGCGCTCTTTGTCTGCCACGCGGGCGGCTTCCAGCAGCGCGCGGTTGATATCTGTGCTGCCAGACGCGCCCATCTGCTCCAACCAGCGCACCGCCTCGCCCGCCCGTTCAGCCGGCTGCAGCGATGAGGAGAAATTCTCCACTCCAGAGCTGAATGTGGATAGATAAAACCGGTCCTGCGGGTTGAGATGTTCCAGCACATAGCGCGCCGCTGTTTGCGCCTGGACAAACTTCTCGCCGTCCATGCTGCCTGAGCGGTCCAGCACCACAATCACATCTTTCGCCACCGCCTCCTGGTTTTCGGCCTGGGCAGGGGCCAGCAGCAGCAGAAACGTTCCATCAGTGTCCCCCGCGTTGGAAGGATCGCGGTAGCTCAGCAGATGAAAAGCCTGCTCCTCGCCAATCGAATAGTACAGGGTAAAGTCCTTGTCCGGAAGCACCTCAGTTTCTTCGTAGCTGGCGCTCACCTCATTCTCCCCTTCCCAAAAAGTGGCCAGCGGGTGGCTGGGCGAATACACCGCGCGGATGGGCTGCGCCGATTCAATTTTCACGCTGACCCTCACGTTCTCCAGCGGCCAGCCTGAAAACTTTTCGGTATTCAGCGGGTACACAAATTTCACCAGGCCCTCTTCCGCGGTCAGCGGCTGGCTGTACTCCAACTCAACTCGCCGCTCTCCCTCTGGCGGGATGGGGTAAATAGAGGCTTGAAACGCCCCGCGGTTTACATATTCCAGCAAAGCCGGGTCGCGCATCTGAGATACAATCGTCTCGTAGGTCTGCCGGGCTTCCCCGGCCTCCAAAACCTTTCCGCTCACCGGCTTGCCGTCCACCCACAGCACAAAGTTGGTTACCGTGGCGTCCACCGGCAGCGGGAACAGATAAACGCCCTCAATTTCCCAATCATTCGGGTTATAAAAAACCTGGTCCACCCGCACCCGCGCGATCTGATTGACAATTTCCACCTCTACATCGTGATAGCGGATCACCAACTGGTGCATCGGGCGAATTTCCTCGCAGCCCCAATTCGGGCAGGGCAGCGGCGGGTGTGGGATGATAATTCCATCCGCTTTTACAGGCTGCAAGCTGCCCGCCAGCAGCATCACCAGCGCCAACAAAAGACCGAAAAATTGATTCATCCTCTTCATCGCTCTCCTCCTCAAACAACCTCTACCACCCACCTTGCTTAGCAAATTCCCTGCGCTGGCGGTGGATATATCGTTAGCGGCTTGTTTGAATTAAGGACGAACAGGGCGGGAAAGAAGTTCCCGCCCTGCCGACAAGCGATAAAGCCTTCTTGGTTATACATTCATGGAGAAGATCACCAGTTCTTCCCGCTGCTGCCAGCCCTCGTGCCGGTAAAATTCCAGCGCGTTCTGGTTATCGGTGTAAACGAACAGGTGGCACTTTTCTATCCCGGCACCGCGCAGCGCTTCCAGCCCCAGGCGAATCAGCTCGCGCGCGATTCCCTGCCCGCGGTACTCGGCGGCCACCGCCAGGTGATACATATACCCCCGCCGTCCATCGTGCCCAAGCAACACCGTCCCAACCAGGGTATCTCCATCCCTGGCGGTAAAGCTGAACCCGGGGTTGCGCGCCAAAAAGATGCTGATAGCCTCGCACTTGTCCGCGCTGCTCAGGCCAATGTACGGCGTGCGCTGCCAGAAGGCCGCCGCTTCATCATAATCTTCAGTCTGAAAAATCGAATAGGCTATCGGCGTCATAGTTAATGCCGGAAACGGATTACTTTTTTATTGGAAAACAACCATTCTGTCGCGTGGTCGTGCTGCGATGGCGGGCCAGAGACCACCCACACCGTCAAACGTCCTTTGGGGCTTTTAGCCTGCCGGCGAAAATGAATCCGCAAACGATGTTCTTTCCACATGTTTTCCAGATCGTGGAAGAATTCAACATCGCGGTCACTTAAAACTTCGTAGGTGCGCGTTTCGTTTAATTTGCCCATCGCCGCTTCCAGGCGTGGAAACGCCCACAGCACGAACAGGATGATCAAGGTAACCGCGATCACAAATCCATATTCGCCTCCGCCAATCCCCATCCCCAGCGCCGAGACCAACCACACCGTTGATGCCGTTGTCAGCCCTTTGATCTGCCCGCCTTCGCGCATAATTACCCCGGCGCCCAAAAAACCAATCCCGGTTACCACGGCTGCCGAGATTCGGGTTACATCACCGTTCGGCGCGAAACGAAAGGAAAAGAGCGTGAAAATTGTTGATCCCACGCACACCAGCATCATTGTCCGCAGGCCAGCGGCCTTATCGCGTAATTCCCGCTCAGACCCGATCAGCCCGCCAATCAATAAAGCCAGGCCAATTTTTGTCAGGTCTTGCATGGAAAATGCCAACCAGGATGCCATTGCTCACCTCCTTGGCTTGAAGTCGTTTTTCCATTATAGATGCAAGCCTTCTACCCATGCAAGTTGCTTTTTACCGCGCGCCCGCAAAACCCGGTTAACACAAAAACCGGAGGCCAGCGGCGGCTTCCGGTTTCGATTGGTTTTGGAACCGTTTACATCACGATATTGATCAGCTTATCCGGCACAACGATAATTTTGCGCGGCGTCTTACCTTCCAGGTGCCGCTGAACGTTCTCGCTGGCCAGCGCCAGGGTTTTGGCTTCTTCTTCGCCCATCCCCACCGGCATCGAAATGCGGTCACGCAGCTTGCCATTGACCTGCACCACCAGGGTTACCAGGTCTTCGGCGGCGGCTTCCTCATCCACTTTGGGCCATTCCTGATTGTGAATGGAATACGGCTTCCCGATCAGCATCCACAGTTCTTCAGCTGTGTGTGGTGCGACCGGAGCCAGCATGCGCAGATAAATGTCCACCGCTTCTTTCCAGGCGGGAGTTCCCCACGCGCCATTCTGGCGCGCCTTAACCATCTCATTCAGCAGTTCCATCAAGGCCGAGATAATGGTGTTGAACTGGAAATTCTCAAAATCGTTGGTCACCGAGCGCAGGGTCTGATGCACTTTGCGGCGCAGCTGTCGAAGGGTCTCTTCGTCAGCCGAGCCATTCCCAGCCGGGTCCAACACCGTCGACCACAAACGGCGCAGCCAGCGCGAAGTGCCATCGATGCCGCTGCTGTTCCACGGGGCGCCCAACTCCCAGCGCGCAAAGAACATCAGGTATGCCCGCACCGTATCCGCGCCGTACTTCTTCACCAGATTATCCGGCGCCACCACGTTTCCACGGCTCTTCGACATTTTCTCTGAATCTTCGCCCAGCACAATCCCCTGGTTGCGCAATTGCGTCATCGGTTCTGGGCCTTTGGTGATGCCCATATCACGCAGTGCCTTATGGAAGAAGCGCGTGTAGATCAGGTGCATGTTGGCATGTTCAATGCCGCCGGTATAGGTATCCACCGGCATCCAATAATCGTATTCTTTGGGGTCAAACGGACCCTCGTTGTACCACGGGCTCAAATAACGCAAGTGGTACCAAGACGAGCACATAAAGGTATCCATTGTGTCCGTCTCGCGCTCTGCCGGGCTGCCGCACACCGGACAGGTGGTTTTCTTCCAGGTTGGGTGCAGTTTCAATGGACTTTCGCCAGTGGGTTTCCATTCCACGTCATCCGGCAGCTCAACCGGAAGATGATCGTCCGATTCCGGCACCACACCGCACTTTTCGCAGTAGACCATCGGAATTGGCGCTCCCCAATAGCGCTGCCGCGAAATTAACCAGTCGCGCAGCCGGTAATTGACCTCTCGGTGGCCCAGGCCCTTGGCTTCCAGGTAGGTGATGATCTGCTCAAATGCCTGATCGCCGGGCGTGCCAGTCAGCGGCCCAGAATTGATCATTTTTCCCGAAGCCGGAACCGCTTCTGTCATTTCTTCGGATTTAAGCGGCGCCATGTCTTCGGGTTGGATCACCACACGGATTTCAATCCCAAATTTGCGCGCGAAATCAAAGTCGCGCTGGTCGTGCGCCGGCACCGCCATAATTGCCCCGGTTCCATAGGTCATCAAAACATAATCGGCAATCCAGATCGGAATGCGCTCGTCGTTGACCGGGTTAATCGCGTACCCTCCAGTGAACACGCCGGTTTTTTCTTTGTCCGCCGCTTCGCGTTGGATTTCGCTCTGCCGCAGCGCCGCCTGCGTGTATGCCTCCACCTCGGCCTGGCGCTCTGGCGTGGTCAGCTTTCGCACCAGCGGATGCTCTGGGGCCAGCACCATGAAGGTCGCCCCCCACAGGGTATCCGGGCGGGTGGTGAAGACGACCAGGTCGTCGCCCTGCTCGGTCTTAAACGTAACCGAAGCGCCTTCTGAACGACCGATCCAATTGGTTTGCAGCAGTTGCACGCGCTCAGGCCAGTCAATCGTATCGAATTTCAACAGTTCTTCAGCATAATTGGTGGTCTTGAAGAACCACTGTTCCAGGTTCTTCTTGATCACCGGCGTGTTGCAGCGCTCGCAGTGCCTGTCTTCGCCCCACACCTGCTCGCGCGCCAGGGTGGTATTACAATTCGGGCACCAATCCACCGGCGATTTCTTGCGGTAAGCCAGGCCATTCTTATAGAGTTGGATGAAAAACCACTGCGTCCAGCGATAGTATTCCGGGTCAGAGCTGATCGCCTCGCGCCGCCAGTCAAACATGGATCCCATCGACTTGAGTTGAGCGCGCATGCGGTCAATATTGCGATAAGTCCACTCTTTGGGATGAATATTGCGCTTAATCGCGGCGTTCTCTGCCGGCAGGCCAAACGAATCAAACCCCATTGGAAACAACACATTGTAACCGCGCATCCTCATGTAGCGGGCGCGCGCGTCGGCTGGCGTCATTGCGTACCAGTGACCGATATGCAAATCGCCCGACGGATACGGCAGCATCGTGAGCGCATAATACTTGGGCCTGGCCGGATCAATATCCGAATGATACAGACCGTCCTCTTCCCAGCGTGCTTGCCATTTGGGTTCAATCTCTGCCGGGTTAAAGTTTTTGTTGGTTACGTCCGTCATGAATTTCTCCCTGAAGGTCAATCAGAAAATTTGTCTGAAAAAATAAACATCCCCTCGCCCATAATCAGGGACGAAGGGTTGCTCCGCGGTACCACCCTGCTTGCCCGAAACATCAGGCCGCTTGGGTCACGATAACGGGTGAGACCGGTGCCAGCTACTGATCGTTCACCAGCACAGCGTATCAACAGGCGAGTTCAGCCTTTCGCGCTCTTTGGGCGCATTACCGGGCTTTCACGCTCCCCGGCTCGCTGAAAGATGGCTTACTACTCCTGCACGCCAATCCATATCCTGCTTTATGAATAAACACTCAGGGTCTTGCGATGTCGCCCTGAGTGATTATCCGTTTTGTGGACCCAGGGGGATTCGAACCCCCGACCTTCTCAATGCCATTGAGACGCGCTCCCAACTGCGCTATGGGCCCCTATGTTTTCGATGAGTATGCCTCTTTTTGTCTCCAATCGAGGCCTGCCGGGCGTGACTCCGAAGTGGACCTGGAGGGATTCGAACCCTCGACCTCTTCAGTGCGATTGAAGCGCGCTCCCAACTGCGCTACAGGCCCCGATTTCAGGTAAGCAAGATTTTACTCGATGCCCCTGAACCTGTCAAGGAACTGGCGGACTTAAAAATCGTCCCAATTTCGTTTAGCTCCTGTTCAGAAATTTTCAATTTCACGCGCAATTTAATCAGGCTTGCCCGGCAGGCAGCGCTCATTAGTTTACCCGAAGGCCGTACAACGCCGGGGAAAAAACGCATTTGAAAACCAGGCGGATTCACTTGCGTCGCGCTTTCTGGCGTATAATTTTGGTGGAAGGAGAATAATTCTATGACGATTCACCGCTTTAACCGACTGAAAACAATCCTCTCGTCCAGCTCGCTGGACGCGATAGCCATCATTCCCAGCCCCTCGCTGCGCTATCTTACTGGCTTGGAATTTCATTTAATGGAACGCCCGGTCGTGCTGCTGATCCGCGCAGATGGACAGGCCGCGATGGTTCTCCCTGCTCTCGAAGCTGGCCGCCTGGCCGGACTGTCCTTCTCCGTAACCCCCTTCACCTATGGAGACAATCCCGCTCTCTGGCACACCGCCTTCGAGCAGGCTGCCGCTCACCTCAAACTGGAAAGCTCCGTCATCGGCGTGGAATCCATCCATTTCCGCTTCCTGGAAACCCAGTTCCTGCAAACCGCCGCTCCCCACGCCAAAATCACCGCGGCCGACACGCTGCTCAGCGAGCTGCGCATGCACAAAGACCTGGAGGAAATCGCCGCGATGAAAAAGGCGGTCAAAATCGCCCAGGACGCGCTGCTTGCCACCCTCAACCAGGTGCGTCTGGGCATCACCGAGCGCCAAATCGCCGCAGAGCTTGTCTCCCAGCTTCTCCGGCACGGCTCCGACCCGGAGCTGCCCTTCCAGCCAATTGTCTCCACCGGCCCAAACAGCGCCAATCCGCATGCCACGCCCACCGACCGCACCTTACAGGCCGGTGAGCTGCTGCTCATCGACTGGGGCGCCTCCTCTGGCGGATACATCTCCGATCTGACCCGCGTGATGGCCTTCGGCCCGCTGCCGGATGAACTGCAAACCATCCACGGGTTGGTGCATCGCGCCAACCGCGCCGCCCTGGCAGCCGCCCGTCCTGGCGTCCCCGCCGGTAAAGTAGACCAGGCCGCCCGCCAGGTGATCGAAAAAGGCGGCTACGGAGCGCAGTTTAACCACCGCGTGGGGCACGGCATTGGTCTCGAAGCCCATGAGCATCCCTATATGTTCACGGAAAACCAGCAGATTTTAATGCGCGGCGCAGCCTTTACCATTGAACCCGGTATCTACCTGCCTGGCTTTGGCGGCGTGCGCATTGAAGATGATGTGGTCATCACCCCCGACGGCGCCGAATGCCTTAGCGATCTTCCACGCGAAATATTCCAACTGGAATAAATAGGAGCGCAATTTGGCCCTTCACCCGCTCATCCCTGGAGCCGAGCCCTTTTTTTACCCCGGAAACCGCACCGGCGTGCTGCTGGTGCACGGCTTCACCGGCACGCCCTTTGAAATGCGCGAAATGGGGCAAAACCTGGCCGCTCGCGGGCTGACTGTGTTGGGAATCCGCCTGGCTGGCCACGCCTCTACCCCCGCGGATATGCGCAGCGTGCGTTGGGGCGACTGGCTGGCCAACGTGGAAGACGGCCTGAATTATCTGAAGAATGCCAGCGACGAGGTCTTTTTGGCTGGACTCAGCCTGGGAGCCATCCTCTCTCTGGTCGCGGCCGCACGCTGGGACGGTCTTTACCCCATCCGGGGTGTCATTTCCCTCTCCTGCGTGGTCAACCTGCCCTCCGACTGGCGGGTAAGCTTCATTCGTCCGCTCAGCCTGCTGCAGCCGTACCAGCAACAGGCTCCTGGCGACTTCCGCAACGCGGACGCTGCCGCAAACCATATCTGCTATCCGCGCTACCCCACCCGCTCCCTGGCCGAATTGCGCGACTTGATGGCGGTGATGCGCGCCGAACTGGAGCGTGTCCGCGTTCCGGTATTCCTTGCCCAATCCCGCCTGGATGCCATCGCCGGTCCGCGGTCGCTGCCCTATCTCGCTGAGCATTTGAAAAATGCCCCGCAAACTCACTTATGGCTCGAGCGCAGCGGCCATGTCATCAACCGCGAGCCAGAACGCGAGCAGCTTTTCGATGCCGCGTACACCTTCATACGGGCGCATAGCGCACTTACTGGTTAAGTCATTGACAAAAATAGCGAGAACAGTATGCCTTTAGAAATTATTGAACGCACCTTCGGGCCCGTTCAGAATAACACCTATCTGCTGGCCGACACCGGCCAAAAACGTGCCGTAATCATTGACCCCACTTTTCGCCCGGTTATGCTCCAGGCCGACCTGGAAAACCACGGTCTGCACCTTGACGCCATCTGGCTTACCCACGCCCATTTTGACCACCTCGGAGGCGTCGAAGCTCTTTTGGCAGAAAACCCGCCGCCGGTTCAGGTTGGCCTTCACCCTGCCGATCTGCCTCTGTGGCAGTCCGATGCCGGGGCCGGCCTTTTTGGGCAGCCATTTTCCATGAACGTCGAGCCTGACCTGCTCCTGACAGACGGGCAAGAGCTCTATGTAGGCGAGTACCCGGTGAAGGTCTTGCACACGCCCGGCCACAGCCCCGGCCACGTCATCTTTTACATCCCATCACTCAGCACCGCCATCGTTGGAGACCTCATTTTTCGCGGCGGCGTGGGGCGCACCGACCTGCCCGGTGGAGATTCGTACACTCTGATCAAGTCCATCCAGGAAAAAATTCTCACCCTGCCAGATGAAACCGTTTTGCTTCCCGGTCACGGCCCCTCTACTACCGTGGAGCTGGAACGCGACTCGAATCCCTATCTGAACGGGTTTGCCTTTTAGCGTTTACCTTCGCGTTTTTCTTTGCGCCTCCGGCGTAGCGAAAAAGGTGAAAACAACTCTCCCACCATGAAAAAAACCGCCCTCATCAGGCGGCTTTTCCATATTCGATATTCGCTGATCTATTTCGCGTAATCCACGGCGCGCGTCTCGCGGATCACAGTTACCTTGATCTGGCCAGGGTACTGCATCGTCTCTTCGATATTGCGCGCAATGTCCCGCGCCAGCCGCGTCGCCGCCAGGTCATCCAGATCGTCTGGTTTCACCATAATACGCACTTCGCGCCCGGCCTGAATGGCGTAACTTTGCGAAACACCTTTGAAGGAATTGGCAATATCTTCCAACGCTTTTAAGCGCTTGATATATTGTTCCAGGTCTTCACGCCGCGCCCCTGGCCGCGCGCCAGAGATGGCATCCGCCGCTTCCACAATCACGGCTTCCACGCTCTCTTGTTCCACCTCATGGTGGTGCGAAGCAATCACATTAACCACCGCCGGGCTCACCCCATAGCGTTTGGCATAATCTGCGCCGATCTGCGCGTGCGTGCCTTCAATGTTATGATCCATCGCCTTGCCAAGATCGTGCAGCAACCCGCCCGCGCGGGCCACTTCCACATTGGCGCCCAACTCAGCCGCGATCACCGCTGCCAGTTTGGCCGACTCAACCGCGTGTGCCAATTGGTTCTGGCCGTAAGAAGTGCGGTATTTTAACCGGCCCAACACTTTGATAATTTCCGGGTGCAGACCCGCCACACCAGCGTCATAAGCTGCCTGCTCGCCAGCTTCAATCAGGTCGCGCTGCATTTCGCGCTGTTCTTCATTGAGAATTTTCTCAATATGCGCCGGGTGGATGCGGCCATCCACAATCAGACGCTCTAACGCGCGCCGGGCAATTTCACGCCGCACCGAGTCAAAACAAGAGACAGTTACCGCTTCGGGGGTGTCATCCACAATCACGTCCACTCCGGCCGCCTGCTCAAATGCGCGGATGTTACGGCCATTACGGCCCACAATGCGGCCTTTCATCTCTTCATTCGGCAGCGGAACTACGGATGTGCACACTTCCGAGACGTGATCAGAAGCCACCCGTTGAATCGCGTCCGCGATCAACTGCCGGGCTCGTTTTTCACCTTCCATGCGCGCTTCCGCCTCAATCTGGCGAATGATTCGCGCCACATCAGCCTGCGCTTCCTTTTCTGCCAGCGCCAGCAGCTCGGTGTGCGCTTCATCCATCGTCATCTGCGCGATGCGCTGCAGCTCTTCCGCCTGCTCCTGATATTTCTTTTCCACTTCATTGGCTCGCCGATCAATTGTGCTCTGCCGTTTGTTAAGGGTAGCTTCACGCTGCTCCAGGCGGTCTACCCGGTTATCCAGCTCTGCCCGCCGTTTCTGCAGGCGCTCCTCCTCTCGCGACAGTTCGTTCCTCCGCCGGGCGATGTCATTCTCGGCGGCCTCCAGAATTTTCAGCGATTTGTCCTTCGCTTCCAATTCCATTGACCGCGCTTTTTCTTTCGCCTCAGTGATCACGTTGTCAGCCCGTGATGCCTGATCGCGCTTGAAGCGCTCCACTAATAAGCGGGTGACAAAATAGATCACCACTCCGATGATTACTACATCTGCCAGCAAGAATATGATTAATTGTCCAGTTGTTAAGTTCATAAATTCACCTTCGGTTCCCCTTAAGAATACTGAGCGTCTTCTGATTGCAGGTCTTGCCAGATTTCATCCACAACTTTGTAAATAATCTCGTAGCCAAAACCTCGCCGCCCCAGGAATCCTCCCAATCGCATTCGAAAGGCTTTCCTGTCCAGCCCATGAAGCCGCGCGCTGTAGCGTCGGGCAGCCTCCAGAGCCAGTTGTTCTTCTTCGGGCATTTCCATCAGAGCTTGCTCAATGGTCTTCTCTTCCACTCCTTTTTGTTTTAATTCAGCCGCCAGGGCCCGGCTGCCGCGTGGGCGAAATGTGGAACGGTTTTCGATCCATTGGCGGGCAAAATCCAAATCGCCCACATATTTCAACTCTCGCAACCGTTCAATCACTTTTTCAATCACCGCCGCGTCGTATTCGTTTTCCGCGAGCCTGGCGCGCACCTCATGCTCAGATCTCGGCCGGTAGCCCAGGAAGTGCAGCGCTCTTTGCATGGCGGTTTCATATTCATCTTCCTGCTTCAGCCGGGCGATCTTCTCATCACTGATCAAATCCCCAACCTTTAGCCATGCCGCTACCACCCGTGAAAGGCCAAAGGCAAATTCTTCGTCCAAAAAAATATTCACCCGGTTGGGATTCTTTTTTTGAACCTGAATTTTGGTAACCTTTCGCTCCATCATAAAAAAAAGCCGTTGATCTGGTATTCAGGTCACGGCTGAAAATACGAATATGAGAGATAGCTGGTGTAAAACAACACCCTACCCGGCAGACATCATTGAAGAAGCCCAGATGAAACCAGCCTCAGACTGGCTGCCCTGGCTCTCCAACGGCTTGAGGTTGGGTTTGGCATAAAATTTCACAAACACACGCACCCCAACAACCAGAGGATGTAATCCTTTGAACCGTCAATCGTTTATTGGGTGGGTGATGCATGTTTGTGATCATTCTAATAACCCATGTTCAAACGCCTCGCGGCGCGTAAACTCCATCAGGAGGTAACTGAATCCAGCTATATTCTCGTATTTTTCAAGCCCACAACCTGATCTTCACTCATCAGAAAGTGGCAGAGTTTCTTAATACTTAATTGTATATTATACATTAACAAAAGCAAATCGTATATATTTTTGTTTTGTTTTGTGTTATACAACCCAAAAACATGGCCGGATCAGACCCGCAAACCAGATATTCTCAGCCGTATTACACTTCCACAACGCCATCCCACGGATAGATCTCTGTGCCTTTGGCTGCTTCGCGAATCAACGGGTCAGAAGAATAGAACCCGCGTTGTTCTTCCGGCAGCAGATCAGCAATATGCTGCATAATCTCATGCCCTACCTGGTTGATCTGCTCGCGTGGATTGCTGCTTTTGCGGTCCAGCCGGTACGGGCCAAATGGTTTTCCGATACGCAGCGTTACCGGCGCTCGTTTTCCAAAACGCACATTCTTGAAAAACCGGTCCAGCCCATCGATGCCGATGGGCAGAATCGCCGCATCAGACCGCGCCGCCAGGAATGCGGCTCCCGGACGAGGCGGGCGCAGCACGTTGGCCCAACTGCCCCCCTCGGGGAAGATGCCTAACACACCGCCCCGCTTGAGCACACTCTGGGCGTGCAGCAGCGCTTCACGCGATACCGTTCCGCGGTTCACTGGAATGGTATGCCACAGGTTGCGGATCCAGCCCAACGCTTTTGGTGCGTTGGGCGCCTGCGCCCCGGCAATAAATTCTAACTGCCACGGCACAACATGAATCACCGCCAGCGGGTCTAGAAAACTGAAATGATTCCCCACGACCAACAGCGGACCGCTGGCGGGCATGTTTTCTCGACCAATCACGCGAATATCACCAAGGCCATTCAGCGCCACATGGATGAACCATTTGAGCACCGTCCGGCCTAACCTGTTGCGAGGTTGAATCATGTCTACGGGCGCAGATGCCATCTTATGCCGTTTCCTTTTTATTTCGAGAAGCGTCTTTGACAAAAAAGAGCAAAATCAGACCCACCACCAGGAATGCCGCTGCCGAAAGCACAGCCGCACGCTGCCCGCTTTGCTCGGCCACATGCAGTGTTTGTCCCACCGAGTGGAAATAGTTCGCGGCGCCTACTGCCACCCATCCGTACACGGTTGGGCCAATAAAGGAAGATGTGCGCCCGGCCACCGAGAACAAACCGTAGAACTCGCCCGATTTGCCCTCCGGGCTGATTTGCCCCACCATTGTGCGCGATACCGACTGAACACCCGTCAGCGCAAAGCCGGCCACAGCCGCCAGCAGATAAAAGCCTACTAGGCTCTGAATGAACACCAGGCTGCAAACGGTTACCAACATCATCACCAGCGAGTAGACAATCGCCCGCTTGCTGCCAAGACGATCGGCAATAATTCCGAACAGGAACGCTCCTCCAATGCTGGTTACCTGCACAATGATCATCAGGATGATCAACTGCTGCTGATTCATTCCAAACAGCACCGCGCCAATGATCGCCGCGAAGTCCAGGATCATTAAAATGCCATCGTTGTAGACCAGAAACGCAATGATGAAGCGGATAAACTGGCGGAACTGCCGGGTGGACTTGATGGTTGTGCTCAGGCGTTTGTAGGCCAGCGACAGGTAATTCTCACCCGCCGGCAGCGCCTGCGGTTCTGCCTTCTCTTTCACCCACAGAAACAGCGGAATGCTGGAAAGCGCGTAGAACACCGCCGTGATGATCATCGAAACGCGCACCATCAGCGCGCCTTTGAAGAGGATGATCAGCGGCAGAACGATCAACAGGCAAACCACACCGCCTGCCGACCCAATCGCCCAGCCGTTCCCCGAGACCTTGGCCATATCTTCCTGGCTGCTGATCTCTGGCAGCAGCGCGTCATAGAACACCTGCGCCGCGCGGTATCCCACCTCGGCAATGATGAAGAAAATCATCCCGCTGAGAATGTCCCCGGCTTCCACAAAGAAGAGCAGCGAGGTTGCGGTTACAGAAAGGGCCGTGAAGACAAACAGAAAACGTTTCTTGGCTGCTACAAAATCCGCGATCGTCCCCAAAATAGGAGAAAGCACGGTAACAATCAGCATCGCGATCCCAATCGAGAGACCCCACAGCCACGATCCCCGCGCTCCACCAACCACGGTACCCTTAAAATACGCCGAGTAGACCGCCAGCAAAATCACCGCCGCGTAGGCCGAGTTGCCAAAATCATACAGATACCACGCCCACCGGGCGCGTTTTGCCATTTCGGGCGTCTCTTTGATCTTTTTTGCAGATTGAATCGGAGAGGATAATTCCATAATAAGGGCTCCTGAAAAAAGTAGGTTTCGGCCAGGTGCGGGTCAGGGACGAAGTGTGATCATCCAGATCATACGCGCCTATCTTCCTGCGGCACCTTTACAGGTTAAAATAGTTGCATTAACCAACTTAACAACACCACTAACGCGAAATAGATACGGAATTATAATTCTTTTTTAACATCAAGCTTCACAAGTTATTGCACTCATTTTACCTCAGCCCAGACGGCAGAATTGGTCTTCACGTGGGTATAATAAGAAAGGCTGCGCAAATCATCCTGCCGTATACAAAGGAACCCTTATGCCAGACCACTTTTGGCCTGCGCCAATTTCACCCGAACGCCGTGAAGAAGTGTTACAAAACCTATCGAAGGCCGCTTCGCCTGGGTTTGATTTTTTCCTTCTGATTGTCCTGTCTTGCTCTATCGCCACGCTGGGACTGATTACCAACTCCACTGCCGTCATTATCGGTGCGATGCTGGTAGCCCCGCTCATGTCCCCCATTCTGGGAATTTCCATTGCGTCGGTTGCAGGCCAGCAAAAAATGTACCGCGATTCGGTCATTGCGCTGGTTCAGGGTGTTGTTCTGGCCATCATCCTCTCTGCGATTGTCGGTAGGCTGGCCTATAACTCGCCATTTGAAGTTTTGCGCACCCTGCCCTCAGAAGTGCTCGCCCGCACGCGTCCCTCACCCTTTGACCTGGGGATTGCCATCGCTGGCGGCGCTGCCGCTGCCTACGCCCTGGCCCAGCCCCAACTCTCGGCTGCTTTGCCGGGCGTGGCCATCTCCACCGCTCTCATGCCCCCGCTTTGCACGGTGGGCATTGGAATAGCCCTGGGCGACCAGACCATCTTCCTCGGCGCGTTCCTGCTATTTCTCACCAACCTGGTATCCATCTCTTTCGCCGGAATTGTCGTTTTTTTCATGCTGGGCTTTCACCCAGGCTTCACCGGCAAAAAAAGAAACGGTCTCCCCAGAAGTGTGATTATCAGCGCGCTTCTGGTACTGGTAATGACCGTTCTTCTCGTTCTGGTTTCATTGCGCTTTGTATCCGAAGGCCGTTTTCAACGCGCCGTCCGCAGCGCTGTTCAGGCTGAATTGGCAACTATCCAGGGCGAGCAGTTACTGGAAATTCAATCCACTGAGAAAGAAATCGACGGTGTTGAAACTATTCTGCTGGAGATCACCGCCCGCACATCCCGCCAGCCGCTTCATCACGAAGTGGTCGCCCTGCAGGCTGGTGTCGCTGCCCGGTTGAATGAAGCCGTTCAGCTTCAATTGATTGCGGTACCGGCCACCCGCCTCGATCCGTTAATCCCGCCCACCCCCACGCTCACGGCCACACCTGGCCCCAGCCTCACCCCCACCCTAACGTATACGCCTTCACCATCTCCCACGCTAACGCCTACCATTACTCTTACCCCCACCCACACACCAACCGCCACGCCAACTCCGGCCCTGGCTGTGGTCATAGGCGTCAACGGCCGTGGATTGTACCTGCTCTCGGCTCCCGATGGCAACATCCTTTACCTGCTTCCCGAAGGCGCCCCCGTTGAAATGCTCAATGAAACTCAAATGGCTCGCGGCATCCTGTGGGTAAAAGTTCGTGATCTGTTCGCGCGTGAAGGCTGGCTGCCCTTTAACACCTTAAGAGTGGTTGATTAACCGCTTTGCTTATAAGGAGAAAACCATGATCAAAATAACTCGCGAAGACGCGCTCGCTTACCACCAGCAAGATGGCATCCCCGGCAAATTGGCCGTTGTGCCTACCAAACCACTTCTCACTCAGCGCGACCTCTCCCTGGCTTATACACCGGGTGTCGCTTATCCCGTCCTTGAAATCGAAAAAGACCCCGATCTGGCCTACGAATATACCAATAAAGGCAATCTGGTAGCGGTCATCTCGAACGGCACAGCCATTTTAGGGTTGGGCAACCGCGGCGCGCTGGCTTCCAAGCCTGTAATGGAAGGTAAAGGCGTCTTGTTTAAGAAATTCGCCGCCATCGACACCTACGACCTGGAAATCAACGCCCTCGACCCCCAACAAATCATCCAGATTGTCGCTGCCCTCGCGCCCACCTTTGGCGGGATCAACCTTGAAGATATTCGCTCCCCGGAATGCTTTCAGATTGAGCAGACTCTGCAATCCATGCTCGATATTCCCGTTTTCCACGACGACCAGCACGGCACGGCCATTATTCTGGCAGCGGCGCTGCTCAACACGTTGGAACTGACCAACCGCCGCCTCGACGGGGTCAAAATTGTCTTTTCCGGCGCCGGCGCGGCCGCCATTGCCTGCGCCACCCACCTCGTAAAAATTGGCGTCCCCCGCCAGCATATTTGGATGACGGATATTGTTGGACTGGTGTACGAAGGCCGCAAAGAGCAAATGTTCCCCGAGAAACAGGCCTTTGCCAACGGCAGCCGTCCGGCCAGTCTGACCGAGGTGCTGCAAGGCGCGGACGTGTTTATTGGCCTGTCGGTTGCCAACGTGCTGGCCCCCGAAATGTTAAAAACAATGGCTGCCAATCCGATCATCTTTGCGATGGCCAATCCCGACCCCGAAATTTCTTACGACCTGGCCGTAGCTGCCCGCCCAGACGCGATTGTGGCCACCGGCCGCTCCGACTATCCCAACCAGATAAACAACGTCCTGGGTTTTCCCTTCATTTTCCGCGGGGCATTGGACGTGCGCGCCCGCGCCATCAACGATTCGATGAAAATTGCCGCCTCACACGCCCTGGCGGCCCTGGCCAGGCAGCCTGTTCCCACTGAAGTGCTGCGCGCATACAACGTGGACCACCTTGAATTTGGGCGCGCGTATTTTGTTCCCAAACCTCTCGATCTCCGCGTGTGTGAATGGGAAGCTTCTGCCGTGGCCCAGGCCGCCATTGATTCTGGCGCCGCCCGCCTGGCCCTCAACATGCCTGCTTACCGCGCCCGACTGCAAACCCTGGCCGAGAAAGGACTTTCCGCGCCCGCCTAGCCGCATCCTCGCACAGCGTGGTCGCGCCTTTGAAAGCAAATCTTAGCCAATGACCAGTATTTCGGTTCAAAAAACAGCTTGCCGTGCCTTGATTCATGCTAAAATTAACGTATGATGGATACTCAATTCACTCAATCTCGTCCGCCCTCACCCAGCCCCCGCCACCGCAGCCAGGTGCTGTGGCAAATTGCCGTGCCTTTAGGGGTTTTCATTCTGGGCATCCTGGCACTGGCTGTATTGAGCGTTATCCGAAGCAGCACCGATTTTGAAGCCGGCTTGCATTGGGCCAACATATCCGCCATCTTCATCATCACCCCCATCCTCACCTTCAGCTTTATTACCCTCATTATCCTGGCGCTGCTCATTTACGGTCTGGCCAGACTATTGAAAGTGATCCCCGCCGCCTCTCTGAAAGTGTGGTCCTATTTTGAGATTGCCAAAAATTACGTCCGTCTCGCCTCTGACCAGGTTACCCGCCCCATTGTCAGCGCCAACGCCTGGGCCAGGCAGGGGCAGACCCTCGCCGGGCGCGTCTTCCACCCGCGAAAAGCAGGCCAACCTTCATCGGAAAAAGTAGATATATAAGCATAAAGGATTTGATTATGGAACAAAATGATAAGACACGCACCCTTGTCTTGGGCGCTTTGGCCGGCGCATTGGTAGGCCTGGCCGCCGCCATGATCCTGATTAATGATGCTGAAAAGAAAAATGACAAACCCCATCTTTCCGCTGGCGACGGTGTTAAAGTGGGGTTAGGGCTATTAGGAGTCTTACGCCTGCTCACCGACAGCGGAAAATAGACCGGATTGATCATTGGATGATAACCACCACAATTTCAGCGGCAGGACCACAAGGCTGCTGAAATTGTTGATTCTGGAGCCGTGATGTTTGACTTTGAAAGCCGATCCGCCCTGCGTTTTGTGATCGCCGGGCGATTCACCAGAGACTTTATCATTGATTTGGAAGGCCAGCCCCACATGGATATTCCGGGGGGCGGCGGAATTTATTCCGCGGTTGGCCTGGCACTATGGGAACAGGGCGTTGGCCTGCTTGGCAGGATCGGAGAAGATTTTCCACAGCACTGGCTGGAAAAATGGAAGGAGCGTGGTTTCGACACCTCTGGCGTGAAAATATTGGATCAGGCCCTCGACCTGCGCCGCTTCATTCAATACGCTGGCGTTGATACCCCGCAGCAAGACAACCCGATTTCCCATTTTTCCCAACGAGGGCTGCCTTTCCCCAAAACCCTGCTGGGTTACCAGAACCCCGTTCACCAGCCCGATTCCAAAACCGTCTCCAACGATCACACCCTCCGACTGACCGACCTGCCCATGCATTACCTCGATGCGACCGCCGTCCATCTGGCCCCCCTCGACTTCCTCAGCCACAGCATCTTACTGCCGCGCGTGCAGCAAGGCAATGCGTCCACCATCACCATCGAGCCTTCCCGCGGCAGCATGGACGCCACCTTCTGGGATGATATTCCCAACCTGGTGAAAGGGATTACCGCCTTTCACACCAATGAAGAGAAAATCCGCGCGCTCTTTCATGGACGCTCCACTGACCTGTGGGAAATGGCCGAGAAAATCGCCTCCTACGGCTGTGAGTTTGTCGTCATCAAACGCAAAGCTGCCGGGCAATACCTCTACGACGCTACCCGCAAAACCCGCTGGATCATTCCCGCCTACCCGGCACGAGTAACAGACCCCACCGGCGCAGGCGACGCCTTCTGCGGCGGTTTTCTGGCGGGCTACCGGTCCTTCTACGACCCGGTGGAAGCGGCGCTGTGCGGCAATATTTCGGCCTCCTTCGTCATCGAAGGCAGCGGCCCCCTCTACGCGCTGGACGCCCTTCCTGGTCTGGCTCAGGCGCGTCTGGAATCGCTGCGCTCTTCGGTGCGCAAGCTCTAATCTCCCAAAACTCAGCAGAGTCCAGTGATCTCATACACCCGCAGCGGATCGCGCTTGCCTTTGAGCAGCACGGCCTCTAACGGCCTTGCCTCCACCGAACCGCGAACGCGCTCATACACATCCTGGCTGACAAGGATTTGTCCCAGGCTGGCATATTCCTGAATGCGCTTGGCCGTGTTCACCGAATCGCCAATCGCGGTGTAATCCAATCGCTGTTCGGTGCCAACCAGCCCCAGCACTGCCTCGCCCACATGAATGCCAATCCCGAATCCCAGCCATTGCTCACAGGGCATCTTCGCGTGCAGCCGACTAATCCCCTCACGGATGCCCAGCGCAGCGCGCAGCGCGCGCAGAGTATGGTCTGCCTGGGCTATGGGCGCGTTAAACCAGGCCATCACGCCATCCCCCAAAAATTTATCAACTGTGCCTTCCTCGCACAGCACCGCCTCGGCGGCCGCAGCAAGGTACTGGTTGAGCACAGCCACCAGCTCCTGCGCGTCCACCGATTCGCTGAACTGCGTGAATCCGCGGATATCAGCGAAGAGCGTGGTGATTTCTGCTTTCTGCCCGCCCAGCCGCAGCCGGTTGGGGTCGAGCTGCGCAATCACCCGCGGAGAAACCATCCGCTCAAACAACTGGCGCTGCGACTCCAGGCGTTTCTTCTCGGTCAGGTCCTCTACAACAATTGCCACTCCGCGCGTCGTTTCCTGAAAATCCTTGAGCGGCGAAAAACTCATCCGCAAATCTACCCGGCCTCGCTCAGGAAGATCGGAACTGGTTTCCAACCCCACCACCATCTCGTCCTCTTTCAAGACCTGGATCAGCGGATCTTCTAGGCACAGGTTCATGGGGGCAAACAGATCTCCCAGATTCATGCCGATCATCTCCTGTGCGGCTATGCCCATAATTCTTTCCGCCGCGCGGTTGCACAGCAATATCCGCTCTTGCACATCCGCTGTCAAAACGCCGCTGGTGATGGACGCAAACACCTGATCCATCAAGTTCTTTAATTCGGTTACCTCTGCCAGCGTGCGCCGTACCGACTCAAACAAGCGCGCGTTTTCAATGGCCACCGCCGCCTGGTTGGCAAACGCCTCCAGAATGTCCCTTTCTTTTTGGGTGAAAAGCCCGCTGCGAATGCGGTTATCGGCATAGATCACCCCGATCATTTCGTTCTTCACGTTCATCGGCACAGCCAGAATGGAACGCAAGTTATAGGCCATTACACTTTGCTGCCCGGTGAAGCGCGGGTCTTCCTGAGCGTTGGTCGTAAGCACAGCGCGGCCCTCTGCCTCAACCCGCTGAATAATCGTGTGGCTGATTTCAAATTCGCTGGCTTCCAGGGTCTCGCGTTCCCAATTGCGCGCCACCTGCATCGTCAGGCTGCCCGCATCATTTTTCAGCATCAAGAAACCGCGCTCCGCCCCCAACAAGCCGATGATGGTATCCATCACCATTTCCAGCACCACATCCAGTTCCAGCGAAGAATTGACCACCTGCCCGATCCCAGCCAAGGCGTGCAGGCGGTTTTGTTCGGCGGCCAGCAGCCCGGCCTTCTTTTTGATTTTGGGTAATTGAAGCGCCATGCTTTCTACCCCCTCGAAAATCACAGACGGCATGGATGCCGGGCGGTTGTCCCTTAAAAACTGTTGCATTCGCTCTGCGTACACCAGCAGCGCGTCTATTCTCTGGCAAAGATCTTCGAAGGTTGTCTCTTGCTGGCTATCGTTCATCGTTTTTCATCCATCAATTGCGGGGTTCTTATGAATTGTGCCCGATTATATCCCTAACCACTGCTTTATCCGCCCTCGAACGCCGCTGGTCCAAACTTTGCGAACCGCCTGTGCCGCCTTGTCCAGGTCCGCGGAGTGTGGGCTGTAAATTGCGAGGTGATAAATTTCCAGAAACAGCGCCGCGTCATCGCTGACAGCCGGCAGAAGTTCCTGCAGCGCCGCCACGCGCTCCGCGGGGGTTTGCCCGGCTTCCGCGCGCTTTCCCATCAGCCACATCAGCCAGCCCAACGACACATACTGCTTTTCAATCTCAGACCGCTTTGACCAGCCCGACAGCCGGCTCAGCCACTCCGGCACATCCCATCCCCGCCGCGCCAATACACCCTCCACCAGCACCGGAATGGGCTCCGCACCCTGCGCTCTGCGCTGCCGCGCCCACACAGCCAGCCCGGCCAGCAAGGTAATGATAATCAGCAGCGCGCCAAACCGCCGCCAGAGCGTTTCAAAAAAACCTGGCGCGGGGGTAGTTTCTTCAATCAATTCCACCGCCATTGGGTCCTCTTCAGGATCAGGGCGCTCAGGCCGCCTGGTTTCTGCTCCTTCTAGCCCGCTGCTGAAGTTCTCTGGCAGCGCTTCCTGCGTCGCGCCGGTCGGGCGGACCAGTGCTGGCTGCGAACTGGTCGGCTCAAATTCAATCCAACCGATCCCCGGAAAGTAAACTTCCGGCCAGGCGTGGGTGTCCATCACCCGCACCCGGTACGCGAAGGCTTCCTGCAGATTCGCTCCCTGGGCATACCCCACCGCTAAACGCGCCGGAATACCAAGCGAGCGCAGCAGCAACACTTCTGCCGTTGCGTAGTAATTACAAAAGCCTTGTTGGGTCTCAAACAAAAACCAATCCACTGCCTCCTGGCCGGCTGGCGGGCGTTCGATTGTGGCGCGGTATTCAATCTCATCGCGCAAAAAACTGGTGATCGCTTTGGCCTGATCGTAGGGCGTATCCAACCCGGCGGTGATCTGCGCCGCCAGGTCTTTCACCCGCTGCGGGATGTCGTCCGGCATCTGCAAATAGCGATCACGGATCCACTGGGGGTATTCTTCACCAGCCTGGCGCAGCATCACCTCGGAAGGTGAAACCACCCGCGCCTGCAGCTGAAAGGTATCTCCCGATTTCAGCGCATCCGCGGACTGGACGCCAGCCACCTCAAACCCTTGCCCATCGAAACCGGCGCCCTGCACCACCGCCGCGATCGAAAGCCAATCCGGCGAGGCGGGCAGATAAATCGTACGCATGCCAGAGACTTCTGCCTGGTAGGTGAAATCAATCACCCGCGCGGGCGGCTCGGCATCCGCGGCAGGCGGCCAATCCTCTGGGGCAATCCCTCTTCTCATCCGCAGTGTGTTGTTCCAGCCGCCGTCTTCATAATGATCATAGGTGTTGCCCCGCCAGTAGAAGCGCGTCCCACCCGCCCGGCTTTCTGAAGCCTGCACGCGAAAAACCGTCTCATCCCCCAGCGGATTCCCCGTTCCAAGCGAGAGGAAATTTCCATAGTAATCCACCACCGACATGGAACTGCCCTGCAATCCAGCCACCAGGTTGGAGATGCGGTCCTTCAGTCCAAACCACGAGCGGGCATTCTCCGCGCGGGTTTCCGAAGTTTCAGCAAGGAAATTGCCCAGGCTGGGCAGGTTCCAGGCAACCGTTACCAGCAGCAGCGCGCTGATCAACGCGCTGCGGGTGATCCCCACACCAGTTTCCGTATCTACACTGATATGCTTCCGCGCCCATTCTCGCTTGGAGTGCAAAAAGTTGACCCGTGCCGCCAGCAGCAGCACTGCCAGCAAAAACACTGCGTGATACCGCTCGCGGTGTTCCAGATTGGGATCATAATAGTCCACCAGAGCCAGCGCAACCGCCGCCAGCAGCACAGCCGCCCACGGTTGTCCATTGCGCAGCATGGAAAATCCAGCCAGCACGCTGATTCCCCAAAACGCCAGCCCCATACTGGCGATAAACAAAATCGGGTCCTGAATGGCTTCATTCCGCCAGAAGAGAACCAGGGTCTCCCACAGGCGGGCAAGCACCGCTGTCAGGCGCGTCTCCAATGTAAGGTAGCCCGGCAGCGTGGCCATCAACGCCAGCAGCAGCGCGGCCGGCGTCAAAACCAGCAGCAGCGGGGTGCTGATTGTCTTTCTCAGGCGGCTGGCCCCGGCTAATCCCCCTACCAGCAGACCGGCCAGCACCAAAGATTCGACCCGTTCCAGACCATCGGCCCAGTGAGTCGCGGTTAATCGAATGACGCTCACCCAGATTGTGAGCAAGAGCAGCAGCGTGGTTGATAAGTCCCACCAGCGTGGATGGTCATTTTTCATAGAATGAGTGTACAATTAACCTTACTTCATCGTCAATCGTTTTCACCAAAGGCAGGCCGATGGAAGCCCTTCACGCCATAGAAATTGCCATCACCTTTTGGGCACAGTCTCTGGGAGATTCAATCGTCCCCTTCATGAAGGCTGTTACCACGCTGGGAAACGAAGAGTTTTACATGCTGGTTATGCCCCTGCTCTTCTGGTGCATTGATCCCATGTTTGGCCTGCGGATTGGCGTCATGTTGATTCTCAGCAATTGGGTCAACAGCATCACCAAGCTGGCGCTGCATGCCTCTCGCCCCTATTGGTTCGACCCCGCCGTGCGCGCCTTCATCAGCGAGAAATCGTTTGGCGCTCCCTCTGGCCACGCCCAAAACGCGGCCAGCTTATGGGGGCTTGCCGCCGCGCTGATCCGCAAACCCTGGGCCACGGCGGCCCTGCTGAGCGTGGTGTTTCTGATTGGCTTCTCGCGCATTTTTCTCGGCGTGCATTTCACCAGCGATGTCGTTCTTGGATGGCTGCTGGGGGGCTTGCTTTTAATCCTGTATCTGCGCGTGGAACCCTCTCTCAGCCGGTGGTTGAAAACCCTTACGCTTGCCCGCCAGATTGCTCTGGCCTGCCTGATAGCCCTGCTGATGATTGTGATTGGTCTTGTGCCGCACGCCCTGCTCGTCAACTGGCAGATGCCCGCCGATTGGCTGGAAAATATTGCCATCACCTCACCCGATCATCTGCCCCACCCCACATCAACAGCCGGGCTTTTCACCATCACCGGCACATTTCTGGGGATGGCGATTGGCACGGCCTGTTACCTCTCCAAATACCGGCGCTACGACGTTTCTGGCTCCATTTTCCGCCGCGCTTTGCGGTTTCTGGTTGGTCTGGCAGGTATTCTGGTTTTATGGTTTGGGCTGGGGGAACTGCTCCCACGTGGAGAAACCTGGCTCCCCGCCATTTTTCGGCTTTTTCGTTACAGCCTGGTCACGTTTTGGATGTCCGCGGCAGCGCCGTGGCTTTTCATCCAGCTTGGGCTGTCATCACCGGATATAATTCCATCTATCACTGGAGGTACGTATGAAGAAAATTGAGAATTTTATTTTTGGCGCGATGCTGGGCGGTTTGATCGGCGCTGGCCTGGCCATTTTGCTGGCACCTACGTCGGGAAAATCCCTGCGCGATGAAGTTCAAGGCTACATTGACAACACCGTAAGCGAAGTTCGCAACGCGGGCATTCAGCGACGCCAGGAATTGGAAATCGAATTAACCCGCCTGCGCGAACCCAAGTCCTCATAACTAATCAATTCAAACCAACCAAAAAGGGCGAGGAACCCGTTCCCCGCCCTTTCTTTCTCGTTTCGATGGTTTACTCTTGCGGCCCAACCGCGAAGCGGTAGATGGCCTCCTGGCGGGTGAAACGTGTCGTTCCGCTGACCACCAGCACAGCACCTTCTCTTTCAATCTCCACCGGGATGCTCAATACATCACCAGGGAAAACTACGTACTGGCCCACACTGGTCGCGTTTCCATTTTGGATCAAAGACACACGGAATGTCTGCGGCAGTACGTTTTCAATCCGCACAAAACCCTCGCCATTCCAACCGCCTTCATCCGTCTCAAAATCGGTCTGGTAACCAATCTCGGGTATCTCCACCATGTCCAGCAACAGACCTTCACCATTGACCGCCGCGTCGGTGACGTATTCAAACCGCAGAAACACCTTCTTGCCCGCGAACTGGCTGATGTCTACGCTTTCTTGAATCCAGCCATCGGTCGTTCCATTGTAGCCCCAGCCGTAACTGTTACCCGAAAGATCCTGGTCCGTTCCGCTGGGGGTTTTCAATATTTTCCAATTCTCGCCATCTTCCGAGGCGACCAGATAAAGGTAATCATAATCCTCTTCCAGGTCATACCACGTCCAGTAATTGAGCGTCAGTGTTCCCTGAGCATTGCTGAAATCGAACTGCTGCGTCAGAGTCATATCCGATTCATCGCCTTTATTTGACCAGAAAGCATACTTACCCTGGTAGGCGTCTTGCGGTAAAACCGGCACAGAAACCTCACCCTCAAAGCGAATTTCCTGGCTGCCAGCGCAGGCAATTTCCACATAATCCACGCCGTATTGAGAAACGTTGCGGTTCTGCCAGCTGCCATCACAGTCTGAAACGGTTTCAGTCTTATTAAACGTGGGCGCGTAATCGTATATCGTATAGGTAAACCGCCCGTCTTCCACGCTCGCATCTTGCAGATAATTCGCCACTACCCAATCGGCAAAGAGCGCGTCAGCGCTGATCAACTCGCCGTTGCGGCTGTCCACTGCGCCCAGTTCAGCCAGCACCGCGTCAATACTGTCCATACCATTATCGGGGTGCGCCACCAGCGCTTTGGTGGCATCTTCGCCAAACCGGTCCAGGAAGTAGGTAACAAACAAGAAGGATGAGCCGTAGTGTGGAGTCGTGGCGTCGCTGTCATTGGGCCAATCATTCAACTGCAAATCGGGCTGGCTGGCGTACAAGTAATCAAAACCACCCGCGTCATAGCCATTCAAAAAGGACGCCAGCTCCGAGAACCCTTCGTTCAACCAGGTATCTTCGTTGCGATCGCGGTACCAGTGAATCATGTGCTGAAATTCGTGCGCCAACACCCCGTACGTGAATTCCTCTTCCAAAGACACATTCTCAGCACTCAGCAGGAACATTTCATGCGCGTTGGAATACTTGTGCGCCAGCGGGTGAACTGAGTCGGCCGAGGAGAAATAACCGGCAATGCTCGATCCAATCCCATTCGCGTACAGGATAAACAGATGCGGGTCGTTATCAATGCCGGGCGTCCACTCACTGCCAAAAAACGCGCGGTTGGTGGGGTAAATTTTGGTCTCAAACTCATCCACCAGCGCCTTCAAATCATCGGCATCGAACTCAACCCCTTCTTCCACCCAGAAATAAACATGTTCCGTCTCATATTCCAGAATGGCATTCACTGGCACAGTTTCATTGGTATCGCCATTGGTGATAAAAAAGCTTTTCTGGTCGCCTATGCGAAAGATTGTAGGGCTGCCCCCCATCGTCTCGGGAATATCACCACTGCCACCCAGGCGGCTGGCCAGCTCGCGCAAATCGTTATTGGGTACCACTTCTGTTAGCAAGGTGTTGAGGGTTTCGTACGCACCATCTTGCAGGGGAATCTCTGTAAAGGTTGCCGCCACTGGTGTCGCTTCTGGCTCGAAAACGTCGAATGTCTCGTCTGAGGAAAAAATCGTATCGTCATCCGAAATCATCCACAGGCTGCCCGCCACTCCTGCCGCCAACGCCCCCAGGCAGCAGCATACCAATATACCCGCCACGACAAGAATGATGATTGTTTTCTTATCCATGTGCTGTAAAATCCTCTCTTTGTCCTGCGATTCCAACATTCAACTTTTTCAGGTTCAACCACGCCGCCGCGGTCACCAGACCCAGCGAAAACCAGATATAGGGCAGCGCAAATGAATCCACGCTGAATCCCTCCATAATCAACGCAACGATTAATAATTTTCCCATTAATCCAATGATTGAATCAAGCGGCTGTGGTGTCCTTTCAAGCGCGTCGGCGGCTTTCCACATCACCGCCAACCAGGCGGCAAAGAGCGCAAAGCCCACCACACCGGTCTCTGCCAATATTCGCACCCACAAACACTTTGTATTCAGCAGTTGGCCCGAGCGGTAAACCAGATTTCGCACTTCGACCAATTCCCATGCAAAGGGGTCCAGCTTTTGCTGAAAGTAATAGCCGGCATTTCCCAGCCCCACCCCCAACCAGGGAAAATCGTTAAACGTTCCCCAGCCAGCCTGCCAGTAGACAATCCGCGTAGAAAAGTTGAGGCTGTTGGCGTATTCCAAAATGGGATTGCGCGCTCCCAGCGAAAAGTTGAACAGATCCTCCATGCGCGGATCTGTGCGGCTTAACACCACACCCAGCCCAACAATAGCGATCAGATAAAACAATACCAGCCCGCCGCCGATCAATATTTGCAAGAGGCGTTTGCGGCGGGCTTCATTCGACCCTCGAAAAATGTTCCGCGCGCTCAGCTTGCCTTCAATCCAGCGCGTCAGCCACAGGTTCAAGCGCAGCGCCAGAAACGCGGTCATCAACATAAACGCCAGCAAGCCCACCCGCGAGAGCGAAAGCAGCAGACATATCAGCCCCCCGGCCAGCAAACCATCTTCCACATGAAACCAGCGCAAGAACTTCCACGGAAACGCGGACCAGCGCTTAACGCTGGCAGCCAGCCAGAACGGCAAAAACAATAAATTCAACTGGTTGGCCAGCCACGACGGTTCCAGGGCAAAGCCGGTTACGCGGTTATTGAAGAGCGGCGCGCGGGAATACAAATCATGAAAATCGCGCATCCACTGCGGATACCCGTCGAAAACTCTCCATGCCACAGCCTGGGCGACGCACCACACAATCACCAGAAAACCAGCCAGATTCAACAACCGCAGGCTTTTGATAATCTTACCTTCCCCGGCCGCCATCATCACGGTTAAGAAGTAAAACCCCATTCCAACCAGCAGAGTCGCCAATGCCACCATTTCGCTGCGCAGCACGCTGATATCATTATTGGGGGGGATCAATAAGAAAAACGCTGCCGCGCAGGAGATAAACGCGGACAAGGCAAAACCCAACAACGGCAGCGTGAGACTGGGCAGTTTTGCCCCTTTCAGCCACAGCGGCAGCGCCCAACCCGCCAGCAGCACGGCCATCAAAGGCACTGCCGGTGAGGCCACCGTGTCCGAGCCGACCAGCCGAATCACCAGCGGCATGCTGGTGATGGGCATACTGACCACGAACAGCGTCCAGCCCCACTCCCGAAAACCAGACCAGAGGCGCTGAATCATGGTTCTCTCCGCCGCAGTAATCGCGCCGGCAGATCAACCGCCAGGCCAAGAACGCCCAGCCCCAGCCCAACCGCCATGCCAGCCAGGATCAACGTGTTGCGCCCCCGCGCCACCGGCGCATTGGGGACCACAGCTTTTTCATTTACTTCATAGGTAATGGCCGGGATCAGTCCCTTGCTCAATACCCGCTCATCGCGCAGCACTTTAGCGGATGATTCCAATTCGCTTTGAAGTTCGGCCAGATTATTCACAGAACAATAAGCCTGCACCGGTTCGACCAGCGCGATTTGCTCCAGGCATTTCTCCAGCGCGTATTGGTAGCGCTCCAAACCGCCAGCCAGAATGGCGTGTTCAAGACCCTCATTAATGGATCGAGCGGTCTCGTCTGCCCACGCGTTGGCCGCCGCGGCAGCCAGTTCCGCGTTCGCGCTGCGCACGCGCATAATCCATTTGAAATACTGCCGCTCCACAAAGAAATGCTCCAGATACGCTCCGCTTTGAATCTCTTCCTGTGGCCACCCGGCCAGTTCCGCCGCCTGCTGCTTCACATCCGTGGCCGCCACCAGGTCTCCCACCGCCTCCATGATCTGGTCCTGCTGGTAATCTTCAAGATAGCCGGTGCGGGTGTAATCAATCAGCACCGTCATCACCGAGCGAGCTTCATAGAACGGTGGGATAAATTGATGGACGAGGCCGCCGCCAATCGCCCCCAATAGGATGGTCAGCACCAAAAACCATGCAGATCGCGACATGCGCTGCAGTTCGTGCCACGGAGAAAAATCGACTGGTTTCCTTTGGCTCATGCTTCCTCGATGGTCAAGTATCCAAATACAATTTCAAAATTATACCGTAAGCCCGCCGATCCGGCCTCTGGACCATGCGCGCATTTCTCTCTTTCCGCTGTTGAAATCAGCCGGAAGTTGACGCAATTGACTCCGCTGCTCGATTACCTGACCGCTTCAAAATTGACCAGAATCAGGTTTTTCCCGCAGTCCGCGTAGGTATCCAGCGCCACCCGCGAAGCCAGCAGGTTTCCCTCCAGGTCAAAAAGAGAAACCGTCAGCGCCTTGCTGCTCTCCACCGGCAGTCTGCCCAGCACAACCTCATACCCCCCTGGCCCATACGCGGGACTGCTGCCCGTCAGCGCCAGCCCTTCCACAGGCGTCTCGCCCAGGTATCCTTCCACAACCACCAGCAGGTTGGGCAGCGGCACCGCCTGCGCGTCGAACACCTGACCGGCCAATCCCAGCCAGCCACAGCCCGCCTCTGGACGCGCAAAATTGACGGTATACACCGGTGATCCCCCGGCCAGCGTAAAGGTCGCATTCTCAATCGCCAGCGTGAGCGCGGGCTGGGGTGTATTGGTTGCCGACACCACCACCGGCGTAACGGTTGCCGTGCTGGTAGGCGCTCTGGTCACGGTAGGCGGGATGGTCATGGTGGCGTCCGCCTGTGGGGTTGCAGTCGCGGTTGGAGACGCTTCTGCCGCGGTGTTGGCTGCTGGCAGCAGGCTGCATCCGCTTGAAGACAGAACCAACCCGGCCAAACAAAAACTGATGATGGTTATCTTCCTTTTCAGTTCCATCAATACGCGCCTTTTCCGCGCAGCACAGTCCAAATCGTTTTCAGTAAAATCTGCAAATCCAACCAGATGGAGTAGTGCTGAACATAAAACAGATCTTCATCCGTGTGCAAGTGCATCGGCTTATCGCTGCGGCCATTCACCTGCCACCAACCCGTCATTCCCTGCGGCACCGCGAAGCGCTTGCGCTGCCACAAATCATACATCTTCACCAGGTACGGCTGCTCTGGCCGTGGGCCGATCAGGCTCATCGTCCCTTGCAGCACATTGAACAACTGCGGCAGCTCGTCCAGGCTGGTGCGCCGCAAAAATCGCCCCACTCGCGTTACCCGCGGATCGTCGCGCCGTTTGTTGATCAAATTGCCGTTTTCATCGCGCGTCTCAACGCTGGCCTGCAGCATTTCCGCGTTCTGCACCATCGTGCGGAACTTGTACATCTTGAACATGCGCCCATTCTCGCCCACCCGCGTTGGACAGTAGAATACAGGCCCCGGGCTGTCCAGCCGGACCGCCAGCGCGATTCCAGCCATCAACGGCAGCACTACTGGCAGGCTTGCCAGGGTAATCGCCAGATCAAACGCCCGTTTCATCATGCGCTGATATTCGCTCAGCGCCGGCGCGCGCAGGTCCATCAGCGGAATGCCGGCAAACGTCTCAATTGTCGCCTGATGCAGGGTCAGCGAAAAATAATCCGGGATCACCCACACCCGCACCGGGAGATCGTGCAGCTCGCTCACCACCTTGTTCAAGCGGTCGTGCGCCGAGCGCGGCAGCGCGATCACCACATCATCCACACCTTGCTGCTCAATCACCTGCCGCGCGTGGTCCAAAGGCCCCAGCACATCTTCGCGGCCTTGCTTATACGGGTCGTCATCCAAAAAGCCCACGAAGCGCAGCCCCGCTTCCACATTTTCCTTCACAAAGCCGTGCAGCGTTCTTCCCACCTTGCCCGCGCCCAGAATCAACACCCGGCGCACTTCATGCTGCGGGCGCATGCCGCAGCGGATGATCAGACGGTAAGCCATTCGCCAACCCACCATGCCCAAAAAAGCCGTTACCGCGAAGAACACAAATAAGAAACGAGAAACATCACGATAGGTGAGAAAGAGAATACCCGCCATCGAGATGGTCGCCAGCAGACTGCCCAGCGTCAGGCTGGCTAATTCCATCCATACCCGCATGTTCTTGCGCCCGTCGTAAACCGAGAAAAGGATAAACACCCCCACCCACAGCAACGGAAAGGTAATATACAGCTCAAGCGGAAGCGTGATCGGCTCGGAGATGAACTGCAAAAAAGGCAGCTGGTTGAGCGGCACGCGCAACAACACCGCCACATGCAGCGCCAGCGCCACCAGAAGCATGTCAAAAAAAATGGAGAAGACCGCGAAATTTGCCGAAAATCGTCTGAACATAGTACCCCGCTACACCGGGAATTTTCTCAACCCCAGCCGTTGCAAGAAGACCAGCCACACAAACCTGGGGTATTGAAGATACCGCCGCCACAAGCGCCGCGGTTCGCTCGCCAGCCGGAAAAGCCATTCCAGCCCCGCGCGCTGCATCCAGCGCGGCGCCTGCGGCTTGTTGCCGGATAAGAAGTCAAACGCCGCCCCCACCCCAACCAGCACACCGCCGCAGCGCCGGTAATTTTCTGCCATCCAGCGCTCTTGCCGCGGAGACCCCAACGCCACCCAAACAATATCCGCCTTTGACTCGCGAATCCGTTCAATGGCCGCAGCTTCTTGCGCGGCGTCAAACCCCTCAAACGCCGGGCAGTCCCAACCAGCCACTTGCAGGCCAGGGAAGCCGCCCCGCAGACGCGCCACCAGCCTCTCGGTCACCTGCGGCGCGCCCCCAAAGAAATAATGCCGCCAGCCGCGTGAAAGAGACTCGGCGCACACCGCCCGCAGCAGGTCCGGCCCGTACACCCGGTTCACCCGCGAGAAACCTGCCAGCTTCAACAGCCACACAATCGCCATGCCGTCCGGCGTTACCAACCCGGCCTGGTTGTAAACCGGCCGCAGCCCGCCATCTTTCACGCACTCCATCACCGCGTGCGCCGGGGTAACGCAAACGTAATTCGGTTCCTCGCGTTCCACCCAGCCGCGAATGGTGGTGAGAGCGTCTTGCATGTTGATGGCAGAGATCGCCACACCCAGAATGTTGTGGCGGGGAAACAAGGGCGGAGACTCTGACGGCTTTTTCACACCCATTACCTCATCAGGCTTTCATAAACCCGGCATGTCTTGCGAACAATCTGCTCCCAGGTGAAATTCATATCCACCTTCATTTTACCTCGCTGCCCCATCTTCTCTGCGCCGCGCGGTTCGCCCAGCAGCTGCAAGATCGCCTTCGCAATGGCCTCGCCACTTTGCTCGGCCAGCAGACCGTTTTCACCCGCATTCACCACTTCCGATACCGCCGGGATCGGGCAGCCTATCACCGGTTTGCCCAGGCTCCAGGCTTCGGTATACACCCCGCCAAAGCTTTCCTGCGCCGAGGGCACGCACAGCAGCGTGCAGGCCGCCAGCGCGTCCGTTTTTTCCTGCAAGGGAACCGCGTCAAGCTCAAGAATCCGTGGATCTGCGACCTGCTGGAACAATTTCCTTGAGAAATCGGTCCGCGGGCCAATAAACCAGAACTGTGTTTCCGGGTATTTCTTCCATACCATTTCCGTTGCTTCCAAAAGACTAGCGATTCCCTTGTAAGCATATTTTTGACCCAGGAATAAAACTGCCGGCGCTTGCCTCAATCCGTACTTTTCCATGAAACGATGGGGATCATACTCCTCACTTAAGATCGGGCCAATCCCGGTAACATGAATCTTCGTTTCGTTCACCCCTAATCCTGCCAGCGTTTGCTTCTCCGCCTCCGTCAGCGCGATCAGCGCGTCCGCCGCGCGGTACAGCTCGTGGTAATAGCGGTGAAACCAACCCGACCAGGCCGGGTGATGCACCGGCGTCATCACAAACGGTACATTTCTTTGCTTCGCCAGTTTATTCGTCGCCGCGCTGATTCCCTCCCGGCCAATGCGGACGTTGTGCGCCAGGTCAAATTGAGGCGCGGCCGCATTCATCTCCTTCAAGATCGTTTCGGAGATTCGCTCAATTGCCGCCCCCTGAAAAACCGGATACGCCAGCACCCAGGGCGCCAGCTTTATTTTTTCTGCCTGAGAAATTCCAATTTGCCGCACCGGAATTCCATCCATCTCATAGGAATGAGGCTCGCCTGGCGCTCGCAGCGTCGTGCCCAGCAGCCAGTCCGTGCGGTTTTGGGACCATTGGCAAATGACGCTCACCGCATGCTCTTCGTTCATTCTTTGGGCAAGCTGGTGAGTGTGAATCTGCGCCCCGCCGGTTGAGGGGGGATAAGCCGTTAGGGTGTACAGGATGTTCATTTACTTCCCCTATAAGCCAAAAACCGCAATTCTCCATCCAAACCTGATTGCAACAAAACAAAATCTTTCAGCTGAATTAACAAATTTCGATGATAAACAATATTCCACTTCAAGCGGTGAATACCGCTATAACCGGCAATTTCCAGGGTTTGAGACAAATTATTGGGGTTAAAAAGGAAAATATGGCCTGGGTTTTTTCTTTCCCGCCAGTTTTCTCCCGATAACTTTGAATTAAGGCTCGCGCTGTTTGGTGTGGAGACAAAAATCCATCCATTGGGGGCCAAATCGTTGGTGAGGTGTTTGAAATCTTCCCACGGGTCAAATAAATGCTCAATCACGTCGAGGCACACAACGCCATCAAACAACAAGTCTTCCGGCAGATCAGGGATTGAACTGAAAACCTTAAAACCTTTCCTTTCTAATTCTTCCATCCCATACGGTTCTATACAGACAACCTCTGCGCCCGCATGCCGCAGGGCTGCCGCCATATTACCCCTGCCTGCGCCAAAATCCAGGATACGCAAACCCAAAAAACTATTAATTCGCAATTCTTTGAGGAGGTGTGCAATATAACTCTCAGACAACTCCATGTCGGTCGCGCCCGTCTGCTGAATATGCGCCGAAGGAGATTCCCATCCCGCTTTGTATTGTGTGTCGATCTCATCGAAATCAACTTCCTTTTTGCGAAGCAAACCACAAACGTGGCATTCCAAGAATGATCCAACAGTAGTTCCTTCTTGATAATTTCCACAGATCGGGCACTGATCCAAATGGTGAAATCTGTTATTTCTCATCGTTATCCACGCACAAAACACTCTGAATCGCGATATTCATCATATCCGCAATTTTATCGGGAGAGTACTCCAAAGACCTTGCCTTTGCGTTTACTCTCATCTCATTCAATTGCTCAACGCTTTTTGAGAAGAACTTGTCAAGCACATTTTCAATTTCATCCGTATTCTCAGGATGGAAAGCCCAGCCATTCTGCCCTTCAACAACCATTTCTTCAACGGCCTGACTGTACAAACTCCCTAACACAATACATCCTGACGCCATTGCCTCATTGACTACCATCCCCCATTCATCAGCAAGAGTTGGAAAAACCAAAGCTCCACACTGGCAATAAATTTCAGCCAAACGATCATACGGAACTTCTCCCAGCAATTTGATTTCAAAGTTTGGTGCTTTGTTCTCTGATTCCAACAGGCCAGCTTGATTACCATATCCTGCAATCCACATCTCAATTCTTTTATTCTGGTTTTTTTCGAGCCAACAAGACAATCCTCTTAATAAATAAGATAATCCCTTCCGCTCAATTAATTGCCCTATAAACAAAAGTCTATAGGCATTTTCTTGAGTTCTAAAAATCGAAATGTCTTTGAACACATCAACATCGGTTGCGTAAGGAGCGTCAAAAATTCGTTGATCATCCATACCCAAAGAGTTTAGATAAGCTCGTCCACTCTTGCCATTCACATATACACCGTCACAAAACTGTAAGAGTATTTTTCTGACTAGCACCCGAAAGCGGCTTCTCCCTTTTTCTGTGACGCTAGAAATGGCCGCCCAAATGATTAATTTACACCTCCAATGAAATATCTTATAAAATACTGAAAAGAGGGTACGCAATCCAAATTCTACTGAGACGATCACGTCTGGTTGATAATCAATTAATAAAGAGAGTGTATCCATTGGAATTTGGGTATAGGTGGTTTCTATAAACCCATGTGGATGTTTCCACTTTTTCGGAATCGTGATTGTATTTTGCACAACCACATCAAGCCTGCCCCAATCAATTCCCCAACGACGGTTTGGTTCCATCTTGGTTGAAATGAATATTCGTAGTTTACCTACCCGCTTTTGTAATTCCTCAAACAAGCTGACCCGATAGGGAGCAATGTATGTTGTTAATATCGCAATGCTTGGCTTGTTTATTTTCACGTTACTCATTGGACACCATGTAATTCTCGTAATGTTGAAATTGATTCTTGACCAAAATAAGTAGAGGGATAAGGATAGCGATTGAAGTCATTAATAATCCAATCACAGCTCCAAATAGTCCAAGCTGCTGAATGATTGGAATGACCAGGAAGATCGAGATAATGGAGCCGCATAAATTTGCGAATAATACACTGTTCGGTTTTTTTCTGGCTTGCAAAATGAATGTGAGGACTGCATTAATCATCAACACCAATCCGACAATACTTATTACCCGTGCTTCCAATAAGTAAGACTCGAAGTTACCTGTTCCATATAACGCAGACAAAACCACTTCAGGGAAGATCAGAATCGGCAGGATGAAAATGATCCCACTCACGAAGAAACCAGCAATCACTTGCAATATGAGTCGATT
Organism: Ornatilinea apprima; assembly: GCF_001306115.1. GTDB lineage: Bacteria > Chloroflexota > Anaerolineae > Anaerolineales > Anaerolineaceae > Ornatilinea > Ornatilinea apprima. The sequence goes on along the minus strand of NZ_LGCL01000045.1, from coordinate 58,077 downwards.
AGCTTGTTTTCTGTTAGAAAACCGGATTGCTGCAAACCAGGGCAAAAATAGATTTCCGATTGCAACACCAATTTGCTGCAAAGGCAGGATAAGATTTTGCAAACTGCGATAAACACCCGATTCCCCAAAACCTGTGTCAAGTGCCAGAAAGGGTATGGATATAGAGGAATTAATCCAATAAAGGATTGAAACTCCAATTACCCACTTTCCATAATGCCATTGCTCTTTCATAACTTCATGGATAGCAGCACTTTTTTCTTCGGGTCGATCAGTTCTTAATCGTCGGAAACCCACCCATATAACCAGGCTGGAAATGAGACTGGCCAGGGACATTAATGCAAACGCAGCGATTGACCCTAAGAAATTCGAATTTCTCATGAGGAAAATACCCGTCAAAACGAGGACGGAGTAAACTCCACTCCCGAAAACCGCAACATGTGGGAGATTTTCAATATAACAAATTCGACGAAAAAACCAATAACTTAATAAGAAAGGTGTCGACAAGCCCACCACCATTAAGCTTGTTCCCATTCGGCTTGAAAAGATCCCTGCAACAAAAGAAGAGACGATACAAACTATACCAATCGCGGTCACTGTATAAAGATTTAACCTTGTTTCAGTCCTCAGGTAATCTCCCAAATGGTCTTTATGGTTCGCAGTCGCCAAAACAGTGATAGGCTCTAGGATAACCGAATTATGAATACTCGAAAAAAACAAAAACAAAGAAAAACTTAATGCAAAAAAACCATACTCTTCTATCGAAAGCCATCTGACCATCAAAATATTGAGTAGGAAATTCGTAGCAGAATATAGGCCCTGGTCGCCTATACTCAACCCCAGTTTTTTTAGCAGATTAACAACATGTTTGAAATCTTGATCACTCATTAATCCCAACTTGGATAAGGGGTCCTCTCCTCGTAACACCCCAATAAAGAATCTAGATTTGGTCCTACTTCCCCACCAACACCCAATCCATATTCAAACTGGGCCGCCGGAACATGAACGCCACATAGCCGGGATTCCACGCCGCGCCCGGCAGCACTTCGCTGCAATCCACAGACGCGCTCAAGTCCTTTCTCAAATCCGTCTCGGTCCAAAACGGCGCGCAGGCGCATTTCGGGCAGCTTTTTAACGCGGATTGGTAATGCAGCCTGGCTTGCTGTTCCTCACCGCTGGTCTCCAGCGCCCGCCCCAGCAGCCAGTGACTTTCATAGGCCTGCGGCGCGGCCGTAACCGCCTGCTGGTAAGCCAGCAGCGCGCCAGTCGCATCGCCCCGCGCTTCGCGCGCCAGCCCCAAATTGATCCAATTCAGCAGCCAGTACGGGTCCAGCGCGGCAGCCTGCTCGAACGCGCTTTCGGCTTTCTCCAGCGCGCCTGTCTCACCCAACAGATATAATTTTGAATAGGCCAGACCCAACTGCTGGTGCATTACCGCCAGCCGCGGATCTCGATGGGCAGCCAGCTCAAACTGGCGCGCCGCCTCCGGCCAGTCACCCTCCTCCGCGGAGCGCACGCCGCGTGCCATTGGCAGCCCCAGCCAGGCGTTGACAAAGAATCCCGCCGCCGCCAGCAGTCCCAGAGCCGCCGTGACAATGGGATGCCAACCCCGCCTCTTTTCGTCCTCCCCGCCGGCCGCGCTGGCTGCCCCCAGCAGAATCGCCAGATTCCACGCGCTGGTCGGCACGGTGTGATGCACGCTGTCAAACAGTCCGTGCGCCAGAAACGCCGCGCAGGCTGCCAGCGCGCCGGTCAGCACCGCGCGCTCCGTGCCCTGCGCGCCTTTCAATCCTTTCAGAATGCGGCGGATCAGTTCCCAGGCCAGCCAGCCGAAACTGGCTAATCCCAGCAGCCCGCTGCCCCCCAGCAAATCCAGATAGATGTTGTGGGCGTAATCAAAAAACAGGCTAGGCGGCACCGAATTGACCTGCAAATAAAAACTGATAAAAGTAAATGGTCCGCTGCCCCACAGCGGCGAGCGCAGAAAAGCGTTCCAGGCCGGCTGCCATAAATAACCGCGCGCCTGTAAAAACGGCGAATGCCCCGGGCGCAGCTCTTGCAGCAGCAGCAGAGCGACAAACCCGCCCGCCAGCGCCAGCGCGCCCCCAATCACTGCCGCCAGGCCCCACCGTGACCCGCGAACCTGCTGCCAGCGCACCTTCCAGAAATCGGGTGCCAGCGTCAGGCTCGCCAAAAACAGGCCGCCCAACCCGGCCGCGGTGCCAATCCATCCCCCGCGCGAAGAGGTCAGGTAGATCAAACCCAGCGCCGAAAGCGCGAACAGCCCCAGCGTGGCCCGTTCCAGGCTGCTTTTCGCCCACCACAGGCGCGCCAGCGCGAACATCAGCCACACATTCAAAATTACGCACACAAAATTCGGCGCCGGCAGGCGGTAGCTCTCCGCGGGCAGCCACTCACCAGGGTGCGACTGAATCCATTTGAGATACCACTGCGCCGCCTCAGACCAGCTCAGCGCCATGAAGACCGCCCCTACCGCCAGCACCAACCGCACGATCCTCCCCGGCGTGAAGAGCCCTCGCGCCAGACCGGAGAACAGCAGAAATAGGCTGGCTTCCACCACATACAGCCACACCTCAACCAGCGAGCGCCGCGCGTCTATCGACAGCGCCGCCGCCAACCCCTGCGCCGCCAGAAAAACCAGCAGCGGAAGCATCACTTCCCGCGCCGGCAGGTGTCTGCCAGCCAGTGCCCAGGCCGCGACCAGCGCCGCGATCACCACCCCGCTGATCACCAGCAGGCGCGTGTCAAACAGGCTGTACTGCGTGGAGCCCCAGAAATACAGGTACACCAGCACTACCGCCAGCGCCGCGTCCAGCAGCGCGCCGCGCGTGGCTTTCCATTTACTTTCACTTACGGGATCGCCCATACGCTTCCAGTGCCTTCAGGGGATGGATAATACTTCCATTATACGAAGAATGGTGAGCGCCATGTTTTACAAAACCGCAAGGCGCGGCGGCCAAACCGCGCGTGTCTTCGGCACAAAAGAAAAAGCTCCCTACTTGGGAGCATTTTTATCGGTATGCGTGAAGCGTTCCCCCGCGATTTCCACATACGCGCCGGGGTAGCCTGGGTATGTTACCGCCTTGATCCGCCGCTGAATTTCATCCTCCGTCATATCCGGCGTGATGCGCTTCAATTCATTCAAATCCTTCAGCCGGTAAGGCTCGCGGGTCCATTTCTCATCCGACTCAGGCAGGGCTTCACCGAGCGCGATCTTGGTGACGATGTTATAAAACAGCGCCAGCATATACCCGTAACAACGCTGTGTCAGGCTATAGACGGTGTCTTCTTCAAACACCGCGAAGCGGCTCACCGCGATCACCTTGCCCGAATCGACTTTCGAAGCCATGTGATGGCAGGTCGCGCCAAATTCTTTCACACCGTGGTAAATCGCGAAGTTCGTGCAGCCCGTGCCGGGGTACTGCGGCGGCGCCGGGTGAAAATTTATCGCCGCCTGGCTGGCGCTTTCCAAAACACTGGCCGGCACCACCCACGGGCAAAGGTAAGAGATCACATAATCCCCCTGCCAGGCCAGCCCTTCCGCCGGGAAAGGTTCACGCGGCAGCCCCAGCAGCACCTGTGTGTTGGGGAACAACTGCCGCGTAAAATCAAGGGCTCGCTCCACATAAAAATCTTCGCGCCGTTTGCTCAAGAATAAAATTTTGCGTTCTTCCATACCAACCCCGGGTCGCATATACGCATAGATTAGGATAGTGCGATTATATCATGCCTCAATTTTCTGGTTTATAATGAGAAAGTCCATTTATTAACAACATTCTTCAGGAGGTCTCTCCTTTATTATGAAGCAGCTTTTACAGAATATGCGCGATGGTCAAACCGCCGTTGTCGACGTGCCCGTGCCCCAGCCCCGCCCGGGGACGGCGCTGGTGCGCACGCAGGCTTCCCTGGTTTCTGCCGGCACCGAGCGGATGGTGGTTGAATTTGCTGAGAAAAGTCTGGTGGGCAAGGCCCAGTCCCGCCCCGACCTGGTGAAACAAGTCATCAACAAAGCCCTGCGCGAAGGCATCCTCCCCACCATCGAATCGGCCTTCAACCGCCTCGATCAGCCCATGACCCTCGGATATTCTTCAGCCGGCATCATTGTCGAAATCGGCCCCGGCCTGCAGGGTTTCAAACCCGGCGACCGCGTCGTTTGCGCCGGTGCGGGAGCGGCGGTTCACGCCGAATACGCCGTTGTGCCGCAAAACCTGCTCACCCTGCTGCCCGACCCGGTGGATTTTGAATCCGGCGCCTTCACCACCCTGGGTGCCATTGCCATGCACGGCTTTCGCTTGGCCCAGCCCCAACTGGGCGAGAGTGTGGCCGTCATCGGCATGGGCTTGCTCGGCCTGCTGGCAGCGGGCATCGCCCGCGCCGCTGGCTGCCAGGTGCTCGGCATTGACCTTGACCCGGCCCGCATTGCATTAAGCACGCGTATGGGCTTCCAGGCCGTGCCCCGCGCTGATGCAGAGCAGGCCGCCCAGGCCTTCACCTGCGGGCGCGGTTTCGACACGGTTCTGATCTGCGCCGACACCAAATCGGATGATCCCGTTGAATTGGCCGGTCTCATCGCCCGCGAGCGCGCGATGGTGGTTGCCGTGGGCGCAGTGGGCATGCGCGTCCCCCGCAAAATTTATTACGAAAAAGAGCTCGATTTCAAAATATCGCGCTCCTACGGCCCCGGCCGATACGACCGCGCCTATGAAGAAAATGGGCAAGACTATCCCATCGGCTACGTCCGCTGGACTGAGGGGCGCAATTTTGAAGCCTTTGTGCAGCTTCTCGCCTCCGGCGCCGTGGATGTGAAACCACTCATCACCCACCGCTTTGCCATCAGCGACGCGCCGCAGGCTTACGAACTCATCACCGGACGCCTCAAGCAGCCCTTCCTGGGTGTTGTTCTCACCTACCCCGCGGAGCAGGAGTCCGCGCCCCTCACCCGTGTGGAAGTTTCCGCGCCCGCCCGCCAGGCTCTCGTTTCGGGCAGCCTCTCGCTGGGCGTTTTAGGCGCGGGCAATTACGCCACCGCCATGTTCCTGCCGGCGATCAAAAAAACCGGTCAGGTGAATCTATCTGTCATCGCCACTGCCTCCGGCGTTTCCGCCCAGCACGCCGCCCGCAAATTTGGCTTTCAGTCCGCCAGCTCCAGCGAGAGCGACGTCTTGCATGACCCCAACATCAACCTAGTCGCCATTCTCACCCGCCACAACCAGCACGCCCGGCAGGTGATCACCGCCCTGGAGAACGGCAAGCACGTCTATTGTGAAAAACCGCTGGCGCTCAACGCCACCGAACTGGACCAGATTCAATCCGCGCTAGCCGGTCTGCCCCAGCCGCCCCTGCTGACCGTCGGCTTCAACCGCCGCTTTGCCCCTCTGGCTTTGCAGCTCAAAGATTTCCTTCAAGGCCGCCAGGAACCACTGGCCGCCCACTACCGCGTTAACGCTGGTTTTATCCCTGCTTCACACTGGGTGCACGATGCGCAGCAAGGCGGCGGGCGCGTCATTGGCGAAGCCTGCCACTTTATCGACTTCATCACCTTCCTGGTTGGCGCGCCGCCCATTTTTGTAACCGCGCATGCCCTCCCCAATCAGGGCCGCTACCAGCAAGACAACGTCCTCATCACCCTTGAGTACCCCGATGGCTCGCTGGGCAGCATCGCTTACCTGGCCAACGGCGATAAATCGTACCCCAAAGAGCATCTCGACGTTTTCTGCGCCGGTAAAATTGCTGAACTGGATGATTTCCGCCAGCTCACCCTGGTGGAGAACGGCAAAAAACGCCAGCTTCGCTCTACTCAACAAGACAAAGGCCACGCCGCCTCGTGGCAGGCCTTCCTGCGCGCCGTCAGCCAGGGCCAGGCGCATATACCTTACGATCACCTCTGGGGTGTTACCCGCGCCTCTTTCGCCGCGATCGAGTCGCTGGAAAAAGCCGCCCGCGTCCCGCTCGGTGAATAATCCCGCCAACCTCATGAACCGCCTTCAAAAAGCCGCTCTGGCTGTCCGCGAATTGGGTCTTGAAAAGGTCGCGTTGTTTGGCCTCTACCGTCTGGGCTACCTGACCGGTCACTGGCGGCGATTGAACCCGCCCACCCCCTGGCCAACCATCGACCCGCGCGCCGTCGATCCCCAACCCATCTTTCGCGTTCCCGCCCAGGCAGAGCTATCCGCCCTGCTTTCGCCCGCCGAGCTGCAGGCTCTCCGCGACGAGGCCAGTCTCATTCTCAGCGGGCAGATGCGCTTCTTCTCCGCCGAACCGCGCCCCCTCAACCTTTGCCCCTCCGGCACAGAACACCACTGGACACAGGTCCGCGACGACGACCCTTATGCCGACATCAAGTTCATCTGGGAACCAGCGCGCTTCACCTGGGTATTCACCCTCGCCCGCGCCTACCAGCTCACCGCAGACGTGGTTTACCCACAGGCCTTCTGGCAGTATTTTCACCAATTCATTCAGGCCAACCCCCTCAACATGGGACCCAATTGGGCCTCCGGACAGGAAGTAGCCCTGCGCCTGATCGCTCTGGTCTTCGCCTGGCAGGTTTTTGCCCAACCAGAGACCTCTACCCCCGCCGACCGCGCCGCGCTGCTCTCAGTGGTGGCTGCCCACGCGCGGCGCATACCCCCGACCTTGCTCTACGCCCGCGCGCAGAATAACAATCACCTTATCAGTGAAGCCGCCGGTCTTTATATAGCCGGGGTCTTTCTTAAGGGTTACCCCAGCGCCCCGCGCTGGCAAAGGCTGGGCTGGCGCTGGCTGAACCACGCCTGGCAAACGCAAATCAGCCCTGACGGCGCATATATCCAGCACTCGGCCAACTACCACCGCCTGATGCTGCAGGTCAGCCTGGCCACCTTCTCAGCCGCCCAAACCGCCGGGGACGCCCTGCCCGCGGCCTCGCTCACCCGCCTGCAGTCCGCCGCCGATTGGGTTGCCTCCTTAATGGAGCCATCCAACGGAGCGCTGCCCAACCTCGGCCATAACGACGGCTCGCTCTTTCTGCCTTTGGCATCCGCGCTATACGCCGATTACCGCCCAACTCTGCAGGCCGCTTCAATTGCCTTAACCCGCCGCCGCGCCCTTCCGCCCGGCACATGGGACGAGTTGGCTGCCTGGCTTCTGCTTCCACCGGCGAAGGCCGCCCCCACCGCAGACCTGCCCGCCCACCCCTGCCGGTTGAATGGCGCCGACAGTTGGGCAGTTCTGCGCGCTGTGCGCTTCACAGACCGCCCCGCGCATGCTGACCAACTGCATGTTGACCTGTGGTACCGCGGGCAGAATGTCGCCTGCGACGCCGGCACCTACCGCTACACCGCCCCACCCCCTTGGGACCATCCCCTCGCGCGCACCCTCGCTCACAACACCCTCACCCTGCATAACCGCGACCAGATGCTGCGCGCCGGGCGATTCTTGTGGCTGGATTGGGCGCAGGCAGCGGTTCAATCCCCCTCCACGCCTGCATCGCTGACGGCCGCGCACAATGGATACGCCGCGCTGGGCATTCAGCACAAGCGCGCGCTGGCCCTCCAACAAGCCGGTGACTGGCTGGTGACCGATCGAGTAACCGCGCTGCGCCCATCCGCTGACCCTTGCCCGGCGTGCCTGCACTGGCTGCTGCCGGACCTGCCCTGGTCTTTTGAGGCAGGTCAGCTCACTATGCAGCTGCCCTCTGCTGTTCTGCGCCTGAATATAAAGGCGTTTTCAGAGCAAGACCAGCCCCTGGAGCTTTCTTTTCAGGTCATTCGCGCCGGTCAGCTCCTGCTGGGCAGTGGTGAATGCCCGCCCTTCCTGGGCTGGGTTTCGCCCACCTATGACACGCGCCAGCCAGCCATATCGTTGCGCGCCTTTCTTATCACGCCACCAAATTTCACCCTCGTCTCACATTGGATCTTTACACAATCATAACAATTGATAACATCGCGATTTTATGGATTAAGGTAGAATTGTTAACATGCATATCTTGTTAATCCATCAGGCCTTTGCGTCACTGAAGGAAGGCGGGGGCACCCGTCATATTGAACTTTCCCAATTTCTCGTCCAACGCGGTCACCGGGTTACCATCATTACCAGCCCGGTCAGTTATCTCACCGGCAAATCCAGGCTGCAAAAAAACCGCTGGATTGAAAAAGAACAGTTCCTTCCCGGAATCGAAATCATCCGCGCCTATACCTACCCGGCGCTTCACCGCTCCTTTTTTCACCGTCTGATCAACTTCTTTAGTTTTATGATCTCTTCCTTCCTCGCGGGGTTGAATATTTCAGGCGTTGATCTGGTTTGGGGAACCACACCACCCATTTTCCAGAGCGTAACCGCCTGGCTGCTCGCCCGCCTGAAAGGCCGCCCTTTCCTGCTTGAGATCCGCGACTTGTGGCCAAAGTTTGCCGTTGACCTGGGCGTGATTAAAAACCCCCTGCTCATTCGGGCCTCTCTCTGGCTGGAGAAGTTCTTATACCACCGCGCCGACCAGCTTATCGTTAACTCACCCGGCTATGTGGATCATGTCAGAGAGCGCGGCGGCAAGAATGTCAGTCTCATCCCAAACGGGGTAGACCCCGCCATGTTTGACCCCGCCGAAACCGGTCAGACTTTTCGCCAGGAACTGGGGTTGGAAGATCGTTTCATCATCCTCTATGCGGGGGCGCACGGCCTAGCCAACAATCTCGACATGGTTCTTGAGGCTGCCGACGAGTTGCGTGACGAGCCGCGAATTTGCTTTATGATGGTGGGCGACGGCAAAGAAAAAGCGCATCTGGTCGAAACCGCGCAACAGATGGACTTGCCCAATATAGTCTTTCTGCCTGCCATGCCCAAAGAGAAGATGGCGCAGGTGATGGGCGCGGCGGATGCCTGCCTGGCGTCGCTCCAGCCCATTGAATCTTTCAAAACCACCTATCCCAACAAAGTGTTTGATTACATGGCCGCCGGGCGGCCTGTTCTGTTAGCTATCGACGGTGTCATCCGTCAGGTTGTCGACGCCGCCGCTGCCGGTGTGTTCGTCCAGCCCGGATCACCTTCAGCATTGGCGCAGGCGGTTCGCCAGCTTTATGCCGATCCCGCCGCCGCAAAACAAATGGGGCTTTCTGGCCGCCAGTATGTAGAAAAGCACTTTGACCGGGCCAGCCTTGCCGACCAACTTGCTCAATTGTTGGAATTGATGAGGAAAAAAGTATGAGTGAAAAAGTTCTCGTAGTCGAAGACGAAATCTCCTTGCAAGAAACCCTGGCTTACAACCTTCGCAAACAGGGCTACGAAGTCGATACCGCCGGAGAGGGCCAAACCGCGCTGGATAAAGCCCGCGCTTGGAATCCAGACCTCATCATTCTGGATATCATGCTGCCCGGCATCGATGGATTTGAGATTTGCCGCATCCTGCGCCAGGAGATGAGCACCCCCGTGCTTATGCTGACCGCCCGCGATGATGAAATTGACCGCGTGGTGGGCCTGGAAGTGGGCGCGGATGATTACCTCACCAAACCCTTCTCCATGCGCGAACTGATGGCCCGTGTCAAGGCTATGCTGCGCCGCGTGCGCCTCATTCGCGAAGAGATGGACACCACTGCCGTAACCGCCGAGGTGATCATCTTTGGCAACCTCAACGTCAATCTCACCCGCCGCGAAGCCCTCATTGATGAAAAACCCATCGCCCTCAAACCCAAAGAATACGAACTGCTTGTCTTTCTTGCCCAGCACCGCGGCCAGGTCTTAACCCGCGAGTTCATCCTCGAGCGTGTGTGGGGCTGGGATTTCATCGGCGACAGCCGCACCGTGGATGTGCATGTCCGCTGGCTGCGCGAGAAAATTGAGGCAGACCCGGCCAACCCCATGCGCATCATCACCGTTCGCGGCGCGGGTTACCGTTTCGAAGGCTAAGCGATGCGCCATTCGCTTCGCTGGCGGGTTACCATTTCCTTTATTGGCCTGCTCATCCTGGCGATGGGAGGGCTGAGCCTATTTCTTTCCAGCATCGTACCCGACACCTATCTGAACCATTACCGCACCAATTTACTAGGCGAAGCGCGCGTGCTGGCCAGCCAGGCAAACCCATTCATCCAAAAAGACATTAATGTAGACAGCCTGGAAAACCTGGTCAGCCTGTATGCCAGCCAGTTAAACCTGCGCATCACCATCCTGCTACCTAATGGCACCGTCATCAGCGAATCCGCCAGCCCTGGGCGTGAGATTGAAAACTATCTCAAGCTGCCAGAAGTCGTTGAAGCGCTGCAAGGCCGGGAAAGCAGCCAGGTTCGCTTCAGCCAATCGCTTGGCTCTGAAATGCTCTATGTGGCAACCCCGGTGATTAATCAGAATGAAGTAACCGCGGTCATCCGCATGGCTGTCTCTCTGGACCCTGTGCAAAAGTACATGACGATCATCCAAAGTACCATTCTCGGGGCGGCGCTGATCGCCACCATTATCGCGGTAATTCTCTCCATCATCGTCACCGATTACACCGTTAAGCCGTTAAGCCAGCTCACCCAATCCGTCATCCATTACGGCGCGCGCGATATTAAACAAATTGAACCTTCAAAGCGCCTCGATGAAATTGGACAGCTGGACCGCGCTTTCAGCGTGATGGCCTACCAGATAAACCGCCAAATCGAGGAACTGGAACAGGAACGCGAAAAAATCTCGGCTGTCCTATACCAGATGATGGACGGCATTATCATCGTCAATGAAGATGGCCGTATTGAACTGATCAATCCGGCTGCGAGTCGCATCTTCAATGTGCTCAACGATGATGTTCTGGGCAAATCCATGATCGAGGTGGTTCGCAATCATAAAATTTTTGAGTCATGGGAGCGCTGCAAGGTTACCCGCGAACAGCAGATGACCGCCTTTGAAACCCCGCAGCGGCTCTATTTACAGGCAGCCGTAACGCCGCTGGAACCGGCCATTCCCAACAGCTCTCTAATTGTTTTGCAAGACCTCACCAATTACCGCCGCCTGGAGATCGTTCGCCGTGATTTTGTGTCAAACGTGTCGCACGAGTTGCGCACCCCTCTGGCATCGCTCAAAGCACTCAGCGAAACGCTGATGGAAGGCGCTCTGGAAGACCCGCCCGCCGCCCGCCGTTTCCTCCTGCGCATGGAAAATGAAATCGACAACCTGACCCAAATGGTGCAGGAACTGCTCGAACTCTCGCGCATTGAATCCGGGCGCGTGCCGCTAAAGCGCGAGCCGGTAGCCCCCTACGACCTGATTGCCGCCCCGGTGGAGCGCATGTCCATGCAAGCTGAGCGCAGCCAGATCGACCTGGTCAACCAGGTGCCAGAAGACCTGCCCGCTGTCTATGCCGATAAATCGCGCATCGCGCAGGTGGTCATTAATTTGATCCACAACGCGATTAAATTTACTCCTTCGGGCGGCCAGATCGTCATTTCCGCTTCCGAAGAAAACCGCCGGGTAGTTTTCACGGTTTCCGACTCCGGCGCCGGAATCGACCCGCAGGACTTGTCCCGCATCTTTGAGCGCTTCTATAAAGTGGACCGCGCCCGCTCCAGTGGGGGCACCGGTTTGGGGCTTTCGATTGCCAAGCACATGATCGAATCGCACGGAGGCAAAATTTGGGCCACCAGCGAAGTGGGCAAAGGCAGCACCTTTTATTTTTCCATCCCCAAAGCCTGATCATTCTTTACGGCTTGTTAACCGCTTAGCATTTTCATGTTAATCACAATTTGGTAAGCTCTTCGTGAAGGCCGCACCCGCATTTCTGCCTCAAAATCTAATGAAACATCGCACTCGTGCCACCAAATCAAGCGGTTTATTCGCCTTGGGGTAAACAAATACCTCAATCACTCGGATTAAGACCATCATCTTATCAATTAAGGAAAAATCGGGTATCATAGGTATGGGAGCATACACGCCAACGAAACTGTTTATGGAGGGTTACCGCATCATGCCGCGCGAAACACTCGATCGTCGGATTCACCATATTCAAGAAGAAATCCTTCTTTTAGGCAGCATGGTCGAACAAGCCATGCTGAACTCTATTGACGCGCTGAAACGCCGTGATGTTGAAGCCTCCAAACAAATCTACGAAGATGATTATCTCGTCAATGAAAAACGCTTCGCCATCGAAAATGCCATTCTGATCATCATCGCCACCCAGCAACCCATTGCGCACGACCTGCGCCTGCTGGCGGCCATGCTGGAAGTGATCACCGAGCTGGAACGCATGGGCGATTACGCCAAAGGCATTGCCAAAGTCAACATCAAACTGGCCGATTCTGACCTCTCTATCCCCATGCGCGAAATTAACCGCATGTGTGAACTGAGCGTCAGCATGCTCCACCGCGCCCTCAGCGCCTTTGTCTCCGAGAATCCCAAAGAAGCCAGCAAGATCCCTGAAGAAGACAAAGCCGTGGATGAGCTTTACAACGTCATTTACCGCATCCTGGTCAACAATATGATTGCCAACCCAGCCTGTATTGACCACGCCAACCTGCTCATGTGGGTTGCCCACAACCTGGAGCGCATGGCCGACCGCGTGACCAACATCTGCGAGCGCACCGTCTTCATCGCCACTGGCGAAGTGCTGGAGATGGACACATCAGACGACGAAAATTATTAGGCGCTCTCCCCACCAGACATAAAAAAAGGCCGCGAGAACCAGTATGGTTGCGCGGCCTTTCTGTTTTTTCGGCTCACTCGTCCAATACGGCGCCTTTACCGAAAGTTCCCATTAAATCATAGGGCGAGAAGATTCCTTCGGCCGCGATCACCGCGCTGACCAGCTTTGGCGGGGTAATGTCAAAGGCCGGGTAAAAGCCCATCACCCCTTCTTTGGCGGTTCGCACCCCCATCGCGTGCAGCACTTCCTGTGGATCGCGCTCCTCAATTTTCACCGTATCAATTGTCGGGTTCGATGGTGAAGGCGAGCCCAGCACATAAAAGGGCACCTGATTCTCATGCGCCGCCAGCGCGATCTGGTATGTGCCAATCTTATTCACCACATATCCATCCAGCGAGATCACATCCGCGGCGCAAATAAACACGTCCGCCATCTTTTTTGAGAGCAGGTAGCCGGGCATATTGTCGGTGATCACCGTTACCGGCACGCCCTGATCGTAAGCCACACTGGCCGTCAGCCGCGCGCCCTGCAGGTATGGGCGCGTCTCCGGGCAGTACAGGCGCACTTTCTTACCCTGCTCCTGCGCCACCAGCAGCGTGTACCCAATCAGGTTTTCAGCGAAACACTGCGTCAAGATGGTGACATCATCGGGCAGCAAGCTGACTACATGCTCGCCAATGCGCCGCGATTTGAGATAGCGGTCTTCCATGCGCGCCATCACAAACGCGTACGCCGCCTCTTCGGGGTCTTTTCCCGCTTCCATCGCCTGCCAGGCCGTATCCACCACGGTTTGAACATAAGCCACCATGCGCTTGCTGGTGGTCGGCCGGGCGTGGGTCAGCGTATACGCGGCTTCATCCAGGAACGCTTTGGCCTGCACGGCTTTCAGCCCTTTTGCCGTTCGCGCCGCGCTCACCATACCCAGCGAAGCGGCAAACCACGGGCCACCGCTCTGCGTAACCATTTCGCCAATCGCTTTAGCCACCGCGTGAAAATCTTCACAGCGCACAAATTCAATTTTCGCCGGGTAAATGCGCCGGTCTAAAATCAGCACCGCGCCGTCTTCATACCGCGCTACATTCTCAAAACGCAGCATAAACGCCAAACCGTCATCCACTCTTGCCATGCCTGCCTCCTCATCTTAATCAATATCGCTAAAAGCTTACCTTAACCAGCCCCTGTCACAGCCATTCCACCGTCTGCCACCAGATTCGCGCCGCTGATCCAACTCGCCCGCTCTGAAGCCAAAAACAGGCACATGTCGGCCACTTCCTCGGGCGCGCCCATCCGCCCCAGCGGGCAGGCCTTCAGCCAGCGTTCTACCCCTTCAGGCCAGTTTTCTTCAATCCCCTCACGGTGAATCAGTCCCGGCGAGACCGCGTTTACCCGGATTCCCGCCGGCCCCAACTCCAGCGCCGCGCTGCGCGTCAGCATCAACACCCCTGCCTTCGACGCGCAGTAATGCGCGTGCTGGCGCGCCGGCATAAAGGCCTCAATCGAAGCTATGTTAACAACCGCTCCACCCCCGCGCGTCTGCATCCACTCCGCGGCCTGGCGCGTGCATAAAAACACACTGCGCAGATTAGCCGCCATCATCGCGTCCCACTCCTCACCGCTGATTTCCATCAACGGCTTGGAAGGATAGATTCCCGCGTTGTTGATCAGCACATCCAGCCGCTCCGCCTTTGCTTTCAGCTCGACGAACATGGCCTGCACCCCGGATTCCTGACTTAAATCCGCCTGCAGCAGCACACACTCGCCGTCCAGTGCTTCAATCAACCGCGCCGTTTCCTCCGCGCCAGACCGGTTGGTGTGGTAATGCACCCCCACCCTGGCATGGTATTGCGCGAACCGCACAGCGACTGCCCGGCCCAACCCAGCGCTAGCGCCCGTCACCAGCACCGTTTTTCCTGTGAAATCTACAAAATGATCGTCAGCCATCACATTTTCCTACAATCTGGGGTATTTTCCAGCTATAATCGCAACAATTCACCATTACTTTGGAGGAACGATGAACGCACAGACGATTAAAGACATCCTCGGCCTTGAACCGCTGCCCCTCGAAGGTGGTTTATACCGCCAATCGTATCGCTCCTCCGATATCCTTTCACCCGCCTGCCTGCCCTCGCGCTACCCGCCCGAGGCCAAGCCCATCAGCACCGCCATCTATTATTTACTCACCAACGAGCCAGACAGCTTTTCGGCCTTTCACACCCTGCCCACCGACGAAGTCTTTCACTTCTACCTGGGAGATCCGCTGGAATTACACCTGCTTTACCCCAACGGTCAGTCACAAACCATTCTGCTGGGGCATAACCTGAGCGAAGGACAGCATGTTCAATATGTGGTTCCCCGCGGCGTCTGGCAGGGATCGCTCGTGCTGCCGGGCGGGCAGTATTCCCTCATCGGCACCACGATGGCGCCGGGGTGGTCGCAAGAAGATTTTATCCTCGCCTCACGAGATGAGCTGTTTCAGCGCTACCCACATAAAAAAGAGATCATCCTGCGCCTCACCCGCGAGGATTAACCTATTCTCCGGCGCGCATCTTAGCGCACAGGCGCCGCGTATCCGCTTTCAATTGCGCTTCATCCATCGTCAGCAGGGTCTGGTCGCGCATCACCCAGCGTCCGTTGATCATGACCGCCTCAACATCCGCGGATTTAGTGGCAAACACCAGATGGGAGACCGCGTCATACACCGGGGTTACATGCAGCCCTTCAAACCCCACTAAAATCAAATCGGCGCGTTTGCCAGCCTCCAGCGAGCCAATTTCATCATCCATATTCAACGCGATAGCGCCACCCATCGTTGCCATGTACAGCACCTGCTCGGCCGGCAGCACGGTGGGGTCGTTCTTCATCCCCTTCTGCACCAGCGCGGTCAGGTGCATCTCTTCAAACATATCCAAATCGTTATTCGACGCGCTGCCGTCCGTGCCAATCGCCATATTCACGCCAGCCGCCAGCAGGTCTGCCACCCGGGCAATTCCCGACCCCAGTTTCAGGTTGGAAGATGGGCAGTGCGCGATGGACACTTTACGCTCTGCCAGCAAGCGAATCTCTTCATCAGTGAGGTGAACGCCGTGCGCCAGCAGCGTGCGCCGTCCCAGCAGCCCCAGCTCTTCCAAATAATGGATGGGGGTCTTGCCCGTTTTCTGGGTAACGTCTTCAACTTCAACACGGGTTTCTGAAGCATGTGTTACAAACACAGCTCCATACTCCTCCACAATGCGTTTCACCAATAATAAGGTCTCACGGCTGACGGTGTAGGTAGCATGCACCTGCACACACGGCCGGATCAATTCATCCTTTTTATATTCTTCTAAAAATTCGCGGGTTCTTCTTTCCAGCGAGTCCTTGCTCTCATTATCCAAAACATCAATCGCGCCAATGCCCGTAAACAGGCGAAAACCAACTTTTTTAGCCGCTTGCGCTGCGGCCTGATAATGCCAATACATATCGGCGGCCGTGGTGGTGCCGCCGCGAACCATCTCAGCGAAGGCCAGCTCTGATCCTAACGCCACATTAGGCGCGTCCGCGTATTTTTTCTCCAGCGGCCAGATCTTCTGCAGCCAGGGCTCCAGAGGAATGTCATCTGCGATCCCACGGAAGAGGGTCATAGCTGCGTGCGTGTGGGCATTCACCAATCCGGGCAGCACCACTTTTCCGCTGGCATCCACCACTTCTTTAGCTTCAAAGCGCGCCATCAGGTCATTCCGGCTGCCCACCGCGATAATTTTGGATTCGCGAATCGCCACAGCCCCATCCTTGATCCGCTCGCGCGCCGCGTTCTGGGTCAAAACCTCTCCGCCCACCACAAGAATATCTACCGCTTCGCCCATAAAATCCTCACCCTCTTACAGTTTTTTACCTTTATAGCCTGCCCCCCACCGTCAGGTGACAGCGAGGGGCAGGTGGTTTGTTAAACCTCACGCATCAGAAGAACAGGAAAGACTAAATGTCTTCTGCTTCCTCAACAAACTGCTCGCGGCCAGAGAGCATCAGGCTCGCCAATACAATCAGCGCCAGGAACGGGGCAACGCCTGCCCACACGCCAACCTCACCCTGCGTGCCGGTGAAGCCCAAAATTTGCTGACCATACAGGCCGGTGGAGATGCCCAGGCCAACACCCAAACCACCCAACGCACCCACAGCCATCAGCAGCGCGCCAATGTGGCGGGCAAAACCGGGGGCCACGTCTTCTTTGTCCATGATGTCGGTCCAGATCAGACCCCATTTCTTCACGCGCGGGTACAGCAGCAGAAGGAGTGGTGGGCCAAGCAGAATTTCGGCTGCGGCATTGTTCAACGTGATCGTTACCGCCAGGAAAGCAAAGGGAACCAGTTTGATTATATCCAGGTACCAGGCGATGATGACACCGCAGGCGGCCGCGGCCACGACCGTGATGATCAAATAGGCCAGCAGTTTGGACCATTTGTTCACATTCTGCGACATATCGTCCTTGGGAACCAGACCCAGGGCGCCCCACAGTTTATAGGCGATAAAACCCAGGTAGAAGTTGCCAATGAAGCCAAACAGGCTGCCCCAACCGAGAGAGCCGCCAAACAGGTCGCCGATTGTGTTACCAATCGCCGCGCCCCAGGCTCCCGCCGGGCCAAACATCAAACCAAAGATCACCGGGAAAACATTGGCCGGGCGCACTTCAGTAATGCCGGGGATCAAGGGGATGCCGGCCTTGAAAGGAATCAACACTGCCGCATAAATCGCCGCGGAAAGCGCCACAAGGATGATCATCCGTGTGTACTTCCACATTCTAAATACTTCTCGCATAGTTTCCTCCAATTTTTTGACTCAAACAATGATGAATAAACAACAGCAAATAATAGGTTTATTCTTTTTTCGGTTCCACCTCCTTTATAAATACCAGGTTGGGGTCTTTATTCTTCTTCTTCCACGGGAGGATGATAGCCTAATGAAGCGTGTTCACACTCACAGCCCGAAATCTGCACGCTTCGCAGTGTGGTGATGAACAGGTCCAAAATCGAAGCCTTGAGCGCTTCCAAACCGTCTTCGTGCATCTCCATCACTTCACTCTTCAACCCCGCGCACCAGTTGATTGAGAAAGCCACCGCCGCGTAGTGCAAGCCCAGCTCGCGCGCCAGGGGCGCTTCAGGAACGCCGGTCATGCCCACCACATCGCCGCCCAACTGCGCGTACATCCGCACTTCCGCCGCCGTTTCCAGGCGCGGGCCATTGGTGCATACATACGTCCCCGCCGATTGGATCGGAAGCGCCTTTTCTTTTGCCACTTCCAGCAGGCGTTTGCGCAGACTCGTGCAGTAAGGGTGGGTCATCACGCAGTGATCAAAACCCCACTTGCCGCCTTCATAAAAGGTGAAATCTCTGCCGCTGGTGAAATCCAAAAACTGGTCCAGCGCCACCAGGCCCAGCGGCGGCACGCTTTCGCGCAGCGACCCCACCGCGAAGGTTGCCAGCACATTTTTTACGCCCAGCATACTTAACGCTTTAATGTTGGCTTTGTAATTAATTTTGTGCGGCGGCACCGAGTGATTGACTCCATGCCGCGCCAAAAAGACCAGGTCAGCATATTCGCCTTCCCCACGATACACTTTGGCTTTGCCAAAGGGGGTCACCATAATTTCTTCTGTAAACACGCCCCCCGGAATACCGTAAACGCCCGTTCCGCCAATAATCGCAGAAAGCATTGCTCATCTCCTCTAAAACTTGGTCAGGCCGGGAATGCCCCCAAAACCCATTATCTTTAAGTACGTCGTTACCGCGAAAAGCACACCCATTACCAACATCACGATATAATCGCCTTTTCCAAACTCAGACGAGTAATAATTGGTGCGGTCATTCTGCGCGCCAAATCCTTTGGCTTCCAGGGCCATACCAAACACATTGGTATTGCGAATCGTGGAAACAAACACGGGGATGAGCAAAGGAATATACTTGCGGATGCGCTGCAGCAGATTTCCGCTGTCCAGATCTAAACCACGGCTGCGCTGCGCCTGCGCAATGATAAACACATTGCTCACAATCGTCGGCACCATGCGAAACGCCGTCGAGATGGCAAACCCCACTCGATATGGCAAACCAAAACGGATCATGCCCAGCACAAATTCTTCGGTGCGCGTTGTGCTGAGGAAAATCATCCCTTCGGTGATCAGCGACAGCATTACCATCGTTCTGGCCATCGCGAATTGAAACGCTTCCAGCTCAATCACCCACACAAAAGGAGTTACTCCATTGGAAAAGAATGACCAGAGGATCATGCTGGAAATGGTCAGAATAATCATGATCAAACGGATGCGTTTTAGATTGACCAGACTCTCGGAAAAATATCCATGCAGCAAAATGAGCAACGTCAATGGCAGAACCCACAATGGATTTTCAAAATACAGGATCAACACAAACGCCACCAGTAGGATCACAATCTTGGTGCGCGGGTCCAATTTGTGGAAAAATGTTTTCCGATCGAGATAAATTTCCTGATCCATTAGGCTTCCTCTCCATCCGTTAATGTGCACTCAACCATTTCGTCTACGTTCAACATCGTTTTCCCCAAGCGGTTCGACAGGCTCACCAGGTGTGGTGGACGCAAGAACGCATCGTTTAATTCTTCTTCATGGGCGAACACTTCTCGCGGGGTGCCTTCAAGCATGATCAAACCATCTTTCACCACATAGACACGGTGGGCATACTCGGCCACCACCCACATGTGATGGGTAACAAAGATGATCGTGCTGCCTTCCTGGTTGAGGTGTTTCACCAGCTCCATCATGCTGCGCTGCTCGGCATAATCCAGGCCGGTGGTCGGTTCATCCAAAATCAATACATCGGGTTTGGCCGCCAGCACCGCCGCCACTGCCACCCGCTGCCGGCCGCTTTTGGTCAGCGCGAAGGGATCTTCTTTTTCAAACCCCACCAGACCCACGGCTTCCAGGGCTTCTGCCACACGCTGTTTGATCAATTCCTCGTCTGCGCCGCGCAGCTTCAGTGAATAGGCCACCTCTTCAAAAACCGTGTCCGAGAAAATCTGGTGGTCTGGATTCTGAAAAACATACCCCACCTTCTTGCCCAGTTCAAACACGCCCTGCTCGCGGGTGGGTTTCCCGTCTACTTTAATCTCTCCGGCAGTGGGCATAAACAGACCGTTGAAATGCTTGACCAGCGTGGTTTTTCCACTGCCGTTCTGACCCACAATCGCCACAATTTCACCGCGATTAATCTCCAGATTCATACCGCGCAGCGCTTTGAACCCGTTGGGATAAGTATGCTCAAGTCCCTTGCAGGTGATGAGTGGCTCTTTGTGCGCCTGCACACGTGCCTGATCAGCTTCAATTAATTTCTGGTAGCGCTCGCTGGAGATTTTCCAATTCTTGCGCTGGAAGGTCTCAAAACCTTCTTCCACCGTTAGCGGCAGGTCAGCGCTGTTCATGCGCTTAAAATAAAGAGTGATACCCAACGGCATCACTCCATTTGATTCCATTAAATCCACGTTGCGCAGCACATCGGCAGCCGGGCCATACATCAAAGGCATGCCTTCCTTAATCAGCAAGATCTTTCCGGCGTGAATGGCTTCTTCTGTCTCATGTTCCACCACTATTAAGGTAAGGTCATCACGCTTGCGAAGCTCATCTGCAATCTTGAACACACCAAGTTTACTGATCGGGTCGAGGTCGGTGGTGGGTTCGTCCATCACCAGCACGCGCGGCTGCATGGCCAGCACCGAGGCGATAGCCAATTTTTGCTTCTGCCCGCCCGACAGCGTGGAAGGCGGCCGGTTCTTCATCTGTTCCAGGCCAACCAGCTTCAAGTTCTCGTCAATACGCCGGGAAATCTCCGCTGGCGGCACGCCAAAATTCTCGGGGCCAAACGCAATTTCCAACTCCACATTCGTAGAAAATAATTGCGCCTCAAAATCCTGAAAAACCATTCCAACATCTTTGGCCATTTCCGCCACAGTAAAATCGCGGGTATTTCTGCCGAAGATCTGAACATCCCCCTTAAATTTCCCTTTGAAGAAATGCGGCACCAATCCGTTAAACGTGGCCGCGAGCGTGCTTTTTCCTGCCTCGCTCGGCCCCATGATCACCAGAAAGTCCCCTTCGTTCAACTCCAGATTGATATCATCCAGAGCGTTACGCTTCTGATCCCGGTATCTATACTTTAAATCTTTAATTGTAACAACTGGGTTTGGCATTCACTGGCTCCTGTCTAAATTTCGCTGAGATGAATTCAGTTATGATCATGCGCACTACATTATCAACCTGATAACTCAGGATGCAAGCAGAGAGTCTGACAATCAAAGAAGTGGAGCAGAAAAAAAAGGGTTTAGCGATCAATGCAGGTCTCAAAGGTACAACCAATGAAATGTTTGGTCCTTATCGATAAGAAGCATTAAAGATCATTAAAACTGTATGAATAGATTATAGAAAATCCATAGTTGTCTGTCAAATAGATTTTTTACTTTGTTACAGTCACAAAAATCCATAAAGAGGGTTGAAAAAAGAGAGAGCTCCAGTCAATATTGAAGTTGGCACAAACAACAAAGAAAGGAACTCTCGATGATAGACGAAGCTGTCCATATCAGTTAAACCATTAAAGTGGATGGTGTGACCAAGGAAATTGAGGAGAAAGTGTTTGGAACGGCCGTGGAAAAAAGCGCGCATACGCTGGGGCTGTTGGTCGGCCAAGAGGTGTTCCAAGGGATGATAGAAGCGCTGGATGAACGGATGGCGAACAAGAAGCCAGCGGGGTGGAGGAATATAGACACCGAGAAGCGCAGGATGGTGAGTAGTTCAGGGACAATGGGCTACAAATGAAGAGTGTATCAGGATAAACAGAGGAAGCGGATCCGGCTCATCTTCTTAAAAAGAGGGTGCTTGAAATAAACTGTGTTTTTATGGTTAAGTAAAAGTACATCTTGTCTTCTTGAAGACAAATCATGGAGTTCAACGTGAGCTGGTTCCCCCTACCGTAGGTTTTTATTTTCAACGAGAGTCATGCACGGGGAAGAAGGCAAGACCTGCGCTTGCCTGCCTGTTAGAAAAAGGACAGGCGAACACCAAGGTCCGCAGATGCCTGGCAGGGCGTTCAGGGTCGCCGGCATCGCGAAGTGCAAGAACCCTGTTCGCATGTACGTCGAGAAGCTCTCGACGAAAGGCTCAACGGCACATCAAAAAAATCCTCTTGTTACTAGAAACGGCTGGAAACGCAATCGAAAGCCGTCGGAGGAAGTGTAGCTTGTCGTTATCATCCATTTCCAACCAGGTCAATCATGCCCTGGCCAAAGTTACCTGGGATAAGGAGCAAATTAAAGAGTTCCAGGCAGAACATGGTGTGGCATCGGTGAAAAAATCACTGCGGCCTGGTGGTGACCCCACGCAGCCTTTACCGGTTATATTGGGAATCAATACTCGTCGGACCTACTTTCAAGCAGCCACTTCATTTTTCAAACGAGCTGAAGACATTACCGACGAGGGTTTGTTGGTCAAATTGCTGGATCCAGACATCATCATGACCACTTTTGAAGAACACTACGCCAACGCCGCGCCGGGAACGGTGAATAAGCTGATGGCCGCGCTGGAAAAGGTTCACCTGGGCTGTGTCCAACTTGGCTGGACCAAAGATGCCTGCCCAATCACCCCGGAACTGCGTGAGTGGGTCAAGTCGTTTCGCGATGATAGCGATGTAAGGATGCCGAGGTTTGGTTACAGGCCAGAAGATGCCGAGAGGGTGGTTAAATATTTGAAGGACAAAAAATCCGTGTATGCGTTACCAGCCGAGTTGGCTTTGCGCTGTGGTCTGCGGGAGGACGAGATTGCCGGCTTGAAGGGTGAAAACATTGATCAAAGCCAGCAGCTGCTCCACATCACCGGAAAGGGCGGGCGTTATCGGCAAGTTCCAATTCCTGAAGATTTACTCGATCAATTGAATTGCTCCAAACAATACTTGTTTACGCCCAGCGCTTCCTGGCGTGCCGGCTTCCGGCGAACAGTGCGAGATGCCACGCGCGCACTTGGAATTGAGATCAGCGGAGTTCACCGGCTGCGGGCCAATTTCGCCCAAAAGAAATATCAAGATTGTCTGGCACAAGGCATGGATGAACGAGAAGCACGCCTTAAAGTATCTGAATTGCTCGGTCACGCCCGGATCGATGTGACTTATAAATATGTACCGAGGGATTTTTCCGAATAAGAAACCGGGCTAAGTTATTTCTGTGACCGGTTCTATTCTGAGCGGATAGACGTGACAATACTTTGAGGTGGGTTTGAAAGAATGATCTTTCCTGTAATCGTGATCGTGACCAATTGACCATTTTGCGAATGCGATGTTGGGGTGGGCGGCAGCGGTGGCAGAAAAAGAAGGCATGTTACCTCAACAATCTGTTGATCATTTTCGATATTAAGTTTACCATGTACGTCAAATATCTCAATCAAATGGCGCTGTGATACGAATGGAGCAATGCCAAGCTTTCTTTGAATTATTTGCGTAAAATCCTTCTGTGATGCGGGCAGAAAAGACTTTACTGGGCATGTCACGGGCAGCCTTTATATTAAAACGACAACCCGCCTCTCGGCGGGCTGTGAAACATTCATTAACACCACTTACAACGCTGCCAACACCACCCCAAACAGGTAGCCTGCCATAGTGCTGAAAATAGCCACCAATCCAACATATATGGCCGTCTTTTTCTTGCCCATCACGCCGTTCAGAACCAGAATTGACTGCAAAGACAGCTCGGGGTCTGAAAGCAGGTAAGCCAGCAGCGGGCCGCGCGCCATGCCCAGGTCCAGGAACATCTTGGCAATCGGCACTTCCACCAGGGTGGGGAAGTACATGAACACGCCAAACAACACGCCTACCAGGTTGGCCCAGATGGTATTTTGGCCCGCGATCGTGCGCACCCACTCTTCCGGGATAATTACTCTGACAATACCAGCAGCAAACACACCCACAATCAACAGCGGGAAGATCTGCTTTACGAACTTCCAGGTCTCCCAAATCCAACCACCCAGTTCATCTTTGGTGAAGGAACGGCTGCCCACAAAAGCGATGGCCGCCAACAGGATTACCTCGCCGATCAAACGGCCGTTGATACCAATGATGATGGAGCCAACTTCTTCCTTAGGGGCAGCAATCAGAACCGTCATTGCAATAACCCCAATGGCAATATAGGTCCATTTTGTGAAACCCTCAAAAATGTTCTCAAATCCCTTCCAGGAGGTGACCCCAATCACCACCAGCATCAGGATTAACAATGCGCCTTGCAGCGTGATGTTCAGGGAGCTGAATAAATTCATGAGCCCTTCAGGAAGATCAAACGGAAGAGTAATTCTGGCATAGACATTGGTCAGCAGACCCACCTGAAGCGTTCCCACAATTAACACCGCTACCAGCAGCACGAACATCACCCACACCGCCGGGTTGACTTTGACTTGCTGGTCAAATAAACCATTGGCGGCCATGTCTGCGGAGCGCTGGCTCTCTTCCTTGCGGAAGACCCAAGCTATGATTAGACCGATCACAATACCAAACACAATCGAGAGGATCAGGCGCGAAGCGGCGATATCAAAACCGATAGCCGCACCAGTATAGGAAATTGCCAGAATATTGATGGCCGGGCCCACAAATAAAAAGGTGATGGCCGGTCCCAACCCTGCGCCGCGCTTCCAGATGCCCGCAAAGAGAGGCAAAATGGTACACGAGCAAACCGCCAGAATGAACCCGCCAAACGCTGAAGCCGGATAGCTAATCCATTTGGATGCTTTCGGCCCTAGAAAGCGCGTAATGGCCTCTTTGGGGATCATCGAGCTCATAAAACCGGCGATGACAAAGGCCGGCACCAGGCATAACAGCACATGCGCGGCCAGGTAGTCCAACAAACCGGTCCACCCAGACCAGAGCAACATTCCAAGATATTCCAGAGTAGGATTCATAAAATAACCTTTCTATCATATTAGATTTTTTGAATGCGGTGATTCAAATAAAAAAGAACTGCGCTCAATCATCCAAAAAAATTTAGGCTGTCTTCAACCATTCCGTAATTTCACTCTCGCTAGGGATTCTTCCTGCCGCGAAGAGTTTTTCATTAATGACCAAACCAGGCGTGGAAAGAATGGAATAACTTAGAATCTGATCCATCTCCGTCACCTTTTCAAATTCCGCTTCAATTTCAAGCTTCTCAACAACTTTTCGCGTCACTGCTTCTAGCCGCTTACAGTTTGCACACCCCATCCCTAAAATTTTTATGTTTACCATACTTAATATTTCCTTTCATTACATTCGTTTCAATGAATATGTTTTTTCAAAAAAAGAGAGAAATGTTCAGCGGGTATTCGTTGGATTCAACCGCATTGCAGAGCGCAGCATAGCAACTTCGGCTGCAACCCAATGTCAGGCAGCACCTCGTGAATTGCACTCAAATCCAGAACTACCGTCATGTCATTTGCCTGAAATCGTATTTACCAGCATAAATATCGCAGCTAAGTTCGTAAGAATTCCAGAAATGGTTTTCAAACTTTTTGGTTTTGTTTTTAACGCGATCTTGCTGCCGATCAGACCTCCTATGACTGCCACCGCCCCACATGGAAGTGCCAGAGCCGGGTCGAAACCTCCATGCAGCGCGTTGCCGGTAAAACCAGTCAGGGCTGTCGCCGCCAACATGGCTGTTGCTGTACCGACAGCAGTTCGCATTGGCACGCCGCACCCGACTACCATCAACGGAACAAGAAACGAACCCCCAGAAATTCCTACCATTCCGGAGAAGAAACCAGTAGCCAAGGTCAATGGCACCGCCACCCATAGATTGATCACATACAGGTTATCACCCTCTCGGATATTCCAATACCCAAAGCGAGAAACAGCTGTCTTGTGTGCTTGTTTTTCGGGAAAAAGCATTGCAACGCCGGCAACAAACAACAGTACGGACAGGATGATCTTCAACAGTGTGCCGTCAAAAGAATGCGCCACAAACCCCCCGACAAAGGCCATCGATGCATTCAGCCCACCAAAGAAAATCGCCAGCGGCCACGACATCGTTCTGGCCTTCCCAAAGACAATAGCTCCCACTAATGCACTAGCTAACAAAACAAATTGGCTGGTAGTAGAAGCTGTATGCATTGGAACGCTCAAAAGGACAAACGCCGCCACATAAAAGTTGCCGCCGCCGCGTCCACTCATGATCATGACTACCGTGAGAACGAAAATGATGGCGACTATATAGAAAGTGTTCATTGTGTTGTATCTCCGTTGGTCATTTCTGCGATTGCTGAATTGCCTTATATAATTTTCCTGGCATTAGCTGGCTGGTAATTGCATCGTAATTGCTCGGGGCAATTCGTACGTTCTCGTAACCGAGGGAGCGTAGATACAAGTACACGATAGTAGATCTGGTGCCTGCTGAGCAAAAAATGCCAACGGTCTGATCACGGGGGATCTCAGCATAACGATCCGGGATCTCATCAATCGGAATCCATAGCACTCGAATGTGATGTTCTAATCTAATCTGAAGCGACTCGTATTCCTGACGCGATCTCACGTCCAGAAAGACTGCATCTTGCATTGCGAGCAGCGCCTCCATTTCGATCTTGTGCTTCCCACTTCCGAAAAAATCAAACGTCATACTCCTAAGAAGTTCGTTCAAGTTATTCAATGTGATCTCCTTTGGCGATGTGTTGCGTAACTTCACACTTAGGACATGAACAGACAGCCCCTTTTAATTCAAACACGGGCTGTTGCTTTGGGCCATCCAGCATCGCGTAAACAGCAGCCAAAACCGAAAAAACTTCAGGGCGAACAACCCGATAATAAATGTTCCATCCCTCACGGCGATCTTCGAGAAAGCCAGCTTCACGAAGCACTGCAAGCTGTTGCGAGAGATAAGCTTGCCGGTATCCTAATAGTGCCTCCATATGGCAAACGCACTCTTCACCGTTTCGAAGAATCTCCAGTATTTGCAAACGTGCTGGATGCGCAAGCAGTTTTAATAACTGTGCTGGTTGGGCAAACGGGTTGGTTCCTTCTTGATTTATATTCATAATCGTGAATGTAATTTTATGTCTGACTGAGTATTTTGTCAATGTGATGATTGTCACAATTAGCACAAGCTCAATCACAAGTTTACTTGTGTTTTTTTTGATGTACTATTTGGGCCATAAAGTGAAAAATTGAGCTCAGGTTGGAAAGGAATCAAAACAGAGTATTCCAGCGCCTTTGAGTGTACATTTGCAACCGCAAACCTTACTGGTTATGGGTGCTTGGTTAGTCTCAAGGGCGTGGTCAAACCAGTGCACCGATATGAGGTCTATTTTTTCTGTTTCAAGCAGGTCCAACGTGATGGTGATCATGTTTTTGAGACCCTTTTCCAGAACCATCTTCATCTGTTCTGCGCTGTTGATGCAACAGCCAGCATACCAGAGAAGTCTCGAATCGGATTTGTATCCACGGTTATTTGGTTTTACTTTTCGTGTTCCGGAATCCATTTTTCTGGCAAAGTTTCATGGGTACACTTAGGACAATGGCAAATCTTCGTTTTCCTTAAGGACTGAAGATCATCATCATCCAAAAAACGAAGATGGATCAGATCCATCAATTCTTTGACCCTTGGGTCAGAAACCTGGTAATACACATTCCATCCATCCCGGCGGTCGTGAATCAAACCCGCTTCACGCAAGGCCATTAAATGTTGTGAAATGTAAGCTTGGCGATATCCAAGGATTGCTTCCAGATGGCATACGCAGGCTTCTTCTTTGCTTATTTCATTTAAGATTTGAAGCCGGGCAGGGTGAGAAAATAGTTTAAAAAATTTCGCTGCTGAATCGAAGGGATTTTCTACACTTTTGGCCGACATATTATGATCTCCAATGTTGAAGTGAAACCGGGTGGTAAATTTTTCCTGTTAATCAATTCTACCTCATCCATTGGCTTTCGTCTTAACCAGGCTTCATTAACCAGCAATGACTGCTCGCCAAATCCAGTAATATGGGCTACCTGGGCGTGTGATTGCAGATTTTGCCAAAAAAGCCGATGAACGCAAATTTTACGGACAGCGAATAATTCCTTGCGCCCAAAGGCATTTTCCGCAGGCGGGGAACTCCGAGCCGAAGCAATCTTCCAAATTATCGTAAGCCATATCGCAACTGTTGCAATAAACGCATGGCGAGAAGTCAAATTTTAGAACTTTGCGGCGAAACTCTGAGTAAGGGGATTGCTGCCAAATTTCCGAGAGGGAGTCGGTTGCAATATCTCCAACAAGATGTTCGTAGCATTGGTGAATTTCGTTCTCCAAGTAATACTGGTGATGATGAAGTAAAGGTAAGCAAGGGCTTACCTTTCCATCCCAACGAATGGAAACACTTCCGCGATGAATAAATGGGCAGTGGTTTTCTCCAAAATTGATCTGCTGGTTCCCCACGGTGAAAGAGGAGTACCCATTTTGGAAAGGTTGAAGAAAAGCACCGGATTGCTCTGAAAAAGGAATGCGCGGCAGGTCAATTCGGGGAGAATACTGGGAGGGCGGAAGCGATTCAATATAAATATTGTCATAAAGAATTTCTTTGCTCAGTTCGTGAGTGTGGGCCAAAACATGGCTGATGGAAAAATGATCCGCGCCAAATTTTCGTCCAATATCCACCACATTTTGCAAATCGGCAATATTGCGCTTCATCGCGACAAACGCAATTCCCAGGTTGGGCAGTTGGTGGCCAGTTCTTAACCTTAATGTGCAAAGGGTTTGTAAATTTTTCAACAACCTGGGAAGCTCATTTGCAACGCGAACATCCCCGTAACTCTCTGGCCGGGCACCATCCAAAGATACCCAAATGCGGTCCACCCGCAGCTCAATCATGGCCTGGCTCATTTTTTCATCCAGTAAAATCCCATTGGTGATCAGCTCCACTCTGGCTCCCACGTCTCGCAAAGATGCGATCATCTTCAGTATGTGCGGATGAGATAGTGGCTCTCCATACCCGCCGAAAAAGATGCTGGGAAGTGGGGAGAGTTGTTTTACTGAATCGAGAATACGGTCAAATGTGGCAGGATTCATCACTCCCTGGCTGGTGCTCCAGGCATTGCGCATGCAAGTTTTGCACGCCAGGTTGCAAGCGGTGGTAGGTTCAATATAGATTTTATGGATACGCGCGCTTTTCGAAGGAATGGCAATTTCTTCGTCTCTGGCTTCGAGCAGAAACTCATGCTCTGGTGCGCATTGAAGATGAATGGCAGTATGGAGCCATTCAGTCAATTGAGCAGATGAAATTATTTTTCGTTTATTATCCATTTGCGGAAAAACCACTTGTATTTTTGAGATTATTCAATATACTGAATATATCATATTCCTTGTGAGGATGGATGTATAAAGAGCTAGCTGAGGCTGTTGAACAATTTTTGCAGGATGTTACACCCGAATCTCTGGAAAAAGAAATTTGGGAGCTGATCCGAAAATCTCCGGACCCGGATGGCGGAATTGATGCCTACCGGCTGATAAGGCACTTTCTTGGGCAGCCCGGTTTGAATAATATCCAGACGGGCTGGGCATACCAGCGCATCCGTCCTGTTTTTAAGCAGCTTTTTGAGCATATTCCCTCACTATATTATTTCACCGGAGATTGATGAGCGAGTGACGCAGTCTTCCCGGCGGGAAGAGACACCTACAGAAAATAAAATATTTGTTTCCTAATTGCACATATTCACCACAAATGATCGGAATGGGTCAATCTTGGTGGATATGTGATTTTAATCCTATTGTCAAAATCCCTTTTCAAGAGTAAAATAACATTCGTAATATTGAATGTATTAACTCATCCAAACAAGATCAAGGAGTTCGTTATGATCCAAATAAAAGTTCTTGGGTCTGGTTGCGCCAATTGTAAAAAACTTGAAGCAATTGCCCGCCAAGCAGTGGAAGATCTGCGCCTGGAAGCAGAGATCATCAAGGTGACTGACCATGATGAAATTTTTAAATACCCCATCCTGGCAACTCCAGGTTTGGTTGTGAATGACAAAGTGGTTTCTGCCGGGCGCATCCCATCGGTGGCTGAAGTATCTGAATGGTTGAAAGCCGCCTAATTTTTCATATTTGGGCGGGGGGACGATCCTCGCCCTTTTTTGTGGTATTATATATTCGTAATATTGAATATATTAAGGAAATTTTAGCCATACGAACAGCAAGATCATTAGGTGAAAAACATAACTGGAGGAAAAATGCCGGAGTATCTTGAAACACAAGTCGATAAATTCTTTTTCAAAGTAGCAACCGATCGGTTGTATAGTCGTGAAGGTGTTTGGGTGAAGAAAGAGGGCGCTTCAGTTCAAGTTGGTTTGACGGATTATCTTCAACAGCTTAGCGGAGATATCGCCTTTGCCGATGTAAAACCGGTGGGAACTGAAGTGACGCCGGGTGACGAAGTGGCATCCATTGAAACCATCAAGGTGGACGCAGTCATTCACAGCCCTATTCATGGCAAAATTAACCTGGTCAATCCAAAAATGCAATCCGAACCAGAAGCCATTAACCAGGATCCGTATGGAGAAGGATGGCTCTGCCAGCTAGAAGTTACCGACTGGGAAGAAGACAGTGTTCATCTTCTAGCGCC
Organism: Ornatilinea apprima; assembly: GCF_001306115.1. Classification (GTDB taxonomy): domain Bacteria; phylum Chloroflexota; class Anaerolineae; order Anaerolineales; family Anaerolineaceae; genus Ornatilinea; species Ornatilinea apprima. Next base: position 27,903 of record NZ_LGCL01000045.1, on the reverse strand, counting down.
AGATGCTTATTTTGTGATCATGAAAGCAGAAGCGGAAGAGGAAGCAAAGAAATTATGAGCGAAAATAAGAAGGTCGCGATTGTACCCTGCAGCGGGATTGGCAAGGCGTTTGGTACGGTAAGCCGGGTTGCAGCCTATCAGGTGGTTGAGGACGACCGCCCCGAAGATACGCAACTGGTACCGCTGGCATTATTGGTGATGGGTGATGAAGAACATCAGGAAATGCTCAAAGAAATGCCCGCTATCACCATTGATGGGTGCAAGCTGGCCTGCGCTACGAAAATGGTGCAAGAAGCCGGTGGAAAAGTAGAAAAAGATTTCGCGGTTTTGGAAGTTTTCCGCCGATATCGACAGTTCAAACCGCAAGGGATCGCGGCATTGAATGAGGACGGAGAAAAACTGGCGGCCGCGCTGGCCAAGGAAATTAGTGAAGTAGTAGACGAAATTGTTCAGAAAGGAGCACAAGATGCCTGAGCTTCCACAGAAAAAAGTAGGGATTATTGCCTGTTCAGGCGAAGAAATGTGCGAAGGAACTGTGAGCCGGTTGGCAGCTTTGAAAGTGCTGGAGCAATTACGCCCTGCTGATACGGTAACCATTTGTTTACCCCTGTTTCTTGCGGGTGGTCAAGGAGACCGCGCCTTTGCGAAGTTTTACCCAACCATTGCGGTGGACGGGTGTGAGAAACGCTGCGCTTACCGCGGCACGGAGAAATACTCCAATCGGCCAGCCGCCAGTATTGTGGTGAGCGAGATTATGGAGCAGGAAGGTCTCGAGAAGCCACGCGGCCTGCGCCAGCTTAACGAGGCAGGCGTGCAGCTCACTGAAGTGGTTGCGGAAAAAATCGCTGCTCAGGTAGATGATCTTCTGGGCAAAGCCTGGAGCCGGGGCAAGGGCGAGTTCAAAGAAGCTGCAACCGTTGTGGAACCGGTGGAAAGCAAAGAAGCGACCTGTTCGTGCGGTTCTGGCATCCCGGTGCAGACCATTCAGGTGGATGGGCATAAGGAAACCCTGGTCGCGCTGCCGCTCATTTTCCAAAATATTTACCAGGTTCACAAAGCGCCATCTGAGGAAGCAATTGGAAAAATATTGGATATGGTAAAGATTTACAATTCATTGGATCACACGAATGAAGTTGACCTGAACACGGCATTAACAAAAGCCTATCAGGAATTTTGTGCCAACCAGGAGGAGCAATCCAAATGAGTAGAACTGCTGTTTACAACACCACTGTTCAATGGAAGAATGAGCATTGGGGGCACATTCAATTGGGTAACGGCCCCGAGATGGATTTTTCTGCGCCACCCGATGCGCAGGGACACCCTGGTGTGCTTACCCCAGAAGACGCCTTTGTGGCCGCAGGCAATACCTGCATTATGATGATGTTTATTTGGGCAACAGAACGATTCAAACTCAATCTGGTAAGCTATGAATGCCGCGCGGAAGGAACAAAGCTGATTGAATTGGACCGAACTGAGATCTTTACCCACCTGCGATTGTGGCCGGTGATTCGCATCTCTGCCGGCGCGGAAGACCCCGCGGTGGTTGAAGCCAGAACCCAGCGGGCGCTGCAGGCAGCCAGGAAATACAGCCTGGTGGCAAATTCAGTAAAATCTGAAGTCATCATTGAACCGACGATTGAAATCTTACCGTAGCGTTAACCCGTTACCGAGGGAAATCATCTTATGACAGATTATGTAGGTCTTTACCAACATGCCAACGAGCGATTGGAGCAATTGGGCAGCGAAGCGCCCGGCCCGATGAGTGGGTTCGCCCGTTTGCACAAAAAAACGGTTGAGAACGGTGCTTTGGATACCAAAACGAAAGAGCTAATGGCCCTTGCGATTGGCATTGCAGTTCACTGTGAAGGTTGTATCGCGTATCATACGCATGACGCGATTGAAGCAGGCGCAACACGTGAAGAGTTGATTGAGACCATCAGTGTAGCAATCATGATGGGTGGGGGGCCGGCATCCGTCTATGCTGCGCACGCAATGGACGCGATTGAACAATTCCTGGCAATTTCTGAGTAAAAGATATCAATAAAATCACTCTAAAACTGAATACAATGAGGCTATCATTATGACTGAATGTACTTGCAGTTGTTCTTGTCAGAGCACCGAAGGACCAGCGCTCGTCTTTCCCTGTTCAGGTGGCTCGAATGTGGGGCAAATTGCGAACTCGGCGGCGATTGAAATGGATCAGCAGAATCTGGCTCGAATCTACTGTCTGGCCGGGGTGGCCGCTCCAATTCCTGGTATGGTGGACTCGGCAAAGTGCGCCAGTGGTGCTATTGCGATTGATGGGTGCCCGGTTGCCTGTGCAAAAACAGCATTAGAAAACGCCGGCATCACTGTTTCCCAATCAATCATTGTTACCGAGTTGGGAATTACGAAGAACCATATTTTTGAATGGACTGCCGAAGAAGTAAAAAAGGTTGTAGACGCAGTCTGCCTCCCAGAAAATCTGAATTAGCGTGTTTTGAAGTGTATTGTTTTGAGAGCAGCCGTAGGAAGAAACCAACGGCTGCTTTCTTTCTATGACCAATTTGACAGCTAACCAAGGTGTTTCAGCCAGATCAGCGGAATGTAGATATTCGAATCTCTCTTGCAAAGCAGCCATGTTCGATGTACAATAACATTCAGAAAATTGAATGTAATTGCTCGTGAATACCATAGACACTGCTCAGTATGCCTGTTGATTTTTTGAGGTTATTTTTTCAAAAAGGAGGTCAGTTTGGCTGAAAGATGGTATCCGATCATTGATAAGGAAAAATGTATTGGCTGCAATACTTGCGTAGACTTTTGCATGAAGGGTGTTTATGAAAATGGGAACGAAATACCCATCGTAAAGCGCCCTGAAAACTGTGTTGAATTTTGTATGGGTTGCGCAAAAATTTGCCCTGAAGGAGCCATTACTTTTTTTGGGGACGTAGGCAACTAGATGGAGGAAATATGTCAAACAAAGGGCTGTTACTTTGTGTTTGCCAGGGCAATTGCCCGAGTTTTCAGCAAATGAATATTTTCGAAGTTGGTAATGCCCTCCGCCGGGAAAAGCTGGTGGACTATGTTGCCATACACCCGCAGCTGTGTTCCAAAGATGGCGATGTGTTCCTGACAACACTGTTAAAGGGTGATTCAACGGATGAGTTATATGTGGCTGCTTGCGACCCAACCATGCAGGTGAAAATGTTTCGCGATGCGATGGAGGCCGCTGGTTTCGATAAGCAACGCATTCATGGGGTAGATATCCGTAACCTGGATACGGATCAGGCCGTTGGCGCAATTAAGCAAATGATCGCTGGCGGATAACGAGATTTTGGTCAAATAATGGAGGGAGGATTGCAGTCCTCCCTCGAATAATTCGAGAGGGTGTAGATGAAAATTGCGGTAACCGCGCGGGGAGCGGGTTTAGGAGCCTGGCTCGATCCCGATTTTGAACGCAGTTTGCAGGTGGTCGTAGTAGATGATGATAATCAATTTGAAGCATGGATGAATTCTGAAACGAATTCAGAACAGTTTGATGGTCTTGCCCTGGCGGCTAAGCTGGTAACCGAGCAAGTTGATATATTAATTACCGGGAAAATAAATGCCGAGTCTCTGGCGTATTTACTACAAGCGGGAATTTCCGTTAAGCATGCTGAGCAAGGTTGCGTATTGGAACTGATTGAAGCGGCGCGCAATCAAACGTTGGAATCTTTGACATGATCAGAAGATTCCTCTGAACGATTTCTGGATGGTTGGGATTGGTATTTCCCCAACCAATTTTCTAAAGGAGGTTGTTATGGATTACGAGAAACACGCCAAAATCTTCCGTGTTCTGAGTAATCCGACAAGAATCAAAATTTTAGCTGTTCTCGCTGAAAAACCTGTATGTGTCAGCGAACTGATGCAATGTACCTGCCACAGGCAGGCGTATGTTTCTCAACAATTGATGTTTTTACGATCGATTGATTGGGTTTCCTGTAAAAAAGAGGGTTGCAGTGTCTGTTACCATCTGAATCAAACTCCTGAGACTGTTTGGGTGTGCGAATTGATAGAAAAATACTGCCCCAAAGTATAAAAAAATTGAACATGGAGCGTTGTAAACATGGAAATCTTTTTGCTGTTCACTGTTCTTGCGTTGGTGGTAATCACTTTCGGATATTTCATTAATAAATATTTAAAAATGCCGTGGATGTTTACCGCTGTTCTATTTGGGATGATTTTATCTTCCTTTGGTTTGTTTACTGATGTAATGAAAAGCCAGGAATTTCTTTTCCTGTCGAAAATTGGAATGTTCTTTTTCCTTTTTACAATAGGTCTTGATTTGGATTTGAGCCAGATTCGCAAGCTGGGGGGCTATATTATTGCTGGTAATGTTCTACTCACGCTAACAGAAGGTTTGCTGATTGCCTCGCTGTTATATTTTGTATTCCCCGTTTTTGTCAGCCATTCAATTCTTGTGGCGCTGCTTTGTGGCATTGCGTTTGGGACAGTTGGCGAAGTGATCTTGCTGGCGATCCTTAAAGAATTTGGATTGGAAAAAACTCGTTTTGGCCAACTGGCTTTAGGGATTGGTGTATTTGATGACATTTTTGAGATTTTAGTGCTGTCCATTATTATTGCGCTGCCTGCATTTTCTGTTAGCGCGTCTCAAGGTGAAGCATGGAATCGGGCAATCGGGATTGTAATCTCTCTGGCCGCGATCATTGGGGCGACTATTTTGCTTTCCAAAGTGGGAAAACTGGTTCAGAAGCAGGTGATGAAAGTTCAAGGTAATTCATTTGTGCTGCCTTTTATGATTTTCATGGTGTTTTTTGCGTTTCTTTACTTTGGAACGCTGGGGTTTGAGAACCTGGGGGTTGTCGCGGCAATTTTCGCGGGCATTTCTGTCAACCATTTGTTCCCTGAAAAAGTGGTTGAGCAGTATAAGAAGCCAATCTTTTTTGTTGGCAACATGTTTTTGGGCCCCTTCTTCTTCCTGAGTATTGGCGGGAGCATGTCCTTCTCGGCACTGTTATCTTACCCATTATTGATCCTGGCGATTATGGCGATTTCTGTTCTGGCCAGAACACTTGTGTCTTACCTCTTGTTCAGAAAACTGCTTGGGTCACGGTTATCTGTGGTCATGGGGATTGGATTGACGGCAAAGTTCAGTACAAGCGTTATTAGCGAGAATCTGTTGTTTACATCAGGTATGATCGCCCAGCCCCTTTATTCCGCATTGATGGCCGCCTTTATTTTGCTCAAACCGATTATTATTGGGGGGTTCTCGAAAGGCCTGGCCATAACGAAAGAGGCGCACACTGAGTTTCGTGGAGCAAGCAGCGAAGCGATCCCAGCAGCCTTCAAAGACTGATCATTGCTGGGTGATTTGTCGAGTGTGTAATCTCATAGAATAAACGGAAAGCCTAAGGGGTATACGCTCCTTAGGCTTATTTTTGCTGGTTTCCATTTATTTGTAACCGTTTGTATAAAATTCCAACGTGCGAGATGTCGGAAAACTAAGAAACCGCCTGGCGTCTTTTGTAAAAAGCCAGATGTTTGTCAATATATAATTGAGATTATTCGAAATACCGAATATAATGATTTCGGAGTGCGGCCTCTGGTTCGTTTTGGATACCGTGATCAAGGTGCAAGTAGGATTAATAAGGAAGATCAGTCTGCGTCTTATGGAGATTCGTGGAATGCCATGGTTGATTGATCACTTGAGGCGCAATTTAACAATTGGCTGATCATTCAGCTGGTTTTTGATCTTTATCTCAGGCGAAATGATTGTAGTCTCTTCGCGCCAAATTGCTGTGGGTTTTGGTTTTTTTCCGTAAGAACCGAAGCGTTTATTTGGATTGATGACAATGGGTGGTTTCCTTAAGATTTGAACCTGCCCCGATTCATTATATTTGCAGCATTCACGAATAGAGATGTCTTGGAGAGGTGGCATGTCACGAAAATCGATTTCTGTAGTTTCAGTTATTCTCTTTGTGTTAGTGGTTCTTCTTCTATTCCCGGTTGGTGAAACTCAGGCAAGCCCTGTTCCAACTCGAACGCCGAAAGCCTGCCACATGTGCGAGGAGTTTGATTACTTGGCGACAGAAACTCCCATACCTGAATGTGACACCTACTGCGCGGAGGACAATGAAGTTTCGATGCTGCCTCAAAATGATTCGGCATCAAAAAATCAAGCCGAGGAGCAGGGAAAGGCTATCCTTTATTTGTTTTGGGGAGATGGATGTCCGCATTGCGAGGTGGCAAAACCATTCTTAAGTGAGCTTGACCAGAGCTCAGATTTAATCGAGACCCGCTTTTATGAAGTCTGGAACGATAAAGCAAATCAGGTCAAATTTACTGAGATGGCAAACGCTTTTGGGTTTCAACCACAGGGTGTGCCAACCATTTTTTTGGGAACACAGTATTGGGTTGGATTTAATGATCAAATTGAAGCTGAAATCAAAAATTCAGTGGATTTATGCCTGGAAACAGGCTGCCCTGATGCTGGCGTTGGTATCTTCTCTGACGTATCAAGTGGAGAGGGCCAAGGGAGCCAGGGTGTTCAAGAAGAGACTCTCGCCAAAAAAAGCGGTGAATCGATAAAAATACCGCTGATTGGTTCTGTAGACCTGTCCAAACAATCACTTTTTGTCAGCACGCTATTGATCTCCTTTGTAGATGGTTTCAACCCGTGCTCAGTGTGGGTTTTGACCATGCTGTTGGCTTTGACTCTGCACACTGGATCTCGCAAAAAAGTCTTTGTGATCGGTGTTGTTTTTCTGACGGTAACCGCTGCCATATATGGCATGTTTATCGCAGGGTTGTTCACTATGTTTACCGTGGTGAGCTTTGTTACCTGGATTCAGGTGGTTGTGGCGTTGGTGGCTTTGTTCTTCGCGTTGGTGAATATTAAGGACTATTTCTTCTATCAAGAAGGGATTTCATTTACCATCGCAGATAAGAATAAGCCGGGAATCTTCCAGCGTATTCGCAAGTTAATGGATAACAGCCAATCTGTTTGGGGACTCATTAGCGGAACGGTTGTGTTGGCCGCGGGCATCTCTCTGGTTGAGTTTTCTTGCACGGCGGGCTTCCCGGTGTTGTGGACAAACCTTTTGGTTGCCCAAAATACATCAATCATCACTTTTCTTCTTCTGCTGTTGGTTTATTTAATCATTTACCAATTGGATGAAATGGCCATTTTCTTTGTGGCTGTTTATACGATGCGTGCAAGCAAGCTGGAGGAAAAGCACGGGCGAATTCTTAAACTGATCGGTGGGGTTTTGATGTTTGCTTTAGCGGTAGTGATGCTGGTGAACCCGGATGTGATGAATGATTTAACCGATTCGATGGTTGTGTTTGGAATCGCATTTGGTGCGGCAATTCTGATTTTGATTGTTCATCGCTGGCTTCTGCCCCGTTTCGGCATCCAATTTGCTTTGGAGCCCAAAAAAGATCGCACTCGAAAGAAAAATAGGAGAAGCCATTAATGTCGGCAAATGAAAACCAAAAACAAACGACTTTTCAGAAAAAGGGCTGGAAGAATTGGTTGATTCTGGCAGGAATTCTTCTGGTTGTGGCGGTGGTTTTTGTATTAAAAAACCAATCTTCGCCAGTAGATACCGCTGCTAATTTGTCGCCCGAAGAACAATTGGATATTTATCTGGAAGACAAAGAACCGATTTTTCTGTTTTTTCACTCGGATAATTGCCATTCCTGCATTGTGATGATGGAAACTGTTGATGATGTGTTTCCTGAATTTAAGGATCGTGTGAAGATGGTGGATGTAAATGTTTACGATCCCCAAAACCAGGATTTACTGCGTAAAGCGCAGATTTACTCCATCCCCACACAGATATTCATCGATCAGGAGGCCAAAGGCAAAGTCGCTATGGGTGTGATGTCGGCGGAAGAGCTGCGCGAGCAATTGCAGATTCTGGCAGGTGGCGAATAATGAATCTGGATCCAACGATTCTACAACCCACTTCGATTCTTGGTTATTTCCTGGTGTTTTTAGGTGGCATCGTTACCAGCATTGGCCCTTGCAATGTAGCCATGATCCCACTGATTATTGGTTATATTGGCGGGACACAATATGTTCCTCGGAAGACAGCTTTCCAAATCTCGTTGGTCTTTGCGGTTGGTCTCGCGGTTACATTCATGTTATTGGGCGTGGCGGCGTCTTTGATTGGCGGGCTGATTGGGGGAGGCACGCGGGTATGGTATTACCTGGTGGCCGCGGTGTGTCTGTTGATTGGCCTGCAGATGCTGGGTGTAGTCCGACTTTCCCTGCCGACCTCGTTTGGCGGTTTGCGAGAAAAGGTGAAAGCCAAAGGGCTTTATGGCGCATTTCTATTGGGGCTGGTTTCGGGTTTGGTCGCATCTCAATGCGCGACACCGGTGTTGGCAGCTATTCTAACTTATGTAATGGCACAAAGAAGTGGTCTGCTTTATGGAGCGGTGCTTTTGTTTATCTATTCGTTGGGGCGGGGAGCGCCGATCATTTTAGCGGGTACTTTCGCGGGAATCCTCAAGAATCTACGGGCAATGGGCCGCTTCTCAGAAATCTATGAAAAAGCGAGTGGTGTGGTTGTGATCTTGATTGGTGTTTATTTTTTATGGTTGGCGTAAACGTTTAGAGAAAACTTTCGGCAGCGGCTTGTAGATGATTGAATTATGCGTATTAATTGAATAGGCTTTGATAATAAAAATCCTGGGAGGTTTACTTGGATCAAAAGAAAAAAGTTCTATTTTTGTGTACTGGCAATTCCTGCCGGTCTCAAATCGCTGAGGCGATTGTGAATGACCGGATGGCGGATATCTGGCAAGCGGTAAGCGCGGGAACACAACCAGCTGGTTATATTCATCCCAATGCGCTGCTTGTGCTAAGAGAAATCGGAATTGATCATCGCGGTTTTTCAAAGTCAGTGGACGATTTTCGGGATATTGAATTTGACCTTGTGGTAACAGTTTGTGATGATGCGGCCGAAACCTGCCCGATGTGGTTGGGAAGGGGCAAGAAAGTTCATATGGGATTTATAGACCCAGCCAAAGCGGTAGGCAGTGAGGAAGAAGTGCTGGTGGTATTTCGATCTGTGCGTGATCAGATCCTGGAAAAAATCCCTCAGCTCTTGCGTGAAAATGAAAGCTAAAGAAGCTTTTCGTTAAGCAGGCAATGTGACGATGGTACAAAAAAGGGGCCTCAACAGTGATTTGTTGAAGCCCCTTTTTATCCGTCAATCAGTGTTCATGCCTGAACCTGATCCATAGGTTGAATTACCCCATCGATTTTTCGTTCTTCTCGATTAAATCAACAAGATCAGAATAGTCGATTAAAGGCACTTTTGAGTCTGATTCTTGATAACCCCGTGCTATGAAGTCTGGCTTGAGGGCAAAGATATTGCGATGGTTTATAAAAGGGTCAATCTCTTCGGAAATAGCCCAAAAGACGCCATTCTGGATCAAAACGATGGAATCGCTTTCATCTGTTGTTTCCATTTTCCAGCGTTCGCCAGGATTTTCAGCTCCGTATTTAATAATTACAAGCATTTTTTGCCTCACATGAAGATCACAAAGTCATAGTTGTGAATCATCTCTTTGGCCTGATGGCGAGAGATAACTTCGGATTGGAAGTTCTCGTCGAGCTCTCTGACTTTGAATTTCTCCAAACTTTCCTTTTCCGCAAACACTTTTGTGCCGTACTTTTTGATATATTTTTGAACCATTTTCAATGAGAAAAGTCCAAGCTTGGATGGTTCAGTCTCTTTGGCAACGGACACAACACCCTGGTCAATGAATAGCACTTCAGGCTCAATATCCTCACCGTACATTCCAAAAGCGGTTCTAAAGCCTTCATTTGGCCAGATTGTTCCACAGGGCGCCTGGTAAATGACAAAAAGGATTTTTTTCATTTCACCTCTCCTAGGCCATCAAATTAACAAAACGGTCTGAGGTGACGACCAGGCTTGCCAGTTCGGGCAAACCGCTTGGGGCTGCACCAGAAATTGCATCTTCAGGCCGGACACCGCGGTATTCCATGCAAATACCGCAAATATCAACACGCAGCTTTTTCTCTTCAATAAGCAAGCGCATTCGCTCGGGAATATTGCGGTCGGAGCGCACTGGCTTAACTTTGGTGTTGGTGGATAAAATCGAATCAGAGAAGAGAAACAGGCGGACTTCATGTCCACGATCCAAACAGGCTTCCGCAATGTTGAGAGCCGTGTCCAGGTCCTGGTTAGTATAGGGAGGTACCATTACTTGAATAGTGATTTTCATAATTAGCTCTTGCCATAGAGGATGCGTACCATCGTCCAGTTGCCAAGAATGAAGAAAATGCCCGCAACAATGGAACTAATGGCTAACTGAGGAATGCCAGTGAGGAAATGACCAATATTGCAGCCTCCCGCAAATACTGCGCCAAACCCCATTAATACGCCGCCTGCGACAACATAAAGGAACGTTTTTCCGTTTTTCGGAACGCGCAGCTTGAATTCCTTGAAAATCACCGCGGTGATGCCAGCGCCAATCATAATACCCAGAACTTCAGCGCCTTCCCAATTGAGCAACTCATTTGTCTGAATCGCTTTTAAGATATTGATCCAGCCTCCAGTGATTCCTAACCCATACGGGCGTCCCGAAATGGTGCTGCTCCAAAATCCAAACATGGCAACCGGCACAACCAGTAGACCGGTTTTGATCCATCCCCAGGTGGCTGTGTCGCGAGGAGTAGTTTTTGTGCCAAACAAATAGGCAAAGAGAAGAGCTGCCACAACTAAACCTGCAATCCAGGGATTAATATTCAGCATGGTTGCCAGAGTTGGCCCGGTTTGTTCTCCCAGGTAGAGCGCGCTATTGGGTGCTACGGTGATGTTGAATTGGCTTATCGCTTTCATTAATGGGCTGAGGAAACCAGATTGCGTCGCCCAAGCGAAAATACCATAAACAAGGCCGGCCAACCAGGCAGTGGTATTTCCTTCACTGATGCGATAAGTGGTACCGCTGGCGCAACCACCCGCCAACACCATGCCTAACCCGAAAATGTAACCACCCACAATGGAGCCAATTAAGTTGAGCGGTTTGGGATTCAGGTGGATTAAACCCAATTGAGACATTGCAAGGAAAGCGATAATCTGAACGGCGATTGCCAGCAATCCGGCTTTGAACATAAAATTGTCCTTCATCATGCGCAGATCGCGAAAAGCAGAATTAAAGCAAACGCGGCCTCTTTGAAGAACAAAACCAAACGCCACACCTGTTAATAAACCCAAAAGAATACTCATAAAGCATAATCCCTTTCTGTTATTCCAAAAAAGCTTCAAATTGTCCATCTCGAAACGATTGAAAAATGGATTTTGAAAAAAGAGCGAATGCAAGTTATTTAACTTTTATCAAAATTCGCCATTCGCTGGTGCCGGTTTCTTCAATGGCCAAAACTTCATGCCCATCTTTTGTGGCATTCGCAGGAATGCGCTCTTTGGAGAGTGGGTAGTCAATTAAAACTTCCAAAATGTCACCCGAGTTCATTTTTGCCAGGGCGCGCTTCGCATCCACATCCGGCACCGGGCAAACCTCTCCACGTTCATCAATTGATTTGGTTACGGAAATGTCCATTGTTTTGCTCCTTATGATTAATATTATTAGTAATATTCGTAAAAACGAATATCTAACAAGATTTATTATATCAATTAAGATAAAAAAACTATCGTGACAAATGTCACTAATTGAATTTAGAAAAGGAATTTTGGTCTTTGAGTTTTAGCAATTGGTGCAAGAGCTACTCACCTTCTATCTTTCCAGCTCTCTGGCAATCATGAAAAATTAGGGGTCAACGCTGCAATCAAAATAGAAGTAACCGCATTGAAAAGCAACTGGCGCAAATTCCCCTTTTACCAAAGGAAATTATGGGCTTGAAAATGCTTGCCGAACTGGGTAGTCAAGTGTATCAGGATTAATTCGTTCTAGATCATGGAGCATGGATAAAGTATGGAGGACCGATTGAATGAACTAGAGGTCTCGCCGAGATTAGTAACAATGCAGGCAGCCAGGCAGTTTGCCGAGGCATTTTCTGAGTTGGCTGAATATCAGAGCTTTGAGCGGGCATTTCAAGCTCTTCGCAATGATTCCGCAGCACAGAAGGCCCTGGAGGACTTTCAGAAAAAACAAGCATCCTTGAAAGCTTTAATCATGCTTAATTCTTTAAGTGATGAAGAGCGGCAGGAATTGCTACATCTTCAGGACTTGTTTTACAGTAAGCCTACGGTGATGAGCTATCTCCAGGCTCAGCGTGAGTTGGTTGCAATCTCTCAATCTCTTGGCGATTTGATATCAACGGAGATTGGATTAGATTATGGCACTTCATGTCGGACGGGAGGCTGCTGTGGATAATGAAAATACATCAAAGAGCTTCAGTGATGAAATTCCTGTGGCGATGATGGAAGCCACCATGAATCTGACCACCCATCTACGCCAATCCGAATCATTTTTGCGCGTAAAGGCTGCGCAAGAGAAGTTGAACGCGGATGTTGCGGCACTCCGACTTGTGAAGGATTTATAAGTTTGCAACAGAAAATTCACGCCGATCACGTAGCTGGTCATTTTTCTGATACAGATGCGCAACGCTTTCGCGATTTACAAGTACAAGTAGCAACAAATGAAACTGTCCAGGAACGCGTTTATGCGCTGGAAAAGGCAGTTTTTTTTTGAGGGAGGTGAACCAGGAAATCAGCAGCTTGCTGGGAGTTGATTTTGCTTCGTTAACCAGGCGTTCTGGAGGCTGTTAATCTACTGCCAGAATCACAACACTCATAGACATTTTTTGTGAATAAGCGATGAGGTGGAAAGGAAATTCTATGCCCATTTATGCGTATTCTTGTGATTTGTGCGGACAAAGCTTTGACGTTCGCGCTTCGTTTGCGGAGAAAGAGCAGGGTTTACAGCCAGTATGCCCGAAATGCGCAAGCCCAAAAACGCGTCAGGTAATCAGTGGGGTGATGGTTGTCCGAGGTGGAGATCGCAATGGGGTTGCTGCACCATCTTCCTTCTGTTCGTCTGGTTCAGGGCAAGGATGCTGCGGATGAACAATTCGAGCATTTGTCTAGAGATCATTGCCGCTCCGATTGCGTGCAAAGACGGGATTAAAGACAGCTGGCGCGAAGTGGCAGAATGGCTTGCAGGACAAATCAAGGCGCGTTATGGAGACCTGGCACAGGTTAATTATTTTGATTTATTCGACCCAAACTGTCCTGCTTTCCCCTCTGGTGCGCAATTGCCTATCGTTAAGGTTGAAGGTCGGGTTATCAGTAATGGAGAAAAGATTTCTTTGCCGTTGATTTGTAAAGAAATTGATGGTTTCATCCGGCATGAAGGCCTGGATACTGAGATGGGAACCAGCCATCTGTGTTCAAAAATTATGCGTTACAATCCGGTAAAGGTAACCAGTAACGCCAAGTTCTTCTATAAAGAGGTTTTACTCAACCAATTGAATAGTCTCAAACAATCCTTGTTCACTCTCATCGCATACTGGTGAGCCGGATTCCAGCAACTAGATCATTTCGTTGCGCGTGATTTGACAGCAAAACGATGAATGAGGTTCGTGTTATCCGGTATTGCGGTCCCATTTTTGAGGGGCCTGGTTATTGTTGAGCTGGGTCAACATTTCCGATGCCAGTTTTTTAACCAACAATGAGTCGTGGTGGGAAGCCTGTGTAAGCACCTCCAAGCGGAGCGGGCTGTTGATCTTGATTGCAGCCATCAGGATCGCGCGAAGCAGAAAATAATTGCTTTCACCGGATTGGAGAATGTCCAAAAAAATCGGGAGCGCTTGCTCGCAACCTCGATTCCCCAGGATTTGTGCGGCCATAATGCGCCGTTCGGGTACGCTGTGATGCAGCGCAGCTAATAATTTATCTTCGTAGGTTAAAGAACCGAATTGTTTCAGTTCATATCCACAATGCGGGCAAATTTCAGTCTCTTCTGGAATGGAAGTCCAGCAGTTTGGGCAGAAAAAAGTGACCATTAAAAATATCTGGCTGGATAACAGAAAAGCCACCCAGAGGCAGGGGGAACACCTGCCTCTGGATGTGGTTTGAATTATGTACTAGCGAACAAATGCTTTGCGGCCGGCATATACTGCCGCTTCGCCAAGCTCTTCCTCGATGCGCATTAACTGGTTGTATTTTTCCACCCGCTCGCCGCGGCAGGGGGCGCCAGTCTTCAGGTGGCCGGTGCTCATGGCAACGGTGAAATCGGCAATGAAGCTGTCGATGGTTTCGCCGGATCGGTGAGAAACCATGGAACCCCAGCCGGCTTTGCGCGCCATTTCAATGGTGGCGATGGTCTCGCTGATGGAACCAATCTGGTTGAGTTTGATCAATACGGCGTTGGCCACGTTTTCGCGAATGCCGCGAGAGACGCGCTCTACATTGGTAACAAACAGGTCGTCACCAACCAGCTCAATTTTGTCGCCAATGGTTTGGTTGAGCAGTTTCCATCCTTCCCAATCGTCTTCGGCAAGGCCGTCTTCAAGGACGACAATCGGGTATTTTTTCACCCAATCGGCATACATGGCAACCATTTCTGCGGAGGTAACTTTCTTGCCCTCGGTTCGCAGGTTATATAACCCATCTTCATAAAAACCGCTGGAGGCGGGGTCGAGCGCCAGAGCGATCTGTTCGCCGGGTTTGTAGCCAGCTTTTTCGATGGCTTTGAGGATGACCTCAACCGCTTCTGCGTTGGTCTTAAGCGCAGGGGCAAAGCCGCCTTCATCTCCAACACCGGTGGTATAGCCGCTGCTTTTTAGCACGCCTTTGAGGGCATGGTAGACCTCGCTACCCCAACGCACCGCTTCGCGGAAATTGGGCGCGCCAACCGGAGCGATCATAAATTCTTGCAGGTCGGTGCCCTGCCAGTTAGCATGCACGCCGCCGTTGAGGATGTTAAACATCGGAACCGGCAACAGTTTGGCGGTAACGCCGCCCAAATACCGGTAAAGCGGCAGCGCAACTTCGTCGGCGGCAGCCCGAGCAACGGCCAGGCTGACGCCCAAAATGGCATTGGCGCCAAATTTACTCTTATTGGGCGTGCCGTCTTTATCAAGCATGGCTTTATCTACGGCAGATTGGTCCAGGGCATCCATTCCCAGAATGGTGTCTGCGATCTCTGTATTGACGTGCTCAACCGCTTTAAGAACACCTTTGCCGTTATAGCGGCTTTTATCCTCATCGCGCAGTTCCAGGGCTTCATGGATGCCGGTTGAGGCGCCTGAAGGCACAGCCGCGCGTCCAAAAGCACCGCTTTCCAGGCTGACTTCAACTTCGACAGTTGGGTTGCCGCGTGAATCCAGGATTTCTCTGGCATGTACGTATTCAATTGTGCTTTCCATTAGACTACTCCTTTGGTGTGAAAAAATATGGTTTGTAACTTGTTCATTGATTAGGCAAGATCTTTGGGCTGAATACTGACCTCAGTGAAGATCAATTCGACCATCCTTTGGCATAGTTCAGTAATCATTGCTTGTGAAACACCTTCTTCGGGTTTTGCAATATTGGTCGCATCGGCGGGTCGCATGGCATTGATGTAATCGCGAAGCGCCCACCCCAATTTTTTGGTGGCTTCCAGGATTGGTAGGGGCAGGTCATGCTCAACCGCCCCGTTGGTCGCTTTTTGCGGCAGATCATCCAGGTTCGCGTGAAGCCCCACTTGAAACACTGGAATGGAACAGGTTTCAATGAAGACTTGATCCATTTTGTCCAGAAGTGCGTGAATGGATTCTTTCCATCGTTCTACCGTTTCTTTTTTTCTTTGCATAAATAAAAGATTGATTTCCGGAGCCATCCATAAGGCGTCAGCGAGGTCGTAGGCTGAGCGGATCAAGTAGATTTGTTGGTGTTCCATCCTTTGATTTGCGTTCATTTTGGGTGCCATTTAGAATAATAGCCTCTGTCTTCGTCTTTGAATAAGACAGAGGCTATCAGCCAAAAACGGCGGTTTGATTACATCTCAAGCGAGCCTCATCGCTTTTTTAATTCTAACCTGCCTTGCTGTGGTGTCAAGTTCTCTTGAAAATTCGATGCCACCATTTCGTTGCTTGGTTGTCTTGAGCGCCAGTCAAGTCTGTATCGGGTCGTGGGCTGCATACTGTTAATTGCTCAATGTCTGCAAGTTGTTGTTCCATTTCCTTCATTTTTTGGTTCAATTCCCATATTTCCTGCTTTTGGCGCTTAACGATGCTGCGAAAGCCCATATTCTGATTGTGAATAGCGCCTAGCGAATTTTCCCAATCGTGATTGGCTTTTTGAAGTTCAAACATGCGGAAGCGCATGGAAGCCAGGGAGGATTCAGCTCTTACCAGGCGGGCAACAATGGATGGCTGGTCTTGCGGGATGCCGATTTCTTGCACTGTTTCAAACAGCTCATTACTGCGCAAGTATCCAAGCCCCGCCCCCAAGACAATTCGATACCCTTCTGATAGTGACCAGTTTTTCGCGCCCACATATTCATCCAGCTCAGATTTCGTTTGTGGGTCAAGCGAAATCTCAATTGTTTCCGATGGGGTGGAATTGGGTTTATTCATCATCATTCTCGAAATAGGCTGGAATACTGGGGTCATCCAACTGGCTGCCGGAGGTGATTTGCATCAATTCAAGCAATGTTTGAATGAGCTGTTCAATCCCCTGGTCGATGGTATCGGCAGTCGCATCGTTGAGTTTTCCATAGCTGCGCACCTGTTTTGCGTGGCAGTCCTCTAACCCCACCCAGCTGAGACTCAATTGGGCTTGGATGGTTTTCAACGGGTCTTCGGTTCTGGACTCTATCTCCAGCACGGAAGTGAATTTCTGCAACACCTCGAAAGCGGCCGCGATTTTTTCGTTAAGGGTCTGTATCTCAGCAGGAGAAAAAGCAGACGTCCTGGAATAAAGAATCCCCGATTCATCTTCCACCAAAAGCCGCGAGATTAACCGCAGCGATTTCTCAAAAGAGAGGAGAGTTGTACGCAAATACCTTTTTTGAGAAGGGTTTAACGAAATATCGCGAGATAATAGGGTTTGTTCAAATTCGTTTGGGAAAATTGGCATAAAAAAACCTCTACCACGCGTTCATTCAGGGTAGAGGCTATCAGCCATACATGGCGATTCTCAAACCGAAAGCGAGCCTCATCGCTTGCCCCTGATTATAGGGCTTACAGATACCTGGGTCAAGGCAACGAGATCGATTCTTTATCAATTCTTATTTTAATGAGGTCGTTCGACATTTCCTTGACCCGCTTATTGATTTTGGGTAGAATGATGATTGAGCGATGAGGCTCGCTCTTGAACCAAACGCTGATAAGCTGATGGCCTCTACCAGATTTGATCTAGGTAGAGGCTACTTTTTTTCTCTAGCTGGATTGCGATTAACGTCTTGCGAGGTATGGTAGAGCATGTCTTTTCAAAGTATTTTATTTGATACCAATGAATCACCGGTCCCTGAGATTGCAACCGAGATGCCAGTATTCTTTTCTGATCTCAACTTGGATCAGGTTGTAGAGGTAATTACCGCAAAGAAAAAAGATTATCAACTGGCTCCCTTTTTTTACACACCATTGAAGAATATTAAAACCATTGAATACCGCCACGCGGTTATGCAGGACTTGGGCGACTCAGTTCTTTTTGGAAATGTTCAAGCATTTGCCAGTGGAATGGTGACGGTGAGAGGTTTTTTGACCCGGGCGGGCAAGGCGTATTATGAGCTGCAGGCGCAGCGATGGTTTTTAGACGCGGTGCAGGTTTATTGCGAAACCGTATTGAGACTGAAAGAAGATCTATCTCAAGTTCAATTGGGTGCTCAGGGATTGATCGGCTTTAGAAATTACCTGAATGATTATGTGAATTCTGAACGGTTTAAGCGCTTGTTGCGGGAAACAAAAACGCTGGAAGACGACCTGGCGTCTGTTTGCTATACGTTGATTATTAAAGGCACGACCATCAAAGTACGCAAATTAGAGCCAGCAAGCGATTATAGCGAAGAAGTGATTCAAACCTTTGAGAAATTCAAGCAGGGTGCTGTGAAAGATTACCGGGTAACGCTTACAGACCGCCCCGATATGAACCATGTCGAAGCCAAAGTGCTGGAAATGGTGGCCCAGCTTCACCCCGAAATTTTTACCAGCCTGGCGACCTTTTGCAGTGAAAATTTGAGTTTTATCGATGAAGTGATCGGTAATTTTGATCGAGAAATCCAGTTTTACATTTCGTATCTGGAGTACATGGGGACGTTTAAGAAAATTGGATTGAGTTTTTGCTATCCTGAGATTTCCACGGAAAGCAAAGAAATTTTAAGCCGCGATAGTTTTGACCTGGCGTTGGCGCATAATCTAAACCGCGAAAACGCGATGGTGGTCTGTAATGACTTTGAGCTGAAAGGCAAGGAGAGAATAATTGTGGTATCTGGTCCGAATCAGGGCGGAAAAACCACGTTTGCCCGCGCTTTTGGGCAATTACATTACCTGGCCAGTTTAGGATGCCCGGTTCCTGGCAGCGCGGCAAAGTTGTTTTTGTACGATCAGCTTTTCACTCATTTTGAGAAGGAAGAAACCATTAGTAACCAGAGCGGTAAACTGCAAGATGATTTGGTACGAATTCATGAGATTCTGGAACAAGCCACTCCCAACAGCCTCATCATTATGAATGAAATTTTTACTTCTACCACACTCAAGGATGCGGTTGTGTTAAGCAAGCTAATTTTTAAAGAAATCATTGACCTTGATATGTTGTGCGTGTGCGTTACGTTCATTGATGAATTATCAAGGTTAGGCGAAAAAACAATCAGCATGGTCAGCACTGTGACCCCGGAAGATTCCAACCAGCGGACATTCAAGATTATTCGCAGAGATGCAGATGGGATTTCTTATGCCATTTCCATTGTGGAAAAATATCACCTTACCTACCAGCATCTGAAGGAGCGGATCAAGTCATGAAAGCTTATCTCATGTTCAATGACCGCGATTTTGATCTCAAAGGTCCCCAGCGAACCAATCAAGATTTTCTGGTTCAGGACCTGGAGCTTGATTTTCTTTTCAACGCGATGGCCGGCGGTGATAAATATCTGCTGGAGGTTGCCACCAAAGCGTTGTTGAGTGACGCGCCCATGACCGTGGAAAGAGTTTTGTATCGGCAGGCGATTCTGAAGGATTGCTTAAAAAACCCTTCTATTGTGCGTGAAATATACCATATTGCTCTCGACGCGATCGAGAAAGAGAAGAAAGCCTATTTTGGGTTCTTCTGTAAATTTCCCGATTCGATTCTGAGCCGCTCCATTGAGGTATTGCAGTTGTTCTCTGATACATTAAAGCGTCTGCGAGCCATATCTGAAACGTATGGCGCGCAATTTGACTCGCAGGGATTTCAAACCCTGTTTGCGATGCTGCAAAGAGAGCTGAGTGACGCCTATTTTCTTGAAATTCAGAAT
The DNA here is from genome assembly GCF_001306115.1 of Ornatilinea apprima. Classification (GTDB taxonomy): domain Bacteria; phylum Chloroflexota; class Anaerolineae; order Anaerolineales; family Anaerolineaceae; genus Ornatilinea; species Ornatilinea apprima. The sequence goes on along the minus strand of NZ_LGCL01000045.1, from coordinate 8,490 downwards.
CACCTGCGCGTACTGAAATTCCGTGATGGGGTTTGGATCAGCGCGGAACTGGGGCAGGCAAACAAAGGAATCAACTACGTTCTTCGCAAACCGCCCGAAAATCATTCGAATTGGTTTGATCGCCTGTTCACCATTCAACCGCCAGAGTTTTCCTATACCATTGCCGATCGCGACGAAGCCGGATCGAGAGCCCTTTCTGAGCTGCGCGAACGCGGCATCAACCTGGTGGCCAACGCGCTGGCACAGTCTTGTGATCATATTCTCAATTTCCTGGTTTTGTTGAGAACCGAGCTAGCCTTTTACCTGGGCTGCATGAATCTTTATGAGCAGTTGGGCCAGATGGGCGAACCGGCCACGTTTCCTGTCCCGGCGCGATCTGAGGAGCGCGAGCTATGTTTTGAGGGTTTGTATGACATGTGCCTGGCGTTGAATCTTCAGCAGAAAGTGATTGGAAATGACCTGGAAGCTGACCGGAAAGATCTGTTGATTATCACCGGCGCCAACCAGGGCGGAAAATCAACTTTCTTGCGGAGCATTGGGCTGGCTCAGCTTATGATGCAAAACGGTATGTTTGTGCCAGCGATTTCGTACCGCGCAAACCTTTGCGAAGGACTTTTCACCCATTTTAAGCGTGAAGAAGACACCACAATGAAAAGCGGAAAATTGGATGAGGAATTGTCGCGCATGAATACGATTGCTGGGCACTTAGCAGAGCATTCGATGGTGTTGTTTAATGAATCATTTGCCGCGACCAATGAGCGGGAAGGGTCGGAAATTGCCAGGCAAATTGTGCGCGCTCTGGTAGAGCGCAAGGTGAAAGTATTTTTTGTAACCCACTTATTTGATTTTGCCCAAAGTATGTTTGAAGAAGGCTCGTTGACTTCGATCTTTTTGCGAGCAGACCGGCAAACCGATGGGGGGCGGACCTTTAAGCTCTATGAAGGAGAACCGCTGCAAACCAGTTTTGGTCTGGATGTTTACCAGCGCGTGTTTGCATCACGGGCAGACCGTGATTGAGAGGGCTTCTTCACTTTTCTTTCTTTTTTTGCGGCGTGTCAGGTTAACGGATGGTTGCCTGGGTAATTTGAATCGGATGCCAATATGGTAGTCCGGGCCAGGCGGCCGTCGCCGTTGAAGAGGTAGCTGGCTTGTCTGACCACCGGGACGGAGGGGGCTGCCGGCGGGAAAGATCAGGTTTTTTTTTTATTTCTTCGCGTGCATCTGCTTAACCATCTGATTTCCCCTTTTTTGGATCTGTTTCCAGGCCTGAAGCACGCTGTCTACTTCGGCCTGGGTTTCGGGCATTTGGCCGTAGCGCACTTTCTGGTAGGCATGGGTCATCAAGTCCAGGTCAGCAGAATGGTCTGGAAAGAGCAGCTGGAGCGTGGGTAGGAATTCGGCAGGGGTGGCAGCGGGGGGGCGCGGGTGCCCAAGGCGCTCACTCAGCTCAATGAGCCGCGCGTAGGCGAGGCGAATGCGCGCGGCGGCGAGGGCCTTGCGTGGAGAGATCCACCGACTGGCGGCCGTGGAGGTGGGAGATTGGCGCTCTGTTCGCAAGGCGCGCGCCGTTCTTACGCGGTCTGTTTGCTCTTCGGCGCGCAGCTGGCGGCGGTAATAGCGAAAGCGCAAGCTCAAAAAAATCAGGACAATGAGGAAGAGCACGGCGGCGATGAACAAGACTGGCCGGCCGTTTTGCGTGGAGACCATATCGAGTGCCTGCTGGCCGGTATCAAGCATCTGGTCGGCGGCTTGCTGCGCGGCAGAGTAAGGGATCAGGTCAGGAACATCACCAAAGACTTTTTGGCCGAAGCGGTACGCGGCTTCGAGGATGAGAGCCAGCACCGGAGAAAGGATGAGGATGATGAGCAGCGCCAGCCCGGAGAGCAGCAGCAGGGCGGCTTGCGCCAGCACCGAGGCGATGGGTAGGGCGGCGTAGATGGAGATGAGCAGCGCCGTCAGTGAAATCAGAACAGCCAGCCCGAAAAGAAGAGGTGGCCAAATCGAAGCAAAGCGGGGCAGGCGCCCTCCGCGCACGGCTTCCTGTTCGGCGATGCGCGCGATACTGAGGGCGAGCAAGCCGAGGAAGAGAAAAGCGGCAAAGCGGATGAGCAGAGCGGAGGAGGGCTGTGAAGAGTAGATCAGTCCGAAAAAGAGAAGGGCGAAGCTGCCCAGTTGAAATTCTTTCTCAATGAATTCGCGGCTGAAAACACGCTGTCCCAGGTCGAGGGAGCGCCAGGCGCTGAGGCCGAAGATCACCAGGTGCGCGAGGACGCGGTTGAAATTTTCGGTGGTAGAGAACGCCCATTCCATCCAGCGCTGCATGGTAAGTGTTTCTCGCAAGGGGAGAAAAAGAAGCAGAAACGCTGTGAGGAAAATAATGCTGACCATCCACAGCAGGGCGGCGGAGCGCTGCAAGACAGGTCGGTCCTGCAGTTTTTCGAGCCCGCGTGAGAGCCAATATCCCCCGGCGAGCACCAGCAGCCAGATAAGCCCCATTGCCCAACTTGAGGCTTGCGGCGCGACAAGTTGCCGATACCAGGCCGAAACCCACACGGCATACATGGCCAGCAGCAGGTGCAGGGCCATTTCACTCCACAGACGGAGGCTGAGTTTAGAAGCGAGACGAGTAGAAAGATTAGTGAGCATGGGCCAGCAAATCTTCAGAATAGGGCAGGTGGATGGTTTGAATGCCGGGCAAGGTGGGGGGCGCGCTTTCGGCAAGGGAGATGAGAGTGGTGTGCGGGCGGTATTTTTTTAGGCGCATCAGCGATTCCACCAGCGAGTCAGGCAATAAAGCGGTAACAATCATCAGCGTTGAGCCGTAGGGGATTTTTGGAAGGCTGCGGATAAGAAAATCTTCAAACGGTGCGGTTGTGTAGACCGTAACGGCAGCCAGCGATTGCAGCAGCGTGGCAAGCTGGTTGGACGAGCGCCCTGGGGCAATCTGGAAGGGGCGGTCGGCGTGCGATAGACAGCCGTTGGAAACCAAACCAACCGAGCAACCGCTGTTGAAGGCGTGATAGCAGGCGGAGGCGGCGACATTGATCAGCGCTTCGAGAAGGTGCTGATTGGTGCCAAGCCAGGCGTGGTATGACGTGCTGACATTGAGACAGACGGTGAGGACGTGCGAGGTAACCGGTTGGTAGACTTTGACCTGCACAGCGCCAGAGCGTGCGGTGGCCGGCCAGTGCACGTGGCGGAAATCGTCTTCGGGTTGGTAAGGGCGCACGCCCATCGGTTGGGTGGGGTCTTCGAAGAGACGGCGTGGCGCGGCGCGTTCGCCAAAGGGGTCGTCCGCCGGAAGGCGCAGGGCGTTGAGAGGCAGGATTTGCGGGAAGACAGTCAGGGTTTCGGGATACGACAGGCGTTTTTCCAGAGGTGCCAGGCCGAAAATATCGCTGGTTTCCAGGTCTACGGGGCCAACGGTGTAAACTCCGCGCTTACGAAAGCGGAGGGGGTAGGTACGGGTAACTTTTTCGTCAGGTTTAAGGCTGAGGGCGTTGACAAGCTGCCCCTGACCGGCGATATTCGAGGGTGAAAGCGCGTTTTTATCCACCGGTGCGGCGTCGAGGGGCCATTGGTCGCTGGCGCGCAGCCAGGTGAGCGGCAGCAGTTTGCGGTTTTCGATCTCCACACGAAGTGTGGTTTCTTCGCCGGGGAAGCCGCGGCGATAATGCCAATGACGGCGGTAAGTTACGCCGCGAAAGGCAAAACGCCGCGATAGAGAAGCAGCAAGCAAAATGAGGAGGAACGCTCCGGAAAAAATGACCAGCCATTCCTGGCGCAGCATCGCGCCGGCAAGGAACAGGGTGACGAATATGGGCCAGGAGCGATGAAGAGACATGTCAGGCCTCAACCGGCACGGGCACGGCGCTGACAATATCATCAATGAGTTGTTCGGCGGTGCGTCCGCGCAGCTGTGCCTGGGCGGAGATGATCAGGCGGTGGCTGAGGACAACCGGGGTTAGCAGCTTAACATCATCCGGGAGAACGTAATCGCGGCCCTGGATGGCGGCCCAGGCTTGCGCGGTCTGGTAAAGGGCGAGGGTGGCGCGGGGGCTGGCGCCGAGCTGGATGTCGTTATTCTCGCGGGTGGCGCGGGCGACGCGCACAATGTAGTCGCGGAGGGAGTCTTCGACGCGCACCTGCTTGCGCTCCTGGATGAGGTCGAGGATTTCGGCGGCGGAAACAACAGGCTGCAAGCTTTCCAGCGGGTCTTCGGCACGGAAGCGTTCGAGGATATGGTTTTCTTCATCCAGAGAGGGATAGCCCAGGTTGACTTTAATCAAAAAGCGGTCGAGCTGTGCTTCGGGGAGTGGAAAGGTACCTTCCAACTCGACCGGGTTTTGGGTGGCCAGCACAAGAAACGGGCGCGGCAGCGGGCGCGAGGCGCCATCGGCGGTTACCTGGCGCTCTTGCATGGCTTCGAGCAGGGCCGATTGGGTGCGCGGAGTGGCGCGGTTAATTTCATCTGAAAGAACGACCTGGCTCATGATGGGGCCGGGACGAAATTCAAATTCCTGGGTTTTTTGGTTGAACCAGCTCAGGCCGGTTACATCGGAAGGCAGCAGGTCGGGAGTGAACTGGATGCGCTGAAAGGAGCAGCCAAGCGAGGCGGCCAGGGCGCGCGCCAGGGTGGTTTTACCGGTGCCGGGGACGTCTTCAAGGAGGACGTGGCCTTCACACAGTACGGCGGTTAACAGCAGCTGTATGGATTGTTCTTTGCCGACAATCACTTTTTGGATATTGCGGGTAACTTTTTGGGCGGCTGAGGCGATCACGTTTTCCTCCGGGTGGGGTTTGTCGCTGGGAATTGTATCACTAATGCGGGTTTCACAGCGGTGTTTTGATGGGGGATAGGCGGCATGGTGTGAAGCGCGATTGGAGGATTAAACCGCCCAGGATTGAAAATGCCAGTTATAATTTACCTATTGGCGGGTGGCGCTCGCGGTCAGCCGCTGACCTTAGAATAAACAGGTGAAATGGATGACTCTTGAAACAAAATTGAAGGTGATTGATTTTAATTTGTACTACGGAAATTTCCAGGCGTTGAACAATATCACCCTGGACATCCCTGAGAATCGCATCACGGCGATCATTGGCCCTTCAGGCTGTGGAAAGAGTACTTTTGTGCGCTCGATTAACCGGATGAATGATCTAATTCCCAGTGTGCGCACGCACGGTGAAATGTACATGGATGAAGAAAACCTGTTTGACATCAATGTGGTCGATTTGCGCCGGCGCGTGGGTATGGTCTTTCAACGGCCAAACCCGTTTCCCAAGTCGGTATATGATAATGTGGCCTACGGTCCGCGCATGCATGGGATTAAGAACACAAGTGATTTGAACGATATTGTGGAGCGCAGCCTGCGGGCCGCCGCGTTGTGGGATGAGGTCAAAGACGATTTGAACAAATCGGGGTTGGCCCTTTCGGGCGGGGCGCAGCAGCGCTTGTGCATTGCCCGCGCGCTGGCCGTGGAACCGGAAATGATTTTAATGGACGAGCCGGCCTCGGCACTGGATCCGCTGGCCACGCTGCATATTGAAGAGCTGATGCAAACGCTCAAAGAAAACTACACAATCGTGATTGTTACTCATAACATGCAGCAGGCGGCGCGCTCATCGGATTTCACGGCTTTCTTTCACATGGGTGAAGACCGGGCGGGATATTTGGTGGAATATGGGCCGACTGAGGAGATTTTCACCAATCCGCGTCAAAAATTAACCGAAGAGTATATCTCCGGGCGTTTTGGTTAGCCGCCCGTCAGGTTGTTTGCCGTATGCCGCGCAATTCGCTGGACAAGAAAATTCTGGCCATCAAGAACGATGTGCTTTTCTTGCACGGCATGGTGCAGCGAGCCACCACGGCCGCGCTTGGCGCGCTGATGCGCAAAGACTTTCGTGCTTCAGAATCCATTTACCGCAATGATTTCCTGATCAATGATAAACGCATTGAGATTGAATATGCCTGCCTGCTGTTGATTTCTACCCAGCAGCCGCTGGCAGATGATTTGCGTCTGTTGGCTTCCACTTTGGAAGTGATCACCGATCTGGAGCGGATGGGGGATTATGCGAAAGGCATCGCGAAGATCAACCTGCTGATTGGCAAAGAGCCGTTTCTGGAACCGGTGCAGTATCTGCCAGAAATGAAAGATCGGGCGTTGAGCATGTTGGAACGCGGTGTGGAAGCATTCATTAAGTGCGATCAGGATCTGGCGTTGAAAATTCCACGGGAAGATACCGCCGTGGACAATTTATACCAGGCGTTGTACCACGATTTGATGTCGCTGACCGCGCAAGACAGCAGCCATAATGAGCAGGCCAATCACTTGTTATGGGCGGGGCACAACCTGGAACGCATGGCAGACCGGGTTTCCAATATTTGCATCCGCACCAATTTTGTGATTACCGGGAAAATCATCGATTTTAATTGAATCCCCAGCCGGACGGATAAAGAGAGGGGGAAATGAGTTGACCTATTCCGGGCGGATGGGCGGCAGGCTGTTGGCAAGAACCCAATCCAGGCTGCGGCCAAGCAGCACCATTTGGGCAAATTCTTCGGGCAGGTTTTGGCCGCGAATGGCCTGCGCCGCCAGGTGGGTATCATATTCCAGGCGGTGGTGGGTTACGGTGAGCTTGCCTTCGTCCATGTTGAGAACCGCGTAGCTGGCGCGCGGGTCGCCGTCGTCCGGGCGGCCGATGCTGCCGGTATTAATGAAGAGATGCCCGGCTGCGTGGCGGGTGAAAGGGACATGGGAATGGCCGCAGACAATGACGCGAGCGCTGGTCATGGCGGCCAGCTCTTCCAGGCGGGTAAGGGGTGTGAGCGGGGTGAGATATTCACTGCGCGATTCGGGGCTGCCGTGGGTGAGCAAAATAGAGACGCCTTGAATTTCCACGATTTGCTGCTCGGGCAGCGCATGCAGGTAAGCCAGGCTGGCCGGTGAGAGTTGTTCGTAGGCCCATTGGAACGCCTGCAACTTGAGACCGGGTTTGGTCTGCTTCCATTTTTCACCCTTTTGAGGAAATTGAATCACTTTCCGGTCATAATTCCCTAGAATACTGGTTACATTGTGCTGACGAAGGCGCTGAATAACCTGTTCGGGAAAGGCGTTATAACCCACCATGTCGCCAATGTTCAAAAAGCGGGTGATGCCCAGGGAATTCGCATGGGCAAGCACAGCATCGAGAGCGGGGAGGTTGGCGTGGATATCTCCGATGAGGGCTATTCGCATGGCTGTTCCCGCGGCGCGTCCGTTGCGGACTCATTGGGGTAAACATCAAGCGGGGCGGAAACGATCTGCCGCAATTGCGGCCAGACGTTTTCCTGCTGCCAGGACTGCCACTCCACGAGGAAGCGTTGGTAAAGCTCGGCGCGGGTCTGCTGCTGGAACTGGAGAAAGTGCTGCAGGCCAGGGCGCAGAATGTTCATCGCGCGAGTGTGGCCGTGGTATTCCAGTGCGCGATAGGTCTCCTGAGTGATGAATTCAGGCAGAAACTCGGTCCACACATCGCAATCATGAATGTCGCCCAGTAGTTCCTGAACGCTTTTGATGGCTTTCAGTTCGGATTTACATTCGCCGGGGTAAAGGGTGGCAAAGATTTCGAGGGTGTAGCGCAGGCGTTTGGCCTCAATGCGCATTTGGTGCAGTTCGTGGATGTTTTTAGGGTCAAAGATGCTGGCTTCGCAGGCCAGGAAAATATCGAGACGCTGGGTGATGGCCTGGGCGGCTAACTGGTAGAGGGGCAAGCTGGGGGGCTGGCCGGTTGGCGTGACGAGGTAAGGGGCCAGGGTGGTTTCAATGCGCGGCAAGAGGCGGCTCTCCTGAAGCTGGCGCATGGCTTCGATGACGTGGTTGTGAATGGAGAGGCGTTTCTGCGTGAGGCGCAGGCGCAGGCGGCGCATGCCCGGCCGAAACTGGACGGTTTTCACAGCTGCGATGGCCTGGTCCAGTTTTTCGATTTGCACGTCCAGGTCACGGGCTTCTCCGAGGGCGCGGGTAACAGCACGGGATTGTTTTAGCCAATCGGCGGCCTGATTTTTAGAGAAGCATGACTGAAAGAGGGGAATGGCGCTGCGCAATCGGCGAGTGGCGACACGCATGCGATGAATGTATTCGATATCATCCGATTGAATAACGCCATCAATTTCGGCGGCCACAGCCTGGCGGTGTTTTTCTATGATCTCAGCACCAAACGAGCAGGTGCATTCATCCATTTTCTTCTTTTTCTTCATTCCATCTCCAGGGTAAGGGACACTCGGCGGGACGGGTTACCTCTATTGTAGCAAATATTCAGAAGTGTATACCGGATGGAGGACGTTCCTTACTGATCGGTATAAATTGCTTGAATCCAAAGTAAAAGTTACTGTATCGAATATCCATAGATCTGGAAAAGAGAGAGCTCAGCGGCCATAGATTGCCTTATGGAGTGCAATGGCCCAAGGCCTGTTTTGATGAGGGCCTTTGAAGACTGGCATTGAGCATTGGA
>NZ_LGCL01000029.1 GCF_001306115.1 Ornatilinea apprima | reverse complement strand
AGCAGCGCTACCTGGTTCATTACATAGGGCTTAAACACGGGGTGGGCTTGTTTTCTTCTCATTCCTTTATTGAATCATTGCTTTTTAAAAATGTAAAGGGGCTGTCCTCTACTTTTTGGACAGCCCCTTTTTTGCTGCCCCTGGCCAGCCTCTTTAGACACCCGCTTTCCTTCTGCCTGCCGATCTGGCTATAATGATAGAAAACAGAGTGGATCGAGGTTGGACGCAAAGGAGGTAGACAGTGGAAGCATTTATTCACGGCCTGCCCAAGGCCGAACTGCACCTGCACATCGAAGGCACGCTGGAGCCGGAGCTGATGTTTGACCTGGCCAAACGCAACGGCATCAAGCTGGCCTACCCCTCCGTGGAGGCGGTGCGGCAAGCTTACCAGTTTTCCAATTTGCAAGATTTTCTGGATATTTACTACGCGGGCGCGGCCGTGCTGCAAACCGAACAGGATTTTTACGACCTCACCTGGGCCTACCTGCAAAAGGCGCACAGCCAGACCGTGCGCCACACCGAAATCTTCTTCGACCCGCAAACCCACACCGCGCGCGGCATTCCCTTCAGCACCGTTATCAATGGCATTCATCGCGCCCTGCAAGACGCGCACCAGCAGATGGGCATCACCTCTCAGCTCATTTTGTGCTTCTTGCGCCACCTGAGCGCCGAAGAAGCCATGCGCACCCTGGAAGAAGCCCTGCCCTACAATGCGTGGATCGCCGGGGTAGGACTGGATTCATCGGAAAAGGGGCACCCACCTTCCAAATTTGTGGATGTGTTCCAGCGCGCCCGCCAGGAGGGCTGGCGCATTGTGGCGCACGCCGGTGAAGAAGGCCCCGCGCAATATGTGTGGGAAGCCCTGGACCTGCTGGGTGTGCAGCGCATCGATCACGGGGTGCGCTCTACAGACGATCCGCGCCTCATTGACCGGCTGGTGCGCGAAGGCGTGGCGCTCACGGTTTGCCCGCTCTCCAACATCAAGCTGCGCGTCTTTGACCGCATGGAGCATCACAACCTGAAAACCATGCTGGAACAGGGCGTGCGCGTGACCATCAATTCGGATGACCCGGCGTACTTTGGCGGTTACATGGATGAAAACTTCACCGCCGCCCAGCAGGCCCTGGGATTGAACAAAGACCAACTGGGGCAGATCAGCCGTAACGCCTTTGAGGCCTCGTTTGTAAGCGAAGCGCGCCGCAAAGAGCTTATGTTTGAACTGGAACGCTACCTGGCGAAAAACGCCGATTAAGAAAAACAGGGCTGCCGGTCAATCTGGCAGCCCTGCTGGTTTCTTCAACCGCCCTGGTTATTCTTCAATCTTCTTCACCTGTCGGCGCAGCCAGGCCATGGTTTCGCTCTGGTATCGGCGCACAATCAGCGTGGAGCAGGGCGCGTTTTCCACAATCTGGTCGTTGATGTAACCGAACAGGTAATTGCGAGAGAACCACTGCTCTGAAGAACCGATCATCAGCAGGTCGTAAGGCTGGCGCTGCGTCTCGGCCAGAATGCCATCTACGATGTTGTCTGCGTAGGTAACGCGGAATTTCATCGCCTTGGGAACCGCGCCGCCCAATTCTTCTTCCACAATTTCTTGCAGTAGCAGCATCTGGTCTTCCGATTCTTCCAATTCCATCGTTTTGGGCAAGACGCGGAAAGCGGTTACACTGCCCTTTTCAATTTCCGCGATCTGACTGGCCCAACGCAGGCACAACCGCGCGTGCGGCCCCCCACCCACCGGCACCAGAATGCGCTGCACGCGCTGCAGGCCGCGGTCGCGCAGTACGGCCACATGCGCGCGGGCGGTGATCAACACCTCTTTGACTACATTGTGCGCCAGGTCTTGCCCGGTAATGGCTCCCGGCCAGCCCATCAACACCATGCGCACGTCGCCATGCCCGTTCAGCTCCTTCAAAATACTCTCCGCCAGGTTGGTGGCAGCACGCCGTTTGGTGTAGAGGGCTACGTTGCGCTCTTGAGCGAAGTGCGCCACCCGCTCCAGCAGAACGTGTTTGTTGTTGATGCGGTTCAACGCGCGTTCAGCCGCTTCTGGCGACAGCACGCCAGAGGTCTGCACAACGGTAAACAAACAGATGCTGGTATCTTCCTGCATTTGCCCCATCACCGCAGCCAGGCGCGCCAGGCTTTCGGCAGTATCGGGGTTGGACACCGGAATAAGGATGCGGTTAGCGCCGTTGGCCTCGGCCAGCTCCTGGCGCGCTTTTCTGCGATTCGCGAACACCCGCCCGCCGTAATAGAAAACACTGCACACAGCCAGCACGCCGCCTAAAAACAGCAGCGCCTCCACCCGCGTAAACGCCACAATAAAGAACCCCGCCCCGGCCGCCGCGTAAGCGGTGAGGGGGAAGAAGGGTGCCTTAAACGGGCGCTCAATGGTGGGGTGTGCCTTGCGCAGGTTGACCATCGCCAGGCTGGCCCAAAAGAGCACAAACAGGTAGCCCGCGCTGGAAATAAAGCTCAGAAAATCGACCAGGCCAATGGCCGCCACCAGCGCGCTGATCGCGCCAATGATGATGATGGACACATAGGGTGTGCGGTAGCGCCCCAGCCGCGAGAACGGCCGCGGCCACACCCCAAAACGGCTCAGGCTGAAGGCCTCGCGTGTGGCGCTGAGCATGGCCGAGTTGACCGAGGTGAGCGTGGCCACAATTCCGGCCACGGCCATCAGCGGCACGCCCAGCCGCGGCCAGAAGCGCATCGCCGCGTCGGTCAGCGCGGTTTCTGATCCGGCCAGTTCAGAGTAGGGCACTGTGCCAATCGTAACCAGCGCCACCAATGAATACACCAGGGTCGAGATCCCCAGGCTAACCAGAATGCCCATCGGAATATTGCGCGAGGGATTGGTAACTTCTTCGGCGTCATCGGCAATCACCTCGAAGCCCACATAAGCGTTATACACCAGGGCGATGGTCGCCATCATACGCGCGATATTGGCCCACAGGGTGTGGTGTTCAAACACCGCTTGCCCCGAGGTGAAGATATCCATGTGAAAACCGGTGGAGCGCGTCAGCCCCAGCACAATGAAAGCCGTGAAGACCAGCAGCAAAAAACCACCCAAAAAAATCTGGATATTGCCGGCCTCATACACCCCGCGAATGTGCAGCACGGTAAAGAGCAAAATCACCAGCATGGCTACCGGCACCACCGGCAGGCCGGGAATGAATACTTTCAGGGAATAGGCAAAACCAATCGAAGACAGCGCGGCGTAAAACGTGCTGGAAAGGCAGTCCAGCGACCCCACCAGGAACATCAGCAGGTTATTGCCGAAAGCCTCACGCACATAGGTCATCGCCCCGCCGGTCACCGGGTAGGTGGTGGCCAGCTCGCAGTAGTTGAGCGCCACGCTCAATGTCAGCAGCCCGCCCACCAGCAGCGCCAGCACGGCAGCCGGCCCGGCGATCCCCGCCGCGTGCCCGGTGAGCACAAAGATCTCAGCCGCGATGGTGCCAGCCGTTCCCAACATGATCACCTGCAGCAGGTTGAGCTGGCGTTTCAGATGTCGTTTGGTCATAGAGGCGTCGATCCTGAATGGAATGAATAATTCCGGGGAGAGCCGTTCTGTCCCCCCATTCAGAGATTATAGGTCGCGCCTGACCAGATTTCAAGGTGGCAAAAGTTGGGACAAAGCTCCAACGGTGCTCCAATCAATCGTCAAAGCGGCCGCGCCTGACTGGATTTCAAGGTGATAAACATTGAGACAATCCCGGCACAAAACCGCCCGCGCCCACCCAAGTGGACGGGACGGCACCAAGCCGGGTTGGATAAAAGCAGGCTTCAGACTCTTCGGCGGCAAGCCCACAGCACCGCCAGCAGATTGGCGCCCAACTGAATCCCCCACATCTCCGCCAGTCCGCCCAACCCGCTGGGCACCAGGGATACAAAAAAGAGCGGCCCAAACACCAGGCCGCCCGCAAAAATGCTTGCCGCGTCCCACCGCCCGCGCGGAGTCAGTCGCTTGAACCCCTGGCTGCGCTGGCAAAGCTGGCACCAGGCTTCAAAGCCCAGCACCGTCAGCACGAGCGCGGCGGGAATCTGAATCGCGAGCGGGGAAAGCTCACCGGCGGCCAGCCTCTGCAGGCTCAAGGCGCCCATGCCCGCCAGCAGATCAACGATGGCCAGCGCCATGCCGTGAATAACGGCGCGCAGCGGGCGGCTGACAGGTATGCTTGTGCGTCTAACTGGAAAATCCATTGCATCCTCCCGTGGGGTGTGCGCTTCATGGATCTTTCTATCAGCATAGCGCGTTTTGATTGTGAAATCAAGCACAAATTGCGCCCAAGAAAAAACCCCCAGCGGGTAAGGCCAGGGGCTGCAGATGGAAAATAGAGTGAGCAGTTACTGCGCCAGTTCGGGCACCGCGCTGCTCAGAAAGACCTGAATGGCCTGGTTGACTTCTTCGGCGTGACCCAGCATCATGTGGCCGCCGTCGGCAATGGCTTTGAACTGCGCGCCGGGAATGAGAGCCGCCAGGTTGCGCGCGCTGCTGTGCAGGGTCATCGGATCATCTGCCGCGCTGATCACCAGCGTGGGCGTGCTGATCTGCTCCAGCGGACAGTCGTTGATCGCCGGGTTGGAGACGTAAGTGTCGAATACCATGCCGTCTGCCCGGCTGCTGACTGGCATCACACTGCCCAGGGTGTGCGTCACCACTTCTTGCAGCTCGGGGGTCAGTGCGAAGCCCTTGGGCACCCCCACCAGAGACTGCATGCCGTCGCCAAAATAAGTAATCATGATCCAATAGATAAAATCGCTGTGCAGCATGGCGCTAAACACCGGCTTGGGCGGCGCCACCAGACCCACCTCGCCGGGAGAGTTGGGCGAGTGCAATATGATGGCCGAAACGCGCTCGGGGTGGCGCAGGGCAAACTGCGTGACCGAGGTAACCCACGCCGAAGAGGTGAAAATGGCTGCCTTTTCAATGCCCAGCGCGTCCAGCAGGCAGGCGTAAGCGTCGGCCTGCATTTCGACGGTGGCGTTGGCCGGCATGGGCGTGCCCAGGTAGCCGAAGCGTGAAGGCGCAATCACCTTCAGACCTGCGGGTATGTAACCGCTGGCCATACCCAGCCCCTGGTCAACCCCGCCGCCGTTGCCGTGCACCACCAGCACCGGGTAGCCGCTGCCCTGCCGGGCATACTCAATTTTCCCGCAAGCGGTGGAGGCTGTTTCCAGGTTCAAGCCCTCCAGCCGGGCGCGGTAGGCGCGCATATCCTTCTGATAGCGCACCAGCATCAAGCCGATCACGATCAATACCACCAGCGACAGCGCGCCGCCAATCATGGTTCATCTGCCGATTGGTTTCAATGATTCCCTTCCTGCATATGTATTTGAGATGAAAATGATGTGCTGCTCTCACGGCGCGTGCGCCAGCAGAACTTGTTTATTATAGTGTTAAACCCCCAGATGCACTGACTTTTTTTGAGCATTCGGATTGGAAAACGGGTGTGAGCGCCGGCCCACCCCCAGCCGCCGGAGCCGTTTTGAAGCGGAAAGGGCAAGTAATTTAGCTGTTTTTTAGGACATTAGCTGAATTATTTCACGGGTATTTTATGGTAATTCCAATACCGGTTATAGTATAAACAATACACTCAAAAAATGTTCACAAAATCCAATGACCTATTCAGAGGGGACATGCACAACCTTCCGCGCCTCACCATTCGACGCAAACTCTTATTGAGTTATTTGATTCTGGCAGCGCTGAGCGGCATTTTGTTCAGCGCTGTTTTCTTTAATGTCTCGCGCGCCTTTGTCATGCGAGAGTTGAAATCTCGCCTGGCCGCCGTGGTCACCCTGGCCGCCCAGCGCATGGACGGCGACCTGCACAAGCAGCTCACGCAGCCGGAAGACATCAACCTGCCCGTCTACCAGCAGTTATGGGACACCGCCAATCAGGTGATGCAGGCCGACCCCGACCTGGTCTACATCTATACCATGCGCCAGAACGCCCAGGGCGAGGTGATTTTCATTGTGGACCCTTCGATGGCGGTGGATATCAACGAGTTTCAAATCGGCGAGGTGTACGAGAACCCCTCTGACCTGCTGCTGGCCGAGTTCGCCGGGTTGAACAAGACCGTCGTGGAAGAAGACCTGTACACCGACGAGTACGGCACGTTTCTCTCGGCCTACGCCCCCATTCTGCGCTCCGACGGCAGCGTGGATGGGGTAGTTGGCCTGGATATTTCTGCCGAAAGCATCGCCCGGAACGAGCGCCAGTTGCTGCTGGTTTCGCTGGGCATCTTTTTCGTTACCTTCCTGCTCACCCTGCTGATCAGCAACTTCATGTCGCACCAGATCACCCGACCCATCCCGCTCTTGGTGAAGCAGATGCTTGAAATCTCGCAAAAAGATTTGCCCGCCCTGGCGCAAGCCAGCCAGGCCCTGGCTGCCGGAGACCTGCGCGCGCGGGTGGAATTATCCGCCCGGCCGCTGAACACCACCTCGCGCGATGAATTTGGCGAACTGATCACCGGCTTTAACGAAATGCTTGAACAAATGACCCGCCTGCGCGACGCCTTCAGCGGCATGACCGGCCAGCTCCAGCAGGCCTTTACCACCCTCTCCAACCAGACGCGGGAGCTTGAATCGGCTTCGGGCGCGCTGGCCGCCTCGGCCAGCCAAACCGGCGCGGCCGCCTCGCAAATCGCGCAAACCACGCAGCAAGTGGCGCGCGCCGCCTCTTCGCAAGTAGACACGCTGGCGCAAACCAGCCAGGCCCTGCAGCAAGCCGAGCAGGCCATTCATCTCATCGAGCAGGGCGTGCAGCGGCAAATAGGGGCGGTGAGCAGCGCCGCCCAGGCTACCGGGCAGATTGGCAGCAGCGTGCAAGCGGTGCAAGACAGCAGCCAGCGCCAGCGCCAGGCCGTCAACAACTCGCTGGAGATTGGCCGCCAGACGGCCGAAACCATGCGCAAGATGATCGAAGGCATGCAGAAGATGCAGGCCCAGGTGAGCGAATCGACCCAGACCGCCCAACAGCTCGGAGAGCGCTCCGGGCAGATTGGCGCGATTGTGGAAACCATTGACGAAATCGCCTCGCAAACCAACCTGCTCTCGCTGAACGCCGCCATCGAAGCCGCGCGCGCCGGTGAGCACGGCAAGGGCTTTGCCGTGGTGGCCGATGAAGTGCGCAAACTGGCCGAAAAATCGACCCAGGCGACCAAGGAAATTGCCCAGATCATTCACGAGATTCAAGCGCTGATCGAAAGCATGGTGCGCGACATGCAGGCCAACCGCGACGAAGCCCAATCCGAAACCGGGCTGGCCGGCGACACGCGCGAGAGCCTTAATCACCTGCTGGACAACCTGAAAGTGGAAAAAGAAACCGGCGAGAGCATCGTCTCGGCGGTGCAGGGCGTAGCCAGCAGCACCCAGCAGATGAACCGGGCCATGGACGACGTGAGCCAGGCCGCGCAGGCCAACGAAACCGCGCTGCAAACCATGCTGAGCACCGTTGGCCGGTTCCGCGACGCGCTGGACCAGGTGGTATCGGTCAACGAGCAAAACTCGGCCGCCGCCGAAGAAATGAGCGCCGCCACCGAAGAGATGACCGCCCAGGCCGAAGAAGTCTCAGGCGCCACCAGCCTGCTGCACAACATGGCCCAAACCCTGCGCGCCCTGGCCGCGCGTTACCAGTTCTGAGCCTTCCGATACAACACCAGCAAGAGCAGGCCGCGCGCGGCCTGCTCTTTTGATTGGAAAGGACAACTCCCGGTGCAGCGCCGTCCACTTCACGGTTGGTTTGCCGCCCGGGGTAGAAGGTCACCACCCCGTTGATGATGCCGCGCGCCAGGTTGCCGTCGCCGTCGTAGAGGTAATTTGCCTGTACGGTCTCCGGGGTGGGGCTGGGCCTGCCCAAGGATTGTCTAGCCCAGCCGACCAACCTAGCCGAGTTGGTCACTCTTCTCGACACGCTCCTTCGCGGGACGCACAATAAAACGTAGAACGATGTAGTCCGTACTCTCCGCTAGGGGCTGATCCTGCTAGTAGAAAAGGATCTTTCAATTGTAAAGGTGCAGCAATACACCATAAATACTGGAAAACGGGTTTTGTTTCCCGCCTTGCGCATGCTACAATTCGGTTACCCCCAAGAGAAGAAAAGCGTTTGTGGTTCCACGCTTGTTCGTTTTCAATTTTACACGATGACCTTCTCGCCAATAGCCCTTAATATTGGTGCCAAATCAACCAGGCCATTTGCATATGGTTCTTTTTCGTTGATTAATACTTTTATAAGATCATTCCAATCGCCTGATAATTGTCCAAGGTCTAATTGAGTGGGGCGTTGATAAGGATTATATACTTCACCTTTTGGAATATTCCAATAAAAATCTTCTGATATTTCTATCGTCTCAATTCCTAACTCCTGTAAGTGGAGGAATAATTTCGTACATACTTGCGAGAGTTCTGAAATTTTTATCTCCATGTTCAACCTCCTATTCAGGCAATTGTTTTCGTAAATCATCAATCTGTTTTCGCCAATTGTCAATCTCGTTTTGATAGCGCAAGTTTTTTTCTGTAAATTCCTTCAAATTATCCCGTTGGTTTCTTAAGGTTCAAGTTGGAAGAGGGCTGACCAGACGCAGACAGGCCGCTTCGTTGGGGAAGATACCACCCACCCGAGAGCGCCGTTTGATTTCTCGGTTCAGCCGTTCCACGCCGTTGGTGGTGCGGATCAGATGACAATGTGCAGAAGGGAACGAGAAAACCCTCAATCCTTCGGGCAGGTTCTGCAATTTGCTTAAATATGCAATTCAAATTCAGCAAATTGTAATTTCTGAATCTAAATTACAATTTGCTTGATGTGAGTTGCCATTTGCTACAGTTTGTCTTAATTTTGGTTATCGCGACCCAGTGAGCCATCCTCGGCATTCAGCGTTTTCAGGATCTCTTTTGCAATAAACCGGCGGTCATAATCGCTTTCGCCAAATTGGTGAAGAATATCCATTTCAATCAGTTTTTCCACACTCCTTCTGGCCGTATGGTAGGTAACGTCCAAAAGTTTCTGCGCTTGTGGGATCGAAATGACCGGCGCGACAAACAGCCATTCCAGCAGGCGCAGCGTTGTCGCATTGGCGCGCACGTTATCCAGCTTTCCTCGCCAAAGGGTTTGCAAATCCTGCAACTGTTTGATGCGCCAGATGGTGTCGTGTGCCTGCTCCTTCACTCCTTGGAGGAAGAAGAACACCCATTCACGCCAGGCGCCGCGACGACTGATTGCGAGCAAATGTGCATAATAGTCCGGCCGGTTTCGCTCAAAGTACGCGCTCAAATACAGCAGGGGTTGAGGAAGCAGTTTCCAATTGACCAATAACAACGCCAACAAAAGGCGACCGATTCTGCCATTTCCGTCCACGAATGTGTGCAGCGCTTCAAACTGATAGTGCAGAAAAGCCAGCCGGACCAGCGGAGGATGCGGATGATCTACATACAAATACTTCTCAAATGCATCAAGGCCAGCACGCATTTCGTCTACAGGCGGAGGAACATAAACGGCCTCATTAATTGTCCGCCCCCCGATCCAATTTTGACGCGTGCGGAAACAACCTGGGGTGGCATATTCACCACGCACGCCTGCCAGCAGTCGCTCATGAATCTCGCACAGCAGTCGCAGGCTGACCGGTAGTGTTCTCAAACGCTCCAAGCCATACTCCAGCGCCAGCACATAATTTCTTACTTCGTTCACATCCGCTTCAGTAGATATCATCGATTCAAAGCCGGGCAGGGGAACCTGACCAGCTTCATAAAGATAGAGATCGGTTAAATCGGACTGAGTTCCTTCAATGCGCGAGGATAAAACAGCTTCACGACGCAGAAAGGGGGACACAAACAAATCAGGGTTGGGTAGGTTACGGCCCAAACCCGCCAGCTCGCTTACCGCCCGGTCGGCCACGGAGAGCAGACTGGCTAATTCCCATTCGGGAGCGAGATCTGGGGGCAGCGGGTTCGGAACAAAGGCCCAATAAGCAACGTTCCCTTGCCCTACCTGTATGATTTTGCCCGCAGTGGAATTTTCAAAATCACGACGATTCATCGCGTATCCCTTCGGTTAATGAAAATCAATTACCTGGGAAAAAATTAATCTTCTTTTTTTCTGTTCTTTTCTACCGGTTTTTTAACAACTTTCTTGTATAGATCATCGTAATACGCATTACGCTTACTCAGATAGTTTTTACCACATAAATATACAAGGATCGAAATTGTAATTAAGGCCAGCAATATTATTGTGCCACTAAATAGATCTAGAAATGGTATTGAATTTAGAAGTATCGCCATTCAATCCCTCCTATCATTATCTCCAGATCTAAATAGCGTTCCAGGTTAAGAAAATTTAGCCAGGTTGCCCGCGTGGTGGATTCAATGATCGTATGCGCATTTGGGAAAATCTTCTCTGATTCCCCCACAGAATAATCCGCTATATGGGATTATATACCCAACAGAATCAGCACAATGGGTGTTGTTGGCCTGTAGAAAACAAAAAACCTGCTTGTCCAGCAGAACATGGGGATCCGAGTAAAGAGTATTGGTTGTTTATCAGATACCCGGCTACTATGGATGAGAGTCTCCATGCCCCAATACGGCATCCAAATCGTTTAAGTCAACCGCAAATCCGCCAACCTTTTGAAGCATTTCTATCGCCGCGGGAGTGAATCCACTTCGGGCAAAAAACGCATAGTACACCTGCCACCCCGCACCCTCGGAAGGCAAGTCCTTTATAACCAGGGGTGTTTTGGTTTCGATTAGCTCTCGAACAACCTGCCGGTCCACCCGATCAGTTCCCCACTTGCACTCGCCTAACAATATTCCATGAGTCTTCCAATTGATTGCCACAACATCCACCTGAACCCGGCTGCTCCAGTGACTCCCGACCGCATCCGGTACAAAAGGCAGTTTGCCTGCCTTGCCCTGCATCTGCGTCCACTCACGGGCAAGTTCCTCGAAGGCACTCACCCCCACAAATGCACGCAAGTTTCGCCGGACCGCTTCAATGATCTGCTCTGTATTATGGGGAGAGGACGAAAGAAAAGGCTCCAGGAACTGGAAATAAAAGCGGAAGTATGGATCACTCAAACGGTAGCGGCCACTGCGAGAACGTCCCCTTTCGGCCTTGGGCTGGGTCACTGGCAACCGGCGTTCAACCAGGCGCAGTTCCTGGAGTGTATTCAAGTAGAAGGTCACGCTGGTGCTGGGAATGTACGCCCTTTCGCCAATCTCCGTCAGGGTGTGTGCGCCGCTGCCGATTGCCTTCAAGATAGACAGGTAACTGTTCGGCTCGCGCACCTCATCGTACAGAAGGAACGCTGGTTCGGCAAGGAACATGCTGCCTGGGCTGAGAATGGTCTGCCGGATGTTGCTGATCAGATCCAGATCCGGATCGAACCAGTTGAGATAGGCCGGAATGCCCCCTACCATAGCATAGGTTGCAACGCGGGCGTCTGCGTCCCACTTTGGAAAGAATTCGGCCAGGGCAGAAAAAGGCAGCGGCTCCAGGTGCCACTGACCAGTCAGCCGGCCAAAAAGTGGGGATTGCTCCGAGAATAACTTCTCCATCACGCGCACTTGCGACCCGCAGAGCACCAGCACAACTTCCGATTTTTGGAAATGCTGATCCCAGGCGTACTGCAGCGCCGACAGCATCGCCGGATCGGCTTCAGCAGCGTAGGGAACTTCATCCAGAATGAGGATTTGACGTTTTCCAATCAGCAAGGGAGCCGCCGCATCCCACAGTTCAGGCCAGGAGCGGTAGACTGGCGCAGAGGAGGCTGGAACATTCAGCAGCTTGCCAAAAAAACGGGTACGCTGCTGGGTGGCCGTCTCTTTTACGGCTTCCCAATAGGTAAAGGGTATACCGCTTTGGGCTGCCCACTGCAAGAGAAGTTCCGATTTCCCCACTCGCCGGCGACCGAACATCAAGGCCAGTTGAGCCGGACCAGGGCGCTTGCGGGTGAGTAAACTGTTGAGAAAATCCATTTCTTGCCGCCGGTCGACGAACATACCCACCTCCGAAAATTATAGTCTTAACTATTATAGCACGCACTATAATAAATCGAGAATGTACTGTCGCCCTATCTAAGAGCAAAATAGTAGACCAAGCAGCAGTGGTCGTCCCGGCGATGAAGAGAGAGGTTGTCAGGGAAGTGGAGACGCCCAAACCCGAAAGACCCAGCGCAAAACCTTGCAATCCCATCCCGACCATGCCAACACCGCTCACGAGCATGATTGCGGCGCTGGTCGCGGCTGCCGCCCCACCGATGCCCCAGGCCAATGTCTCTATAATATTGTAATGGCAAAAGTTAGTGAAACCGTTTGTTTGTTGATAGGCATTGAAAATTGCCCCCACTGCAAACCCGGCGCCAGCGACCACCACAATTGGCATAATCATACCGCTCGGATCGCTCATCAACACCGGGTTGTTGGCCACATACGCATAAGGGTTGAGCGTGGTCGGTTGGCTCTGAAAGCCAGGAAACGGTGTCATTGAACGCCCTATAATGTACCAGTGACATTCAGCAAAGATGTACCAGCGATATTCACCAACACTACGCCACAGATATTCAGCAACGATGTACCAGAGATCTTCAGCAACACTACGCCACTT
>NZ_LGCL01000030.1 GCF_001306115.1 Ornatilinea apprima | reverse complement strand
TGATCAGTATTGCCCATAATATGCGAAAATTGGCAGCCAGGTAGGCTACCAATTTTTTGTTTTTTCGTTTTTATTCGATTTGCAGCTAATTTTTGGGGCTGTTTCCAAATTCTTTAGAGACAGCCCCACTTGTATTAACTCCGATTAATCACAACTTTCAAATGCGGGCAGGTGCTGCTCCAGCGAGGCGCGCTGCAGGTTGGTATACACCCGCAGCAAATCGCTCCGCTCCGTCTGGGCCATTAAAACATCGTACAACTCCGCGTCAGCGATCTCTGCCGCCGCGCCAATCGCGCAAGCTTCTTCAAGGCTGCCAAATTCCACCGGGGAGATTTCATTCATAGCGGGCAGCTCCACCCCATACTTCTCAGCCTGCCGGATCAGCGTGTCCAAATGGCGCTGTTCAGACGCCGCGATTTCATCAAACACGCTTTCATCACCCAATTGCGCGCTGATCGATAGATACGTCTGCATCGCGCCCCATTCTTCCAAAATGCCATCCTGCAGACCCTGTTTCTCAACATCCGATAATGGGGTCAGCGCGCTCCCACCTTGCGAACCGCGCCCGCCCTGGCCACCTCGCCCACCGCGCAAGCTATCTGCGGGGATTCCGCTGTCGGCGTTAACCGTCATTACAGAGGACAGTAAAAAAGATCCAGCCAGAACACCGGCAACTGCCATTCCCAATAAAGTACGTTTGTTTTTCATTGATCATTCTCCTGTTTGTTTCAGTCTTGAACGCAAATGCGTCTTTTTGATTTGCTGATAAAATGATCTTAACCTCCGGCTTTGAAACCCCAATGAATAAGTTATGAAGGTTGTTTGAATTTTAGTTCCCCCATTTTTCTCGCGATTCTATTGCGCATTTTTTTAATCGCGGTTATAATACCGAACACATGGGCGGTTAGCTCAGCTGGTTAGAGCGTTGCGTTGACATCGCAAAGGTCGTAGGTTCGAGTCCTATACCGCCCACACAAAAAGCTCACATTGGTTGAGTTTTTTTGTTTAAGGTCATTGGTACCATCGAGATAGGAAACAACAGCAAAGTTGCGCATCCTTCAGCGCTCTGGTTGAAATTTCCGGTTAACCCGGTTATAATCAGACCAATCAAATACATATTGGCGTTGACCAGGACGAGTAGTGGATTATTCCCCTGCCAGAGAATGGGAATCACCGGCTGAAATTTCCCATCAGATGGATACCCACAAAAACCCCCTGCGAGCTGATTCTGGAACAGAGCCTTCTCTCAGTAAAGAATCCGGTAGGCCCCGTTAACCGCCTGCAGAGATAACCTTGAGCAAGGGTTAATCTGGGTGGAACCGCGTGAACATCTCTCGCCCCAGTACGGGTGAGAGTTTTTTTATTAAACAAATGCAATCGATATGGAGGTAGTTATGGCCGAAAATGAAAAAGAAAAGTACGAAGAATCGCTGCTGTACCGCATTCGGCATTCCACTGCCCATGTCATGGCGCAAGCCGTTTTAGAGGAGTTTCCCTCGGCGAAATTTGCCATCGGCCCAGCCATTGACGAAGGCTTTTACTATGACTTTGATCTTCCCCGCCCGCTCACACCGGAAGACCTTGAGAAAATTGAAGCACGCATGAAGAAAATCATCAAAGGCAATCACCCCTTTGTGCGCAAAGCTATCACCGTCGAAGAAGGCCGCCAGATTTTCAACGACCAGCCATTCAAGATCGAATTGATAGACGGCCTGGTCAGCGGCGGCACCGACGAAGACGGTAATCAGGTCGAAGGCCCGGTGGAACTCTCCACCTACACCCACGACGCCTTTACCGATTTGTGCCGCGGCCCGCACGTAGAAAACACCAAACAAATCAACCCCGAAGCCATCAAGCTGATGAGTGTAGCCGGCGCCTACTGGCGCGGAGACGAAAAACGCCCCATGCTCCAGCGTATCTACGGCACCGCCTGGTATAACAAACAAGACCTGCAGGATTATCTCAACCGCCTGGAAGAAGCCCGCAAGCGCGATCACCGCAAGCTTGGCAAAGAACTGGATCTCTTCAGCAGCAATGAAGAAGTCGGCCAGGGATTGATCCTCTGGCACCCCAAAGGCGCCACCATCCGCCGCATCACCGAGCGCTTCTGGCAAGACGAACACGACCGGAATGGTTACGAGTTTGTCTACACGCCCCATATTGGACGTTCCGCATTGTGGGAAACCAGCGGGCACCTGGGATTCTATAAAGAGAATATGTATTCCGCCATCGAAGTGGAAGGCCAGGACTATTACATCAAACCGATGAACTGCCCCTTCCACCTGCACATCTACAAAAACCAGCTGCGCTCTTACCGCGATTTGCCCATGCGCTACGCCGAGATGGGCACCGTTTACCGCTACGAGCGCTCGGGCGTGCTGCACGGCCTGCTGCGCGTGCGCGGCTTCACCCAGGACGACGCTCACCATTTCTGCCGCCCCGACCAGATGCCCGACGAAATTGACTTTGTGCTCAATTTCTGTCTGCATATCCTGCGCTCCTTTGGCTTCACCGAGTTCAAAGCCTACCTCTCCACCAAACCAGAAAAAAGCGTGGGAGAGCTGCAAATGTGGCTCGACGCGCAAGAGGCCCTGCGCGCTTCGCTTGAGCGCGCCAAGCTGCCTTACGATGTGGATGAGGGCGGCGGCGCGTTCTACGGCCCCAAGATTGACCTCAAAATCAAAGACGCCATCGGCCGCGAATGGCAGCTCAGCACCATCCAGTTCGACTTCAACCTGCCCGAACGCTTTGACCTCACCTACATCGGCGAAGACGGCCAGCCCCACCGCCCCTACATGGTGCACCGTGCCTTATTGGGCAGCCTCGAGCGCTTCTTTGGCGTGCTGATTGAGCATTACGCCGGCGCCTTCCCGGTCTGGCTCGCGCCTGTTCAAACCGTGCTTGTGCCCATTGCCGACCGCCACAACGACTACGCCTGGGAGCTGCACAAAAAATTCAAAGCGCTGGGCATGCGCGTCAAAGTTGACGACAGCTCTGACCGCATGAACGCTAAAATCCGCAATGCCCAAAAAGAAAAAGTGCCCTACATGCTCATTATTGGCGATAAAGAAATGGAAGCCGGCCAGGTCGCACTACGCCTGCGCTCGGGTGAAAACCCCGGGCCAATGGCGGTGGAAGATTTCATCGCCCTCTATCAAAAAGACGTGGCATCTCACGCCTGATCCGTTACCAACCGAACCAGGCTGGCGATTTGCCAGCCTGGTTCATTGTTGACTCTTGCCGGGTGGAAATCACTTTGCCAGGTTCAATTCGGAGAGTTTTGGTTGACGAACAGCCGGTACCTGTGATATATTAAGGTATCCTGAGCCCGCGGTTGCGCGGGCTGTTATTGGATAATTGTTTTGTGACTGGACATAAGGAGAATAACATAAGCGCATCAGAATATCGGGTAAATGAGACGATCCGGGTACCAAAAGTGCGGTTGATTGGCGCCGACGGCGACAATTTGGGCGTTGTTGACACGCGCGAAGCACTGAAAATCGCCCGGGAGGCTGAACTCGACCTTGTCGAAGTGGCTCCCAATTCCGATCCCCCCGTATGCAGGGTGATGGATTTTGGCAAATTTCTTTATGAGCGCACCAAGCGAGAGCGAGAAGCCCGGAAACAGCAGGTCAAAGTAGAAATCAAAGAGATCCGCCTGCGCCCTAAAACCAACGAACATCACCGGTCTTTCAAAACCAGAGATGCCCGCCGTTGGCTCGAAGATGGAATGAAGGTCAAGGTAACCGTTCGATTCCGCGGGCGAGAAATCACTTACCCAGAACTGGCTCTGGAAGATCTCCAAGAAATCGCTGATGAGCTGGCTGATATCGCTGTGGTTGAGCAGAGGCCGAATATGGAAGGCCGCGTGATGACCATGCTGCTCAGCCCGAATAAAGAAGGTAAAAAGAAGGGCGCTTCTACCAAAGAGGAAACCAAAGAAGAGGCTTAATCATCCCTGATTTTTCCGGGATTCTCTCCTTTCAGTCAGATTCAAGGTATAATAGAAACCCCACGCACGTGGGTTCTTAAAACCTGTTTGTAATAGGAGTTTCACTGTGCCACGGAAAGCAAAAGCTGGAAAAATTAAACTGAAGACCCATAAAGCAACCTCCAAACGGTTCCGCTTAACCGGGTCGGGCAAATTGATGCGTACCAAAGGCGGCAAGAGCCATCTCCGCCGACGCACCTCTGTGCGCACCAAAGCCTTACTGTCTGAGATGATCCCTGTGGAAGGCACCGGTATCGTCAAGCGCGTCAAGCGCCTCGCCCCCTATATGAAGGAACGCGAGTAAGTCTGTTCGTATCCACGTTTAGTGCGGCTGTCAGGTGTTCGCAACAGGTGACCCTTCACCGACGCCTGGGGGTTCGCAAAGGAGTTTCTGATCATGGCTCGTGTAAAGAGCGGTCCTTACGGACGAAGACGTCATCAAAAGATATTGAAATTGACCAAAGGCCAGTACGGCACCAAGAGCAAGCTCATCCGCCGTGCCAATGAGGCCATGCTGAAAAGTCTGTGGTACGCATACCGTGACCGTCGGGTTCGCAAACGCGATCTGCGCAAATTGTGGATTACCCGCATCAACGCAGGCGCGCGCATCAACGGCCTGAGTTACAGCCGTCTGATCCATGGGCTGAAAAAAGCCGAAATCCTCCTCAACCGCAAAATGCTTGCCGATCTGGCCGTTCGCGATCCCAAAGCATTTACGGCTGTCGTTGAAAAAGCTCGATCAGCCTGATCGAATGAGTGAAATCTCCAACGGGATGACTGCGGTCATCCCGCTTTTTTTTTAATTTTCTCCAGAGTTGGTGTTAAAATTACGAGTGGAGGAACCTATGAGCCAGTGTATTCGGTCAACCAATTTATCTCCACAAGCCTCTTTGGAGATTTGCCAGGGAGACATCACCCTCGAAGCCGTCGACGCCGTAGTGAATGCCGCCAACGCTCATCTTATCCACGGTGGTGGTGTGGCTGCGGCTATCGCCCGCCGCGCCGGCCTGCCATTGGATAAAGAAAGCCGCGAATGGGTGCAGCAGCACGGCCCGGTTACCCACACTGCCCCCGCCCTAACCTCCGCTGGCGCCATGCCCGCCCGGTATGTGATCCATGCGGTAGGCCCCATTTGGGGAGAAGGAAGTGAGGAACCCCGTCTCGCCGAGACAATTCACGCCGTCCTGGCGCTTGCCAGTCAAAATGGTTTTGCATCGCTGGCCTTCCCCGCCATCTCTACCGGTATTTACGGGTTTCCCAAGCAACTGGCCGCGCCCATATTCTTCAACACCATTCAAAGCTATTTCACCGCCGAGCCAGAAAGCTCAATCAAGCTGGTTCGCATTGTTCTCTACGATCAGGCCACTCTGGACGCGTTTCTAGGTGAGTTTGACCGCTGGACGGCAAACCGTTGATATGATCACCTCATCCCAAAACGCCAAAATCAAACTGGCACGGGCCCTGACCGCGCGCAGCAAAGACCGCCAAAAAACGGGCGCTTTCATTGTGGAGGGCGTGCGCCTGGCTGAAGAAGCCCTCGCGGCCGCCTGGCAGCCGCAGATGGTACTTTTTAGCGCGCAGCTTTCGGCGCGCGGCCTGCAGATCGTGGAGGCGTACCGCTCTTCGGGCGTGGAAGTGGAAGAAGCATCCCCTGAAGTGCTGGCCTCTCTTTCGGATACGGAAACGCCGCAGGGCATTTACGCCATCTTCGCACGCAGAGATCTGCCGCTCCCGTCCCAGCCCGATTTTATTCTTATCGCTGATCAGGTGCGCGACCCCGGCAACCTGGGCACGCTTATTCGCACGGCGGCGGCCGCCGCCGTCCAGGCGCTCATCGTCCCCCCCGGCACCACCGATCCATTCGCGCCCAAAGTGCTGCGCTCGGCCATGGGCGCTCACTTCCGTCTGCCCATCCTCGAGCTTTCCTGGCCGCAGATTGTAACCCGGTTCAAAGCCGATGCCCGCCCATCGCTTCGATTTTTGATTGCCGAAGCCCAGGGCGGCGACTCATGCTGGCAGGCGCGCCTCGACCAGCCCGTGGTCCTCATCGTTGGCAGTGAAGCCGAAGGCGCCAGCCCCGAAGCCCGCCAGGCCGCCGATGGTCTCATTCACATTCCCATGCCCGGCCAGAGCGAATCGCTCAACGCCGCTGTCGCCGGCAGCATTCTTTGTTTTGAAGTCGTCCGCCAAAGGAGCCATCATTGAAAATCAGATCCATCACCTGCTTTTTAGACCCCAATCAATCCGCGCCGACCACATTTCAAGACCTCTCCGCTTTTTCCCGCCAGGCAAAAGCCGCCTTTGAAGGGCTGGGCTTTGAGGTGCAAACCACCCGCCTGGCGACCACGCCGTTTCCCACGTACCTCAGCGGACTTTCAGAAAGCGCGTTTGTTGCCGCAGCGAAGTCGTATGAAGACCGCGCCGTGCAAGCCGGTTTTGAATACATCTCGCTGGGCTGTGCCTACCCCGACACGCCTCGTTTTTCCGAGTGGATCCCCGCCGCTTTGGCTGCCACCAGCCAGGTATTCTTCTCCGCGCAGATCGCCAGCCCGCAAACGGGCCTTTCTCTGCCTGCCGTGCGTGCCTGCGGCGACCTGATCGCCCGCGCCGCGCCCATCAGCCCCGATGGCTTTGCCAACTTGCGCTTCACCGCCCTGGCTTGCGTGCCGGCCCACACCCCCTTCTTCCCGGCATCTTATCATCTGGGCAACCAGCCGGCTTTCGCTCTGGCGCTCGAAGCCGCCGACCTGGTGGTGGAAGCATTTGGTCAGGCCGCCAGCATTGCCGAAGCGCGCCAGAGCCTGGTGCAAAAAATGTCCACTGTTGGCGCCCGGTTAACCGCCGCCGCAGAGCAGCTCTCAGCCAGCCATTCCATCGCCTTCAAAGGCCTCGATTTTTCTCCCGCGCCCTTCCCCACCGATACCTGCTCGCTTGGCGCGGGTATCGAAGGACTCGGAGCCACGCTGGGGCTGCACGGCTCTCTGGCCTCTGCCGCCCTGCTGGCCGAGGCGCTCGATCAGGGTGACTGGACTTACGCCGGCTTTAACGGCCTCATGCTGCCTGTCCTCGAAGATTCGCTCCTCGCCCGACGCTCTGGCCGACAGCTTACCCTTAAAGACCTGCTGCTCTACTCCGCTGTGTGCGGCACCGGCCTGGATACCGTTCCCCTGCCCGGCGATGCCACACCCGCCCAGCTCAGCGCCGTGTTGCTGGACGTAGCGGCCCTCTCACTGCGCCTGGCCAAACCGCTCACCGCGCGCCTCATGCCGGTTCCCGGCAAGCAGGCCGGCGACCCCACCAATTTTGATTTCGCCTTCTTCGCCAACGGAACCGTGATGGACCTGCCCGCCGCCCCGCTTGGTGGTCTGCTCGCCTCCAGCCAGGAGAGCCTGCCCATCCACCCGCGCTGGTCTTTCCCCACACGCCAGGGCTGAGGTTCTCGGCGTTTTCACCCAAACAAAAAACAGCCCTCCGTTCGTGGAGTGCTGTTTCGTTTTTGGATAAAGCTGATTCAGCGCACTTGTTTGAGGTTGATAATCGTCAGGTTCTTCTCGCATTCCGCGTAGGTATCAAAATAGATTCGTCCGCTCAACGGCAGGTTTGCCTGGTCCACCAGGCGGATCCAGAAACTGCCCTGCGTGGCCGTGGGTACATCGCTAATGGTGAACTCGTAGCCCGCCGTGCCGTACTGCAGCGCGGTGCCTGTCAGGCTGGTAAGACTGACCGTCTTCCCGCCGATGCTGCCGCCCAACTGCACCCCCACCCCCGTCAGCGGGCGCGCCTCCATATCCACCACCTGCCCCCCCACACCCATCCAGTTGCAAACCCGCTCTGGGAAGAGCACCGTGGCGTCAATCGCCGCCGGCGCGCTCTGGGTGGCAAATGGGTAGATCGAACTGGCTTTTTCTGTGGGTGTGGCGGTAAAGAGTAAATCTGAATCGTTTGGAATAGGAGTTGCCACATCGGGCACGCGGGTCGGCGTAGCCACCGTGGCGGTTGGCGCGGGGGTCTCAGTAACCACCGGCGTCCAGGTTGGCGGCAAAGCGATCACGGTAGGCGTGGCAGACGGCAGCACAATCGCGGCTGGCAAGGTTGGTGGAGGGAAAGGGTTATACACGGCTTGGGGATTCTGGAAAATGAGCACTGTCAGCGCGATAGCCGCGATAATGCCCAACAGCAGCACAATCGTCAGGAAGTTCAAAAACCATCCCCCACGATTTGGTTTCACTTCATCGTTTCCATAGTCGATCATGGATGCGTTCTCCAATCAGAAACCCGATGGTTTTATCTCAGGGTAAAAGAACCTCAACCTGAGCGCTTGCCCGCTGCGCGTCCAGCCAGGCGGAAAGCGCCTTCTGCTGCAAAACCGCCCTGGCTTCCAGGGTCAGCTCGCGCTCTGCCTCGCGCTCAATCACCTGCACCAGGTGATACCCCACCTGGCTGTGAATAATGCCGCTCACTTCACCAGCCTGCAGCGCGAAGGCCGCTTCTTCCACTTCGGGCTGTAGCAGGTACCCTCGCGGGAACCAGCCCAAATCACCGCCCGTGGTCGGGTCATACTGCCTGGCTACTTTTCCAAACTCTGCACCGCTGTTCAGGTTGCCCAGAATATCCTGAATGGTTTCTTCTTCCCGCACGCGGATCTGCCGCGCGTGCACCTGTTCCATCCGCTCTGGCACAGAAGAGATAATCTGATCGCGCTGCCAGGCCGCCAGCTCCGACTCACGCAGCACTTCCACAAAACTCTCTCTGTCCAATCCATACTGCGCCTGCCAGGCGGCCAGCGCGTCTACGCCGCCCATTTCCGTCTCCAGTTGAGAAACCCGCTCGCTTACCGCCGCCTCATCCAGTGTGTAACCGCTCGCTTCAGCCGCGGCGGCCAACAGCGCACGGTCAACCAGATCTCCCAGCACCAGCTCGCGCTGCTCTTCCTCCGCGCGTGTAATACCCTGCTCCGCGTCCGCGGCGGTGAGCATATTCAGCGAGACCTGGTAAGCCGCTAGCGAAATGTCGCGCCCGTTCACCCGCGCGGCCAACGGCCGGGGCGTTGGTGAGGGTTGAAACGGCGTGTTGGTAGCTTCGGAAACCGGGTCGGTTGGGTTTTCACCCGCCGGTGTCGTGCCCGCTGGATTCATTGTACAACCAGCCAGCAGCGCGCCAGCTAACAAAATTGCAAACAATACGGTTTTGGAGATGGAAATGGTTTTGGTCAACATTGTTACGATTATACTCTGCCCCTTCCAATCTGCCAAACGCTTCCAATTCGCCGTGTTTTTTTAAGAAATGGCCGTTTTCCTCATTAAATTGCGGTTTTTCAGTCCTTTGTTCCCCAGTAAAGTTTTAAGATTAGAAAGTCCTTTTTTTCCTTGCATTGGTCGAACGGATATGCTAAAATAAGTTTCATCACCACATATAAGGTCGGTGCTGTTCATTACCCCCACATCTGGGGGTGTTATTTTCTGAAATACCTTTCTCGCATCACCACATCTAGGGCAAGACACTGTCAGAAAGGAGGTCAGGGGAATATGCGGTGTCCATATTGCCAGAACGACAAATCGCGTGTCATTGATACCACCCATGACAATCGCGGAGGGATCCGCCGACGGCGCGAGTGTGAAAGCTGCGGCCAGCGTTTCAGCTCGTATGAGCGTCCCATCCTCGCCACCCCGTTGATTGTCAAGCAGGACGGCACGCGCGAAGAATTTAATCGCGAAAAACTCGCCCACGGCATTCGCATCTCATGCGCCAAGCGCCCGGTACCGGCTTCACAGATCGAGCGCCTGGTTGGCGAGATTGAATCCGCGTTGCAGCGCATG
Source organism: Ornatilinea apprima (assembly GCF_001306115.1). Classification (GTDB taxonomy): domain Bacteria; phylum Chloroflexota; class Anaerolineae; order Anaerolineales; family Anaerolineaceae; genus Ornatilinea; species Ornatilinea apprima. Next base: position 3,186 of record NZ_LGCL01000030.1, on the reverse strand, counting down.
GGCCGCGCCGAAGTTTCCTCCCGCGTGGTGGGAGATATGGTTATCAACGGCCTCAAAGAACTGGACCAGATTGCCTACATCCGCTACGCGATTGTGTACTTACAGTTAGACGATTTGCAAGCCATTCGCAAAGAAATTGATCGCTTATTAGAAGGTTAAGGAGTTGCCCAATGGCCGATAAAATACAAACCAAAGACCAACATATTTACGCGACGCCCCCCCTGCCCGCGGATTTGCCTTCCATCGAGCTGACCGAAAACTCGGCCGCCATCCTCACCCGCCGCTACCTGCGCCGCGGTGATGAAGGCAAACCGATCGAAACCATCGACGAGATGTTCTGGCGCGTTGCTTACCATATCGCCAAGGTGGAAGAATCCTACCAGCAAGACGTGATCGAGCAGGCCCGCTCTTTTTACCGCCTTATGGCTTCGCGCTGCTTCTTCCCCAATTCACCCACCTTCACTGGCGCCGGCACCCCCCTGGGGCAGCTCGCCGCCTGTTTTGTGCTGCCCATCGCCGACGACATGGGCCGCGAATCCACCGGCATTTTCCAGACTCTGCGCGACGCTGCCCTTATCCAACAGACCGGCGGCGGCAACGGTTTTTCCTTCTCGCGCCTGCGCCCTTCCGGCGCGATGGTGAAATCTTCGGCTGGCAAAGCCACCGGCCCGGTCGGTTTTTTGCGCGTTTACGATCACGCCTTCGGAGAAGTGGCCCAGGGCGGCTCGCGCCGCGGCGCCAATATGGCCGTGCTGCGTGTGGACCATCCGGATGTGGAAGAGTTCGTAACCTGTAAAACCGTAGAAGGCGCGATCTCCAACTTTAATATCTCGGTGGGCATCACCGACGCCTTCATGCGTGCTGTGCAGAATGACGAAGAGTGGGAGCTGCGCTTCCCCGACGTGCTGCACCCCGCCTACCGCAATTTCCACGGCACCCTCGAAGAAGCCGAAAAAGTTGGCCTGCCCCTGCGCACCTACAGCCGCGTCTCGGCCCGCGAGCTGTTCCAAAAAATCGTCCAGCAGTCGCACCACAACGGCGAGCCAGGCATGCTCTTCCTCGACGCCGCCAACCGCCAGAACCCGGTGCCGCACCTCTACACCCTCGAAGCCACCAACCCCTGCGGCGAGCAGTGGCTGGGCCCCTATGAAAACTGCTGCCTGGGTTCGATTAACCTCAATCAGCATATCCTGGAAGACGGATCACCCGATTGGGAGAAAATTCGCGAAAGCACCATCACTGCCACACGCTTCCTGGATGATGTGGTTGACGCCAATGCCTATGTGCCAGCCGTGCCGCAGCTCCGTGAAGCCGCCCTGCGCGCACGCCGCATCGGGTTGGGCATTATGGGCCTGGCCGACTTGATGTACGCCAGCGGCATCCGCTATGGGTCGCCCGAAGGCCAGGAATTTGCCGCCCAGGTGATCGAATTTATCCGCTACCATTCCATGCTCGAAAGCATCCGCCTGGCCGAAGCCCGTGGAGCTTTCCCCGCCATTCAGGGCTCCATCTATGACCCGGCCAACCTCACCTGGCAGCCGCCCCAGCCCCTGCAGCCCTACCAGAACGATTGGGGGCGCCCGGAGATCGATTGGGACGCGGTTACCCAGGGCATTCTGCGGCACGGCATCCGCAACGCCGCCCAAGCCACCATCGCCCCCACCGGCACCATCGCCACCGTGGCAGGCTGTGAAGGCTACGGCTGCGAGCCGGTCTTCGCTCTGGCCTACATCCGTCACGTCAACGACAACGGCCGCGACCTGCAGCTCACCTACGCCAGCCCGGCCTTCGAGAAAGCCCTGGTCAACGCCGGCATCGACGCCGAGACCCGCCAGGAGATCTTCAACCAGGTGATGCAGGAAGGCACCTGCCAGCACGTCGAGAAACTGCCCGAAGCGATTCGCAACACCTTCGTCGTCTCAGCCGACATCACTGCCGAAGAACACGTGCGCATGCAGGCCGCCATGCAGGCCTTTGTGGATAACAGCCTCTCCAAAACCATCAACTTCCCCGCCGGCGCCACCGTGGAAGAAGTGGCCACCGCTTACATGCTGGCCTGGGAGCTGGGCTGCAAGGGCATCACCGTCTACGTTACCGGCTCGCGCGAGCAGGTCGTGCTGGAGACCCACTCCACCGCCCAGAAGAAAGCCGAACCGGTCGTCGAAAAACCCGCTGACCAGCTTCAGTTATGGTCCGCCTCCAAGAAACCGCGCCCGCGCTCGCTGGCCGGCTTCACCTACACCAGCCAGACCCCGCTGGGCAAAGCCTTCATCACCATCAACGAGAACGGCGGCAGCCAGCCCTTTGAGGTCTTCATCAACACCGCCAAGGCCGGCTCCGACACCGCCGCCGTCTCCGAAGCCATCGGCCGCCTTATCTCCTACATCCTGCGCCTGTCCTCGCCCATCGAGCCGTCCAAACGCCTGCGCGACGTGATGATCCAGCTCACCGGCATCGGCGGCGGGCGTCCCCTCGGCTTCGGCCCCAACCGCGTGCTCTCCCTGCCCGACGGCCTGGCCCAGGTGCTGAAAGACTATCTGGCCGCCCGCGACGAGCGCCTCAGCAGCCCGCAGGCCCCCGCCCCCGAGCAGAAGAACGGCAACCGCCACAGCGACGAAGAAACCCCCATCACCGAGATGCCCATGCTCAAAATCGGCGACCTGTGCCCCGAATGCGGCCAGGCCGCCCTGGTGAACGAAGAGGGCTGTAGAAAATGCTATGCCTGCGGGCACAGCGAGTGTTAAGAAAAAATAAATAACGACAAGAATCAATCGAGCGGGTGAGGAAACTCAACCCGCTCAATTCTATTAAATTCATTTTGTTTGCTGGATTGCCCATGACTCTCTGGATCTAGACACTTCCTGATATAGCTCTCGTTTGTTTTAATCAATTAATTCTATTGGCATTTCAATTTTTATCAGCAAGCCGAAACCAACGGTTTTGTCTTCGAATACAGGTCGGAAAACAATTTAATCAGAAATCAGAAATATGTGTACAACAATCCTATCTCACTTAAACGGATATTTCTCAATCAATTTCCCATTTCCGTCATAAATGAATAGAAGTCATCTCAAAAATAGTGTTTGAGTAAGATCACCAAGCAGCCCAAATGGACAAAGCCGATATAGTTCTCAACCAAGCGATCAAACCGAACCAGGATACGACGATAATTCTGAAGCCATGCAA
>NZ_LGCL01000020.1 GCF_001306115.1 Ornatilinea apprima | reverse complement strand
CATCGGCTCGTTTCGGTGGTTCTGGTATAAGCGGTTTGATTACTTTCCATTGTTCGTCTGTAAGGTCCATCGGCTCGTTCCTCGTGAGGATTTGAGCCTGAGTTTACCATTTTTGAGATAGCTTCTAATCAATTCGATGGTGAAGTTTTTCTAAGGGATCATGAAGGGGCTTTTCTTAGTTATGAACTTGAAGAAAATTCAATTGAACTTAATAGGGAAGGTGGCAATTGGCTAGATAGCAATAAAACTTTTGTAGTACCAAAAGATGAATGGACGAAAATTCGCATTAGCGCAATTGGCTCAAATATCGATATTTTTATAAATGGAAATGTATTCACTTCAACCTTATCAGACAATCAAAATCTACCATCTGGCTCAATAGCAATAGGAGCCAGCCCAAATGCAAAAGTGTGTTTCGATAACATTAAGGTGTTTTCTGTAAACAATTAATTTAGAAAACGCCCAACACAGCGTGCAGCGGATTGGCGGGATTCTGCGCGATTTATAAGCATTTTTCTGGCTTTGAGTTTTTCCTGCTCCCAAGCATTGTCCACGCCCGCCCACACGTAAGTAACACAAACCGTTGGGCACCTTCGTTTTCAAGGAAAAGATGGAATCTCTAAATAACATTTTGGATAACCGAGAGATTGCAATAATTATATGGTTGGGGGTGTTTTTTGTTTGGGCGCTTTCCCAAAAGAAAATTCGCAAATCGTTTGTGAAAGTCTTCAAAACATTCGCTCAAAAAGTGATTTTTATTTCATCGATTCTGATGGTGTTGTATATCGGAACAATGATCTATCTTTTGCACAGAATAAATTTATGGAATATTTCTTATCTGAGCGATACCATTATTTGGATTTTAGGTGTTGCTTTTGTTTTGTTCGTCAATATTAGCCACGCACGAGAAGATGATTATTTTCGAAAGGCTGTTGTCGATAACATCAAACTTGTTGTCTTTATCGAATTCATTACGGATCTTTATGTATTCAACTTATGGGTGGAACTAATTTTGGTTCCAGTCTTAGCATTACTTGGAGCCTTGCTAGGCGCAGCATCAGCCCGTCCTGAATTCAAACGGGTTGAATCTCTGCTTGCGCCCATTGTAGGGCTAATTGGTGTTGGATTCCTTGCGTATGCTATTTACAACATGATTGTTGACTTTGGAGCATTCCTATCCATGCAAAACTTGCTAACACTCCTTATGCCGCTAATTCTGACAATCTTGTTTTTGCCGTTTGTTTACGTACTTGCGGTTTATGTCGTTTATGATTCGATCTTCATGCGAATAAAAAAAATTGTTGCGAATCCCAAGTTGGCAAACTATGCAAAATGGCAAACCCTGTTTGCGTTCCACCTTAACTTGAAAGCATTAAACAAATGGTTAAGAAAAGTTGTGGTTTCAAAGTTAGAAAGCCGAGAAGCCATAAAACAAGCAATTTTGAGTGTTAAAATGAGCGGTGCCTAACAAAGCGTGCAGTGGACAAGTGCGAGCGTTGCCCACACTTGAGGGGATTCAGCCCCGAAAGCGGGATTCTACCCACCCGCGGATATCCTCTACGGGGACGATCCCCTGCGGGGACGAAGTCGCAAACCGTTAGGCCACTTTGTAATCAAAGTCGCTGGGCGTAAAAAGTTAAATGCGCTGATAGGAAAGTCTAAAGTCATATACAAAAAGTAGCCACTTCCAAAATGAAACTGCCTTCACAGATTGATATTCAAGTTGTTTGCAATGATGAGCAAAATTTGGGCGATATTATTGTCCGAATGATTGTGCGTTCAGGAAGCAAAAACCCTTTCCAAGTTTATTTTCCAAAGACAAATAAAGAAGGTAGAACATCCATAACCGCCAGTGAATTTCGTGACCAATTTGATAGCCATTATGAAATCGGCTTAATGGACTACAATGGGTCTATAGAAACTGCGTCTCAAGTTGCCGCCTTTGATTTGCAATACCAAGATAAATTGTATCCTTCCCTAGAAATTGCTCGTAAAAGACCTCTATTGGGATACGAAAGACTTAAATGGCAGACCAGCGGCGAAATGATTGCTTATTTTCTTTCATGTCGAAACAGCGAATTTTTTACAGAGCCTCAGTCGGTAGAAATTCATCTTAATGAAGTTATTCAACTCGTAATAAGCAAGAACGCGGCCTAACACCGCGTGCACTTGACTGGTGGGACTGCCCTTTGGGCATGCGGCTCCTCAGGTAGTTTCCATGCCCAAAAAGAATCCCGCTCCCAGGCAGAGTCCACGCCCGCCCCAGCGCCGCTAACGCAAACGGTTAGGCTATTCCTTCCTACAGAAGCCAGGTACCATGATATTAAATTTGCCACAAATCCAATACCAAGTCGAAAAGCTGGCGAAAATAATTGGAGCGCCAAGAAATATATTGCCGACTTTTGGGTATTCTGAACAAAGCGGGCGGCCCCACATCGAAGTTGATTCCAGGGGTTATCATTATGTCAATGCTGAACGAGGCCATGAATTCAGCCGGCAAATCACATTGGATTTAGACGAACTCCTTTACCTGGTTTTTGCTGATGTCACTTTTTCTCTTTCTGTAGAATATGAATTGGCCCATCGCATTGAAAACCAGGATGGTCGAAGGATTATGTTCCCCCATCAAGTAGAACTATTATCGCTGCTCTCTCCCAAATGGAGTGAGCGAGAATCTTTGGAACATGAACGAATACTCAGACAGTATCCATTTGACGACAATGCAGGTATTCGAGCCACACTAGCAGGCAATTTGAGAAAACAGGGCTATGCTGAAGAAACGATTTTAAAAATGATTTACGAAAAGTATCCATTACCAATAGAACACGCCTAACCTTGTTTGCACCTGACGTTGCGTGGCTTCGAGCAGATTCGCGTTCCGCTGCCTACCCGCAGGGTATCCCTCTCAGCTTCGCTTCGGGGACGCTCCCCTGCGGGGATAATCCCCTGCGGGGATAGTGCCGCAAACCGTTGGGCGGCATTGTGTAGAGGATCGTCCTCGGAGAAGGGATGGATTATGTTTCAGGTCAGCAAACTGAAGACCTTTGGGCGAGTGGCACTTCTGGTGCTTCTGCTGGCGACAACCATGGGACCCTGGTTTGCCGACAGCCACCCGGCGACAGAAGAATCGTGCTCTCGCCCTCTTGTCTGGCTGGGTGATGGTTATTGCGCGTGCCTGATACCTCTCAAAGATTATGTGGAAGGTGCCTTAGGCCACGATGTGATGTGGCTCCTCTGCCTGCCGCCAGCGCTGCCTGTTCTCAGTACCCTGCTTCTCCTCCTGTTCGGAGAGCGCCAGTGGCTGTGGATCTGTCACCTGAGCGCATGGGGAATAGCAGGTATTTACGCGTTCCTTTGGTTCGGCGGAGCCTGGTATGCGCACCGGGGTGTACTGATTTTATGGGGTGCCGGGCTCGGTGGCGTGGTAGCCGTCGCCCTATTGATAGGGGAAATGCTGATAGCAAGACTCCAGTTTTCCATGAATCACCGTGAAGAATTGTCTTGATAAATTCGCGCTCACTCCAATGAGCATGGGCCATATAAAACCGCCTAACGATTGGTTATCAATAGAAAGCGCTCTCCGCGAAGCACACAACGTGCTGAATGGAGAGCGTTTTTTGTTTTTCTACCCCATTTTCTGATGTTTGAAAATGGGCGTTTCCTGCGGGCAGAGCCGGGAGATTAAAGGGGGAGTGGTTCATAAGTCAAATATTGAGATTGCCTCGTTGCCAGTAAAGTCCATCGCTCACCGTCTCGGCATCCTTCGGGAATGGCAAATGTATGGGTATTAAGATATGGCAGCACCTCAGGTTAATGAATCCTGCTCAGAAAATCCAGTAACAATTTGACAAACCGTTCAGGCTGTTCGTAGCTGGGAACATGCCCGCTGGATTCGATGATCGTTTTTCGAGCGTCGGGAATCCGTTTGACCATTTCATCAGCAGCGCGCAAGACCTCGCAATGATCAAGCGCTCCGGCGACAATCCATGTGGGGCAGTTTACCGATTCCAGGCGGGCAATGGCGGGAGGGGTAAGCGGGCTGGCTGGCTGCATGTCGGCGGCAAAGAACGTATTTTGCGCTACAGGAATCCGATTCATCTCCAAAGCTTTTTTGCGTAAAGTCGAGTCAACCTGGTCTGGTTCCCGTTGTTCGCCGTCCAGCCAGACGCGGATTTGAAGTTCGCTGGAGCGGTCCATGTCGCCGTGTTGCATTGCGTCGAACATCTCCATGATATAGCGGGGAGGTTCTACTTGTAGTTCAAAGCCGCTCGGGGTTGAGTCCACCAGGGTCAAGGATTTGAAGCGTTGTGGTTGTTCAAGAGCCAGGTCGAGGCTGATCTGCCCGCCGTTGGAACATCCCACCAGATGTGCTTCTGTTACATCGAGATGATTCAACATTTGAACCAGATCGTTGCGGCGGCAAAGCGCACCCGTGACTGGGCTGGACTTCCCGAAGCCGCGCATGTCGTATCGAATCACGTGGAAATGTTTTGCCAGCGGCTCCCAGATGGTATCGAACATTCTGCTGTCCAGGAAGGCGGCGTGGGACAATACAAGCGGCATTCCCTCGCCCGCGGTCTCGTAATACAATTGCCCATCCCCCAAATCAAAATAACTTTTTGTTGTCTTAATCATTACGTTTTTCCTTTTGTTTTCTGGTATATTTTGATGATACACGCCATTGAGTGACATCTTGTGTCACTCAAAAAATGAGGAAAACAGCCATGCGAGCAGACCGATTGTTGTCGATCATTCTCTTGCTGCAAACGCGCGGCAAGATGACCGCCAAAGCATTGGGGGAGGAATTAGAGATCTCACGCCGAACGATCCTGCGCGACATCAACGCATTATCCTTTTCGGGTGTGCCCGTTTACAGCGAAGGCGGGCACGGGGGCGGGTTTTCGCTTGACGAGGCGTATCGCACCACGCTGACGGGTTTAAACACAAAGGAAGTGCAAAGCCTGTTTGTCAGCAGCAACAGTGAAGCCTTGCGCGATGTGGGTTTGGGCGACGCCGGAGAACGTCTCTTACTTAAGCTATTGGCAGCTTTACCTAATCCGCATCATTCCACCGCCGATCATATTCGCCAACGCCTGATGATAGACCCGACGTGGTGGTGGCACGAGACTTCAATCTCGCCTTATTGGGAGGAGATTCAGCGGGCTGTGTATGAAGACAGAATGATCCATGCGCAGTATGAGAATTTTGACGGTAAAATTGCAGAGCGCACGCTGGCCCCCTATAGCCTGATCTGCAAGTCGAGCGTGTGGTATTTACTCGCCGAACGCGACGGGGAACTGCGTACCTATCGCGTCAATCGTTTCCATTCAGTGCAACTGCTCGATGGATCCTTTACCCGCCGTCCCGATTTTGACCTGCCGGCATACTGGCGCGCGCACACGCAGAACCTGGAAAATTTTTCGTCCGGGTACCATTGCACCTTAAGAGTTCACCCTGAGCGGATATCATTCATCAAAACACTGATGCCCGGGCGCTGGGAAATGGCCGCTGACGCAGAAGATAATGGGTGGAAGACAATATCCCTTTCCATGGATTCTGACTTGCAGGCGAAAATGCTCGTCTTTGGCCTGGCTGGCTTTGTAGAGGTGGTGGAGCCCGGCGAGTTGAAAGAGGCAGTTGCAGCACAAGCGCGTGAAATATTGGAACAGCTTGCTTTATGAGGCATTTGTTCACGTTTGAAGAAGAAGTTGCATAAGGGAAGGGAAAAATATCAGACAAACAGTTGCAAGGCAAAGACGGCTGCTACGGATCATTGAGATAGGTCCTGCTCCCGCCCACCCGCAAGTATCCCTCTCAGCTTCGCCTCGGGGACGATCCCCTACGGGGATGATCCCCTACGAGGACGATCCCCTATGGGGATAATGCCGCAAACCTTAGGAAATCGATAACCATGTCACTACTGATCCAAGAAGTTCCTGTAACAAATGCCCCAATCGAGCTGCTGCTGCTTGCCGATCCCTCGGAAGACAAGATTCGCTCTTATCTTTCCTCCTCCAAGTGCTTCGTTGCTTCAATTGATGGAGATGTGGTTGGTGCATGCGTCGTGCAGCCGCGCGGCACAGACACACATGAGCTTATGAGCATCGCTGTTCACCCGGCCCACCAGAAGTCTGGATACGGCACAGCGCTATTGAAATGGGTGATTGATTTCTTTCGCATCGCTGGCGCGCGGCAGCTGGAGGTGGGCACCGGCACCTTCGGCTATCAACTCGCTTTCTACCAGCGGCAAGGTTTTCGGGTTACCAGCATTGACCATGACTTCTTTGTCAAGAACTACCCCGAGCCAATCTTTGAGGATGGAATACAGCTCTTTGACATGCTGCGTCTTACGCTGAAATATTCGGGGAATGATGCCTGACAATTCATTCAAGCCGGCGCTGCGCCGCGAAGCGGCGTAATTCAGACGTTCGATTGACACTTATTATCCCTCTCCCCCGCGGACCCAGACGCATGCACGCGTGCGCCAGGTACGCTCCGCGCAAATGCCAATAATTTTTAAGAATGGCGCGCCCTCTACACAGAAATAGAGGGCGTTTTTGTTTGATATTCTTGTGGAGTACCAGGGTTGTTTGACGCGGATTGGGTCACCCCTTTGCGAAGATCAGAGTTTTCAATAACCAAAAAATCAACCTTCATCATAGATTTTCTTGAGCATGGCGATGATCTCGTCGAGAGAAAGCCCGAGGGTTTTGTAATACTCTAAATCTTTGGCGAGCTTTTCGCCGGCCAGCTGGTCGCGCTTGGCGTTCAGAACGTTTGGCTGCAGAGAAGAGACAAAACAACCTTTGCCGGCCATGGTGTAAATCAGGCCGGCATGTTCCAGTTCTTCCCAGGCGCGTTTGACCGTGATCACGCTGATGCGCAGCTCTTTGGCAACCGTCCGGATCGGCGGCAGGCAGGTTTCACTGGGCAGCTGACCCTTAATGATCTGCGCGCTGATCTGGTCAAAGATCTGCTGATAGATCGGATCCCCAGAGGTGTTGGAAATAACAATATCCATGCGGGTTTACAAGTCCACTTTTTCGAAGTTGGCCGCTGATTTGCGGTAGGTCAGCCATAGAGCCAGGGCGAAGGTAAGCAAGCCCGCGATCAAAATGGGGAATTGGTATATCGCCATCGCCGGATCGGTGGTATCCAAATGCGTTTTGAGAACAGGAATCATCTGCACCGCTAACTCAACAGCGACTACATAAATCGTCACGGCGATGCTGGCGAAAATCAGGGGGATACCCACTTTGACGGCAGTCTTGTAGAAAAGCGGAAGATAAATGGCGTTGAAGAGACCATACATGATCAACACCAGGCCAAAGAAAGCCATGTTGGCTTCAATCCCGGCCAGGTTACCGGCGGCATTGGGGTTGATGCGGATGCCGATGATGGCAAAAGGAATGCCAATCGCGAGCTGCAGCAGTTCGATGATGGCAACGGTGACGACTCGAGACTTAACCACATCGCTTTTTCTAACCGGCAGGGAGGCGGTAAAAAAGATATCCTTGTTTTCTCTGGCAGACAGGAAAATGAAGAAGATACCCAGGCAGGTGTAGACAAAAGCCACGTAATAGGGATAAGAGGGGATCATCAGCATGGAGCCAATTGCCATAAACAGGTAGGTGGTCGGGTGCATCGCCAGTTTGAGTTCTTTAAGCAGCAGAGCTTTCATTTTTCTTTACTCCTTCTCGATGTGGATCATGATCGATTCGAGGTCCGCGGGGGCGATCTCCAACCCGTCCGCGTTTGGCAAGTTATCTGTGCGCAAGAGAGCGGTGAAACCAAAGTCATTCTTCTTGCAGCCAATCAGTTGGGGCAGCAGGGTTTCGGTGAGCTGTGCCCTGGTACCCTTGACGATTTTATAAGAATTGACCAGGTCATCTCTGGAGGTGCTGGCGATGATCTCTCCATTTTTAATGTAGGTAATGTAATCAGCACACTTATCGAGATCGGACGTGATCTGCGTGGAGAAGAGGATGCTGCGTTCGCTGTTCTCGATCAGCTCCTGGAAAAGTTCGAGCAAATCGTCCCGCGAGACAGGGTCCAGGCCGCTGGTGGGCTCGTCGAGGATCAAGAGGCGGGCGTTGTGCGAGAGGGCCATGGCAAGCGCGAACTTGACCCGCATGCCGTCAGAGAGTTCCTTAACGGTCTTGTCTGGGTCGAGGTCAAACCGTTTGAGGTAGCCGGCAAAGGCATTGGCATCCCACTCGGGGTAAAAGCGGCGAGTAACGTCGGCAATGACCGAAAGCTTTTTCGTTGGATAATAGGACACCTGGCCAAGCACCAACCCGATCTGCTGTTTGCAGACAAATTCTTCATCAGCGAAATTCTTGCCCATCACGGCAACCGTCCCTGAATCGGGGTGGACAAGGCGCATGATAGACTTGATGGTCGTGGTCTTGCCCGCACCGTTGCGTCCGATGAAGCCCATGATATAGCCCTGTTCGAGGCTGAAAGAGACGTTTTTGAGGTCAAACTTGGGGTAGTGCTTGTTCAGGTTCTGAACGGATAGAATTTCCATTGCTCCCAATACTCCTTCCAAACTGTATATATCGTATATACACAATGTAACGCTAAATGAAAGAGTTGTCAAAGGGAAATGGAGAAAGTCTTCCTGAATCAAGCAACAATGGATGCGCATCGAGTTGCGTATACAGGCGAGCTTCGCGCAAGTTCCGGCCGGTGATGGGATAGAAGCGCTCTCCGCGAAGCACACAACGGGGGCGCTTTTTTGTTGCGCGGAATTGGGGGGTGAGTATAATGAATAGCAGTGGGGATAATGAAGAAAGAGAGCTTTTCCTTGCCCAAATTCACGTACACTCTAGCACAGGTATCCCATACGGGGACGATGCCGCAAACCGTTAGCACACTAAAGAAAATGAAAAAAATTGAGAGCCAAAAATATGAATAAAATGAAACTCGGAAACTTTATTGCACAGACACTTACAGAAATTATTGATGGTGTCTCCATTGCCCAGGACTATGCAAAGGAAAAAGGTGCATGCATAAATCCTAAATATGTGAAATGGTCAGAAATCAGGGGCCATTATGTTGATCGAGTCGCATCTGGTAAGGACGAAAGTCCTTTACTTAGTCCTATTGAATTCGAGATTCTTCTAACCGTTGGTGAGGATGACAAGGCTCAAGGTGGATTAGGAATATTTGCATCATCATTAGGTATAGGCATCAAGGGAGAAACGAATGACTATTCGGAAACCATAAATAGAATTAAATTTCAAATACTTGCCATACTTCCTCAACAGAAGTGAGACTTATAATTTAATATAACATGATTAAAGATGCTATCAGAAAGGACATTCTTCTGATTGCAAACTTCATGTATGAACAACCTCTGACAAATAGCCTTTGCTTGAAAAAAAGCGGCTAATAAACGTGTAGACGCGATCGGCGGGGATTCTGCGGCATTTTCGAGCATTTCACGCAGCTTGGCTTTGAGCCGCTTTGTGGCAGTCCACGCCAGCCCCACAACCACTAACACTAACCGTTCGGCGACGCTCGGCACAAAAAGGTAAAAAAACCATGACACACACAAACGCCATTTTCGCTAATTTGGATATGTGGAGAAATTTGCCAGCGTACCAATTAGAAAGACGTGCTGATATATTCTTTTCGATATATCTTCCTGAAATTCTGTTTTATAAATTTGGTGTCAATATTGAAGGCATAATACCAGAATTTCCTATCCGTGTTGGGACAATTGATCACGATATAGACATCAACAAATCTTTCAAGGTTGATTATCTTGCAAAAGCGAGCGATAGTAAAACAATTATATTGATCGAACTCAAAACCGATGTAAGTTCACGACGAGATAAGCAAGATTGGTATTTAGATAGAGCAAAACAGGTTGGGCTGGTTGAATTACTAGATGGTGTTCGCAAAATATACAAAGCAACTAACAGCAAGAAAAAATATGAATTTCTGCTCGGTATGTTACAGAATCTAGAATTTATTGCCTTTGATAAAAACAAAAGTTTTGAAATTACGCAAGCCGATTACGATATTAAGATAGCTTACATACAGCCTAACAACCCTAAAGGACAAGAAAATGTCATCACATTTCAGGAAATATCAGAGATAATTGAAAGACATGGAGATGAGTTAAGTCTGCGTTTTTCAAAATCACTATTGAAATGGGCAGAGACAAAGGCAGGTGAACAATAAAACGCCGCATCGCGATCAGTCCTCGCCAGCCCGCGCGCAAGCCTGCACCCCGCAGGGGTATTGTACCCCGCAGGGGTATTTGTTTTCCCATTGTGGAGTTAGGTTTATGATTTCATTATGAAGGCAAATGTATCTCTTCCGTCCAATTATTCCCGTTACACCGTTATCGAACCATCCAAGAATCCAAAATTTATGTTTGGCGCAGTAATTGCTGGCATCGCGTTGCTCCTCATCACTGGTTGGCTGCTCGTGATGTTCGTAAACGCCCTTCGACCAACTGCCCTGAACGGGATGCGGCTTAATGATTTTTTCAGCTCGACTGCCACAGGTAGCTCCTTCGTTATTCCTCCATTCTTTTTTCGCAATCTCAGCCTCGCTCTGATTGCCGTTTTGATCCTTCATGAATTTGTACACGGCTTATTTTACTGGCTGTTCTCAAGCCAACCTCCGAAGTTTGGGTTTCAGGGGCTCCTTCCTTATACTGCAGCCCCCTCCGGCGTTTACTTTCCGCGAAACCAATTTCTTATCGTAGGTCTATCCCCTCTCGTGCTACTCACCGCGGTTGGGCTGTTACTCATGATGATCGTACCAATCGCCTTTGTACCCTTCCTTTTATTCTTTGTAGCCCTCAATGCCTCCGGAGCAACTGGCGACTTGATCCTGGTGTTTCAGCTTTTGCCGTTTTCTACCGATACAATGATGGAAGATAACGATTCGGGGTTGATTGTCTATGGCCCAAAGGAAGGCAGAAACGCAAGCTAATAATGCGCGCACCTGATGTGCCTGGCTTTAAGCTGCTTCGCGGCAGTCCACGCCAACCCGGTGCCAATAACGCAAACCGTTAGCCCGTTCTCTTTATCAAAGTTGTACTGGAGGGTTTTATGGTAGAAGTTGATTTACCAAGTGACTTGTTGATTTACAAAGAAAAAATAGAAGCCACTATCAAGCCATTTATCGAAATAAAAACAAAGGCGGTAGATAATCTCTCCCTTTGGCAAAGCAAGTTTGGAGGATTTCCTTATTTCCCAAAAGGTCTTCAATACCCAACAGATTCCAAAGGTCAAGCGATGTTTTTGCTTGCCCAAATAAACTTTGGTGAAACCCCCAAATTATCACCTTTTCCTGAAATAGGCATTTTACAATTTTATATTTCCAACGCAAGCGATGTTTATGGCGCATGTTTCGAAAGTCCTGCCAAGCAGGAAGATTTCAGGATTATGTATTTTCCTGAAGTCACAGAAGACGAGAGTTTTTTAGTATCAAAGTTTGATTTTTTACCAAAGCCTGATGTGTTGCCAATTGAAAAACAGTCTGCTCTTTCTTTCAGTCTGAAACATGCCCCTATGTCAGTTGTTGATTATCATTTTGAGCCAACAATCTTAACCATCGATCCTAAGATGAAATACGAACTTTTCAAGGAATACCAAAAGGTTTACGAAGAATACGAGAAACTATTTCGTTCTGATGGTCATAAAATTGGTGGCTATCCATATTTCACACAAAACGACCCTAGAGAGTTTGAAATTTATAAAGAGGAAGAACTTATGCTTCTTTTCCAAATGGATACCGACGATGAAGCAGGTATTATGTGGGGTGATTGCGGTGTGGCAAACTTCTTTATTTCGGAGCAAGATTTACTGAGTAAAAATTTCTCAAGAGTTCTTTATAATTGGGATTGTTGTTAAATCCAAAATAGTCTTATAGTCAAAAACGGGCTAACAAAGCGTGCACCTGACGCTGGAGACTGTCGCTTTCGGCGGCGCACGACAGCCCCACTCCCAAACACGCCGCTTCGCGGCAGGCCTTGTGCCCCAAAGGGTCTTAGGTCTGTTGGTTGATGTACAATGGAATTGTGCGCAATACCAGCAGGAGGTGAACTATGCGTCAGATCGATATCGACACCTGGCCCAGACGCGAACACTTCAACCTATACAATTCTTTTGAATTCCCACATTTCACCTTATGTGCCAATGTAGACCTGACGAACCTTTTATCGTTTGTGAGAGAAAAACGGGTTTCGCTCAATGTGGCGATTATTTATCTGGTAACGCGTGCGGCCAATCAAATACCCGAATTTCGCTACCGAATACGCTCTGGATCCGTCATCGAACACGAAGTTGTCCATCCATCCACGACGATCTTGGGGAAAGATGATGTTTTTAGTTTCTGTACATTAAACTACACAACGGATTTCTCGCAGTTTCTATCGAGAGCGTTGGAAAAGATCGCTTGCGTGCAAAAGAGGCCCAGATTGCTGGAAGAAGATCAACAGCGGGATGATTTGTTGTTCATGACAGCCATCCCGTGGGTGTCATTTACCAGTATTATGCATCCCATGCGGTTGCTGCCAGAAGACTCCGTGCCGCGGTTCGCGTGGGGAAAGTATTTCGAAGAGGGAAGCAAGATCAAGATGCCATTAAGTGTGCAAGGGCACCATGCGTTAATGGATGGTTTGCATGCCGGCAGATTCTATGAAGAAGTGCAGCAAACCTTCCACGATCCCAAGACCGTCATTACCGGTGTGTGAGAATGCCGGCGCCCATCTCGGCGCGCGCCGGAAGGTTGGGGTTCATATCAGGCGGATAGCAAAAATCGGGAAGAGAGCCCTTTTACTGCGAGCAGAGCAGACGATCGATGGAATGAGCGCGAAACCAGGTAATTGGTTCGTCTACGGAGATGAATGAAAGAGTCAATGAAAAAACAGTCCTGGAAATTAATTCCAAAAACCGCCTCCGGCAGATGGTCAGTTGTACTTATCGTCGCGATGCCAATTTTGTTTTCCATCGGCTCGTCATTCGCGAAGGGGTTATACCAATCGGTCCCGGCAGGGGATAGCATTCTGGCAGATATAAGTGCGAGACCGGCGCTGGCGTTTACCATGCTGGCTGGAATGGCTGCTGGAATTTCGGCCTTCATCACAGGTCTCCTGGCAATCCTCAGACAGAAGGAAAAGGCGCTATTGGTTTATGTGGCTACCGTGATTGGCGCGCTTTTTCTCTTCTTTCTTGCCGGCGAATTTATGTTTCCCCATTAAGATCGGCTGCGCCTGGGGACTTTTGCCGGTGATCAAGCTTAAGCCGAATTGGTCTAACCCGCCGCCGGCCTGTACCCCGCGGGGGATAATCCCCTATGGGGGATAAGGGGCTGTCCAAAAAGTAGAGGACAGCCCCTTTACATTTTTAAAAAGCAATGATTCAATAAAGGAATGAGAAGAAAACAAGCCCACCCCGTGTTTAAGCCCTATGTAATGAACCAGGTAGCGCTGCT
>NZ_LGCL01000008.1 GCF_001306115.1 Ornatilinea apprima | reverse complement strand
TCTTCGAATACATCGAGGTTTGGTACAATCGCCAAAGGCTACATTCATCTTTGGGCTATCTCAGCCCTATCGAGTTCGAACTTCTTTCTGGACATTAACCGTGTCCACTTTTTAAGGGATATTCCAAAGCCAGGGAAGGTGACTTGGGATTGAGTGAATACCCAAACCCCGCGCAGCAGGGATATGGAAAAAAAGAATTGGGTATGAATTGTTCAACGCTGAGGCCAAGTTTCTCTCCCCCGCCCAGCGGGGGAGTTGGAGGGGGTGTCATTTTCGCCACGCGAAAGCCGACGAATTCATAATTGATAAGCAAAATTCGCTTGTTATCGGCTCTTTCCAGCAGAAATTTGATCCTGAGCAGCTGGGTGGAAACAGATCCGTCCCCGTCTGCGGAGAAGGTGAGAAAAGCCCAGTTAATCAATGTGGTGGACCCAAAACTTTGGGCACTTTTTCAGTTAATTTATGGGGAAGTCTGTTTTCGGCTGAAGCAACCAGAAAGCTGCCTCAAATTCGGCCGGTGTGATATATCTCCAAGATGAATGGATGCGTTTGCTCAAGTGCACATCCTCCAGGAAGCATCCAACATGAGTAATCACATTGAAAGTGTCCCAGAAAATTACTCAAGTCAGATATTTAATAATCCGGAAGCTGGCAACAGGTTACAATCTCGAACAGCTGTTTTGATCAAAAAAGTTCATTACCGGTTGAGGTAATTTCAGTGACATCTTTTTATTCATGGACAGGGATTCCCTTGCAGGGTCCATTTGTCCAGAGTTGTTGGGTACTCCTCGAACGGTATTTGTGGGCAAATTGTATTCCAATCATCCCAACTACTAGACGGGTCATCAGCGTATGTTGAGGCGATTGTTGTGCCATCTTCCAAAACCCATAAATAACCAGGTGCCACCCAATCTGGAGCACATCGATATCGAATCTTAAGGCAATAGGAACGTTCGATTTGGTAACCCTCACGTTCCAGTGCACCAATTCCAGGATGAATAGCGTCAGTCTCATGAACTTCCAGAATGAGGTTTTCAGGATCCGGAAAACCATTTTCCTGCACACCACCTCCTAGCGTAAAAATCGAGGGCTCGGTTAATTCCTCAAGAATCGATTGTGCTTGAGCCTCGGTTATATATTCAGCACCAATTAATATGATTCCACTGCTGATGTTGGGTGTATTACCTTCTTGAGCCATGAATCTGCCATTTGCGGATTGACGTTCCTCGCTGGCGTATGGGTCATAAGCCATCTGTCCACCGGCTATTTCGCTGCCAAGGTAGTTTTCTGTAATCCTGGATGTGCTTCCATCATATGTCATATCCTGCATGATGCTGTCAATTTCTTCTCCTAATTCTGTTTCATCCGCCGGAGTGTAAATGGGAATTTCATCCGTTAAAAGCATATCCTCATAAACTGGTTGAAGACTGCCTTCTTGCTCGCCCTCTTCAGCATAATAGGGTGGCAGAATTCCCGCATCTGCCTGACCGGTCTTTACGATTTCAGAAACATCAGAATAAGCATACTCATCCAATACGATCAGATTTTCTTCAGGCATGCGGCCGGTATCTACCAGAACTTGTCGCAGGTAATCTTCACCGCCAGAGCCTTCCGAAACCACTATCGTGTATTGGGCAAGGTCTTCTATTGAATTGACTACGATACTACTGCCTGGATAAGTGACCACCACACCGACAGAAGGCGCATAGGTGGTGTTGCGCTGCAAGCTGGCATCTGACATCAAAAAGGAATAATCCCCCAGGATTATATCAATGCTGCCATCCTGTAGAGCAGCAGACAGTGAATCATGCGGCATGGCGATGAATTCCGTGGTCACCCCCATTCTTCGGGCTGCCTCGTCCATTAAATCAATCTCGATCCCGGTGTATTCATTGTCGTCATAGTATTGATACGGTGGAAAGTCACCGGTGATGCCGACTTTAATGACACCTTCCTTTTGGATGGATTCCAGCGAATTTTTAGGTTTGCTAAACCCGATCAGCAGCAGAATCAGCCCAGCCACAACCAGACTGGCAATGGCTAACAAGGCCACATTTTTTTTGGGGCCGGTCTGTTTCAAGTTTACGCGATCCTTTTGTATATTGTGAGGATTGGATGAGAGTTGCTTATTATTCGTTGTAAGAGTTTTTTGAAGAATGAAAGCATCAAGAATGCAACTGCTTGCAATCCCTAGAAGCAGATACGGATATGCGATTCCAAATAGCGACATCATTGCGGGAAAGAACAGACCGGTTATTATCCACATCCAGCCTTTTCTCTCGTGTCTTAATGTAAAAAACCATTGAAACAGTTTAATGATTAAAAAGTATGTATAGACGAAAAATTTGAATGGATCCCATTCAGATGGAAGGATCAGAGACACAGGAATGAAAACAAGTGCTGAAAGAACTGAGCTTATAAGCCATTTGCGGTTGTCTTTCATTCGACCCTGATTAAGAAATCCTTGAAGAATAATACCGGCTGCGACGACAATAAATTTTTCAGGTAAACCTAACACCGATAATAGTTCTAAACCGGAATAAAAGGGACTCACGGAAAAATATTCTGCATACCCCCGAAATAATCCGCCGGTGAACATTAACTGGCTTAGCGCCCAAAGTAAAATGAACCACCATGGAAAAAGATCTTCTGAATGATCTTTCTGTAATTGTTTATGGGAATCTTTTTTGATTAGGGAGGAAGATGATCGGCTTTGCGCTTTATCTAAAGCAGATGAAAGGGGAGTTTCTTGTTGAGAGGGTGCGGGTGGGCTGTCAGCCGCAGTCTTCAGTAAGTTCACAAATGTATCCAGGTCAGTAAAACGTTGGCTGCGATCTGGATCGAGCGCAGTTCGTAAGATCAGCCAGACAGCAGTGCGTATGGGCAAATTCTTAAGACCAGATGCCGAAAAGTTGGAAGGGGATTTTAATATCGAGTGCAGGTTTTGCCACCCTTCTGCATTGCCGGTTAGTAGTTCATAAACCAGGCGGGCAAGGTGGTGTTGTGCGGCAAGTAAATCCGCAGGCTCATCTGGCAGTTGGCATCGCGAATCAGGTGGTATCACATAACCGCAAGCCTGGTTGGCTTCATCAAACCAGATATCTGTCAGTGTGATTGCACCATCAGCACGAAAGTAGATTCTCTCCGGAATAAGCTGGTAATGCTGCATACCCAAAGAATCAAGGGTTTCGATGGCTGAAACGAGCCCGGCAAGCAAACGGTTCACGAACGGTAATGGGAGTTTTTTATTTTTCGCGAGCACCTCTCCCAGGGATTCCGATAACCGCCGTTCCATTACGACATAGGTTTGCGTGTCATCTCCATAATCCAGTATTTTGAGTATGTTTGGATGCGCCACCCGCTGGAATTTCTCCATGGTAGTGTGAAAAGCCAGCATGAAGCGATCATTATTCCTTAATGTGTCGCTCAACAAGATGATTTGAACTTCATATTGGGAAGACTGCTCAACCGCTCGATAAAGTTCACCATACGGCAGTGAGCGGACCCGTTCAAGTATTTCGTATTGTCTGATCATAGAGGGAGTGGGCATATACAAACCATCCTATCCGTTTCTGTTTTTATGGTGTTGATAGAAACATAAAGAAGGCGAGTTTCAAACTGGTTACCCTTTGTGGATGAATCGTTCTGTACATTATCCTGATGTCAAATTCTGGTTAAAGCGATAAATAGAAAATTGTTTTGCTAATTATAGAATAAAAGCATATTAACCTATCCCTTAATTGGAACCGATGAAATTTAGATGGTACACCGACTTTCAGTAGAAGAGATTCAAGAATTTATCCACGATAGATATTTTCTCAACAAAAGGATGAAGAAAATGGGCTTGTTCATTTTTTGATATGTTATGATTAGGCTGAACCTGCTGTTTGAAGATTGGAAGGAGTGTGACGATGCAAACGTATCCTATATCAATGACCCCCGGCCCGGTAAAAGTGCCGCCGGAGATTTTAGCCGTTTGGCAAACCGATTTCGGCTCGGGCGACCTGGAGACCGAGTACCTGGAGCTGTATAACCGCACCGAGACCAATCTTCAGGCGATTTTAGGCACGAAAAACAAGGTTACCATTCACACCGGCGAAGGCATGCTGGGGCTGTGGGGCGCGTTGAAGAGCTGCCTGCTGCCCGGCGACCGTGTGCTCTCCATTTCCACCGGGGTGTTTGGCAGCGGGATTGGTGAAATGGCCAAAACGGTGGGCGCGGAGGTGCGTCTGATCGAGTTGCCCTTCAACCAGACCCTCAACGGCCTGGAGGCAGTGGACCGCGCCATCCGCGAGTTCAAGCCCAAGATGATCACCGTGGTGCACTGCGAAACGCCTTCAGGCACGCTCAACCCGATCCACGAGCTGGGCGCGCTGAAGCACAGCCTGGGTGTGCCGCTGCTGTATGTGGACGCGGTGGCCTCGGCCGGCGGCGCGCCGGTGGACGCGGATGCCTGCCACATCGATCTGTGCCTGGGCGGCTCGCAGAAGGCCCTTTCGGTGCCGCCTTCCATGACCTTCGTCTCGGTCAGCGACGCGGCCTGGGAGATCATTCAGCAGGTCAACTACGCCGGGTACGACGCGTTTCTGCCGTTTTACACCGCGCAAAAGAATTTTTACTTCCCTTACACGCCTTACTGGCATGGCACAGCCGCGCTCAACGCGGGCGCGGAGCTGCTGCTCAAAGAGGGTCTGCAAAACGCCTACGCCCGCCACGAAGCGGTGGCGCAAGCCTGCCGCGCGGGCATTGAGGAACTGGGCCTGGAACTCTTCCCCGCGCCGGGGGCGGTTTCTTCGCCGACGGTAACCGCGGTCAATGTGCCGCAGGGCATCCCCTGGCCGGAACTGGACGCGCGCTTGCGCGCTGGCGGGCTGGTGGTGGGCGGCAGTTACGGGCCGATGGCCGGCAAGGTCTTCCGCCTGGGCCACATGGGCAGCCAGGCGGATCTGAACCTGCTGGAGCAGGCCCTGGGCGTGATTCGCGGCGCGGTTAAAGACATCGTATAGTGATTATTTTTTCGAGAAAAAACTCTACCGCTGGCAGCCGGTTGACACCCTCCCTGCCAGACGGTACAATCATGCGCGACTATGGACCTTTTAGAGAATCTTAACCGCCAACAAAGCGAAGCCGTCAGCGCCGGCCCCGGGCAAACCCTGGTGCTGGCCGGACCGGGTTCGGGTAAGACGCGCGTGCTCACCCGCCGCATCGCCTATCTGATTGACCAGATGGGCGTGCGCCCTTACAACATTCTGGCGGTAACCTTTACCAACAAGGCCGCGCGCGAGATGGGCAGCCGCATCGAAGACCTGCTGGGTCCCAACCGCCTGTCGGGGGTGTGGCTGGGCACGTTTCACAGCATCTGCGCGCGCATTTTGCGCCGCGAAGCGGGCAGCGGCTTGCTGCCCTTCGACAGCAATTTTGTGATCTTTGACGCCGATGACCAGGTCAGCATTGTGCGCCAGGTGATCAAAGACCTGAACATCAACGACAAGATTCACCGCCCCACCAGCCTGCACGCTGCCATCTCGGACGCCAAGAACAACATGATCGGGGTGAAAGATTACCCGGCGCGCAATTACCGTGAAGAAGTGGTACTGCGCGTCTACGAGCAGTATGAGAAAGCCCTGCGCGCCAACAACGCCGTCGATTTTGACGACCTGCTGCTGTGGACGGTGCGCCTGCTGGCCGAAACCCCCCAGGTGCGCGAGACCTACGCGCGCAAGTTTGAGCATGTGCTGGTGGACGAGTTCCAGGATACCAATATGGCCCAGTACGAGATGCTGCGCCATCTGGCCTCGGCGCACCAGAACATTTTTGTGGTGGGCGATGAAGACCAGTCCATCTACCGCTGGCGCGGGGCGGACTACCGCAACGTGCTGCGCTTTGAGAAAGATTACCCCGGCGCGCGCAAGATTCTACTGGAGCAAAACTACCGCTCCACCCAATCGGTATTGGACGCCGCCCGCGCGGTGATTGACCGCAACCGCCACCGCACGCCCAAACGCCTCTTCACTGAGCGCGGGGCGGGCAGCAAGCTGATCTACTATGAAGCGCCCGACGAGCGCGCCGAAGCCGCTTATATCATCGACGCAATTCGCAATCAGATGAGCAGCGGGGCGGCCAAAGGGCGCGACTTCGCGGTGATGTACCGTACCAACGCCCAATCCCGTCTGATTGAAGAAGCCTTTTTGCATGCCGGCATGCCTTACCGCCTGGTGGGCGCGCAGCGCTTCTACGGGCGGCGCGAGGTGAAAGACATCATCGCTTTTCTGCGCCTGGTGCATAACCCGGCCGATGAGGTCAGTCTCTCGCGGGTGATCAACGTGCCCCCGCGCGCGATTGGCGCGAAAACCTATGAAACCTTAATCTCCCTGGCGCGCGGCGCGGACCAGAAAGCCGCCGATATTCTCGCCGACCTGGGCCGCTCCGGCAGCGCCTCGCTCTACTGGGATAAATTAGGTGGGCGCGCTTCGGCCGCGCTGGCCAACTTTGGCATGATGCTGGCTGCCTGGCGCGCGCTGCTGGTCAACGGCGGCTCGCTGCCCAGCCTGTTTGACCGCATTCTCACCGACACCAGGTACCGCGAGTATATTGAAGACGGCAGCGAAGAAGGCCGCGACCGCTGGGAAAACGTGGACGAGCTGCGCCGCCTGGCCTTTGAGTACAGCGAACACGGCCTGGATGAGTTTCTGGAAAACCTGGCGCTGGTCTCGGACCAGGATACCATCCGCGAGAGCGACGACGCGCCCACGCTGCTCACCCTGCACGCCGCTAAAGGCCTGGAGTTCAACCAGGTGTTCATCACCGGGCTGGATGAGGGTCTGCTGCCGCATTCGCGCTCGCTGGAAGACGACGAAGAAATGGCCGAAGAGCGCCGCCTGTTTTATGTGGGTATCACCCGCGCCAAAAATCAGGTCTATCTGCTGCGCTCCGAGCAGCGCAGCCTGTACGGCAGCTTTGCCTACCAGGACGCCTCGCGCTTTTTGAATGACATCCCGGAAAGTTTGCTGCAGTCGCAGTCGCCGCGCGCCTCGCGCGCCCAGCGCGCCTCTGCCTGGGACGGCGCCGACCGCTGGGATTCGCGCTCCACCTGGGGCCAGCCGGAGAAAGAGGCCAGCCGCCAGAGCTACCGCGCCAATGTGGGCAGCCGCGCCTACAGCGGTCCGCAGCCCATTCAGCGCTCCGCGCCGGTGATCGAAACGCAGTACAAGCCGATGATGCGCGTTTCGCACAACTCGTGGGGCGAGGGGATTGTGCTGGAAAGCAAAGTGGAGGATGGCGACGAGATTCTCAAAGTACATTTCGAATCGGTGGGGATGAAGCAGCTGGTCGCTTCCCTCGCCAAACTGAAAATTATCAGCTAGAAACCAGATCGGGTTTGTGCCTTGCGCCGCCCGATCTTTTTTGTCTCAAAAACGAAATTATTAAGACCTGGGGCGCGCTTTTGCGCCGGGAATGGCGTACAATGGAGCAAACCCCGGTCTGAACAACCTTGCTCATTTCCATTGGTTTTGCAATCCACGCTGTCTGCCCGCTAAATTTCCCCGCTGCCCGGCCGCACAGCGCGAAAAATAATTCACCTTGTTTCAGGAGACCCGTACCCATGCAGTTATTGAAAGATCGTATCCTCTCGGATGGCAAGTATCTCGGCAACGGCATTCTCAAAGTGGACGGCTTTATCAATCACCAGGTGGACCCGGTGTTGATGGACGCCTGCGGCAAAGAGCTGGCAGAGTGCTTCAAAGATTCGGGCGCCACCCGCGTGCTAACCGCCGAAATCTCCGGCATTGCCCCGGCGATTATGGCCGCCCGTTACCTGAACCTGCCGGTGGTCTACGCGCGCAAGACTAAACCGGTAACCATGCCCAACACGGTTTATCTGACGATCGCGCCCTCGCACACCAAGGGGCGCATGGTGGAACTGATCGTGTCGCCGGAATACCTGCCGCGCGGCGAGAAGGTGCTGATCATTGACGATTTTCTGGCCTCAGGCGAGACGATCTTGGGGCTGGTGCGCCTGGTGGAAGCGGCCGGCTGCGAGCTGGTGGGGGTGGGCACGCTGATCGAAAAGACCTTTGAGAAGGGCCGCACCATGCTGGAGCAGTTCAACGTGCCGGTAGTCTCGCTGGCGATGATCAGCGCGATGAACGAAGACGGTACAATTGCCTTTCTGGATGACTGAGGACGTATGACCGACGCGATTGCCATTCTGGATTTTGGATCACAGTACACACAGCTCATCGCCCGCCGCGTGCGCGAGCTGCAGGTCTACTGCGAGATTTTCCCCTGGGACGCGCCGCAAGACATAGTGCTGGCGCTCAACCCGAAGGGTTACATTCTCTCCGGCGGGCCCAGCTCGGTGTATGAAGACGGCGCTCCCACCCTGCCGGGCTATGTGCTTGAGTCGAGCCTGCCGGTGCTGGGTATCTGTTACGGCATGCACCTGATGGCGCACAACCTGGGCGGCCATGTGCAGGGCGCGGATCACCGCGAGTTTGGCCCGGCAACGATTGAGGTGGCCGCGGAGAACGACCTGCTGCCGGTGGGCTCTCAGCCGGTGTGGATGTCGCACGGTGACCGCCTGGAAGCCCTACCGCAGGGCTTTGAAGTGCTGGCCACCAGCCCTGCCTGCCCGGTGGCGGCGATGGGCAACCCCGCGGCGCGGCGCTATGGCGTGCAGTTCCACCCCGAAGTGCATCACACCCCCGGCGGGAAAGACCTGCTGCGGCGCTTCGCCGTGGAAATCTGCCAGGCAGCCCCCAGTTGGACGCCCGACTCGATCATCCAGCAGGCGGTGGAGCAGATCCGCGCGCGGGTGGGCGGACGGCGTGTGCTCTCGGCGGTCAGCGGCGGGGTAGACTCGTCAGTGGCCACCGCGCTGGTGCACAAGGCCATCGGTAATCAGTTGACCGGTGTGTTTGTGGATCACGGGCTGCTGCGCTTGAATGAGCGCGAGCAGGTGGAGGCGGCTTTCCGGCGCAATCTGGGCGTGAATCTGATTGTGGTGGATGCCGAAGAACAATTTTTAAGCAAGTTGAGCGGGGTAACCGACCCCGAAGAAAAACGGCGCATCATCGGCGAGACCTTCATCCGCACGTTTGAGGCCGAAGCGCGCAAGCTGGGCGAGATGGACTTTCTGGTGCAGGGCACCATCTACCCGGACGTGGTCGAATCGTCCGGCCCTGACCGCAGCAAAGCGCAGAAGATCAAGTCGCATCACAATGTGGGCGGTCTGCCGCCCGATCTGAAATTTGAGCTGATCGAGCCGCTGCGTTACCTCTTCAAAGACGAGGTGCGCGCGGTGGGTGAAGCCCTGGGCTTGCCCGCCGAACTGGTCTGGCGGCAGCCCTTCCCCGGGCCGGGCCTGGCCGTGCGCTGCCTGGGCGAGCTGACCCGCGAGCGATTGGACCGCCTGCGCCGCGCGGACGCCATCTTCACCGGCGAGCTGGAGCAGGCCGGGCTGCTGGGCAAAAAGGCCGCCGGGGTAGAGAAGGTCATCTCGCAGGCTTTTGTGGCGCTGCTGCCGGTGCGCTCGGTGGGCGTGATGGGCGACTGCCGCACTTACGAAGAGGCGGTGGCCTTGCGCGCCGTCACTACCGACGATTTTATGACCGCCGATTGGGCGCGTCTGCCCTACGATCTGCTGGGGCGGGTGGCCAACCGCATTGTCAACGAGGTGAAAGGCATCAACCGCGTGGTTTACGATGTGACCAGCAAACCCCCGGCGACAATTGAGTGGGAGTAGGAAGATTAAGGTAAAATAAGAAACAGGACAGTTTTGTCTGAAAAGGGACAGGCTGCGCCTGTTTCTTTTTTTGCTTAAACAAGGAGAATTGTATGGACTTCGGTGAAGTATTAACGAAAGCCTGGAAAACCATCTGGAAGCACAAAATCCTGTGGTTATTTGGTCTGCTGGCTGGCTGCGGCGCCAATGGCGGCGGCGGTGGGGGTGGAGGCGGAGGAAACGCCGGCAGTTCTTTTCAGAATGGAAATAACGGCAATAACTTCAACTTTGATTTGCCACGAAACGCACCGCCCTGGCTGCAAGATTTTGCCAACCAATTGGAACGCTCGTTTGAGACCGGCACTTTTTGGGCGGTGTTTGGAGGGCTGATGCTTGGTCTGATCTGCCTGGCGTTCTTCCTGGGACTGGTGATGCTGTTTCTGCGCACGGTTGGCAAAATCGGCTTGGTGCGCGGCGCGTGGCAGGCCGACGAAGGCGCGGAGAAGCTCAGCCTGGGCGGTTTGCTCAAAGAGACCTGGCCCTACTTCTGGCGCGTGCTGCTGTTCGAGGTGATCCTCTTTGTGCTTGGCGTGATGATGACCGTAATTCTGATTGTGCCTGTTATGGCGGTGACGTTGCTCACCCTGGGCTGCGGGTTGATCTGCCTGCTGCCGTTCTTGATTGTGCTGGGCTGGGCGATCAGCACTCTGACCGAGATGATCGTGGTGGCGCTGGTGGGCGAGAACCTGGACCTGGGTGCGGCGGTGCAGCGCGCCTGGACTCTGCTGAAAGAAAACCTGGGCTCGCTGGCCATCATGTCGCTGATCCTGTACATCGGGCAGGCAATCGTGGGCTTTGTGGTTGCCTTGCCGTTCTTCCTGATCGCGGTGCCGTTGATTATGGCAGCCGTGGCAGAGAGCGAGGCGGCTCTGATCACCGGCGGGATTGTGGCGCTTATCATCTTCCTGGTGTACCTGCCCATCGCCATTTTGCTGGGCGCGGTGCTGCAGTCGTATGTGGGCGCGGCCTGGACGCTGACCTTCCGCCGTCTGACCGGGCGGCAGACCGGTGATACCGGCGCGGGGCAGATTGTTCCCAAGCCAGAGCCGGAGCCGCTCAACCTGGAGCCGATCGAAGGCTTTATGCCCGGTGAAGAAGCGCAAGGCGAAGAGCCAACCGAGGCGTAACCGGTAGTGAATCAAAGAACAACCTCCCCTGGCGGGGTTCGCTGGGGGAGGTTGTGTTTTAAGGGAGCGGGGTGATGACCCC
Source organism: Ornatilinea apprima (assembly GCF_001306115.1). Taxonomy (GTDB): domain Bacteria; phylum Chloroflexota; class Anaerolineae; order Anaerolineales; family Anaerolineaceae; genus Ornatilinea; species Ornatilinea apprima. Next base: position 6,068 of record NZ_LGCL01000008.1, on the reverse strand, counting down.
ATCCCCCGGTGGTGGGGAAGGGTCGCGCCACCGGCGCGGGGATGGGGCTCGATTCAGTGCCCCCTCCCGGCCTCCCCCGGCAAGCCAGGGGAGGTGACTTGGGATTAAGACATGAAAACCCAACATCTCTTCACAATTCCCTGCGGTGGTGGGGAAGGGTCGCGCCACCGGCGCGGGGATGGGGCTCGATTCAGTGCTCTCTCCCGGCCTCCCCCGGCAAGCCAGGGGAGGTGACTTGGGATTGAGACACGAAAACCCAACATCTCTTCACCCTTCCCTGCGGCGGCGGGGAAGGGTCGCGCCACCGGCGCGGGGATGGGGCTTAATCCAGATCTCTGCCCGGCCTCGACCAAAATCTGATGATTCGCCAAACATCAGCGGGTTTCGGGCGGTGATGAAATGGTTTTGACGCAGAGCGAATCGTCCGCCCTCTACCCGCCCTACAAGAGCTTTTTTTGCGCAGCCCCGGCGATTCATGGGCGCGCAAACCGGGCTGGGGTGGGGATAATGATGAACGGCGGTTGGTTGGCGCGCTATAATCTAAATATCCAAATTGCCAAACATCAAAGCGGAGGAGTATATGCGCTTGTTAAAAATTACTTCCTGGAATGTGGCCCACCTGGAACGCCTGACAAAGCCGGATTTATCGGAGACGGCCCAGGTGCGGCGGGCGGCGGTGGTGCAGGAACTGCGCGAGCTGAACCCTGACGTGTTGTGCCTGCTGGAGGGACCCAAGGGTGAGGAGGGCATAGACCTGGTGGCGCAGGGTCTGCTGGCGGGGGACTGGCTGCCGGTGAAGGCTGCGGATGGCGAGTACGGCCAGCGCGGCGCGCAGTGGATCTGGTTTCTGGTGCGGCGCGAGCTGGCCCCCATCGCTTCGCTGCTGCCGGTGAGCACCTGGGACGCTTTTGCCGGGGAAGCCTGGCCGTGCCATTTTTGGGGCAGCTTTGAGGCGCAATTGCACCGCCATTACCGCCACCCGCAAACCCTGGTGCTGGATTGGAACGGCTTGCGCGTGGAGATGGTGGGGCTGCATTTGAAGAGCAAATATGTGAACCAGGGTGAAAGTATGTGGAAAGCGGGCGGAGAAAAGCGTGAGGAATTTATTCGCGAGGCGCTCAGCGCACGGATTAAAATGACCACGGAAGCGGCTAATGTGCGCGCCTACATTGACGCCAAGTTCCAGCAGGTGGAAAAACCGGCCATTTTTGTGATGGGCGACCTGAATGACGGCCCCGGCAAAGAGTATTTTGAGCAGCGCTACCTGTTCTTTGACCTGATCTCGAACGTGCAGGGCGATATCTTCGCCGCCAGCCGTTTTCTGAACCACGCCCTGTTCGATTTTGCCGGGCACCTGCGCTGGACGGTGCAGTTTGACGATTTTGTCGACCCGGACCGCGACCCGCACATTTTACTCGACCATATTCTCTTTACCCAGCCGCTGGTAGACAGCTCGCTGCCCTGGCATATCAGCGCGGGCGCGGGCTGGGTGGAGCATGAGATTCACGACCTGATCAACGCGCCGTTAAAAGAAGCCGCGCGCAGCAGTGACCATAAGCCGGTCTCGCTGCGCGTGGAAGTGCCTGATCTGATGGTGTGAGCGGCTAGGCCGCCTGCAGGGTTACTTCGTCGCTAACGCGGATGGCGCCGGGGGTGAGCACGCGTGCGTAGACGCGTGACCAGCCGGGGTTGGCCTCTTGCAGCATGCGTTTGAGATCCTGTCCGATGAAATTGTCGCGGATGGTGTGGCAGGGCTCGGTGTAGTTGGTGACTTCAATTTCCACCTGGCCGCCCAGCTTCAGCCGCGCGCCGGGGATCACCTGGTTCCAGTCCAGGCCGGCGATGAGCACATTCTCGCCGGTGGAGCCGGGGTAGAGCGGGTGGCCCTCTTGCTGCAGGGCGGTGAGGCGCTCCAGCGAGAAGAGGCACAGGGCACGCGCTTCGCCGCCGTGATACTTCAGGTTGCGCTGGCGGTCGCCCGCCAGCCCGGCGGCGGTAACTTCGCCGCTTTGCACGGGTAGTTTGGGCATGCCTTCATTCGAGAGCGTGATGGAGAAAATCCAGGCTGTCATTTTTTCACCTATTTAATTTCCAGATTAATGAATAATATTGTCGTCGGGTTTTTCGACGATGTAGCCCACGCGCTGCGCCGGCTGGCCGGTAAGAGCGCGCAGAATGCGGTCTACATGGACGTGCGAAGTCTCGATGAAATGCTCGAAGCGGGTCTGCGTGCCGCCGGCGGCGGTTCCGGCCACATAGACCCCTTCAACATTGGTTTTCATTGTGGAGGGTTCGTAGAGCGGCGCGCCGTTTTCGCCTTGCAGGGTGACGCCTAGCTGTTCAAAGAGGCTCATATCGGCTTCAAAGCCGGTGGCGAGCAGCACAAAATCGCAGTCCACGCGCAGGGTGTCTCCAAATTGCGGCACGCCGTCGCGGGTGCGCGCCAGAATCACATAGCCAGGGTGGATTTCCATTGGTACGCTAGCGGGGATGAAACGCATCTGGTTCTCCCGCAGCACGGTGTCGATGTCGTCGCGCAGAGAGGGTTTAATGTGCGGGCGCGGCAGTTCCTCGCGGTAATAGCTTAAGCAAACGTTGGCGCCAGCGCGCCAGCAGCGCATGGCCGATTCGATGGCCGAGTTGCGCCCGCCCACCACCAGCACGGAGCGCTGGAAATAGCGATGCGGGTCGTCCAATCCGTGGCTGACGTGCGGCAGGTCTTCGCCGGGGATGCGCAGCCAGCGCGGGTGGGCCATGCCGCCGGTGGCCAGAATGACCGTTTCGCAGTGCCAGTCGCGCCGCCCGGTAAGAGTCTGCGTGCGCAGGGTGAACCCGCCAGAGATTTTCTCAATCGATTCGACCCGTTCGTAATTGTTCACACGCACGTTGAACGCGCTGATCACGCCGCGCAGGTAGGCCAGATACTGCTCGCCGGTGGGGTTTTGCTGGTCGGGGATGTTGAGCGGCACGCCGGAGATGGCGATGCGCTCAGGGGTGCTGAAGAAATGGGTGTTGCGCGGCCAGCGCGCGATAGTGTCGCCGATTTGTTGGGCTTCAAACAAGCGATAATCCACACCGGCCAGCTGCAGGGCCACGGCGAGCTCAATGCCAATCGGTCCGCCGCCGACCACGGCAACCTGGGTTTGCAGGATGGGGGAATCTGAGTCTTGCATGCCCGCTGGGTCACTCCTCGCTGGGGAATGGTGAATCTTTTGATAGTATACCAAAGCTGGCGGGGGGAGAGAAGCCGCCGCGCGCGAAGTCCGGGCGTTTTCCGCGGACAATTCGCGCTTTAACGGGCTGCAAGCAAACTGGCTATTGACGCGCTGGGGTAAAAGAGTTATTATAACGTAGGTAATTAACTACGATAATATGGTGATGATATGACTACTATAAAAACTCTTCTCAAAAACCGTGACCTGCTAACCCTGGGGTTTTCTGAATCCATCTCCAACATTGGCAATTGGATCACCATGATGGCTGTGTTTGCCATGGTGGTCTTCCGCGGGGATGGCGGTTTGCTGCAGAGCAGCGCGATCTACCTGGCCGGTCTGCTGCCCACCCTGCTGGCCAGCCCGCTGGTCGGTTGGCTGGTAGACCGCGTGGAGCGGCGGCGGCTGATGGTGATGAGCGAAGCGGCCTCGGGGTTGGTGATTGCCGGGCTGTTTTTTACGGACGACTTTGTGTGGATCTGCGTGCTGCTGGCGCTGCAAGCCGTTTCCATCGCGGTGATGAGCCCTGCCCGCCAGGCGGTGCTGCCGCAGCTGGTGGCGCGGGAGGAACTGACGCGCGCCAACGCTTTTCTGCAGCAGTTGAACGGCATGGTCAAGATTGCCGCGCCCATGCTGGCCGGGGGGCTGCTAGCCGCGCTCGAACCGCGCCAGGCGATTCTGATCAATGTGGCTACGTTTGGCTGCTCGGCCCTGATTCTCTCGCGTCTGCCGCTGCTGCCCGCCGCGCAAGAGAAAACCAGCCGCGAGAGCGCCGCTCAACCTGCCGAAGGCGGCGGGCGGGTGCTGAAAGGCATTCCAGGGCTGCGCCTTCTGTACGGCACCATGTTTTTCAGCGTGCTCGTCTTGATTGGTTTCGATGTGATTGGGGCGGTGTATGTGCGCGACATATTGCAAGGCGGCGAGGCATTGATGGGTTTGTTGATTGGCTTGGTAGGGGCTGGCACGCTGGCGGCCGGAGCTTTTCTGATGCTGAGCAAGCGCCGCCAGCCGCGCCTGTGGCGCGATATCCTGCTGGGATTGGGACTGCTGGCTTGCATTCCACTGGCTTTCAGCCTGGCGCCGCTGCTGGGTGACGCGCGCTGGATGCGTCTGTTGGCGCAGGCGGGCTGCCTGGCAGGCGGAGTGGGCAATGGGCTGCTGGTGATCCAGTCGGCGGTGCTGCTGCAAACCCTCACCCCGGCGCGCTGGCTGGGGCGCGCGGGTGGTCTGCTGCAGAGCGTGGTGGTGGCGGGGCAGATCGCCGGAATTGTGTTGACCCCGCTGCTTGTGCCAGCGTTCCTGAAGATGGGGTCCTATTTTCTGCTTTCGGCGCTGGTATTGGCCCTGGTGGGGGTGTATAGTATGCTTAGCCTGAAAATGGGTCAGGCAGGGCAGCCAATCCTATCTTCGGAGAGACCATGAGCGATCAACACATTGATATCCCGGGCGGGTGGCTGGTCAGCCCATCCATCGCGATGGAGCTGGACGCCATGCTGGCGATGATATCCGGGCGGTTCAGCCTGGGTACGCTGCCGGCGCATTTGCTGCCATTGGTGGAACAAACCCCGGCCGAATGGCTGGCCGAGCTGCCCGCTTTGCTGGGTGATTTGAAAGGGCCGTTTGGCCTGCTGACCCACATGGCGGATTGGGTGGGCGTGCTGGAAAGCGGCGAGTATGGCGGCGCAACCCTGGCGATGCGCCAGGCCAGCGCGGAAGAAGTTTTCTCGCGGCTGGGAGGCGAAGCGGGTGAAAGTCTGGCTGATCTACAGGTCAGGCGCGTGCTGCAGGCCGAATTGGCCGCGGGGTTGGAACCCGAATCGGTGGAAGCACGGCGGATTGTCTATCACCAGGAAGCAGCTCAAGCGGCACGCTTGCTGGCGGGCGGCGACTTGGCCGCGCCTTTCTGGCACTGGCTGGACCGGTTTTACTACCAGGTGTACCAGCCCTGGCGGGAAACGCGCCTGGCGTTTATGCAGGAACAGGAGAGGAACGCCCTGGCGGTGTTGGGCGAGCGCGAAAGCGCGGCGCACACCCCGCGATTGGATTGGCTGCCGGCTCAAAATCCGCTGGTGAACCGCCCTGCGTTGAACGAATCGGCGCGTTTGGGACGCTTGCGCGTGATTTTCTGGGTGGAGCCGTTTGGAATCGCTGACCTGTGGGCGATTCTACCGGGCAGGCTGCTGGCTGCGATTGCCGAACCGGGCGTGTTCTTGCAGAATTTTTACACCTTTGCAGAAGATGTGGCCGCGCGCGCGCAAGCCCTGGCCGACCCGACGCGCCTGGTGATTCTACGCATGATCCGCCATTTTGGCATGACCAACACAGAAATTGCCAGCTACCTGGGAATTTCTCGCCCCACCGTCAGCGTGCATGCCAAGATCTTACGCGGGGCAGGGTTGATCGAGACCAGTGAGGTGGGCCGCGCTGTGCAGCATACCATCAAACCCGCCGCCTTGCGCCAGTTATTTACGGATTTGCAGCGGTTTTTGGATTTGCCGGAAGGGTAAGAGACCCCATCCCCGCGGCTGAGCCGTGACCCTTCCCCGCGTCGCAGGGACGGGTGAAGAGAATGGAAGTCACCCGAAGGGTGGTGGGAGTTCTGGATTAAACCCTATCCCCGCGGCTGCGCCGCGACATTTCCCCGCGTCGCAGGGAAGGGTGAAGAGAATGGAAGTCACCCGAAGGGTGGTGGGAGTTCTGGATTAAACCCCATCCGCGCGGCTGAGCCGTGGAATATCCCTTAAAAAGTGGACACGGTTAATGTCCAGAAAGAAGTTCGAACTCGATAGGGCTGAGATAGCCCAAAGATGAATGTAGCCTTTGGCGATTGTACCAAACCTCGATGTATTCGAAGAT
>NZ_LGCL01000017.1 GCF_001306115.1 Ornatilinea apprima | reverse complement strand
GCAGCGCTACCTGGTTCATTACATAGGGCTTAAACACGGGGTGGGCTTGTTTTCTTCTCATTCCTTTATTGAATCATTGCTTTTTAAAAATGTAAAGGGGCTGTCCTCTACTTTTTGGACAGCCCCCCGTTTAATCCAGCGCGCGCCAGGTCTGGTAAAGGGCCAGATTGCCCTCGCGGCCGTCGGAATCAAATTCATTCACCACCTCAAACCCCGCCTGGCTGGCCAGCGCGGCCAGTTCTTCGCGGGTGAAGAGGTGCACGTAGCGGTAGCCCACCTGTTCCGGTTGGCCGGGCAGGGCGTAGCGCCAGTCGAGCAAGTAGTCGTTGGGCTCAACATCTGCATCGGAGAGACCGACTAGCTCCCAGGGCTGCACGCGCTCCATCAGGCGCGGGCTGTTTTGAAACTGCCACTGCGAATGGTAGAACAGCGCGCCGGCGGGCAGGCGGCGGCGCAGGGCGCTGAGCGCCTGCAGGCGCAGGCGCATGGAGGGCAGATGGTGAAAGACGGCAAACGACAGCGCACCGTCAAAGGTCTGACTGCCCAGGCTCGCGTCCCAATCGGGTTGGGTGAGGTCGGTGAGCTGGAAGCTGATCTCCAGGCCGGGGTGATGCGGCGCGCCGGTCTGCACGGAGGCTTGCGCTTCTTCGAGCAGGGCGCGGCTGAAATCCAGGCCCAGATACGCGCCAGAACGACCGGCGCGCGCCCATTCCACAGCCAGAGATCCTGATCCACAGCCCAGGTCCAGCCACCGGCCAGCAGGGGGGATGCGCCCTAATACCTGGCGAATGCCGGGTTGGATGCGGCGGCGGGTGGCGGCAAAGGCCGCGCCGAAAGTCTGGTAGAATTGACGATTGAGATCAATTAAGTGAGTAATGACTTCAGGCTGCATGGCAGCTTTATTATAGTCGATGGATGCAGGAATGGCAGAGAAACAAATGTCGCCTCTCGATCATGAAGCATGGATGAATAAACGTGAGTTCACGCCCGAGAAGATGAAGATCGCGCGGGAGGTGCTGGAGAAGGTGCGCGACGGCGCGGACGTGATGGTGACCATCCGCGCCACTCCGCTGCCGGAGGGCGGGCATGTATCGAAAAGCGCGCTGGTGAAGGTGTACCGCGAGATGGTGGAGAGCGGCGAGTGGGACGCGGACCCCGCGCTGCTGGCGCGCATCCGCATGAAGCCGGGGCGCACGCTCTCGGGGGTGACGACGGTAACGGTGCTGACCAAGCCGTTTCCCTGCCCGGGGCACTGCATTTTCTGCCCGGACGATACACGCATGCCAAAAAGCTACCTGCCCGACGAGCCGGGGGCGGCGCGCGCTTTTCAGAATGAGTTTGATCCTTACCGGCAGGTGCGCTCGCGGATTGAGGCGTATGAGGCAGTGGGCCACCCGACCGATAAAATTGAGCTGCTGATTTTGGGCGGAAGCTGGAGCGCCTATCCGCGCGCGTATCAGGAGCAATTTATCCGGCGCTGTTTTGACGCGATGAATGAGGCGGACACGGCGACGCTGGAGGAAGCCCAGCGCGTGAATGAAAGCGCGCCGCACCGCAACGTGGGACTGGTGATTGAGACGCGGCCAGACCAGATCAGCCGTGATGAGCTGATGTGGCTGCGCCGCCTGGGCGTGACCAAGGTGCAGATGGGCGCGCAGAGCCTGGATGACGACATTTTGAAGTTGAATAAGCGAGGCCACTCCACGGCAGAACTGCGGCGGGCGGTTGCTCTGCTGCGCGCGGGCGGGTTTAAGATCGTGCTGCACTGGATGCCCAATCTGCTGGGGGCGACGCTGGCTACCGACCGCGCGGATTTTGCGCGATTGTGGGCGGAGCGCGGCGAGGGGGCGGGTTACTGCCCGGATGAGATTAAAATTTATCCCACCCAGCTGCTGGAAAAGACGGAGCTGCACCAGCATTGGGAACGCGGCGAATACCGGCCGTATACCACCGAAGAGCTGGTGAACCTGATCGCGGACGTGAAGCCCAGCATTCCGGTCTACTGCCGGGTGAACCGCATCATCCGCGATATTCCCTCGACACATGTGGTTGAGGGCAACCGCCGCACCAGCCTGCGCCAGGACGCGCTGGAAGAGTTGAAGCGGCGCGGGCAGCGCTGCCAGTGTGTGCGTTGCCGCGAGGTGCGCGGGCAGAAGGTGAACCCTGAGCATCTGGAGAAGCGCGACACGGTTTATCAGGCGGCACAGGCCGAGGAACATTTTTTGCAGATGGTGACCCCCGATGACCGCCTGGCGGGCTTTTTGCGCCTTTCGCTGCCGGACGAAGGCGCGCCAGACCTGGCGCTGGACGATCTGCGCGGGGCGGCGCTGATTCGCGAGGTGCATGTGTACGGGCAGTCGCTGGAGGTGGGGGCCGAGGTGGAAGGCGCGGCGCAGCACATTGGGCTGGGCACGGCGCTGTTGGCCTGGGCGGGCGAGATCGCGCGGGCAAAGGGATACGCGCGCCTGGCGGTGATCGCTGCGATTGGCACGCGCAAGTATTATGAATCGCGCGGTTTTACGCGGGGGGATTTGTATATGGTGAAGCCGGTGGAGTAAGAGATCGCCTGGTAAAGCGCGCGAAAGCCAGCGTTGTATTCCAAATCTTATTCATGGCGGGTTTTCGGGACGGCTGCTGGACCCCACCCCAAGCCCTCGCCAAAATGCTGAAAGGCGCATTTTAGGGAGGGAGGTTTGTATTCGATGGGTTTCGGTGCGGCAGACTCGTCAAATCACCAACATTCTCATGCCCCTGCACCACCCTGCGGGTAGCCTCCCACCCTGCCAGCCCGTAGGTGCGGTGCCACCGCACCCTACAACCGGGACGGCTATTCCAGGGGCTGGCCGAGCTTTTGCAGGGTGAGGGCGGCCTGCTGGCGCACGGTTTCGTCGGGGTCGGTGAGGCGGGCGCGGATCACCTCTGCGGCGCCGGCGGCGTGGAGCTGACCAAGGGCGCGCAGGATGGCGGCTGCCAACCTGGTGGCTTCGAGCTGCGCCTGGCTAAGGATGTGCTGCGCGCGCTGGCGGATGACCTCGTCGCTGGTATCTTTGGCGTTGGCGGTCAGCAGTTCTAGAAAATGGGCGCGGATACGCGCCGGTTCTTTTTTAAGCGTGCCCAGCAGGTAGAAAGCCGCTTCGGGGCGTTCGCTTTCGTTGTTGGCGCGCTCAGGGTCGTCAATAAAGGCCTCCGCTGAGAGCAGGCGCAGGGTGAAGTTTTCTTCGATGTCGCCAATCCAGGCGGCAAGCTGCTCTTTGGCGCTGGTTTGCGGGTCTTCCAGGCGGGAGAGGGCGGCCTGCAGGCGCGGGCGGCAGTCTTGTGCCAGGGCGTTGAGCAGCACCGGCACGGCCTGCGGGCTGCCGCTGGCGCCCAGGCCCTGCGCGGCGATCTGCTGCATTTGCAGGTCTCCGCTGAGAATGGCCTGCTCAAAGGCATTCAGGCACGAGGCGTCGGCCAGCTCGGCCAGGGCGCGCGCGGCCGGGTAGCGAATGCCGAAGCCGTGGGTGTAATTCATGGCGCGCGCCAGGGCTTTGCGGTCGCTTTTCTGGCGCAGTTTCTGAACGTTGGGGGGGCTAAAAAACAGATGCAGGCTCACAAGTGCTCCTTAAGCGCGGTGATGCGTCACCGCTATTCGGGGAAGAGGCGCGCAAAACTCTGCGGGGCGAAGCGCTGCACCACATCGGAATGGATGGCGTTCTGCTTGCAGATGGCTTCATAGAGGTCCACGCTGGGGCGGCGGATGCGTTTTTGAGTATCCACGTCCAGCCCCCAGAGGCCAAAGCGCTGCGTCCAACCGCGCTCCCACTCAAAGTTATCCACCAGCGACCACTGGAAGTAGCCTTTGATGGGCACGTTGAGGTTGGCGATTCTCCACACCTGGTGAATGTGTTCGACCAGGTAGCGCGGGCGCAGCAGGTCTTTGGAATCTTCCACGCCGTTTTCGGTGATGTAGATGGGCAGGCCGAATTTCTCGGCCCAGCGCAGGCCCTCGCGGAAGCCGTCGGGCACATTGGCCAAAAAGCCGGTCTCGCTGAGGGCGGCATCGGGGGGAAAGAAGCGCTCGTTGAACATTTGGGCCGGCTTGAGGGCGAATTTCACCAGGTCGCGGGTGTAGTAGTTGATGCCCACGAAGTCCATGGTACCCAGGGCGGCGGGAAGCTCGGCAGACTTGAAGCCGAATTTGAGCGTGCCGGTGCGGGTGGCGCGCGGGAAGGCGTCGTTGTACGAGGCGTGCAGCAGGTTGGCCGCGGCCGCGTCGAGGGGCAGCCAGGCGCGGGCGGGGTAGAAGCTGCGGTAGTTGGGGGCAATGCCGACCAGTGCGCTGGGCTGCAGGTCGTGGATGATTTTGTAGGCCAGCGAATGGCCTTTGAGCAGATTGAACAGCACCTGGAAGGCCAGGTTCATGTCATTTTTGCCGGGCGGGAAGCCGCCGTTGAGGTAGCCGCCGTAGGTGTAGACGTTGGGTTCGTTGATCGTAATCCACAGGCTGACCAGGTCTTTGAGTGCTTCGACGATTTTGCGCACATAGACGGCAAACAACTCGGGGGCCTGTTCGCTTTCCCATCCGCCCTGTTCGGTGAGCCAGAGCGGGTCGGTGAAGTGATGCAGGGTAACCATAGGGGTCAGCTTGCGCTGGATCAGCCCGCGGATCATCTCGCGGTAGGCGTCGATGGCATTCTCGTCCCAGCGGTCGGGGGCGGGCTGCACGCGGCTCCACTCAATCGAAAGGCGGTGGGCGTTCTGGCCGGTTTCGGCGGCGCGGTCAAAGTCTTCGCGCCAGCGGCCGCTCCACCAGTCGCAAGCTTTGCCGGATTGGTGACCGTGAATAATGCGCCCGGGTTCGTTTTCCCAGGCGTACCAGTTGTTATTGGTGTTGCCGCCTTCCACCTGGTGAGCGGCGGTGGCGCAGCCCCACAGAAATCCTTTTGGAAACGCAAATCTGGCTTGTGGCATAAACTCTCCTCACTGCTTGGTTTGGCTGCTCTGACAGGCAGGACAAGGTTATTATATCCGATGCAGCAGTTTCAGTTTGAGCAGTGCGCGCACAAACGGCCAGGTGGGCAGAGTGGCCATGAGCAGGGCGTTTTCCGGCAGAGGGGCTTCTTCGTCTAAAAAGCGAAAGATGCGCTGGATGGAGTTGCGCCTGAAGAGGGCGGTGAAGATGCGCTGGCTCAATTCGCCGTGACGGTAAAGGATTTGGAGGAGAATGGAGTCGTAGAGGCGGTAGCGCGCGGGCGATTCGGGTAGGTGAAAGGGGTGGCCGTGTGCGAGGAGGGATTGGAGGATGGCGGCCGAGTCGCGTTGAATGCGCAGAAAGGCGTAACCAGAAGAGGGCTTCACCCGCCCGCCGCGCGTGCCGATATTGAGCACGCGCTGCCCGGCGCGGCGCGCGAAGGGTTGGTCGGTCATGGGGATGACGCCGTTTTCCACCTCCAGAACGCGGTAGGACTGCAGGCCGAGGACTGACTGGAGATAGTCGCGCAGGGCCTGGTCATACTCGGCGTCGGTCAGCAGATTGGCGGAAAAGAGGGTAAATTCGACCAGGGCGCGGCGCGGGTTGAAGGGCAGAATATAGACGAAGCGCATTTCGCCGTGCTGGGGGGTGCGAAAATCGAACATGCGCGGCAGTTTGGGGTCGAAGGCATCCTGTTCGGTTTCAATCTCCCAGCCGCGGAAATGCTGCAAGAGGCTGTGGTGGCGGGCCGGGTTTGGGCGCACCTGCCCGGCCAGGTAGAGACTGTTGAAAACCCAATCGGCGGTGTAAACTTCACCCCCGGCGGTTACGCGGGCGGCGTCGGGACCGTCTTCCACGCTTTCGACCCCGGCCTGCAGGAAATGAATGTTGCTGAACTGGCTGAGTACCTGGCGGGCGTAGTTGTAAAAATCAATCCCGCGGATCATCTGGTAGTGGTAGGGTGGAAGGTCGTATACGCGCTGGAAGCCGGGGGCGACGAACTCCACCCGCTCCCAAACACGGTAAGCGATGGAATCAAACAGGGTGGGGGTGCGCGCCCAGAAGCACCAGGTGCGGTCGTTGGCCTGCTTGCGGTCGCGGTCGATGATCAGGATGGACCGGTCTTTGAGCGGGCTGCTGGCGAGCTGCACCGCCAGGCTTAAGCCGGCGGCGCCGCCGCCCGCCAGGATAAAGTTGTAGTGGCTGGTTGGGTGAGCGGATTGGGTTTGCATTTCTTAATTCTAACGATTTTTTTAGCCACATTTAATATGCGTGTGTAATAATTATTATAATTAAGCAGGTGAAAATATTCACCTGCTGTATTTTGCGGTAACCACAGCGGATAGAACCGGTTGCGCTGATTCCAAAGCATGAAACAAACCACGAAAGGAATACTCTGCTGGCGCGCGCAGAGCAGAGAACGCACAGTATGCGACCTGAATCAGGCTTGAATAGGGATAGCAGCATGGTTTCAACGCGTTATTGGATAGAGGACATCCGCTCGTATGGTGTCTGAAGTCGCCAGTGGGTCGCTGGTATTGGCGCTGGTTAGCTGCCTGGTTGGTATTGGGGCGGCGATGATCAGTGTGCGGCGCAATCTGTTGGCCTGGGCGGAAAGCGCGCGGGTGAGCTTACTGGTGCAGTTCGGGCTGGTAAGCTTTTCGTTGCTGCTGACGAGCGTGCAGTTCTTATTTGGCTTTTTGCATGTGCGGATTGTCTATGAATCGACCCGCCTGGGGATGACGCCGCTCGAGCGGCTGGCTGCCATTACCAGCCAGAGCGAGGGGGCGATGCTGGTGTTTGTGTGGTTTATCGGCCTGGCCGGGCTGATGCTTGCGCTGCTGAACTGGAGTGGTGAGCGGCAGCAGCAGCCGGGCGTTACCGCAATATTTTTGGGTATTCAGGCTGTTTTCCTGGGAATACTGGTATTTACCGAAAACCCTTATCTGCGGATGTGGCAGGAGCAAGAGGGCAAGCTGCTGCTGGCGGTCTCACAGCCAGGCGGGTGCCTTTTATTTTGCCCGGCAGCCGGCAGGGGGATGCTGCCGCCCGATTTTTCGTGGCTGGCATGGGCGCAGCGGCCGCTGCTATTTTTTTCCACCGGGTTGGTAACAGCTGGTTTCGCGATCGCGGTTGCCGCGCTGATCACTGGAAGGCTGAACGCCTCTGACCTGGCGCGCGCGCACCCCATCTTTTTTGGCGCATGGATGGTTTTGGGCGCGGCGATAGTGATTGAAGTGGTCCGGAAATACAGAAGCGACCCGGCAAGTGGACTCTGGACGTGGGATCAAGAGCAAACCGCGGTGCTCGTTACGCTGCTTCTTGTCAGCGCGCTGCTGCATGGTCTTTCAGCGCACCGCAATCGTGGGCTGTTTCGCCACGCTACGCTGTGTTTGATTGTGCTTGCCTATCTGGCGTTGATGGTTGTGGCGATGAACGCTATTTTTACTGAGGACTTGAATGACCTGCAGCGCGGAAAACCCTGGCTGCAAGTTTTCTGGGCAGCAGCCGGGCTGGCGGCAGTGGTGGGCCTGATTTTGCGCTGGAGAAACCTGAAATCGGAGGAGCGGATCGAGTCGGTTGTTTCACGCGAGGCGCTGACCGGAATGGGCATTATTCTGTTGTGCGGCCTGGCGGCGATTGGGGTGTGGGGGTTAGCCGCGCCCCTTCTGGCTGAGAGGCTGTTTGGAAGCCAGCTTGTTTTTGAGGTGGGACAGTATCGAAAGGCAATGGCTCCGCCGGTCCTTTTTATTTTGTTTCTTCTGGCTTTGGCGCCTTCCAGCGCGTGGCGTTTCTCCACCGCGCACACGCTGGCACACGGACTGTGGAAGCCGCTGCTGATTTCGATTCTGGCGATGGGGTTATGGATGTTGCTGGGTGTGCGCTACCGGCCGGCTTTGATTGTGTTATGGCTGGTGGGTTTCGGAATTATTTCCAATTTGATGAATTTTTCGCGCAAGGCGCGAGCTATTGCGCACCTTCAACAGGTGAGTCATTCTCAGGCGCTGGCATTCATGCTGGGGAAAAATGCTTACCGTTATGGCGGACATATCATCCACCTGGGTGTGCTGATGACGATGATCGGCATTGTTGGCGTACAAATGCTAACGGTGGAATCGCAGGGCCGGGTGCGGACTGGCGAGAGCCTGCGCCTGGCCGGGTATGAATTTGTATTTCGAGGGGCATCCACGCAGCTGCTGCAAAGCGATCACCAGGCAGTTACGGCTGAGGTGGAAGTCCGGCGACAAGGGAAACAGCCCTCTGGAATGCTTTACCCCCGAATTGATTATTTCACTGGCGAGCCGGCCCAAACCACGTTTGGGCGCAGCGCGAGCCTGGCCGGGGATACGTTTGTTTCGCTGGCAGACTGGCTGCCTGCTTCGGCAGAATCGGCTGTACTGCGAGTGTACTTCAGCCCTTTGGTGACCTGGACCTGGATTGGGCTGCTGATGATTTTGACGGGCGGCATGTATCAACTGGCGCGCTGGCCCAAGACGCACCTTCCCAGTCTGCGTCTTACTGCTGAGAGAAGAGAAGGTGGATTAAGCGGGCGGCAGCCAGAGGCGGAGGATTGAGATGATGATGGATTCTGGTTCGATTCTGTTCCTGGTGGGGCTGAGTCTGCTGGTGATTCTGACCATCAGCGCGCCGTTGTATAACCACGCGTTGAAGCGCATCCGCTTAAGCAGTCCGCAGGAAGATCGCCGCGGGCAGCTTGCGTTTACCCGCTTGTGCCTTCAGGCGGCAGAGAACGAGCTGGAAGAATTGAATATTGACCGGAGCGCCAGCCGCGTTGCTGAACAGGATTTTCAGGCCCGCGCTTTGAAACTGGCGGAAGAGATGGAGATATTGAAAGCCGAAGAACAACAACTGGAGCTGGTGCTGCGCTACCAGGCAGAAGCGAGCAGGACCGGCGCGCAGCCGGAGGATGATCTGGCGCAAGAGCAGGAATTGGAAGCGTTGATTAAAGCGTACCGCCGCGGGCGAAGCGAGAAAGCGGCCGGTTTGTGCCCAAACTGCGGGCAGGCTTACCTGCGTGGTGACCGGTTCTGCGCGCGGTGTGGTGAACAATTGGATTATGGATTGTAATGATGGCATTGAATCAAAAACACTATTTTTCTCTGGCGATTCGAATTCTGGGGATTGTGAGCCTGGTTGGTCTGCTGTGGTTCAGCCAGGGTGAGCGCGCGCGGCTGGCCGCGGCCGCTCCGTTGCTGCCCTGGCAAAGCACGCTGCCCGAGTCGGTTACGATTAACGGGCGGGTAACCCACGGTGGCGGGGGAGAACTGCCCGCCGAAATGGAAGTGCTGCTGGTGGTGTATGAGGACATGACGGTGAAAATGCAGCAAGTAACCGGTGTGGATGCAGACGGTTATTTTGAGTTTCTGGAAGTGCCGGTGCGCTCTGGCTGGGCTTACCTGGTTTCGGTGATTCATCAGGAAGTGCCTTTCTATTCTGATCTGATTACTGCCGATGATCTGGCGTTTGTCTCTGAGATCAGCCTGCCGGTGAAAATTTATGACAGCACGCGAGACACGAGCGGGTTAAGAGCTGAGGCTGTGCAGGTTTCCATCGACTTTTCTGAGCCTGGAATGCTGCGCGTGGCACAGTCGTATACGATTGCCAACCCTTCGGCGCTGGTTGTGCTGCCGGCAGAAGCCGATGGGGCGGTTTTGACCTTTTCTCTCCCGGCCAACGCGCAGCAGGTTTCACTGGCCGATGGTGAACTGGGCGGACGGTTTATCCGCGCGGGCGACCAGGTGGGCGACCGGCAAGCGGTGCTTCACCATGAGCGCCAGCACACGGTGGCTTATGCGTACCAGGTTCCGTATACACGGGGGTATACATTGGAATTGATTCTGCCGGTGGAGACGCGCTCGCTCTCGGTGATGGCGCCGGCAAATGGTGTGCGCCTGAAGGGCACGGGGTTGAACGATGCTGGCACGCGCGACGCGCAGGGGCAGACAATGCGGCTATTCACAGCCAGCAATCTGCCGGCAGGAGAGGTGGTAAAGCTGGAGATCAGCGGCCGGCCGCGCGATCCCGGAGATCCTGTATCAACCAGCAGCCTTTCGATTGGCCTGGCTGGGCTGGCGCTGGCGGTGATCGCGTCGGCGGTGGTGGTGAGCCGCTGGACAAAACACGAACCACCGGCCGCAGAAGGCACGTACCTGGTGGGGAATGGATCGGACGAGCCGGTGGAGTATTGGTTGGAGCAGATTGCTTCGCTGGATGATCTGCAGCGCTCCGGTCAGATTGACCCCGCGGTGTATGAGGCGCGGCGCGCCGAGTTGAAGTCCCGGCTGCACAAAATTCGCCAGCGGGACGAGCAATAACCGCGATTGCCCCGGCTTTTTTACATTACAGACCCCACCCCGAACCCTCCCCAAAATGCTGGAAAGCGCATTTTAGGGAGGGAGATTTGTTTTATGGGTCGGGTGGCCGCGGAGAACGGATTCTTTGTCGGGCGGGTGAAGGGCGGAATATTTGTTTTGAGGTAAATCAATCTCAATCTGCTCGAAACCCGCCGGTAATGGATAGCGGTGCGGCGGCGGTGCACGCTACGGAAGAACCAAAATTGCAAGTTCCCGGAAGAATGGGATTCTGGTGTGAGGTTGTGTCAGAGGATGAGGTACCAGGCCTGCCAAAAGATGAGGAGGTTGAAGAGGGCGTGGGCGATGACGGCCGGGTAGAGGCGGCCCGTCCATTGGGTGAGGCGATGGGCGGCCAGCGATAGGCAGAAAGCCGGCAAGAAGAGCACCGGGCGTGCCTGCAGGGCGGAAAAAAGGGCGGCTGAAGCCAGCGCGGGGTAGAGATCACCGCCCAGGGGGCGCAGCAGTGAGCGCAGCTCGATGCGAAAGAAATACTCCTCGGCCCAGGGCGCGGCGGTCAGGGCGATGAGCAGCACAAACCCTTCAAACAAGGGGTTGAGCGGGGGAAAGTCCATAACAAAGGTGTTCGAAAGCAAATCGATCAGGTACACTCCGGCCAGCCAGACCGCCAGCCCGGCCAGCAGAGAGGCGGACAGCACCCACGGCCAGGCAACCGGCCGGGAGGGTTGGGTGGGCTGTTCCAGGCGCGCGGGTTGCGGCGGCAGGGGAATGCTCCAACGGCGCAAAAAGGCATACCCGGCCAGCACCAGGGCCTGCCAGATAAAGAACCAGGGCTGGCCGGCGCTGTTGATCCGCCCGGGGACGGGCGCGCGCAGCGCCTGGAGCCAGTCGGGCAGCACAAACACGAAGGCTGGCACCAGGTAGGCGCAGGCCAGCACCACCAGCATGGTCGCACTGCGCGCTTTGAGGCGGCTCTCTTGCGGCTCAAGGGCCATGCGCAGGCTGGAGAAGCCCACAATTAAGAAGGCCAGCGCGGCCAGTGAAATCAGCACCAGCTTCCATTCGGCGCTGACGGCAGGAGAGAGAATCATCCAGCGCAGCAGCAACCAGGCAGCCAGGCCAAAAATGACCTCCGCCAGAATGATGAGGCGGGCGCGCCGGGACAGCGGGTAATTAAGGCGTTGGAGGCGCGCTTTCAGGACCTGTAGATTGAATGTGCCGGTGGGAGATTTCATGGATGCCCCTGCGAAAAGCCCCGCAAGGTTGGTCATTGATCACTTGCGGGGCTTTTCGGGTTGTTTAGCGGCAGCCGCCCAGTTCAATTGGCGTCTGGCATTTGGTGGGGGTAGAGGTGGGCGCCGAAGTGTTGGTGGCGGTGGCCGGACGCGGTGTGTTGGACTTGGTGGGCGTCTTGGTGGGCGTCTTGGGGGTGGGACTCTTGGTATTGGTGGGTTTGGTGGTGGGTGTTACCGGGGTGTTGGTGTTGGTCGGCCGGGCGGTGCGAGAGGCGGTGGGGGTGTTGGCGCGCACATTGAAGGTCTCTTCAATGATGGCAGATTTGTAGCGGTTGCTGCTGTCGTTGTTCTCGGCCAGGATGACGAAGCGGTAGGTGTCGTTGGTGATCATATAAGGACTGTTTTTTGAGCCGTAAGACCAGTATTTCACGTTGATTTCGCGGGTGGTGCAGGAGCTGGAGCCGCCAAAGATGCAGTACGGTTTGCTGGTGTCTTTGCTCCAGTGCACCAGCTGGCCGGCGCTGTTGTAGACAAAGAAGCGCACCTCACGCACGTTGTTATCATTGCCAGAGAGACCCTGGTTGCCTTCAACCACCGCGCGGAGGGTGAAGGTTTTGCTGGTTTGGCTGAAGGTGGGCATGATGCGCGGCCCGGTTTTGCCGGTCAGGTCCATCACGCAGCTCACGGTGGGCGAGGTGGCGGGTGGGATGATGTTGTAATAGAGGTGACCGTTGAAGTCGCTGGACCAGTAGAAGTTGTAGCTCTGCGATGAACCGCCCCACGGATCGCCATCTCCGGAGGGATGTGGGACGGCGGGGGTGGCCCAGAAGTTGAAGATATTTTTATCGTAAGTAAACTTGAACCAGCCACTCGTGCCGGGGTTCATGACCTTGGGATTGGGGAAGGTGTGGCCGTAAGAGAGGGCAGTGGTGTTGGGCGGGTTGTAAATGGTCGTGTTGCTATCCCATAGATACAAGTCGAAGGAGCGGTCGGGGTCGGGGCTCTGAATTTCGTTATGATAGGCGCCGTTGTAGCTCATGTCGGCTTTGTAGAGCTGGACATTGTAGGGGCTGTTGTTTCGTAGCTGTGATTCGAGCAGGTAACCGCCGGATGTGATGTATTGGAAGGTTACCGCTTCTTGCGAGCCGCTGGAGAGGGTGAGATTTTCCAGCTGGTCGCAGGAGGGCGGCGGGATGGGGGTGGGCGTGCGGGTGGGTTTGTCCACGCGCGTGTAGGGCTTGAGGTACTGGCCTTCGATGATGGTGGGAGTGTTGTCGTCGGGCGAAACCTGGAAGCCGGTCCAGGCCACGGAAAGCGAGTCGCCGCCGCCGCCTTCTTTTTGCAGGGCTTCAATGTAGTAGAACTGCCCGCCTACCAGGTTGATGGAGACGGATTTCTGCTCGGGGTATTTGCCCCACTCCGTATAAGAGGTATAGCTTTTTACCCAGGCGATGCGGGATTTGTTGTCGGGATCGGTGTTGGGCGAGAGGTAAAGCTCGCTCTGGTCGTCTGAGGCAATATAGAAGGTATACGTGCCGGTATAAGGCGGGCAGACGTAGCCGCGCATGCGCGTGCCGTAATTGTCTTTCCAGTTATGCGGGGCGTCAAAGGAGGTGGGGAAGTTGTAGCCGGTGGGATAGTCTTCGATGTAATCGAGATGGTTGGTAAGATTGCTGATGCTGCTGCCATCTACACCCTCCCACCATTCGCGCAAGATGGTGCCGGTGCCTTCGCATGTGGCGCGGGTGGGGGTTTGGGTGGGCGTGCTGGTTTCGGTGGGGGGCGGGGCGGTGTACGTCCATGTGGGGGCAAAAGCGATGGCCCCGGCCAGACCGGTTACGCGCGAAACGCGGAATTTTTCCACCAGGCCTTCGCGTTCGGTGGAGAGGCGCAGGGTGGGCCACCAGGAGCTGAGGAAGGGGGTGATGAGACGGTGGCGGTAGGTGAGCACCACGCGCACGCGGTCGCCCGGGCCGCCCGCGTCATCCACATAGCGCACCATGTTGCTGGTAACTTGCCCGCTGGAATTGAGCTGGGCCTGCTGGCAGTAGATGGGATAGCGGTAGTCTTCTTTGGAAGAGGCAGGGTACGGCTCCAGGTAAAACGGATTGGGGTTGAACATGAAGGCGCTGCCGTAGGGAGCGTCTCCGCTGGGGGCTTTGAAGCGGTTGGAGCAAATGGAAATGCCAAAATAGCCGGCAGCGTTGGGACTGCCACGGTTGGTGGTCTCGAGAGCGGAGGTCTCGTATGCGTGATCAAGGTAGCCGAGGTAATCGCCCGAAACGGTCTGGTCCCAGGCGATGCCGGTGGCGCCAGCCAGAGCCGCGTCGCGAATGGAGGCAAGGCGCGCCCAGTCTTGCAGGGCGTTCGATTTTTCTTCGGCGGCTTTCTTTTGTTCTTCGGTGGCGGTTCCGGCCGGGGTAATGACGCAGTCTACATTGGTGTCAGAATTAAGATCTTCGGTGTAGAGTCCCAGCGCCTGCCCGGCTTCATCGCAGTAACCGGGGTCGTAAGAGCCGGTAATGGCGTAGCGCACGCCGAAACGCGCGCCATTTTCCAGTGCCAGCCAGGCCTGAAGAATGCGCCCAAACTCGATGACGCCGAAAACCAACAAGAGCAAAATAGGCAGCGCCAGGGCAAATTCAACCAATCCCTGCGCGGGATGGTCTTTGAAGCGGCTGCGCAATTGAGATGAAAGATGGCGAATGGGTCTCATAACCCTCCTTTGCCCCGAAGGGGATTAGTTCGTGATCCGGGTATAAATACGGGTGGCAATATCCTCAAAAATAGGAAGCAGTTGGTCACCGGTGGGCGCGTAATAATACTGGCCGCAAGATTTCTGGTTGGCGGTGGAACTGCACGGGTCGGTTTCGCGGTCGCCGTCGTCTCCCACAGCGGCCATGTAGCGCAGCAGCTCTTCACCCACGGCACCTTTGCCGGGGATTACGCTGCCCGCCGCACCAAGGCCGATGGTGTAGATGGCAATGTCGTTGCCAGCCGGCTCTTTGCTGTTGTTCGACTTGGTAAGGGCGGCTTCATCGGTCATGTCGCGGGCGTAATCCATAACGGAATAGTTGGGGTTGGGGAGCTGCCCGGTCCAGACGGTGCCGGGAGCGCAGGTCTCTTCCAACTGGTCAATGCAGATGCGCGGGCTGAGTTCAAAGTCCATGCACACACCCGGCCAAAAGCCCTCGCCCAATTTGCCGCTGCAGAATCCGTTTTTGTAAGCGGTGGGGATGGCGCTGTAGGTGAGCGGCGTGTCTGAAAGGTTGGCCAACCCATCAGAGAGAAGCACAATTACCCACACTGAACCGGGGCGGCCGCTGTTTCGCAATACGTTAGAGGCCACGCGCATGCCGCAGCCGGTGCAGGTGGAAAGCGGCGAAAGCGAGGCTTTCAGGGGACCAGAGCCGTCTGGGTCGCGGGCGTTGAGCCAGCCAACCGCGTAATTATGGTCGGCATCGGTGTAGATGCCGTCTTTGTCCCAGTCGTATGCGTCGTATTTATAATCGTCATCACAGGGCATACCGCCCCAGGTTTTGTAGGTACGGCTTTCATCAAAACGATCGTCATCCAGCTGGCAGCAGAGCGGGTGGAGCGGGTCTTGCCAGCAGGTGGGCAGCAGCGGGTCGCTGTCGGCGCCGTCACCGTCGCGGTCTTCAGGGTTGACCGGGTTGAAGAGCGGCTGGTTGTTGCCCAGAGCAGAACGCCAATAAGGCCACATGCGGCTGTAGGGCGGGTCGTCGTGCAGTTTGATGGCGTCAATCGCGTCGCGCACCTCATCGAGGTCGTCGCTCAGGTCTACCGCGACACCCATCTGGTTGTTGATGGGGTGGGCGTAGCCCTGAGAGTCAAAGGTTACGATGGAAACGCGGTCGTAGCCCTGGTAGAGGTTATCTACCAGCGCCTTGGCGGCAATTTTGGCGTTGAGCAGGGGCTGGCAGGTGTTATCCACATTGCAGCCGGTGGGTTGGTCATCGTTGGTGGCGGCTTGATCGGGGTCATAATCATCCACCACATTGGGATAAGCAACTTTAATATATTCAACGGTGTCAGAGGCCATCGATTCGGACGTGTCGAGGACGATGACCAGATCGACGGCAGCGGCTTCTGCGGTGGAGTTGGTGTTCAGAGTAACCGCGTCGAAGCCAATGAGCTGCAAGAAGTAGAGGGGGGCGCGCAGGTCTGCTTCGACCCATACCAGCTTGCGCGCGGCCTGGCTGTGGAGGGTGTCGGGACACCGGGCGTAAAAACCGGGCACGGTGGTTTGCAAGGATGCGTCGCGTTGGCCGTCGCCATCGGCGTCGCAAATGTAAAGCTGCATGTCGACCGCTTCGATGTCGATATTGTGCATGTTAAGCACTTCGGTGGCGGCGCCGCGCATTTGATCGAGGGTGGCATTGCGTTTAAACTCATTGGCTGCCGAAACGGCAGCGGCATCCACGGCGCGCTTGAGGTGGCCGTAGGTTACATACAGGCCGCCGGCGTCCACCGCCAGGCCGATAAACAGCAACATCGCGATCAACGCGACGGCGAAAATCACCAGAACCTGTCCGCGGGTGTGCGGCTGGGGCGCGGGTTTAGGGCCGGGGTGTGGGCGACGGTTGGGCGGCTGGAATAGGCATGAGAGTGTACGCATGGATCCTCAGGGGGTTGGGAACAAAATTGGTTAAAACCGGCAGGTTGAGAGCCTGATGGTAACAATAATAGAATTCCACCGCCACCAGACCTTTGCTTTTGGGGGAGCTGGGCTCGAGGGTGTCGTTAATCCGGTCCGCGGTGAAATAGGGGGTGGAGCGCACAACTTTACCCTGGCAATCTCTTTGCCAGTTGTCGTTGTGAGCGGTGTCGCTGTCGATGTTGGAGAGCGCCCAGTACCCTTTGGGCTGGGGAAAGACGGGGGAAGAGACGTGCCAGTCGCTGACGGTGTAAACGGTGATGACCACGTCGTCAATTTCGGGGTTGAGGGCAACAAAAGAATTCAAGCCGTTGCAAAATTTCGTGTCGGTGCAGTTGGCGGAGCCGGTGGGGGGCGAGAAGATGCAGGCGGTGTGGTAATAGAAGTTGAAGGGTTCGCCAGCACTGCAGCTAACCGTGTCGATGGGGGCGTTCATGAAGGGGTCGCGCACCGAGGCGAAGCGGGCGGCCTCACGGGTGAGGTCGAGAATGTCGAGGTAGCGGCCAATAAAGAAGCTGATTTCCACCAGACCCAGCAGCATGAGCAGCAAGATGGGCAGAATGAGGGCCAGCTCTAAAAAGGATTGGCCGCGCGAGCGGGCGCGGTTCAAAACCGTCTGATGGAGAGAAGGAAGGCGTTGTAAAAATTTTTGCATTTTGGCTTTTCTTTGTCGGGTAGGTACCTGATTCTAAAATACCGTATGCAAAAACCCCTGTCAATGAGCAAGAGGTCATTTTTAGGTAACTGTACAGTTACCCAAACGTGTTTGTAACGCAATTCATACAATTGGCAGAAAAGGGGGTGAGAGGGCTGGTTGGGGAGGTTACGAGTCCGCGTGGAACCAGATAACGTCTTCGGGGTGGTAGGCGGCTTTATCGGTGGCATGCGGGGCGCCCGCGGGATAGCCCAGCAGGAATCCGTCGAAAGCGTATTGGGCGGGGGGCAGGTTCAGCAGGGTGCAGGCCGCGGGGTCGCGGAAGAGCAGGGCCAGGCCGCTGACCGGTTGAAAGGCCAGCTCCAGGGCGGTAGCCATCAGCCACATGTTTTGCAGGCAGTGGGCCAACGATTGGCGGTCGAGCCAGTTGGAGACGGACGGTCCGCGGCGCTGTTCGGCAACGATGATCAGCAGGGGTGCGCTGGAGAGATTGGCAAAATGGCCTGTGAATTGGGCGGTCTGTTGAAAACTGAGGCGCATCATCTCGATGGAGCGCGAGTTGAAGGCGTAGCCTCTGAAGACGCGCTCCCAAAAGTTGAACCACCAGCGGTGCGGACCGGGGCGCAGTTTTTTTTCAAAGGCGGCGGCGTTGTTCTGGAGGGCCTGTTCGATTTGCGCGCGGGCAACTGTGCCGGCTGGGAATACGTAGAAGCGGCGAATTTCATCTTTCTGCTTGCCAAAAACGACATGCGGCGCCAACTGACCGGCTGCCAGCACTTCTTCCACCAGGGCGGGGTCGGGCTTGCGGGTATCGAAGGCGCGAACGGTGCGCCTTTCGGCCATGATCTGCTGCAGAATTCTGGTTTTCAGCGTTTTTTGAAAGCGCTCTTCCATTGGTTGTTCCGGCTCCTTGCTGCACACAATTGTACATCATTTTTGCCGGAATCCGGTTGTTTGAGACCCCATCCCCCGGCTGCGCCGACCCCTTCCCCGGCAAGAAAGCCAGGGAAGGGGTGAAGCAAAGAGGGCTGCATACCATGCAGCCCTATCGAAATCTGCGGTTGTGAGACCCCATCCCCCGGCTGCGCCGACCCCTTCCCCGGCGGGTAAGCCAGGGAAGGGATCGAAATCTGCGGTTGTGAGACCCCATCCCCCGGCTGCGTCGACCTCTTCCCCGGCGGGTAAGCCAGGGAAGGGGTGAAGCAAAGAGAGCTGCATGGTATGCAGCCCTACCGAAATCTGCGGTTGTGAGACCCCTGTAATGGACCCCAAAAACTGGACACCCCCTAAAGGGGTAGAATAAGATTCAAGAAAGAGGTCCAGAATGGGAGAACGCAGGAAATTTACCGCGGAATTCAAAGCAAAAGTTGTTCTAGAACTGCTC
>NZ_LGCL01000011.1 GCF_001306115.1 Ornatilinea apprima | reverse complement strand
GAGCAGTTCTAGAACAACTTTTGCTTTGAATTCCGCGGTAAATTTCCTGCGTTCTCCCATTCTGGACCTCTTTCTTGAATCTTATTCTACCCCTTTAGGGGGTGTCCAGTTTTTGGGGTCCATTACAATGCATTCCTCTTTCTAAAGAAAATCTACTAATAATGAATTGACCTGCAAATTTTATCAGACTTCGGCTCATAATTATCCGAAATGAGACAAATCTGGGAAATCTCTTAATAATCATTTTCGCCTGTTTTTCAAAAAAGTAAACAGGTTGTGCGGATATTCACCCACTTTTAATGCGGAGATAGAAAAATCCCCTTTCGGTTCATACGAAAGGGGATGGCAGAGGCAAGCTAAGTGGTCGCGCGCCCTGGAATGGTTACCAGTTTTCCACCCAACCTCTGACCATTTTCCGGGTCCAATAGCCGCAGGTTTGCAAAATTTCTGCGCCTTCCTGGGCGTACCCGCGCAGGGCGGGGAGCAGGCTGCTCTTCTGCAGTTTGATGGGGTGTTTCAAGTTATTCAGGCGCACAAACTGCACGCGCTGGCGGCTCTGGCGGTAATGCAGGTTGATATGCGTTTCCACCCCGAAGCGTGAGTCGCGAATCAGCTCGACCAGCGGCAGGGCATCGCGCCGCCAAACGGCGCGCTCGCCCGAGATCCAATGCAGCAGTCCGAGTGGGTCAACCGGCTCGAACAGGTCTGAGCCTTCAATCGGGTAGCCGATGACCATATCGGCCTGGTCTTGCAGCAGCGGGCGCAGCAGATCCAGCTCGTAGCCGCAGTGCCAGTTCTGCAGATCGGCGTCGATGAAGAGCAACGCTTCGCTGCGGGCGCGCGAAATGCCCTCGGCCAGGGCGTATCCTTTGCCGTGGTTGCCGGGCAGATGAACGGCCTGAATTTCTGTTTTCCAGGCGTAATGATCCAGGATGGCGGCGGTCTGGTCGGTGGAGCCGTCATTGACAACAATGATTTCATCCAGGTAAGGAGAGGCCAGCAGGTTGTCCAGCAGGTTGGCGAGGGTTTTTTCCTCGTTATAGGCGCAGACAATGGCCGCGCAGGTGGGACGAACATCAGAAGAAAGGGTTGTGATTTCCATTTTTAATTACTCCTATTCATGGTCAACTTATTTTTCTAAACAGGTTACCGACAGAATCGAAATGCCTAAATCTCGCAGTTTGGTCAGGACGGCAAAGAGATGAGCCTGATCTCGGATTGGACCGATCAGCTTCGTTTCTACGGGTGATACGGTTTCCAACACAAAGCCTTCGAACCAGTATTCCCAATCTTTCAAGGCGATCTTGCCTTTGATTGAAATCTGATAGGTGTGGCGGGTGGAGTCAATTTGAGGAGAGGTTGTCTGATTCATAGTCGAACTTCTTTTACCTGGGCGGGTTGGAATTTAAGCACTTTGAACAAATAAATGCTGATTGCACCCTTTAACCAGGTTTTGAGCAGGCTGGCGCCGCCGAGACAATGCTGGCAACGGGGATGAACCACACGGTTATGTTTGAATCCTTCACGAATGGCGTTAGCGCGGGGCGAGGTTAATACCTCGGTCAGAGAGGTTGTGTTGAGATTTCCCAGCGATGTTCCGCCGTCATAATCCGGGCAGCAGATGGTGATTTCTCCGTTGCTGAGCACGCCCAGGTTGGAAAGCGCGTAGCTGCAGGTTCCAAAGTGAGCCGGGTGGATTTTCTTTTTGGTAAAAGCGTTTCCCCAGTCTCCAAATGGGTGAACGTAAATTTTGGTATGCTCGTCGAGTTGGATCATCTGCGGACGGTTGAGGTTCAGGTGACGAAGAGATTGCTGGACCTGCTGCTCTGACATGTTTTTTTCGATTACAGAACAAACATCCAAAATGTAGCGAGTCAGCTTACCGCGATTGAGTGATTCCCAATTCATCTTTTGCGCCAGTTCCACATCGAATAATTTGTGAGACGATTTATTCATAAAGCACAGGATTAAATCCATCTGGCTGCCACTGGTGCGAACAAGTTTTACCGCGTTGAGCACGCGCTGGTAATAATCCGCGAAGCTTATGGATGTGCCACGGGCAGCGTGATCTTCCTCACCGATTAACTGGACCGAGATGGCCATTTCATCCAGGCCGGCGTCTGCCAAAGATTTAACCCGTTCCGGAGTAAGCAAAGCGCCGTTTGTGTTAATATCAGTGTGCAGGCCTTTGCTTTTGGCGTAGGCAATTGCCTCTGCCAGGCGGGAGTAGATCAGCGGTTCTCCCAGCACATGATAGCCAACCGTGTCAGTGATATTTTCGGAGACGATTTCATCAATGCCTTTACGATACAAATCAAAATCCATATTGTGCCCCTTGCGGTTCGAGACCAGAATGGGGCAGAAGTCGCACTTGAAATTGCAATGATTGGTCAGTTCAAAATAAACTTTTACCGGTCGTAATGATTGATCTAACATAGTTTCCCTCGTTGATGGATGGCTGCCAGGGTTCTACTGGCGGGCCAGGTGTTTTGTTATCCATAATGAGCTTACGGTACCTGAGGGTGGAGAAACATCCTCCGTGGGGTGGAATGGGGGGATGGAAAAGAAAAAAACCGGCTCATAGCAGCCGGTTTTGTCAGTGATGGTAAACAGGGTTTAGATGAGTTTTTGTTGACGGGCGCGCTCGACAGCCTGCAGACGCGTGCGAACCCCCAACTTTCCATAGACATTATTGATATGCGTTTTAATGGTGCTCACTGCCACGAACAACCGCTCGGCGATTTCCTGATTGGAGCAGCCGGAGGCGATTAACCGCAGCACTTCGATTTCGCGATCGCTCAATGGCTCTACCAGTTCCATCGGAGAAAGTGCCTGGCTTGAAACGAGGGGAAAGTGTGACAGCAAAGATTGAGTGTATTCCAGATGCATGCCTTTTTCCAGCGCCCGTTCGAGTAATTTTGCCATCGGCGCGCCTTCATCCACAAAAGTACGGATATATTTTTCATCCTGACAGGCATCCAACGCCTGTGAAAGCATGATGAGGGCTTCGTTTTTGCGGCCCTGGGCATCCAGGCATAGCGCTTTTAATGTCCACAGTTCCACAATCTGCGCGCCATATCCGTGCGCTATCGCGGCTTGCAGCTGGCTTTCAAGCAGGGGTAAAACTTCAGCAGCGTTGCCCTGAGCGAATTGGATTCTGGCCCAGGTTGCCACCTCTAACTCCTTAAAGAAATCCCATACCGCAGTATCTTCGGGTTGGAAATTTTCGA
The DNA here is from genome assembly GCF_001306115.1 of Ornatilinea apprima. Lineage (GTDB taxonomy): Bacteria > Chloroflexota > Anaerolineae > Anaerolineales > Anaerolineaceae > Ornatilinea > Ornatilinea apprima. Next base: position 19,019 of record NZ_LGCL01000011.1, on the reverse strand, counting down.
TCCAGGCCTGCACCGATTCTTTTTCACCAAGCGCCAGCATGACACGCGCAATTTGGGTGGAAGCGACCAGGGTAGAAGGCGGAGAAAGAACAATTCCCTCACGGCTGGTCTGCTCTGCTTGAAGGATCAGGCGGCGGGCTTCTTCATAGTCGTTTTGCGCCAGGCGAATTTTGGCCAGGAAGATCAGCCCAATCGAGCGGATATCAACGCTTTCCCATTGTTGGCCAAGCTCGATGGTGGTCTGCACATATTTCTCGGCGCTTTCCAGGTCGTTCCATTCATAGTAAATTTGCGCCAGCCGCGAATAGGCCATGGCGGCCAGGGGGAATTTGTGACTGCTTTCACCAAATTGATGAAGAATCTGCTGGTAGATGCGCACCGCTTCGGTTAATCTTCCCTGGGCGTAAATGGCGTCGGCCAGCTGGCTGCCTGTGCTGGTGATCAGCATCTGATTGGCGGTTGGTAAACTGAGCTGGTAGGCCTGCTGATAAAACTGAATGGCTTTCGCGAGGAAACCGCTATTTTCGTAAGCCATGCCCAGGTTTAATAAAACATTTGTGCGAAGGAATTCTTCGCTTTCGGGGAGTTTCTGTAAGGCGGTTTCAGAAAACAAGATGGCTTGCGGAAAATCGTTATTCAGAATACTTCTGTAGGCTAAAATCGTGGCTGCTTCGCCTTCTATTTGAGAATTGAGATTCGATTGCGCCAGAGCTTGATTTACGCGCTGCTGGACTACGTCTTGTTGGCTTGTGAACAGATAAGCCCAGGCTTCTGTCAGACAAAGACGTGGGCGAGTAAGGAAACAATCTTCAGGAATTTGCTGCAACCAATGGATGATTTCGCGATTCGTACCCGGGAAGATTAAGGATTTATGGATTACCTCCAAAATGTCTGCCGCCAATTGATGGTCTTTGGCCAGTAATGCGTGTTCGACCGCTTCATTTTGAAAGCCATGATCCCGGTACCAAAGACAGGCTTTCATGTGGAGTTCGCTTTCCAGAGGTTTTTGTTGCTTGAGAGAAAGGTGGTGAAGACGATTACATAAGAATTCCGCAAAAAGGTGGTAATAGCGGTACCATTCCCGGTTGGAATCCAGGGGAACAATGAACAGGTTGGCAAGCTCAAGCTGATTAAGAATTTTTTGAGCATCGGCATTGCCACTCACGGCGGTGCACAAAGGCGCGCTCATGCGTTTGAGAATGGACGTGCGCAATAAGAAATCCACAATATGGGGGGGCTGCAATTCCAGCACTTCATCGATCAGGTAATCCAGAATGTAGCGATTGGATCCGTGCAGAGCCTCCAAAAGGGATGTCAAATCACGTTTTCCTTGCGTTGATAAGGCAATCAATTGCAATCCAGCAATCCAACCTTCGGTTTGCTGTTCGAGTTCTCTCAAGGTAGCAGAAGGAAGGTCTAACCCGGAGATTAAATGCAGAAAGGCGGCCATTTCGGATGTGTTGAAGCGCAGATCTTGGGCGCGTAATTCAAAGATTTGGCCGCGCGCGCGAAAACGAGGTAATGGAAAAGGGGGATCGGAGCGCGTGGCGATGACAAACCGGGTCAGCGGCGGTAATTTTTCAATGAGGAAGCCAAGCAGCGCATGGATCTCTTGGGACTCAATCAGATGATAATCATCCAGAACCAGGGTGATGGATTGGTTGGAAGCCGCAAGGTCATTGATGAATGTGGCCGCGATGGTTGTTAGTGGTAAATCAGCCCCCGTTGGAATGGGTGATTTTAATAATACCGCCGTTGTTTTTCCAAGTTCGGGATTGGAAGACTGTATCGCCGCGCAAAGATACTCTAAGAAACGAACTGGTTGATTATCTGCTTCGTCAATGGAAAGCCATCCCACCGCACTATCTTGGAGTTGAGAAACCCACTCACTTAACAAGGTGGTCTTTCCAAAACCGGGCGGCGCAGATACCAGAATCAGCTTAACCCCAGGGCGGGCGGCGGAATTTAACTGGTCAATAAGGGTTGGCCTCGCAATGCGCCGTGGATTGGGAGGAGGGATGAATAGCTTTGTGCTCAGTAATGGAAATTCCATGAGATTAATATAGCATGATCTGGCAAAATTCCACATCCTTAATTAAGGAATTATTCATTTTTGCCTCAAGATCAAGAATCCATAAAAAGATCAAATCGTTCCTCAGGGGATGATCTAAAAGCATCCATTATCGTCAGCCAAATCGCTGGCGATTGGATGCTTTTCCATCGGGCAGGAGCCGGGTATCGATCTGTTCAGGCGCGGAAAGATTTTGCAGCCAGCAGGTTAAGATCGATCGCTGGCAGGGGTATGGTTACTTGGGATAGGTCTTGAAGACATAATCCCACAGCGGTGAAGAGACGCCGAAGCGCTGCTCGGGGGTTTGAAAATGGTGGTGCATGTGATGCTTGCGCACCATTTTGAAGTAACCGGAGCGGAAGTTGAAATGATGGGTGGCATAGTGGGTGAGATCATACATCAGGTAGCCGGTGATGAAGCCGGAGAACATGGGGCCCACCCAGTGGCCGGCAGACAAGAGGACGCCCAGCACCAGCCAGAAGAGGCCGTAAAAAAGCAGCGCCAGCGGAATGCTGACCACCGGCGGCATAACCAGGCGGGTTTTCACGCGCGGCTGGGCGTGATGAACGCCATGAAAGAGGAAAAAAATGCGCTCGTGTGCCGGGTTTTTGGGGTGGTGGTGAAAGAGAAAGCGGTGCAGCAGGTATTCTGCCAGGGTCCACAGGAAGAGACCCAGTGCATAGGCGGCGGGGATAAACACCCAGCCGGACTGCGCCGGGCGCTGCAGGATGCCGCGCACCAGGAAGAAGAAGACCACTGGCAGCCAGATGATAACCACCGCAAGCGGGCTGATGTGGGTAAAGAATTCAAGAAAGTCGGACTTGAACAGGCGAATAGGATTTTCCGAGTTGTCGACTTGAATTGTGGACATGAACGCTGCCTTTCATTACCCATAATTGGGGGATTAACGATGAAATTAGTAAAAATGGATTGAAAAAAGTATAGCACAAGCGCCCGTGCTGTTCTATGGGGCATTCTGAAATTCATGAAAGGGATGCTGGCGCCTGCACAGACATATTCTGGGTGATTGAAATTGCTGATCTCTTTAACCCATCAGTTAATCACTTCCTAATCATCATTTAACGGACCATTGCGAAATTGACAATATTGAATTGCTATAACCATTATGCAGGTATTACTCAACTATTGAAATGAGGAGAGATTTGTATGCAGCGTAAATTCTTTATGCTAACCGTCCTTTTGGTGATTGCTTCTGTTGTTTTAGCGGCTTGCGGCGCCACGCCGACCGCAGCGCCAACCGCTGCTGCAGCGGTCGAAGCCGCCAGCCCCACCGCAGCCGCGGAACAACCTACCACAGTTCCTACTGAACCTGCTGTTATGGAGCCGGTTGACGACATGCTCCCGGCAGTTGACCCCTTGACTGTAACCGGTGATGTTGTATCGGCGGGCAGCTCAACGGTGTATCCGCTGGCCGAGCGCATGGCCGCGCGCTTCCAGGATGAAGGCTATGCCGGCACGATCACGATCGACAGCATTGGCTCTGGTGCCGGATACGAACGTTTCTGTGTGACTGGCGAATCCGATGTGGCGAATGCCAGCCGGGCGATCAAGTCTTCGGAAGTAGAGTCTTGCAAAGCCATTGGCCGCGAGCCGATTGAATTCCGGGTAGGCACCGATGCTTTGGCAGTGGTGGTGAGCAAGGAAAACACCTTCGCCAAGAATGCGACCATGGAAGAGCTGGCGATGCTGTTCTCTGACCAGGCGGAGAAATGGTCGGATGTGAACCCTGAGTGGCCGAGTGAGCCGATCCAGCGCTTCATTCCCGGCACCGACAGCGGCACGTTTGACTACTTTGTCGAAGAAGTGTTTGATAAGAACAAGGAACCGCACCTGAACGCCGCCAACACCCAGCTTTCTGAGGACGACAATGTGCTGGTGAAGGGTGTGGAAGGCAGCCCGTATGCGATTGGCTACTTTGGCTACGCTTACTATGCTGAGAATGCCGACAAACTGAACGTGCTGTCGATTGAAGGTGTGGCCCCGACGGCTGAAACGGTGGATGACAACAGCTACCCGCTGGCGCGCCCGCTGTTCATCTACTCGGATGCCAAGATCATGCAAGACAAACCCCAGGTAGCCGCTTACATCAACTTCTTCCTGACCTACGTCAACGAAGAGATCAGTGAAGTGGGTTACTTCCCGGCCAGTGAAGCTGCGCTCAAGGCTGCCAAACAGGCCTGGCTGGACGCAATGGCTGCTGATCTTACCGCTACCGCCTTGAAACTCCCGGCAGTTGATCCGTTGACCGTAACCGGCGACGTTGTATCGGCGGGCAGCTCAACGGTGTATCCGCTGGCCGAGCGCATGGCCGCGCGCTTCCAGGATGAAGGCTATGCCGGCACGATCACGATCGACAGCATTGGCTCTGGTGCCGGATACGAACGTTTCTGTGTGACTGGCGAATCCGATGTGGCGAATGCCAGCCGGGCGATCAAGTCTTCGGAAGTAGAGTCTTGCAAAGCCATTGGCCGCGAGCCGATTGAATTCCGGGTAGGCACCGATGCTTTGGCAGTGGTGGTGAGCAAGGAAAACACCTTCGCCAAGAATGCGACCATGGAAGAGCTGGCGATGCTGTTCTCTGACCAGGCGGAGAAATGGTCGGATGTGAACCCTGAGTGGCCGAGTGAGCCGATCCAGCGCTTCATTCCCGGCACCGACAGCGGCACGTTTGACTACTTTGTCGAAGAAGTGTTTGATAAGAACAAGGAACCGCACCTGAACGCCGCCAACACCCAGCTTTCTGAGGACGACAATGTGCTGGTGAAGGGTGTGGAAGGCAGCCCGTATGCGATTGGCTACTTTGGCTACGCTTACTATGCTGAGAATGCCGACAAACTGAACGTGCTGTCGATTGAAGGTGTGGCCCCGACGGCTGAAACGGTGGATGACAACAGCTACCCGCTGGCGCGCCCGCTGTTCATCTACTCGGATGCCAAGATCATGCAAGACAAACCCCAGGTAGCCGCTTACATCAACTTCTTCCTGACCTACGTCAACGAAGAGATCAGTGAAGTGGGTTACTTCCCGGCCAGTGAAGCTGCGCTCAAGGCTGCCAAACAGGCCTGGCTGGACGCATCGAAGTAAGTTCAAGAATAGCAGACAATATAACATCCTCTCCCGTGGATCATCACGGGAGAGGATGGGTCGCGAAACAAGTGCAAAGTACGGGTCAGACGCCCTTAATGTCTCAGGCAAAGAGATTATGGTAGAGAATCGAACTGAAGAAGCGATGATGGCCGCCAATACGGCAACCATTGAGGATTTGAAAAAGGGATTAAAGAAACGTCCTCGCTTTGGAGAGAACCTGATTCAGACTTTCTTGTTCTTTTGCGGGGTGGTTTCTATTTTGATTACCATTGGCATTGTGTACGAGTTAGGCAAAGAATCCTTGCTCTTTTTCACTCGCCGCCAATGGGAAGAAACGAACAAGCCGCTGGCGGTGGATATTGACGCGCAGGTGACCGAATTCGAGGTGGGCAGCGCGGGGATTACCCTAAAGGAAAACCAGGTGATCCGTCTTGGGGAAGAGGTCATGCTGATTAAATCCATCAATGGCGGAATCCTTCAGGTGGAACGCGGTTATCTGGATACGCTCGCGGTTTCCCATCGCGCCGGTGTGGAAATTTACAACGGCCGGGTGGTGACGCTGCGCGAATTTTTTGGAAGAACCGAGTGGAATCCGCAGATTGGCAAGTTTGGAATTTGGTCGCTGGCCAATTCAACGTTGTTGACTTCGGTGGTGGCCATTCTGGTGGCGCTGCCGTTGGGTTTAAGCGCGGCTATTTATTTGAGCGAGTATGCCTCAGAGCGCGCGCGCAAAATTTTGAAACCTGTTTTAGAGGTTTTGGCGGGCGTGCCCACTGTGGTTTATGGTTACTTCGCGCTGAATTTTATGACCCCTTTGCTGAGAAATATTTTTGGGAAAGGGGTGGTTGAAATTTATAACACCGCTTCGGCAGGGATTGTAATAGGCATTCTTATTCTGCCGTTGGTCAGTTCAATGAGTGAAGATGCCCTGAGCGCCGTCCCGCGCGCGCTGCGCGAAGCGGCTTATGGACTGGGTGCAACCAAGCTGGAAACAGCGATTAAAGTGGTGGTTCCGGCGGCGTTCTCTGGTATCGCGGCAGCAGTGATTGTGGCGATTTCACGCGCAATTGGCGAGACGATGATTGTGGCCATTGCCGCGGGGGCGGGTCCGGCGTTCACCTTCAACCCGTTCAAGGCGGCTGAAACCATGACCGGCCACATTGTGCGCATCAGCGGCGGCGACCTGAGCTATGACTCAATTGACTATAACAGCCTCTTCGCTATTGGTCTGATGCTGTTTTTGATGACGTTGGGCTTGAATATCATCAGCCAGCGCGTGGTGAAGCACTTCCGCGAGGAGTATGAATAATGGAAAGCCCTTTTAATAAGAAACTGATTTCCGGACCTTCTTTGTTTGAAGATAATACCAAGCCCCGCCACCGCACAGCGCGTTTCTGGATGAGCATTTTTCAGATTTCAACAGTGATTGCCATTGTTGCTCTTTCCGCGCTGCTGATCACGATTGTCAATAATGCTTTTGGTTATGTGATTTATGAAAGCAAAGTGGATCCGGATACGCTGGCAGTCAATGGTGTGGAAGTGGACGATTTGTCAAAGGAAGAATTGATTGTTGCTTTACAGAGCAATATCTCACAAGGTTTGTATCGCCGCTTTGCAAATGACATGCCCTTTGAACAACGTACCCGCGAAGACGTTCTTGCTTTGATTTATGAGCGCGTGATCGATCCAAAAGTGGTTATGCAGTATTCATTGATCGATTCGATTTTCAAGCGATCTGAGATTGCCCAATATGCGGCTGCGGAATACCCCAAAGCCGAATTGGTTTTCCAGTCCTGGATCAATTGGGATTTTGTAAAAGCGCCGCAATCGGGTGATCCGCTGCGCGCCGGGGTGCGCACGGCAGTATTTGGGTCATTGTGGACGATCTTGTTTGCTGTTTCGCTTGCTTTTCCAATTGGCGTGGGCGCGGCGATTTATTTGCAGGAGTACGCGGAAGATAATTGGGTCAATCGTGTTATTCAGACCAATATCAATAACCTGGCAGGTGTGCCCTCGATTATTTACGGTATCTTGGGGTTGGCGATTTTTGTGCGCCTGCTGGAAAAATTAACCAGTGGGGCGGTGTTTGGCGTGGTAGACCCCACCACGGCGAACGGGCGCACTGTTCTATCCGCTGGGCTTACCTTGGGGTTGCTGATTTTACCGACCATCATCATCAACGCCCAGGAAGCCATCAAAGCTGTGCCCAACTCGCTCAAGCAGGCCAGTTATGGGCTGGGCGCCACGCGCTGGCAGACGGTGTGGCACCATGTGCTGCCTAACGCGCTGCCGGGAATTATGACCGGCACCATTCTGGCGATCTCGCGCGCGATTGGCGAAACGGCTCCGCTGGTGGTGGTGGGCGCGTCGACCTTCATCACCATGGATCCCAATGGGCCGTTCTCCAAGTTCACCACCCTGCCGATCCAGATCTATCAGTGGACATCGCGGCCGCAAGACCTGTTTCGCAATATTGCCGCGGCAGCCATTCTGGTGCTGCTGATCATGCTTTTGTCCTTAAACGCCAGCGCAATTTTGCTGCGTAACCGCTTTAGCAATCGAAACTGACCTGGGAAAGGTTGGATCTTCATGGAAAATCGAATGAAAACAAACGAATCCGTTGTGATTGATGTTAAAGATTTAAATGTGTATTATGGAGCCTTCCGAGCGGTCAAAGATGTGAGCATCACCATCCCGCAAAACAAAATTACCGCCTTCATTGGGCCTTCGGGCTGCGGGAAGAGCACCATGCTGCGCAGTTTTAACCGCATGAATGAACTGGTTCCCTCGGCGCGTGTGCACGGTAATATTACGCTGGATGGTGTAAATATCTACGACCCGGATATTGACCCGGTAATGGTGCGCCGCAAGGTGGGCATGGTGTTTCAGAAGCCCAATCCCTTCCCGAAAAGCATTTATGAAAATGTGGCCTGGGGCGCGCAGATCAACGGCTATAAAGGTAACATGGATGATCTGGTGGAAGAGTCGCTGCGCCAGGCGGCACTGTGGGACGAGGTGAAAGACAAGCTCAACCAGAGCGGTTTGTCGCTCTCGGGCGGGCAGCAGCAGCGCCTGTGCATCGCGCGCACCATCGCGGTCAAGCCGGAAATCATTCTGATGGACGAGCCGGCCTCGGCGCTCGATCCGATTGCCACCCTGCGCATCGAAGAGTTAATGGAAAAACTATCGGAAGACTACACCATCATTGTGGTGACCCATAACATGCAACAGGCTGCGCGCGTTTCGCATTACACTGCCTTCTTTAACATGGATGAGGACCGCGCCGGTTACCTGGTGGAATACGGCGATACCAGCGCCATGTTCACCAACCCTTCCAAGAAGCTAACCCAGGATTACATCACCGGGCGCTTCGGATAATTTCAACAACTTCCAATCTCTTTGCCAAGCCAGCCAGGCTCCACCGTGGGCCTGGCTGGTGATTTAAGCAAGAGATGGGCGCGGAGGCTTTATTGAATAACAGCCAAGTAGACCGAAGCGGTGGTGCCGCTGACGGCGTCGGCGCGCGATTCGCCGGGCATGTGCCAGCCGCAGGTCTCAAAGACCAGCAGGGGCTGACCGGCTTCGCCAGGCGGGGTGGCAAAGCCAGAGACGGGCAGGGCCTGTGATACGGGCGCGGCAAAGTAGGCCGATAATCCGCTGGCCGGGATGCGGGCTGTCTCCAGCAGGGTGAACTGGTATAGTTCCACGTCGTTCTGGCGGATGCCGACGCTGGCGCCTTTGAGGTTCTGCAGGTTCTGCAGGGTCTGCGCCAGAGAGAAGCCCGCCTGGTTAATGCCGGTGCCTTCGACGGCGTGGCGGTAGCTCTGCGCCTGGCCGCCCACGCCGGAATGGATGCTTAAGAAGATCACTTCGCTGCCATCCGGCTGCAAGTACGCGGAGACGCAGGCTCGCTGGCTGCCGAAGTTGCATTCCGCGCCGGGCTTGAAGCGCATGCGAATTGGCCGCCCGCGATTGACCGTTTCATCCGGCGGAGTGATGATGATTTCCACCCAGCTCTGCGTGTCGCTGAAGTCTATGCCGTGGAAGCGCTGCGAGGGTTGGGGCTGCGCGGCGGGCGGTTCAGGCGCGGGGGTATCCGTGGGATGTAGGGGCAGAAAGGCGGTAGGGGTAAACTGGTAAGGCTGGAAAGGCGTGGGGGTGCCGCCGGTTACCGGCAGGGCAGTTGGAGCGCAGGCAGGCAAACACAGCAGGGTCAGCAGCAGAGCCGGGAGGCTGGCGGCGATGAGAGTGAACCCGCGCCGCATGGTTATTTGCGTTTGATGGCGAGGCGGTAGAATGTGAACCCTCCGCCGCCCAGCACGGTGAAACCAGCGGCCAGCAGATACCCCAGGTTGCCTGGCCCACCGGGCTGCGGGCGGGGCGCGGGTTGGGCGGTAGGAGCGGCCTCTTCCTCTTCTTCCTCCGATTCCTGCGGAGGAGACGGAGGCTGAGTGGTGTTGGTCGGCGTGGGGGTGCTGGTAACTGTGGGGGTGGGGGTATGGGTGGGCGCGGGGGGCTGCTCTGGCGCGGGGGTTTGCACCATCTCGTAGAAGCGGATTTGCTGCGCCGCATCCGAGCACCAGTAGACATCCTCGCTGACGCGCGAGCACATGGCGCCAACCGTAGGCGGGGCTTCACCAGGGTCGAGGCAGTAGGTGAGGATTTCCCAACCGCTGTTGCACAGGCGGAAACGCTGGCGGGTGTCTCCCAGGCCAGGAATGGCGCCCATCCCCAGGTCTTCGCACACATTCCAACCGTGCACGGGCGTGTCGGATTGGGCTGGCGGCGCGGCAATAATCTTCCCGGTGATGAACAGAGAAGAGAGCGAAACTCCCAGCAAGGTGATGAAAATGATGATGGCTCGCAATTTGGGTTTTGACATTCATACCCCCGGCGTTTCATCCAGTATATGAAATTGGATGGGCTTCGTCAACTATAAACCGGCAAGTGGTTTCAGATGGTCCAGCGGTCGTTCACAATGGCGATCAATTTCCAGCCATCTGGGGCGCGCTCAAACACCAGGCGCAGGCTGCTCCAGTCCATGCCGGAGTATTCTTCCGTGCCGGGCTGGTAAAACTCCACCACGCGCGCGCCGGGGTAGAACTCGGCCAGGTTGTTGATGGTGTTGCCCGCGCCGATGGGCTGGTTGTAGCTGAGCTGCGCTCCGGCGGCGTAGTCGTATGAATAGAGGAAACTCTCAAAATAATCCGCGAAGGTGAGCTGGATTGGCTCGCCGCTGCCGTCGTAGGCGCCCCATTCATAAATCGTATTGTCCGAAAATAATCCGCTGATTTGATCGCGCTGAAAAACAAGATCTTCAGAGCGGACGTAGGTGTAGGGAGAAAAGCGCACGCCTTTCTGCGGGTGGGCAAACGCCGAAAGGGTGTTCAGGTCGCGGGCCTGCAGCGCGAAAACGATCTGCTGGGCGGCAAGCGCCAGGTCGGCTTCGCCGGGGGTGGGCTGCGGGGTGGCGGTGGGCAGCGACGCGGTGGCAGGCAGGCCGGTTGGGGCCGGGGTGGGGGTGAAGGCGCGGCAGGCGCTGAGGAGCAACAGCAGCGCGAAGATGATGATGAATACCGGCTTTCGCATGGGGTCTCCTTTCCGAAGCGTTCCCCTGCCAACCATTCTACCGCATTTCGCGCCGGGATAGTTAACCGCCACGCGGCGCGCTCACTGCAGCAGGTCGAGCAGGGCGGTGAGGCCGAGGGCGTAGCTGCGCCAGCCGAAACCGCAGATCTGCCCCACGCACACGGCGGCGGTGAGCGATTTGTGGCGGAATTCCTCACGGGTGTGGATGTTGGAGAGATGTACTTCCACAGCGGGCAGGCCCACGGCGGCGATGGCATCCCGCAGGGCCACGCTGGTGTGAGTGTAGGCGGCGGGGTTGATCAGCACGCCCTGGTAGCGCCCGGCGGCGGCTTGCAGCGCGTCGATCAGCACGCCCTCGTGATTGGACTGCACGATTTCCAGCTTCGCGCCGCGCTGTTCGGCCAACTGCGTCAGGCGGGAGTTGATATCCTCCAGGGTGGTGCGCCCGTAGATCTCTGGTTCGCGCTGTCCCAAGAGATTAAGGTTTGGCCCGTGTAAGACTAAAATGGTGATTATTTCGCTCATGCTTCCCTCCGCGCGCCGAGTTCGACCAGCGCCTCCAAGATGGTGGTGTCGGGTACGCTGCTGTGAATCTCCGCCCGCCCAATGGCCAGCGGCAGGGCCCAGCGCAGCGCGCCGGATTGTTTTTTCTTATCGTGGCGCATGGCGGCCAGAATGTCTGCGGCGGGCAGTGGCGGGCAGGTAACCGGCAGGCCCCAGCCCTGCAGGCAGGCGCGCAGACGGTCTGCCAGCGCCTCATCCGCCAGCCCCAGCCGGGCGGCGATGCGCGCCGCCGCCAGCATGCCGATGGACACGCCTTCACCGTGGCGCAGCGCGAATCCGCTGAGCTGCTCGAGGGCGTGCCCGGTGGTGTGCCCCAGGTTGAGCAGGGCGCGCTGGCCTTGCTCAAACGGGTCGGCTTCGACCACGTCAATTTTGACCTTCACGGCGCGCGCCAGCCATTGCGGGGCAGAGTCCTGCCACCAGAGGGTCAGGTCCCCGGCATGCTGTTCCAGTTCGGCAAACAAGCCGGGGTCGTTGAGCGCGGCGTGTTTGATCACTTCGGCCATGCCAGAGCGCAGCTCCTCGGCGGGCAGGGTTTGCAGGCACAGCGGATCGATCAGCACGCAGGCGGGCTGTTTGAACGCGCCAACCAGATTCTTGCCGCGCGGCAGATCCACGCCGGTTTTTCCGCCCACGCTGGCATCTACCATGCTGAGCAGGGTGGTGGGCATCTGCGCGAAGCGCACTCCGCGCATGAAGCTGGCCGCGGCAAAGCCGGCCACGTCGCCGGTAACGCCGCCGCCCAGCGCCAGCACCGTGCCAGAGCGGTCCAAGCGCAGGTCGAGGAACTGTTCGTACAGGTAGGCCAGCGTCCCCAGGGTTTTGTGGGCTTCGCCGTCTGGGATGAGCGCCAGGCCGGGCTGGTAACCGGCGGCTTGCAAGGCGGCTTGCAGCAGGTCGGCGTAGAGCGGCGCGACGGTGGGGTTGCTGACCACCACCACCTGTGAGCCTTGCGGAATACCGGCGGTGCGCAGCGCCCAACCGGCGCGGGTGAGCAGCCCCTGTTGGATATGGATGGGATAAGACCCTTCGGGGGTGCGCACGGGCAGTTCTTCTGCGCGGGCGATCTGAGCCAATTGCGCCGCGACCTGTTCGGGGGAGAGTTTAGCGCAGTCGATTTGCCAGGGGATGCTGTCGTAGGCAGCCTGGCGCTGCTGGTAAAGCTGCGCGGCGCGCTCTGGCAGGCTTTGCCCGTTGACCAGCATGGGGCGGTCTGCGCGGGGCAGGTCTTCCAAGCGCCGCAGGGTCTCTTCCAGGCTGAGACGCAGGCAGACCAACTGGCCGTTGGCGGCCAGCAGCTGCCGGTTGGCGGGGTTGAGCAGCAAACCCCCGCCGGTGGCGATGACCAGATCCTCACGCGCGGAAAGTTCGCGGCAGAGCTCGGTCTCCAGGGCGCGGAAGGCCGCTTCACCCTGCTCGCTGAAGATCTGCGGGATGGTTTTGCCTGTCCGCGCTTCGATCAGCGCGTCGGTGTCGATAAAGCCGCGCCCCAACCGTTGGGCGGCCAGCTTGCCGCTGCTGGTTTTGCCGCTGGCCATGAAACCGGTGATGACGAGGTTTTTCATCGGCGCATCTCCGCCAGGCTGTCACCGCCCAGTTTTTCCACCAGGGCTTCAGCCAGTACCCAGCCCAGCATGGCTTCGGTCACCACTGCGGCGGCCGGCACGGCGCAGATATCGGAGCGCTGGTATTCCGCGTAGGCGGGCTGCCCGTCGGCCAGGTTGACTGAAGCCATCTTCGCGCCGGTGGTGGCAATGGGCTTCATCGCGGCGCGCACCACCAGCGGCTGGCCGTTGGTCATGCCGCCTTCCAGCCCCCCGGCGCGGTTGGAGCCGCGCAGCACCTCACCGGATTCCGCAGGCAGAAAGGTGTCGTGCACCTGCGTGCCGGGCAGCGCGGCGTTCTCAAACGCCGGGCCGATCTCCACGCCTTTGATGGCCTGAATGGAAAGCATGGCGGCGGCGACGCGCGCGTCGAGGCGCCGGTCCCACTGGGCGTGGCTGCCCAGGCCGACCGGCAAGCCCAGCGCGGTGACCACCACCACCCCGCCGAGGGTGTCTTTGGTGCGGCGGGCGGCGTCGATCTGCTCGCGCATGGCCTGGGCGGCGGTTTCATCGGGGCAGGCGGTGTCGCTGGCTTCGGCCAGCGCCCACAACTGCGGCACAGGCAGGTTGGGGATCTGGGCGCGCACCGGGCCGATCTGCTCGACCCAACTGCCGATCTGCACGCCAAAGGCGGCGGCCAACTGGCGCGCCACCGCGCCGACGGCTACCCGCGCGGCGGTCTCGCGCGCGCTGGCGCGTTCGAGAATGGGACGGGCGTCGTCCAGCCCGTATTTCCGCATGCCGGGGTAGTCGGCGTGGCCGGGGCGCGGGGTGGTGAGCTGGCTTAAGGCGCCGTCCTGCCATTTTTCCTGCCAGTTCTTCCAGTCGCGATTTTCAATTTGAATGGCGAGGGGCGCGCCGGTGGTCTGGCCGTAGACCAGCCCGGCGGTGATCTGTGCGCGGTCTTTCTCGATATTCATGCGGTGACCGCGGCCGTATCCGCGCTGGCGGCGGGCTAACTGGAGATTGATTTGTTCGATGTCCAGCTTAAGACCGGCCGGCAGACCATCAATAATGGCGGTGAGCTGGGGTCCGTGGGATTCTCCGGCGGTTAGAAATCTCAGCATGATGGGTTCCTCCAGGATGGCGGGCAGGCCTGCAGCATGGTCTCGATAGGGGCGGGCTGCCCAGTCCAGATTTGAAAGGCGGCGGCGGCCTGGTGAATGAGCATTTCCAGCCCGCCGATGGCGCGCGCGCCGCTCTGTTCGGCGATTTGCAATAAACGGGTCTGGTATGGATTATAGACCAGGTCGTAGACGGTGAGGCGGGCTGGGATGGGAGTTACTTCCGGCCAGATGCAGCCCTGGGTATGCGGCCACATGCCCAGCGGGGTGGTGTTGACCAGCAGTTCGGCAGTTTGGCAGGCTTCGATCAGGGTGGACGAGCCGAACGGCAGGGGAATGATGCCCGCGCCGTCCTCGGCGAGGGGCTGCAGCGATTGCGCGAGCTGTAAGGCATGGGCTGGATTGCGGTTGAGCAGGTAAATCTTCCGGGTACCCAACTGCAGCAGGCCGTAGATCACCGCGCGCGCCGCGCCGCCCGCGCCCACCACCACCGCGCTGCGCGGGGTGTGGCTCTGGGCACGCAGGGGATGGAGGAAGCCTTCCACGTCGGTGTTGTCGCCTCGCAGGCAGGGGGTTCCGTCTTCAGCGGTTTGAATCGAAATGGTGTTGACCGCGCCCAGGGCGGCGGCGGTGGGGCTGAGCGCGTCCAGCAGGGGCAGCACGGCCTGTTTGTGCGGGATGGTGACGTTGAGGCCGCGAAAGCCGCAGCGCGCCAGCCCGCGCAGCACATCGGGCAGATGTTCGGGCGGGGTAGGCAGGGGCAGGTAAGCCCAGTTCAGCCCCAGGGCGGCGAAGGCGGCGTTATGCAGGGCGGGTGAGAGACTGTGCTCCACCGGCCAGCCCAGCAGGCCGGTGAGGGTGGTTTTGCCATCCATCACAGACGCGCCCCCAATCCGCGCAGCAGGCCTTCAAAGCCGGGGAAGGAATCGCCGATGCAATGCGTGTTGGTCACAGTGAGCGGTTCGCTGGTGATCAGCCCGGCCACGGCCAGGGCCATCGCCAGGCGGTGATCGCCGTGACTGTCGGCTTCGCCGCCGCGCAGCGGGGTGGGGCCTTTAATGATGAATCCGTCGGGGGTGGGGGTCACGTCTGCGCCCAGGCGGTTGAGTTCTTCGGCGGTGGTGGCGATGCGGTCGGTCTCTTTGACGCGCAGTTCAGCCGCGTCGCGCACGATGGTGGCGCCTTTTGCCTGGGTGGCCAGCACGGCGAAGATAGGAAATTCATCGATCATGCGCACCACCGTCTCTCCGCTGACCGTGACGGCCTTCAACTGAGAAGTTTGAACGTGAATGTTGGCTACCGCTTCGCCGCCCTGCATGTGGGCATCTTCGATGGATATTTGCGCACCCATGTTTCGCAGCATGTCTGGCAGGCCGGTGCGGGTGGGGTTGACGCCCACGTCCAATAGTTTGACCTGCGAGTGCGGGGCCAGGACGGCGGCGGCAATTAGAAACGCTGCCGAAGACACATCTCCGGGAATCTGGATGGAAAGGGCATTCAGGCGCGCGGCGGGTTGAATCGTTACCCGCAGACCGTTTTTCTCTACGCTCGCGCCCATAGCAGACAACATGCGCTCGCTGTGATCGCGTGAGGGGCCGGGTTCCACGACCGTCACCGCGGATTGGGCGTACAGTCCGGCCAGCAGCAGGGCGCTTTTGATCTGTGCGCTGGCCACCGCAATCTCAACCTGCCCGCCGTTCAGCGGGCCGCCCTGAATCCACAGCGGCGCACGGCCGTTGGTCGTTTCCATGCGCGCGCCGAGCTGGCGCAGGGGGGCGGCCACGCGTTCCATGGGGCGACGCAGCAACTGCTCATCGCCGGTGAGGGTGGTATCGAAAGCTTGCCCGGCCAGCAGGCCCATCAACAGGCGCATGGTGGTGCCGGAGCGGATGCAGTTCAGCGGCGCGGCGGGCGCGCGCAGTCCGCGCAGGCCCACGCCGTGGACAATCAAGGTGGTGGCGTCTTCCTGCTCGACGCGCACACCCAGGTCACGCAGGCAGCCGAGCGTGGCCTGGCAGTCCTCGCCGGGCAAAAAGTTGGTGATGCGGGCTTCCCCTTCGGCAATGGCGTTGAAGAGCAGCGCGCGGTGCGAAATGGATTTGTCTCCCGGCAGGCGGCACTGGCCTTGCAGGTTGGCAGAGGGGTGGATGGTGAGGGATTTCATTCTTGAAAATTTCTCCGGATGGTTTTGGCCTGCTCCAGGCGCTGCGCCAGGGCTGGCTGCTGGCTGTTTTCCAGCTCTTCAGTCAGGGCTTGCAGGTCGGCCAGGCAGGTGCGCAGGGCGTGGATAACGTTGTGTGGGTTGGTGAGCAGCACGTCCAACATCATGGTGGTATCGCTGGCGGCCAGGCGGCTGGTGTCGCGGTATCCGCTGGCGGCGGCCTGCCAGACCAGGGGATTCTCCTGCGCCATCTGCTGGGCGGCGCGGACCAGCGAACCGGCCAGCAGGTAGGGCAGGGCGCTGACGGCCGCCACCGCGCCGTCGTGCTGGGCGGCGTCCACCACCACCGGGCGTGCCGCGATGGCGTCTACGATGTGGTGCGCCAACAGCAGCGCGGCTGGCGGGGTGCGCTGCAGTGGGGTGAGAAAGAATACCCGCCCGGCGAAAAGCTGCGGGTCGGCATTTTCCACACCCTGGCTTTCTTTGCCGCACATGGGGTGCCCGCCGATGGGGTGAATATGGGCGGGCAGGCTCTGCATGGCCTGGACGATTTCGCTTTTGGTGCTGCTCAAGTCCAGCAGCAGGCAGCCCTCTGGCAACAGGCCGGCGATTTGCGGCAGCAGGGCCAGGTTGGCGCGCACTGGCGCGGCCAGCATCACACAGCCGCTGTTGAGCGCCTGCGCGCTGGGACGGGTTTCGCCGCGATCAATCCAACCGCGCTGAAGGGCGAACTGCAGCGCAG
The DNA here is from genome assembly GCF_001306115.1 of Ornatilinea apprima. Classification (GTDB taxonomy): domain Bacteria; phylum Chloroflexota; class Anaerolineae; order Anaerolineales; family Anaerolineaceae; genus Ornatilinea; species Ornatilinea apprima. Next base: position 2,116 of record NZ_LGCL01000011.1, on the reverse strand, counting down.
TTGGATTGGGGTCTACGGCGCAGATGCTGCGGACTTTTCCGCGCAGCGCGGCGGCCAGCGAGCCGCCCATCAATCCCAGTCCGAGGAGGGTAAAGTCCACCTCCGAGAGATCTTTTTCGCTCACATGCTCCTCCCGATGGCAGCGGCAATGGCAGGCAGGGAGGTCATCAGGGCGGCGAAGCGCTCCGGTTTGAGTGACTGCGGTCCGTCGGAGAGGGCTTCTTCGGGGCGCGGGTGCACTTCAATCACCAACCCGTCGGCTCCGGCGGCCACACCAGCGCGCGCGGTTGGCTCGACCAGGTCCCATTTGCCGGTGGCGTGGCTGGGGTCGACCATCACCGGCAGGTGGGTGAGTTGTTTGAGCACCGGCACAGCGGAGATGTCCAGGGTGTTGCGGGTGGAGGTTTCAAAGGTGCGGATGCCGCGCTCACAGAGGATGACCTGATTATTGCCGTGCGAAAGAATGTATTCAGCCGACATCAACCACTCTTCAATTGTAGACATCAGTCCGCGTTTGAGCAAGACGGGCATGTGGGCCTCGCCCACGGCGTGCAGCAGGGCAAAGTTCTGCATGTTGCGCGCGCCAATCTGCAGCATGTCGGCGTACTGCGAGACCAGCGGCACCATCTGCGGCTCCATCACTTCGGTGACGAAGGGCAGGCCGGTTTCTTCGCGGGCCAAAGCCAGGTACTGCAGGCCTTCTTCGCCCAGTCCCTGGAAGCTGTAGGGTGATGAGCGCGGTTTGAAGGCCCCGCCGCGCAGCATGGTGGCCCCGGCGGCTTTGACGGCGTGGGCGGTTTCGAGCATCTGCTCGCGGCTTTCCACGGCGCAGGGGCCGGCCATGACCACCACCTTGTTGCCGCCGATGACCACGTCGCTGACACGGATAAGGGTGTCGGTGGGGTTAAACTCACGGCTGGCCAGCTTGTACGGGCGGGCGACGCGCATGGTGCGGTCGACGCCGTCCATGAGCTGGATTTGCGCGATGTTGACGGCGCGCACGTCGCCAATCACCCCCAGAATGGTGGTTTCTTCGCCCACCGAGGGGTGGACCTTGCATCCGGTCAGTTCGATGCGTTCGATCACGGCTTCAACTTGCATGGGTGACGCTCCTTTTTTCATGACGACAATCATTTCTCTTCCTCCTTTACCAGGTCGGGTCGCAGGGCGCGGGCGCGTCCCAGGTAGACGTGGCGAACCTGGTCTTGTGTTTTGTGGGTATTCCATAACAATAAAACGCGCAGGCAGGCGGGCAGGCTGCCGGGCACGTCCATTTCTTGCGCGCACATCAGGGGCACCATCTGCCAGCCCATTTCACGGGCGGCGCGCGCCGGGTATGCCGCGGTCAGATCTTTGGTGACAGTGAAGGTCACGGCGGCCAGATCGGCGGGGTCGAGCTGGTTCTGCGCGACGATTTCAGACAATAACTGGTGGGCGGCGGCCAGAATGGCGGCTTCGCTGTTGCTTTCAACATGGATGGCTCCGCGGATGCCCAGACAACGCATGGTTTAACCTCCTGAAGTGAATAAAAAAAACCGTGGAGCGGTTTGCTCCACGGCTGATGGGTATGGTTGTGTTTGTTCTCTGCCTTACTCCGAAACACCGCCGCCCGTCATGAAGCAAACCTCACGCGGTTGGGTAAAATAAAAATAAAAATAATAGGAGTAGGCGAACGAGTTGTTTTTCATCGTTTTTTTGTGCGGACTTGATATTAGAGAGTATGGTACGCCTTTTGAGAGTGAAAGTCAACCGGTTTTTTGAAATTGGGAATTTCTTAACCGGATGTTAATCGGCGTATGCAGACCTTTAGCGAAGAGGGGACTGCTGGGGCTATTCGGTCCATTAATGCCAATACCACCCCAATTGGGGTGGCATTGGCTCAGTGGGTGTTGTTCATTCCGTAGGAGGACAGGATGAACAGAGAAAATGGTCTGATTTGGTTTAGATCCAGCCGCGCAGCTCCATGGCTTTGACCACACGGGCGATGGCGACCATATAGGCCGCGTCGCGCATGTAAGCCTTTTCCTTGAGCGACATCTCCAGCACGGCGTGGAAGGCTTCGGTCATCTTGGTGTCCAGCTTTTCCAGCACTTCCTGCTTGGTCCAGTAGAAGTTC
>NZ_LGCL01000042.1 GCF_001306115.1 Ornatilinea apprima | reverse complement strand
TGATCAGTATTGCCCATAATATGCGAAAATTGGCAGCCAGGTAGGCTACCAATTTTTTGTTTTTTCGTTTTTATTCGATTTGCAGCTAATTTTTGGGGCTGTTTCCAAATTCTTTAGAGACAGCCCCATTTCTACTCGCGTCGCGCTATTCACTCCAGTGATTGCGGTGCACGCGCTCTGGGCGATACCGCTCTGCGCTGGATGGCAGTTCGCCCTTGGGGTGACCCACCGCCACCAACGCCAGGGGATGCACCCCCGAGGGCAGTTGGACCAAATCACGCAGGCCATCAATCCGGTCTGGTTCGGGCTGCACGCCCAACCACACAGCCCCCAGCCCCATGCTGTGCGCCGCCAGCAGCAAATTCTCAGTCGCCGCCGAGCAGTCCTGCACCCAGCGTCCAGGCGCTGTTTCCAGGCGCGCGTCGCCGCACACCAGAATCGCCAGTGGGGCTTCTTTTAATGCTTTCGCAAAGGGATGAAAACGGGTAATCGCATCCAGCATTTCGCGGTCGTTAACCACCACAAAATGCCATGGCTGCCCGTTAGCCGCCGAAGGCGCCTGCATAGCCGCCCGCAGCAGCAGATCCAGCTGCTCTTCGCTCACGGCCTCGTTTGAAAAATGGCGCACACTGCGCCGGGTGAAAATCGCTTCTAATGCGTCCACTGCGTTTAACCCTCACCTTCAATAGAGTGGATGGCCGCTTCGGCGGTCTCGTTCCCGTAAATGCACATTAAAATCCCCGGTAAATAGCGGTCCATCATTAATAAGTTAACATTCACCAAATTGCCGATCAGAGACAGGTTAATCTCGCTATTTTCCACATCCAGGCTGGTTTTATAACGCACTTCGCCATCGCGGTAATCCATCTCAAAATTTCCAATCATCAGGCCGTAATTCGCCCGTGTCAGAAATTCTGCCACCGTGGCGCGCCGCTCTTCCGGCACATTGATCGGGCAAACCGAATAGAAAGAGAAGAAACCCTTCTCTTCATTCACATTGGCATTGCAAAGCCATTTTCCGTTGCTGCCGTTAAAACTCATCTGCAGCGTTGGCCGGCTGTCCATTTTGAGGAAATACCATTCCTCTTGCGTAAAATAACGCACAACAGTTTCAAAAAGCGTTTCCATCCCCTGCTGCTCCTTTATGCCGGGTGAACCGGCCGCTAGATTTCCATTTTATCACACCACCCAGTAAACACGCCCGCCTCACAGGTTGATTAAATTTGAAGCGCGAATAAGAAAGTCGCCCCATCATCGCGGCCAAATCATAGAAATTAGACACGCTTTTGACAAAATGCAATTGGCATGTTAGAATGATCAAGGTTAGAAGTAACCCGGTCATCCGACCGGAAGTTGATTTGGAAGATAACGAAATATGAGCTTCGTTGATGCACCAAGACAGCCCCGGCCGGAGATTCGGCAGGGCTTCTTTTGTTAAATTGAATTGTTTCGGTTCAGCGAACCGTTTTTAGATAGAGAATAGAAATACAACGAGGTTTGCACATTCTATGAAAAAGAAAACACTTAAAATCACTCCGATGGGCGGAGTCGGTGAAATCGGTCGTAACATGACCGTTTACCAATACGCGGGCGAATACCTGATTGTGGACGCCGGCTTAATGTTCCCCGATTCAGACATGCCGGGCGTTGACTATATCATCCCCGACATCTCTTCCTTGCTCAAAAAACGCGACAAAATTCGCGGCATTGTTATTACCCACGGCCATGAAGATCACATTGGCGCCATCCGCCACATCATTGAAGATATCAACGCGCCCATCTACGCCACCCCCCTCACGCGCGGCCTGATCGAAGTCAAGCTGGCGCGCGGCGGGCTGCTCAAAAAAGCGCAGTTGAACACCGTCCAGGCCGGAGACTCCGTTAAAATCGGCCCCTTCCAGGTCGAATTCTTCCACGTCAGCCACTCCATCCCCGACGCCGTCGGCATGGGCATCACTACCCCCGCTGGTCTCGTCGTGCATACTGGCGACTACAAATTCGACCACACGCCGGTGGACAATTGGCCCACCGACTTTACTCAACTTTCCGAGTTCTCCCGCCGCGGCGTACTGGCCCTGCTGGGTGACTCCACCAACGCCGAAACCCCCGGCTGGACTCCCTCTGAGCAGGTGGTCAATCAGGGCTTTGAGCAGGTCTTCAGTCAGGCCAAAGGGCGCATCCTGATCGCCAGCTTTGCATCGCTCATCTCGCGCATGCAGCAGGTGGTGAATATTGCCCAGAAATACAACCGCAAAATTGCCTTTGTGGGCACCAGCATGATCGACAACGCCAAAATGGCGCGCAAGCTCGGCTACCTGGAAGTTCCTGAGGAAATGGTTGTTTTCCTCGACCAGGCGCTCAATCTGCCCAAAGACAAAGTCGTCCTCATGATCACCGGCTCCCAGGGCGAGCCCAACTCCATCCTGGGCCGGCTCTCCACTGGCCGGCACCGCCAGCTTTCCATCGAAACCGGCGACACGGTTGTGCTCTCTTCGCAGGCCATTCCCGGCAACGAAGAACTGGTCTACCGCACCATCAACCGCCTGTTTGAATACGGCGCCGACGTGATCTACGAGAATATCGCCCCCGTGCATGTCTCTGGCCACGCCAGCCAGGAAGAGCTTAAGCTCATGATCAATCTGGTCAAGCCCAAATACCTGGTGCCCGTGCACGGCGAGCTGCGTCACCTCAAGCGCCACGCTTACCTGGCTCAACAAGTGGGCATTCCCGCCGAGAACATTCTCATTTCCTCCAATGGCCAAACCATCGAATTCACCAATGGCGAAGCCAGCTTCGGCGAGAAAATCCCTTACCAGGCCGTGTTTGTTAGTGGTTCCAGCGTGGGCGACCTGTCGCAAGCCGACGTGCGCGAGCGCGACACCCTGGCGAAAGAGGGCATGGTGGTCGTCAACCTGGTGGTTGACAAACTGCATCACCGCGTGCTGCGCAAACCCACCTACATCACCCAGGGCTTTCCCGCAGAAGTCGATGAGGTGCTGGATAAAGCCAGCGACCGCATCTTCAAAGTGGCCAGCAAAGCCAACGGCAATCTGAACGAAAAAGTCGTTGAAGAATTGCGCAGCCATCTGCGTAGCCAGACGGGCAACACCCCCAGCGTGTTTGTCAACGTAACTGAAATCTAAACCATAAAATAAATTGAACAACGCCGCCCGATTGGGCGGCGTTCTTTTCAACGTTCAAAACCGGCTTACCATTCCTCTGCGCCCCAGCCAAACTGCCCGCGCAGCGGCACAAACGCCACCGCAATGGTGTCTTCCCCCTCCAGCCGACCGCCTTCCTTTACCCACACCTGCAGCATCTGGTGAAAGCGGCTGCCCACCGGCCCCACCAGCCGGCCGCCTTCAGCCAACTGGTCGAACAGCGGCTGCGGAATTTGCGGCGCGCCCGCGGTGAGGATAATCCCGTCAAACGGGGCCGCCTCGGGCCACCCCAGGCAGCCGTCGCCCTGCTGAACATGCACATTGCCCAGCTCCAGGCGCTCAAAAAGCTGCGCGGCCCGCGCCGCCAGCGACCCAATCCGCTCCAGAGTGTACACGTCTCCCACCATCTGCGCCAGCACCGCCGCCTGGTATCCCGACCCCGTCCCCACCTCCAGAATCCGCTGCCCCGCCCGCGGGCGCAACAGGGTCGTCATCAACCCCACAATATACGGCTGTGAGATCGTCTGCCCCTCGCCAATCGGCAGCGGGCAGTCGTCATAGGCTTCTTCAACCAGCTCAGACGGCACAAACACATGCCGCGGAACCGCGCGCATTGCCGCCAGCACCGCCGCGTTCTGAATGCCGCGCAGCTCAATTTGCGAGTGCACCATCTTTTCGCGCGCCTCGCGCAGAATCTCCGGTTCTTCCAATGTTTTCATTCCCATTTCAGTATACCCAACCCATCCGCGCCCTTCAATTGGTTTCGCCTGCCAAACAGGGTGAATACATCACAGATTGATGTTCCAAAAAACTCTTATCGATTCACCACATTTTCTGTTTTTCCTCTCCGCTCCACGGAAGTGGAAACGGTTTTCGGATGCATCAAACACAACATGGAATTCAGAAGATTCCATTTGAGAGGGTTGGATAAAGTCAATATTGAATGGGGTTTGATCAGTATTGCCCATAATATGCGAAAATTGGCAGCCAGGTAGGCTACCAATTTTTTGTTTTTTCGTTTTTATTCGATTTGCAGCTAATTTTTGGGGCTGTTTCCAAATTCTTTAGAGACAGCCCCGGCAGGGGTGGGGCCAAACGCTCAAAAATAAAATATCACAGTATCAATATAGTTTGGTTTTCTACAAAATCGCAAAATGTCTGACATAAGATCCATTTACCCCAGCCTGCCGGGTGATAGCAGCAGCAGTTTTTTGAGCCGCCTCTCTCTGCCAGGCTTGACAATTCCGCTTTAATCGATATAATAGTGTAAAATTTACACAAACAGACAGTGCCGGCGGACAAGGAGAGAAAATGAGCGTATTTGACAACAAGCGGCTGGATAACTCCACCTTCAAACTGGACATTGACCGCATGCGCGACGGCTGGTACACAGACAAATATTTTGTCAATATTGCCAACATGCTCACCGTGCTGGCTAAAGAAAACTATATCTACAACGGCCAATACCCCAACCTGCCCTCTTCGATGGTCGAAAAAGGCATCAACTGTGGCGATATTGAAGTGGAAATGCAGTTCTTCACCCGCCGCTTGGGCGATACGGTGGTGGTCGGCATTGACAAAGCCCTCACCATGCTGCGCCACTGCACCGGCTACTGGCAGGAAGACCAATGGGTGGATACGCACGCCAACCTGGAAGTGTGGGCCGTGCAAGACGGCTGCACAGTTCATAGCAACGGCGACCCGATGGACGTGCAGCCGGTAATGCGCGTGCGCGGCCATTACCGCGACTTTGCTCACCTCGAAACCACCCTCCTGGGCATTCTGGCCCGCGCCAGCCGCGTGGCCACCAACGTCTACCAGACGCTGATCGCCGCGCGCGGCAAACCCCTGCTCTTCTTCCCCGCCCGCTTTGACGTGCACGAGGTGCAGGCTGCAGACGGCTACGCCTACCACATCGCCGTTGAACGCTACAACATGGACTACGCCCACAAACTTGGCCCATTCGTCTCCACCGATGCGCAGGGCGACTGGTGGGGCGGCGCGGGGGGCGGCACGGTGGCACATGCCGCCATTGCCAGTTTTTTGGGCGACACCGCTGAAGCCATGCTGGCCTTCGCCCGCATCCAGCCCGCCTCCATTGTGCGCATTGCCCTGGTAGACTTTAACAACGACTGCGTGACCGATTCACTGCGCGTCTGCACCGCCATGTTCCAAAAATACCGCGAACTGGTCGACAAAGGCGAGATGGATGAAGCCGAGCGTTATAGACTCTACGGCGTTCGCCTCGATACCAGCGCCTCGCTGCGCGACGTCTCTGTGCCCCCGCTGGGCGACCCCAAACTCGACCTGGGTGTAACCCCGCGCCTGGTGCACATCGTCCGCGAAGCCCTCGACAACGCCTGGAAAGACTGGAACCTGCCCGCCGAATGGGTGGAACGCGCCCAGGAATTTTGTTCCTTCGTGAAAATTGTCGTCTCCGGCGGATTTGACGCCGAGCGCATCGACCGCTTTGAGCGATTAGGCGTTCCGGTAGATATTTACGCCGTGGGCTCCTCGCTGTTTGATAATCACGGCCCCACCAAAGCCGATTACACCGCCGATGTGGTGCGCGTTAAAATCCACGGTGAATGGGTGGATATGGCCAAAATCGGCCGCCGCCCCTGTGAAAACCCCGACCTGGAAAGAATCTGGTAGAAAAGTGTGATTAAATTAAAAATCGCGGGGCGCTTTTTGCCCCGCGATTTTTAATGATCTATTTTATTTCTCATACACCAGGCAAACCCAGTCATTAATCTGCCCGTGATTGATCTTGCGCAAGCCGCGCGCTTCGGCGGCTTCTTCCACGCCGCGCGCTTGCGGCTCCAGAATGCCCGCCATCACCAGCTTGCCACCCGGCGCCACCAGATCGGCCAGCCCGTCATTAAACAACTGTAAAATGATCGGCGCCAGAATATTCACCAGCACCAGCGGCGCCTGGTTGAAAGAAAAATCGCCGCGCCGCACTTCCGTTACCGAACCCGCGCCAATCTCCAGCTTCTCCAGCACGCCGTTGGCCTCGGCGTTTTCGCGCGTGGCCTTCACCGATTCGGGGTCAATATCCACGCTCAGCACCTGGCTGGCGCCCAGCAGCGCCGCCCCAATCGACAGAATCCCCGACCCGCAGCCCACATCAATGGCGCGCTGCCCAGCCTGGGTGTATTGATCAGTCATTTGCAGGCACAACTGCGTGGAAGGGTGCGTGCCCGTGCCAAACGCCATGCTCGGGTCAATGCGAATCGCCACCCGGCTGGGGTCGGTTTGCTCCATCCAGGCCGGCAGCACCAGCAGGCGCTCGCCCACCGGAATGGGATGGTAGCGCGTCTTCCAGGCCGCCATCCAGTTCTGCTCTTCGATCTTGCGGTACACAGGCTGTGGCAGAGGTTGAATGCGCCCCAGGTACCACAGCGCCTCTTCAATTTTCTGGCGGGTTTCTTCCAGCTTATCGTCCACCGGGATGTAGCCATACACTTTGGCAATCGTCGAGGGAATGCCCTCGGCGTTATCCGGCTGCGAAACAGCTTCGCTTTCCACCACCACGCCGTTGACCACATAGCGGCTGATGGCTTCAGCCAGCGCCTCGGCCAGCTCACCATCCACGGTCAGAGAAATCTCAATCCAATAAGCTTTAGCTTCCACCCAATACCTCTTTCAAAACATCCACAAAACTTTTTTCCTGCGGAGATACATCCGTACCCAGGGTCTTGGCCAGAGTCTCAAACAGCTCGCGCTGTTCAGACGAGAGATGCGTGGGCACAGCCACGTTTACCACCACCAATTGGTCGCCGTTGCCCGAACCGCGCAAATGCGGTATCCCTTTGCCCTTCAGTGTAAACACCTTGCCCGGCTGGGTTCCCGCCGGAATTTTGATCTTTTCAGTGCCTTTCAGCGTCGGGATCTCCACCTCGGCCCCCAGCGTGGCCTGGGCAACATTGATGTTCAAGTCCAGCAGCACGTCGTCTTTGCGGCGCTTGAAGAACTTGTGCGTCTTCACGCGGATTTCCAGGTAAATATTGCCGTTCGGCCCGCCGTTGGCACCCGGCTGGCCTTCTCCCGCCAGGCGAATCTGCGTGCCGGTATCTACACCGGCCGGGATGGGCACCACCTTCTTCACCGTTTTGCGTTCCAAACCGCGCCCGCGGCAGGTGTGGCAAGGGGTATCAATTACCTCGCCTTTCCCCTGACAGGTGGGACAGGTGCTCACCTGTACCATCGAACCGAGCAGCGTCTGGCGCACCTGGCGCACCTCACCGCGCCCGCCGCACGACGAGCAGGTTTTTGGGCTGGTGCCCGGCTCCGCGCCGCTGCCGCTGCACGTCGCGCAGACCTCATCGCGGACGATTTCAATTTCCTTTTCCACCCCAAAAACGGCTTCATCAAACTCCAGCGTAACGGTCATGTTCAAGTCTGCGCCGCGCCGGGGGGCATTGCGTGAGCGCCGCGAACCGCCGCCACCGCCAAAACCGCCAAAACCAAACAGTCCCTCGAACAGATCCGAGAAATCCATCGTGCTGAAATCGGGCATGCCGCCCATGCCGTTCAGGCCTTCATAGCCATAACGGTCGTAGGCCGCGCGCTTATCCGCATCCGAAAGCACGGCGTAGGCTTCATTGATCTCCTTAAATTTATCTTCGGCCCCCGGATCTTTATTTACATCCGGGTGATATTTTCGGGCTAGCTGCCGGAAGGCGCTCTTCAGCTCATCGGCCGTTGCCGTGCGCGGTACGCCCAGGATTTCGTAATAATCACGAGGTGCCATGCGGTTATTTACCTTCTCATTAAAAGAACCGCCCCCCAATCAGGGCGGAGTTGATTTCGCTCAATGGTATCTGGCAGTGGGCATCCAATTGCCCACTGCCAGTAATTGTAACCCGGTTTAGGCGTTTTTGAACTCGCCATCAACCACATCTTCACCGCTGGGGCCGGCTTGCTCACCGCCTTGCGGCTCGCCGCCCGCCTGCGGGCCTTGCTGCTGGTACATCGCCGCGCCGATCTGCTGGATCAACTGGCCCAGTTCCTCGGTCTGCTTGCGAATGTCATCCGCGTTGTCGCTTGCCATCGTCTCGCGCAGCTTCTTCACGCCGTCTTCAATCTTGGTTTTGATGTCGGCCGGCACTTTGTCGCCAAAGTCGCGCAGCGATTTCTCGGCGGTGTAGGCGGTATTGTCGGCATGGTTGCGCACTTCGATCAGCTCTTTGCGCTTCAAGTCTTCATCCGCGTGGGCTTCGGCCTCTTTACGCATGCGCTCAATCTCGCTCTCGCTCAAGCCCGAAGACGCGGTGATGGTGATCTTCTGGCTGCGGCTGGTGGCTTTATCCACGGCGGTCACGTTCAGAATGCCGTTGGCGTCAATATCGAAGGTAACCTCAATTTGTGGCACGCCGCGCGGTGATGAGGGAATGCCGTCCAGAATAAATTTGCCCAACGATTTGTTATCCACGGCCATCGGGCGCTCGCCCTGCAGCACATGAATCTCCACCTGGGTTTGCCCGTCGGAAGCCGTGGAAAAGATCTGGCTCTTGCGGGTGGGGATGGTGGTGTTGCGCTCAATGATTGGGGTCGCCACACCGCCCAGCGTCTCCACCGAGAGGGTCAGCGGGGTTACATCCAGCAGCAGAATATCGTTCACTTCGCCGCCCAGCACACCGGCCTGAATGGCCGCGCCCACCGCCACCACCTCATCGGGGTTCACGCCCTTGTGGGGGTCCTTTCCAAACAGGCGTTTCACCGCTTCTTGCACGGCGGGCATACGGGTCATACCGCCCACCAGAACCACTTCATCAATATCCGACGGTTTCAACCCGGCGTCAGAGAGCGCGCGTTTCACCGGCTCCAAAGAGCGGTCAATCAGGTCTTGGGTCAGCTGCTCCAATTTGGCGCGCGACAGGTTCAGCACCAGATGTTTCGGGCCGCTGGCATCCGCCGTCAGATATGGCAGGTTAATTTCGGTGGACATGGTGCTCGAAAGCTCAATCTTGGCTTTCTCGGCCGCTTCTTTCAAGCGCTGCAGCGCCTGGCGGTCCTGCCGCAGGTCCATGCCGTTCTCGCGTTTGAACTCTTCAATCAGGTAATCCATCACCCGGCGGTCAAAATCATCGCCGCCCAGCAGGGTATCACCCGAGGTGGAACGCACCTGGAAGACGCCTTCGCCCACATCCAGAATGGAAATATCAAAAGTACCGCCGCCCAGGTCATACACCGCGATGACCTCATTTTTCTTTTTGTCCAGGCCGTAGGCCAGCGAAGAGGCGGTCGGCTCGTTGATGATGCGCAGCACTTCCAAACCGGCGATGCGGCCGGCGTCTTTGGTGGCGTTGCGCTGAGCGTCGTTAAAATACGCCGGAACAGTGATCACCGCCTGGGTAACCGGTTCGCCCAAAAAGGCTTCCGCGTCGGCTTTCAGTTTCGCCAGAATCATGGCCGAAATTTCGGGCGGGGAATATTCCTTACCGTCCAGTTGCACGCGAACGTCGCCGTTGGGGGCCTTGGTTACTTTGTACGGCGTGCGCTCAATCACTTTTTGTACTTCCGCGTTATCAAATTTTCGACCCATAAACCGCTTGATCGAGAAAATGGTGTTATCGGGGTTCACAATCACCTGATTGCGCGCCACGCGGCCCACCAAACGCTCATGGTTTTTATTGACAGCAACAACCGATGGGCATAACCGCTCGCCTTCCGCGGTGGAAATAACAGTCGGCTCACCGCCCATCATAACAGCCATAACTGAGTTTGTGGTTCCTAAATCAATTCCAATGATTTTTCCCATGATATCCTCCTGAATTATCGAGCTACTCGCACCAGCGCCGGGCGCAATACCCGATCACCGAGCATATATCCTTGTTGCAACACTTCAATCACCTGCCCGCTTTCGTGGTCAGGACTTTCCTCACTGGTAATGGCCTCGTGCAGAGTGGGGTCAAACATCTGCCCCTCCGCCTCAATCGCCTTGATACCTTCAGCCTCCAGAATAGTTTTTAACTTTCGGCTGACCAATTCAATCCCCTCCGACCATTTGGCGCCTTCGCCCTCGGTGGGACGGTTTTTCAAAGCGCGCTCCAAATCATCTTGCACTGCCAGATATTTTTTGATCAATTCAAATTTCAGGTTGCTGGTCAGCAGAACCTGATCGCGCTCAATCCGCTTCTTGTAATTCGAGAAATCCGCCCGCTCGCGCTGCCAGCCATCCAGGTTTTCCTGGCTTTTCTTCCGTTCAACTTCAAGCTGGTCTTTCAACTGGTTGATTTCGACAACCGCCTCGGGTATGGGAGCTTCAGATTCAGGCGCTTCAGGCGCCGCCTGCGGCTCTTCCGCTGCAACCTGCTGAGATTTCTTTTTTCTGGTTTCTCGATCCATACTTTTCCCTCAATCTACAATTATTCGCCCATTGTCTCGGCCACAAAATCGCTCAACAAAGCCGAGATAAAGCGTACCGTTGAAATCGTCCGCCCGTACGACATGCGCATCGGGCCTAACACGCCCAGCGTGCCCACTGCTACCCCCGGCGCGCCGTACTGCGCCAGCACAATCGAGCACTGGCTCAACTCTTCCCAGTTGCCCTCGCCGCCGATCAGAACCTGCACACCGCTGGCATGCTCGCTTAACACCGTGCGCGAGAGCAGATCTTGCAGCACCGAGCGTTCTTCCAGCACGCGCAGGGCGCGCCGCGCCTCTTCCGACTCGGCAAACTCCGGCTCAGCCAGCACGTTGGTGATGCCGTCCAGGTAAATCTCGCCCGAAACCAGCGCGTCAGCGGCGCGCATCTGGTCTTCCACCCAGCCGGCCACTTCAAAATCCAGGTCCAAAAGCTGGCTGCGCAGCAGCGATACCGCGCGCGCGTCTTTGCCGTTCAGCAGGCCGGTGAGACGGTTGCCAATCGCAGAAAGCTGCTCTTGCGAAACCGGCTCGTTCAGCGTCATAATCCGCTGGTGAATCTGCCCGCCCACTGTAACCAACACCACCAACACCTGCCGCCCGCGGGTCGAGATCAGCTCCAAATGTTTGAAGCGCGACTCCATCAAATGCGGGGCGGTTACCAGTGAAGCCCCCTGCGACTGGTGCGCCAGCACCGAGGCCGCCAGGCGCATCCACTGATCGATATCGCGGTGCGTCTGGTAGAACTGGTGAATAATCGTCCGCCGCGTTTCGTCCGGCAGCTCTGTGCGCTGCAGCAAGCGGCCCACAAAGTAACGGTACCCATCTTCGGTGGGCACCCGCCCAGCGGAAGTGTGCGGCTGGCGCAGGTAACCCATCTCGGTCAGCGCGGCCAATTCGTTACGCACGGTTGCCGGAGAATACTCCAACCGGTAGTGCTCCACCAGGTTCTTCGACCCAACCGGCACGGCCGTATGGGTGTACTCGCGGATCACCAGGGAGAGAATCACTTTTTGGCGGTCGGTTAATTCAATCATTTATCGCTTCTTTTTAGCACTCTCAACGTTAGAGTGCTAAATCATTGTGAATAATGATAGCATGTTAAAAAAACAGCGTCAAGCGCATACGGCAGGTTCATATAAAGAATTAATACAATTTGACCCCGCCGCGTTTTCTTCTTACAATTATAATGATCTCACCTGAGAGCCCTCGCCCGCCGGCTTGAATGGGCGCTTTCTTCTCTGGTTGCCAGATTCGCGCCAGATGCGCCGGTGTCTTCATCCGGCTATGATCTTCCCTGCGTTTAGAAAGGAGCAATCTCATGGAACCCTTCCCTTCACGCCGCGCCCCCCTCTACAAAGATATCCCCGATGAAAAGTGGAACGATTGGCGCTGGCAGCTCAGTCACCGGCTGAACTCGCTTGAAGATTTCGAACCGGTCTTGAACCTGACCGACTCTGAGCGCAAAGCCCTTAGCAGCAAGGGACTCTTCCGGGTGGACATCACTCCCTATTACGCCTCGTTAATCAACCCCGACGATCCTCACGACCCGATTCGCCTGCAGGTAATTCCCACCGCCGGCGAGATGGTCGAGTTTACCGGTATGATGGAAGACTCCCTGGCCGAAGATCGCCATTCCCCCGTCCCCGGCCTGGTGCACCGCTACCCTGACCGCGTGCTGATGCTGGTGACCACCCAATGCGCCTCTTACTGCCGCTACTGCACCCGCTCGCGCATTGTGGGCGACCCTTCGGCCACCTTCTCGCGCCAGGACTTTGAAGCCCAGCTTGATTATCTGCGCCGCACCCCCCAGGTGCGCGACGTGCTGCTCTCCGGCGGCGACCCGCTGGCCCTGGCCCCGCGCGTGCTGGAAGAGCTGCTCACCCAACTGCGCGCCATTCCCCACATCGAAATCATCCGCATCGGCTCGCGCATTCCGGTCTTTATGCCCATGCGCATTACCGACGAGCTGACCGACATGCTGCAGCGCTTCCACCCCTTGTGGATGAACATTCACGTCAACCACCCCAACGAAATCACCGCCGAACTGGAGCAGGCCTGCGACAAGCTTACCCGCGCCGGCATTCCCCTCGGCAACCAGAGCGTGCTGCTAGCCGGCGTCAACGACTGCGTGCACATCCAGCGCAAGCTGGTGCAAGACCTGGTGCGCATCCGCGTGCGCCCCTACTACCTCTACCAGTGCGACCTGGTGGAAGGCGCCGGGCACTTCCGCACCCCGGTGGGTAAGGGCATTGAGATCATCGAAGGCCTGCGCGGGCACACCTCCGGCTACGCCGTGCCCACCTATGTGATCGATGCCCCCGGTGGCGGCGGCAAGATTCCCCTCATGCCCAACTACCTGGTCAGTTATAGCGACCATAAAGTGGTGGTGCGCAATTACGAGGGCTACATCACCACCTACGAAGAGCCGCTCTCCTACGCCACCCACGACCCAAAGACCTGCTCCTTCTGCCAGAACAAGCGCGTGGAACCCGGTCAGAGCGGCGTGATGGGCCTGCTGGACAGCGAAGACCTGGCCATCAAACCCCAGGGCTTCGACGAGCTGCACAATCGCGGCGGCGGCCAGCACCGTCTGCGCGCCGACAGCCACAAGTGGAAACCGCTGGGCATTGGCAGCGGAGAAGAAGAATAAGATAAAAGTTGGGAAGGGGGTTGGGGGATGGGTATTTACGCCCCTACAAGCACCCAATGATGGAACAAAAGCTATCAAAAATTTGAATCCAGCGCCCTTGCAGCTCATTCAACGACGGAATACCGCGCTTCAAGTCCTCTTCCAGCACCTCGCGCAGAATAGTTGGCACCTCGGTGCGCAGCACTTGCCCTTCCTCCATCGTAAGAAAAGCGCCCGCCCCCTCGCATTCCGCGTCGGTATGCGCCACGCGATACTGGCGATCCTCCTCCAGAGGATTCTCGCCCACCCACACCTCTCGAATCTTGTTCCCATCCGGCGCGGCCGGGTCCCATAACACGCGCAGACCGCTCACCTGCGGAATGCCAACCGGGCTGCCGCGGTAGCTCTTATGATAGGCGCGCGCGTTTTCTTCCTTTAATCCCTTCTCCAATCCCTCCCGCACCTGCCGCCCGCTGAGAAGCGAGAGCATCGGGTTGGCGGTGGTGAAGCAGGCCTCGTCCAGCCTGCCCAACGTCAGCAGCCCAGCCGGCAAGCCTTTCTGCAGAAGACCTGAGGCCAGCAGGCCAATTTCTGCGTTCATTCTGCGCCGCAGCGCGTCGGCGGCATAATTGCCCAACGCCGACTCGGCAAAGAAATCCGCTTCCAGCGCCTCAGGCAGGCGGGCAATCGGCCGCGCCAGCACCTGGCGCGCCTCTTCCTCCGCCTGGCCAATAGCCGCCTCTACCAGTGGGTCCGCCGCCTGGTCCGCCGGAATACCCAACAAGCGCGCCTTCTTGGACAACACCACGCCGGTTTGCGCATCAATTTCCAGATCGACCCGCCCCAGGTACTGCGCGTACTGCCCTGCCTGGGCAATTAACACCCCGCCTACAAATTCACCATCCGGCAGCAGCGAGTGCGAATGCCCGCCGATGATCACATCCACCTCCGGCACGGCTGCCGCCACCTCGCGGTCTTCGCGCAGCCCCAGGTGATTGACCATCACCAGCGGGCCCGGCTGCCCGGCCAGCTTGCGCGCCCACTCACGCGCGCACTCCACAAAGTGCGGCACGTCTACACCAAATAAAGCGTAAATATGCGGTGAATACGGCGCCTGGCCGCTGACCTTCAGGCTCACCTGGTCGTCGAGCGCGAAAGTGATGGAAGGCAAAAAACCCGCCACCAACGGCTGCCCATTGCGGAAGAAATTGACCGCCAGAATGGGAAAGTCCGCGCGCGCCGCCATGTCGCTGGCGGCCTGCAGGCCGTAGGTTACGCTAATGCCGTTGCCCAGGGTTTGCAAATCGCAGCCCATCGCCGCCAGCACTCGCGGAAACGCCGCCCCTTTGGTCGCGCTTATCCAGCGCACGCGCCGGTCGGCCGCGTCCCCCGCGTCAAAGTAGAAAACCCTGCGCCCCTCCGCCAGCAGTTCCGCGCGGTACGCCCGCAAAAAAGCGCTCAGGCGGCTCATCGCCGGCAGATCGGCGTGCATATCGTTGGTGTGTAAAATGGTTACGGATATCGTCTTGCGCGCCATCTCCGCTCCTTCTTACCGGGTCAATACGTGTTTTCATTATAGCATTCAGCCAACCCGCGGCTCTTTGCTACCGCCCCTTCCCAAGGAATGCGGAGTTCAAAAAACCTCTCCTGGCATTTCCAGAAGAGGTTTCCACTCATCTCTGATCACCGCGCCGCGCTGCGCTCGCTGACAATGCGCCGCGCAATATCCCGATCGATCTTGCCCATGGGGTAGTTCTGCAGCTCTTCTGGCGCGGCCCACACCACGAACTCAGCGCCGTCCACATCGGGCTCTTCGCTCACAAAGCGGCAGGCAAAGGCGTGCAGCGTTACCTTAAAATGCGTATACGCGTGTTTGTACACGCCAAAGGCTTCTCCCACCTCAATCGGCGCGTCCAGTTCCTCCACAATCTCGCGCTTCAGGCAGTCTTTCAGCGATTCTCCCGCTTCCAGCTTGCCGCCGGGGAACTCCCACATGCCGCCCAGCAAACCGTTCAACGGGCGCCGCGCCAGCAGCACCTTTCCATCTTTCCAGATCACCGCCGCCGTTACCGTCCAATGTGGAATTTCAGGCTTCGCGCTCTTCACCGGGCGCTCCGCCTGCGTGCCGTTCTGGCGCGCCAGGCACAGCTCTTTCAATGGGCAAATTTCACAGCGCGGCTCGCGCGGCAGGCAGATCATCGCGCCCAGGTCCATCAGAGCCTGGTTATAATCGCCAGCCAGGCCGGCCGGGAGCTGCTCGCGGGCAATCTGCTCCACCCGTTCCAGCCCCTCCGGTGACTTTATCGGCGTGTCCACATCAAACAGGCGCGCATACACCCGCCGGACATTCCCGTCCACCGCGGTCTCATCCAGTCCAAAGGCAATGGACGCAATCGCCCCCGCCGAATATTCGCCAATGCCGGGCAGCTTAATCAACGCTTCGCGGCTGGCTGGCAGCTTACCGCCATAGTCGCGCATCACCTGGCGCGCGGCCTTGTGCAAACTGCGCGCGCGGTTGTAATAGCCCATCCCCTCCCACGCCAGCAGAACATCCTGCTCGCTAGCCTCGGCCAGCGACTGCACGGTGGGGAAGCGCCGCATCCAACGCTCATAAAACGGAATCACCGTCTCCACCCGCGTCTGCTGCAGCATCACCTCAGAGACCCACACCGCGTAGGGATCAGAAACGCCGCGCCAGGGTAACCTGCGCGCGGCGTCTTCATACCAGTTCAACAACCTGCTCGCGATTTGTTTATGCATAATTCAACGCGTTAAAACTGAAAACCACCGGTAGAATGCACCACTTTTTCCTTGTAATTACGCACATACGCCTGCAGGCGATCACTCAACGTCAGCCAATCATTCGAGTCGAGCACAGACCGCACATCTTCAATGGAATTTCCCACCGCCCCCACCATAATCTGCGGCTGATTGCCGTAAGCCGTTGCCCAAGCATCGGTCAGCTCCAGGCCCAGGCGCTGAACCCCAGGGATAAACTCACGCACCACAAACTCAAAATACTCTCGCTCGTGGTCGCGGGCAATATCCCAGGATAAGATCAGTTTTCCAGCCAAACCTGCACCTCTGATTATGATTTGTAATCCAGAACCACTACCTGAGTTTCTTCCGGCAGCGCTTTGGCGTTGGCGATCTTCAAGGAAGGCTGGGTTTCCACTTCTTTTAACCCCATCGCCTTCAAAAACTTGGCGAGCGGATCCAGGTCAATTTTACACTCAGGCACGCCGTAATGCATGGGCACCACAATACGCGGCTCCAAAAGGCTGATGATTTCAGCCGCCTTCGCGGCGTTCAAGCCTGTTCCGCCGCCCACCGGGATCAGCAACACATGCACATCCCCTAATGATTCTACCTGAGATTGAGTCGGCACGCGATCCATATCGCCCAGATGCACAATGTTTAATTCTTCAAACTGGATCAAATACAAGGTATTGCGAATTTGCTCATTTTCAGATGCTTTTTTATGCACCCCGTTGGTCTGCACCCCAGTGATGAACACACCGCCAATTTCAAATTCGCCCGGCCCGGTGATTACATACGGCTCGCCTTTGACTGCCGTAAAGTAACTGTGCCCCGGCGCAGTGTGACTGCAGGTAACAATATCGCCTTTCAACTTTAAAGGAAAGTAACCCACCGCGCTGTGGTCAAAGGGATCGGTAATTACCGTCGCCATGCCCCGTTCAGTGAGCCGAAAACAAGAATGTCCATACCAGGTTATTTCCATGAATCCTCCGTCATCGGTATGATTATACAATAAAACCCAAAAATCCTCTGCCGCACTTTGCGCCCACATGCCCCCCGGGCCGTCGCAAACAAAAAAGCGGCCCAGTGGGCCGCGATCCTTCATCTCTTCTTGTTGGCCTACTTGCGAATTTCACGCCGTAGCAGCAGCAAGTATAACCCCAGCAGAATCAGCGCCACCGAACCGGTGTTGCCAATAAAACTGGCCGCCCCACCCGGGTTGCCCCCCAGGTAAAGCCCCCAGCCCACCACAGCCATTAGCGCGCCGGGGATAATGGGCCACCACACAAAATGCGGCGTTACCACCCGCGAGAACACAATCACCAGCACAAAGCCCAGCGCGAAGCACACCAGCATAATCCCCGTCTGCGAAAGCGCGTTCTGTTCCACGCCAGCCCCCCAGGCCAGGTAATTGCCAATCCCCACACCCAGCAGCAGGCAGCCGGGGATAATCAGCCCCAACAAGCGCTCGAACACGCCCCAAGCCAGCAACGCCAGCCCCAGGCCCACCAGAACATACAGCACAAAATCAATGAAACGCAGCGAAGTGAACCAGAACGCCCCGCCAACCCCGGCCAGAACGCCGGCCGGAACCAGCGCCCACCACGCCGGGCGTTTCAGCTGCCAGATCAGCGAAATCAGCCACACCAGGCCAAAACCGGCGCCAAAGGCCGCGAACATCAGCCCCAAACGCTGGTACAGCGCCAGATCCAAAGCCGGGTTGAGGATCACAAATACCCCACTGCCCACGCCAGTAACAATTGCGCCGGCGATCACCAGCCCAAAGTTGTGCAAAACCAGCCCCGGCAGCAGCAGCAGCACCCCCAACAGCGGAAAAAACGCGGTGAACAGCCAGCCCGTTCGCAGGCTCTGTTCCGCTAAAAACACCAGCCCAGCCATCACCATGCCTGCCCCAATCAGCAAGCGCGCCGAAACACGGCTTTTGATGGGCAGCGTCTGTTCGTGGTGGTCATTAACCGTATCCATCATATTCCAAACCCCTTAAAGCGCATGAAAAATTTGTACTCTCAAGCATACCGGACGCGCCCGCACTTGTGAATAGGAGGGAGGTCACATTTGCAGGCACAATTTTGGCCCGTCTGCGCCAGCTTAAATCAGGTTCAATTCCTTTGCGCGCAGCACGGCCTGCATGCGGTCTTTCACTTCCAGCTTGCTGAGAATGCTGGTTACATGGTTTTTCACCGTGCCTTCGGCAATCACCAGGTGCGCGGCAATCTCTTTATTGCTCACCCCGGTCGCCAGCAGCGCCAGAATTTCCATCTCACGCGCCGAAAGCGGCGCCGCCAACTCACTGGCCCCACTGTACGAGGGGCGCGAAAGCCGCGAGAACTCGGCCATCACCTTGGCGGTGATCGAAGGCAGCATAAAATATTCTCCCCGCGCCGCGGCGCGCAACGCCTCATACAGCTTCTCCGAAGAAACATCCTTCAAGAGATACCCCACCGCCCCCGCGCGCAGCCCTTCAAACACGTTATCGTCGTCCTCAAAGGTGGTCAGCACAATCACCTTGCACTCTGGCAGCGTTTCTTGCAGCCGGCGGGTGGCCTGAATGCCATCCATCACCGGCATGCGTACATCCATCAACACCACATCCGGCTGATAGCGCGCGGCCAGGCGCAGCGCCTCTTCACCATTGGCGGCCTCACCCACCACATCAAAATCTTCCTGCACACTCAGCAGCGTCTTCATCCCCTCGCGAAACAGGGATTGGTCATCCACCAGCAGAATTCGAATTTTCTTTATCATCTTGCGGCACCACAATTTCTAATGTTACGCCGTTCCCCGCCTGCGATTCAACGCGGAAGACGCCGTTTAACAAATGCACGCGCTCGCGCAGCCCCAACAAACCAAATCCACCATCCAGCGTATGGGCGCCCTGCCCATTATCCCGCAGAAATAAACGCACTGAACCTGGCTGCGAATAGTCCAGCTCTGCCCACAGATGATTGGCCTGGGCGTGCTTGCAGACGTTATTCAACCCTTCCTGCGCCGCGCGGTACAGCGTCAGATGTACCTGCGGCGAAAGCGGGCGGGGAGTGCCGATCACGCGCAGGTGCGGCTCTACCCCGGCGGCCTGGCAGCGCGCCAGCAAACGCCCCAACTGCTCATCCAGCGGCAGGTCTTCCTCAGGCGAGGCCCGCAGCGCGCCCACCGAACGGCGCACATCCACCAGCGCTTCTTGCGCCAGATTCTGCGCCGTGTCAATCGCCGATACCGCCCGCGCCGGGTCACTGGAAAGCACAGCCTGGGCCGCCTTGAGCTGGATATTAATCGTGGTCAAATAATGCCCCAACCCATCGTGAATTTCACGCGCCAGGCGGTTGCGCTCGCGCGTGATCGCCAGCTCTTCCACCTGCAGCGCGAATTCACGCAAGCGCTGATTGGCCGCCTCCAGCTCTTCCACCAGCCCCACCACCTTCTCACGGGCGCGTTCTTCATCCACCGCCATCTGCGTGAACACCACAATAAAAACCTGCCCGGCGAAAAACAGCAGCAGGCCTGACCACGTCTCGGCCACACTGCCGGTGATTAAATACACCGCCACCGTATACGCCAGCAAGATCACCACATTCACAACATAGCGCCATGTATCCGCCAGCAGCAACACACTGTGCCCCACCAGCGGCAGCAGCACCATCACATTCACCCCTGTGCCCTGGCTGAAGAAAATAATCAACCCCCCCAGCGGAATTTGCAGCGCGAAATACAGCAGCCGCAGATTCATCGAATGGCCGCGGGCCACATACCCATAACCGTATACCCCCAGCGACATATAGCCGATGCCAAACACAATCAGCAAAAACAGCTTCAGCGATGAGACCTCTCTCAACGTGCTGAAAGTGGCAAAATAGGCCGTCAGCACCACGACCGAAAAGGCCAGATCGGTGGTGCGGCTGGTGCGAATGGAAGGGCGCAGTATGTTCACAAATCCAATTATAGCAAAGCCCCGCATAACCGTAGGTCACAATCCACAGACCCCCACTCATGACCCACAATAGGATTTTTATTGTGACTGCCAGCACATTCAAAGCGGCAGCAATTCACGTACACTCAGGTCGGATTCAAAGAACATTTCCCCTGGAGTTACTCATGAATATCTTGCTGGTGTACCCCGAATTCCCCGATACCTTTTGGAGTTTCAAACACGCCCTTAAGTTTATCCACAAAAAAGCCTCCTCCCCGCCCCTCGGCCTGCTGACTGTGGCGGCCATGCTGCCCGCCGAATGGGACAAACGCCTGGTAGATATGAACGTGCGCCCCCTGCGCCCCGCAGACCTGGATTGGGCCGACATGGTGTGGATCAGTGCCATGGTTGTGCAGCGCGACTCTGTTCTGGAAGTCATCGAACGCTGCCAGCACAAACAAAAGAAGATCGTCGCCGGCGGCCCGCTCTTCACCTGCGAAAGCAGCCGCTTTTCCATGGTCGATCACCTCATCTTAAATGAAGGCGAAATCACCCTGCCCCGCTTCCTGGCCGATCTGGAAGCAGGCTCTCCCCAGCGCGTTTACGCCACAAGTGAATTTGCCGACCTGCACCAAACCCCCACCCCGCTGTGGAACCTGGTCGATATGCGTAAATACGACTCCTTAAGCATCCAATTCACCCGCGGCTGTCCCTTTAACTGCGAATTCTGCAACGTTACCGCCCTGCTGGGGCACCGCGTGCGCACCAAAACCACCCGGCAGATCATCACCGAGCTGGACCTGATCTACTCGCTCGGCTGGCGGCGCAACATCTTCTTTGTGGACGATAACTTCATTGGCAACCGCCGCCTATTAAAAGAAGAAATCCTCCCCGCCCTGATCGAATGGCGCAAAAACAAAATCGGCTGCCGCTTCATCACCGAAGCGTCCATCAACCTGGCCGATGACGAAGAGCTGATGGACCTGATGGTGCGCGCCGGTTTCGTCTCCGTGTTTGTTGGCATTGAAACCCCCGACGAAAACAGCCTGGCAGAATGCCACAAAGTGCAGAACAAAAACCGCAATCTGGTCGAGAGCGTTCGATACCTGCAGCGCAAAGGCCTGCAGGTGATGGGCGGCTTTATCGTCGGCTTCGACAGCGATACCCCCTCCATCTTCCAGCGCCAGATCGAATTCATCCAGAACAGCGGCATCATCACCGCCATGGTTGGCCTGCTGCAAGCCCCCAATGGCACTCAGCTTTACCAGCGCATGCAGGCCGAAGGCCGCTTGATCGAAGAAATGACCGGTGACAACACCGACGGCACCACCAATATCGTCCCACTCATGGACCAAAACCTGCTGCATAACGGATACCGCAGCATCCTCGCCACCATCTACTCACCCAAAATGTTCTACCAGCGCGTGCGCACCTTCTTAAAGGAATACCACCTGCCCCCGGTTGATCTTCACCTTGAGCTGGCCGAAATCGGCGCATTTTTCCGCTCCATCTGGCTGCTGGGTATTTGGGGACCTGAGCGCCGCGAATACTGGCGGCTCTTCTTCTGGACACTCTTCCACTGCCCGCAGAAATTCCCCCTTGCCATCACCTTCTCCATTTACGGATATCACTTCCGCAGGGTCAGCCAGATTCAAGGGCTTACCGTATAGAGCGTCTGCCTCGCCAGCTCGCCAGCCGGACCCCCCGTAAATATTTCTCCCCCATTTTCATAAAAACAGAAAATGGGGGAGACGCATGAGATGGCCGGGCAATTGCTTGACTCAACCCGTGAGGTTTGATAAACTTCTTCTTCGCGGCTTAACAATATCCAGGCAAAAGATACCTTGTCATAAAAACGGTGCTTTGGTATAATTTAGCCCGCAAGAGTGAAGAAAATTAACAAACGAACACTCCCCACGCTTTGCCCGCCGACGTAGCTCAATCGGCAGAGCAATCGCCTTGTAAGTGATAGGTTACGGGTTCGATTCCCGTCGTCGGCTTACTCTCTGTTGTAGATTGGCGAGTGAGATTGAAAGTAACTTCGCCGACAATCTCACCTGCGAGCAGACAACAGCTCGAAGACAATGGGCGGTTACCCAAGTGGCCAAAGGGACCTGACTGTAAATCAGCTGGCAGACTGCCTTCGGAGGTTCGAATCCTTCACCGCCCACTGGTCTTTAGACCGTAAAGGTCTGGGAACGGTATGCCCTCATAGCTCAGTTGGTAGAGCACGTTCTTGGTAAGAACGGGGTCATGGGTTCAAGTCCCATTGAGGGCTCTGGTTACCACCTTTACCTTAAATTGTATTTTCTTTTAAGGAGAAGAGTAATGGCGAAGCAGAAATTTGAGCG
The DNA here is from genome assembly GCF_001306115.1 of Ornatilinea apprima. Taxonomy (GTDB): domain Bacteria; phylum Chloroflexota; class Anaerolineae; order Anaerolineales; family Anaerolineaceae; genus Ornatilinea; species Ornatilinea apprima. The sequence continues at coordinate 104 of NZ_LGCL01000042.1, read as the reverse complement.
GAACAAACCGCACCTCAATGTGGGCACCATGGGCCACATTGACCACGGCAAGACGACCTTGACCGCGGCGATCACCAAGTACTGCGCGATGCTGGGCGGCGCGG
>NZ_LGCL01000009.1 GCF_001306115.1 Ornatilinea apprima | reverse complement strand
TGATCAGTATTGCCCATAATATGCGAAAATTGGCAGCCAGGTAGGCTACCAATTTTTTGTTTTTTCGTTTTTATTCGATTTGCAGCTAATTTTTGGGGCTGTTTCCAAATTCTTTAGAGACAGCCCCGTTTTTTTTATTGCACGAGGGTGCAAACCGGTAGATAAAAAAATCCCGGGCATAAACCCGGGATCAATTTGGCTGGGGATGGAGGATTCGAACCCCCACATACGGATTCAGAGTCCGCTGTCCTACCGTTAGACGAATCCCCAATGCTTCAACGGAAATAGTTTACCACGAAGGAATCGCCTTGTCTAGGTTTTTCCGAGAGGTTATTGTTGACTCTCCAGCAAGGTTATTGCTAGTTTCAAACGGCTTAAAACCTTCTCTTTCCCAATGATTTCCAGGCTTTCAAACAGCGGCGGGGTTACTTTGCGCCCGGTGGCAGCCTGGCGTAAAAAGCCAAACACCTGCCCTGCTTTCAAACCCATCTTCTCCACCAGTTCGCGCATCGGAGGTTCCGCTACAGCCGGCGCAAGAGACGGCAGGCCGGACAGCACTTCATAACAATTTTTGGCAATAGCCAGGGTCTCCTCCAGGGTTGTCTTCTTGGGAATCAGGTCTTCCAGCACCAACTCAATATCCTCATCAAAGAGAAAACCAGCCACTTCCACAGCATCGTCCAGCGTAACCAGACGTTCCTGAATAATCGGCGCGACTTGCAGCAACTGATCATCGGTCAGCGCGTATCCACCCTTTTCAAAGAAAGGCTTTACCTGCTCGGCTAACACCGGCACAGGAAGACTGCGGATATGAAGCCCATTGAAATGATCCAGCTTTTCAAAATTAATCGCCGCCGGAGATGGATTTAACTTTTCAAAACTGAATTTTTCTATCAAGTCATCCATCGTAAAGAATTCGGTATGGTCGTCGTAGCTCCAACCCATCAAAGCAATCCAATTCACCACGCCTTCTGGCAAGTAACCTAAATCCTTAAAATCATTCAGAAAAATGGAATAGCCTTCTTTATCCAGGTCCACCGCGTCGCGCTTGCTCATTTTCCCTTTGCCGCTCGGTTTGAGGAACACCGAAAGGTGAATAAAGGTGGGCATATCCCAGCCGAAGGCTTGATAAATCAGATGATGCAGCGGAAAGGTGGGCAGCCATTCCGACCCTCGAATCACATGGGTAATCTTCATCAGGTGATCATCCACCATTGCCGCCAGGTGATATAGCGCCAGCCCATCCGATTTGACGATGATGTAATCATCCAACTGCCGGTTCTCAATGTTAATCTCACCCCGCAGCAGATCTTTGACTGTGGTTGTTCCCTCTTTCGGGGTCTTAAACCGCACCACATACGGCTCACCGGCCGCGATTCGCGCACTGGCCTCCTCGGGGCGCAAATTGCGGCATGTTCCGTCATAATGCGGCATCTCTTTATTGTGTAATTGCTGCTCGCGCACAGCCTGCAATCGCTCCGCAGTACAGAAACACGGATATGCAAAGCCCTTATCGATTAACTCGCGAGCATACCGCTGGTAAATCTCTTTCCGCTCTGACTGACGGTAAGGCCCATAGGGCCCTCCCACATCCGGCCCCTCATCCCAATCAATGCCCAGCCAGCGCAAGCCGTTGATCAACTCTTCTTCCGCGCCCGGCACATAGCGTTTTTGGTCGGTGTCTTCAATCCGCAAAATGAATTGTCCGCCCGTTTGTTTGGCGATTAAATAATCATATAAAGCCGTTCGCCCGCTGCCTAAATGGACGCGGCCGGTTGGTGAAGGAGCAAATCGTACACGAACAGGTTGCATTGCATCTCCCAAAGTTAAGTTTTCAGGTCAAAACTCTTTCGCCTTGCCACAACGCTCTCCACCAGCCCAATGCCAAAAACAAGCGACACCAAGGAACTGCCCCCATAACTGATAAACGGCAAGGTTAACCCCGTTACCGGGATAATATTCAAATTTACGCTGATATTCACCGCCGCCTGAAAGAAAATCAAGGTTGCGAAACCATAGGCAATCAGCGCACCAAACAAATCATTGGCCAGACGCGCCGCCCGAAGGCAGCGAATAATCACAAAGATCAGCAAAGCCAAAATAACCAGAACACCGACAAAACCAAATTCGGCCGCCATTGCGGAAAAAATGAAGTCGGTATGGCGCACCTTCAAAAAGCGCAGCTGCACCTGCGAGCTGTGCCCGTAGCCCTGTCCAAAGAATCCACCCGAGCCAATAGTGATCAGCGCCTGATCCACATTGAAGGTATTTCCATGCCGCGCGTTTGGGTCCGGAAACAGGAAGTTGAGCACGCGCATCTGCTGGTATTCCTCCAAAAATGGGAAGGCGACCAGCGGCAGAATTGCTCCCAATATTCCAAACAAGACCAGGTATTTGGGCGGCAGACCGCTCATCCACAACAACGCAAACCAAATCACAAACAACACAATCGACGTGCTCAGGTTTGGCTGCAGGAAGATCCAAACCACCACGCCAGCCGTCAATAAAAAGCTGTTAGCAATCCAGCGCAAATCGTGCGGCTGCTTTTGTGTTTTGTCAAAGTAATTCGCCAGCACCAGAATCATAACGATCTTGGCCAGCTCGGCCGGTTGCACCACAACCAAACCGGTATCCAGCCAGCGTGCCGCACCGAAAGAAGCCAGGCCAATTACAAACACCAGCAGCAAAAAGAAGACAGTAAAGATATACATCAGGCGGGTAAGCGATTGCCAGTAATGGTAATCCATTAAAGCGGTTCCCATCATGATCACGAAACCAATCGCTACAAAGGTCGCCTGGCGGGTGTCATACCCCGCTAATTCCTGGTTGCCCGCGATCGCTGAGCGGATCATCACGATCCCAAATATACTCAGAAAAACGACGGTCCCCAGCAGCCAGAAATCAAAATTTCGCCAATACTCTCTATTCATGGGTAAAAAAACCTAAACGCTGTTACGGCACGCTTATCGGCGACGTGGAGAAGGATTGAGCGGGATGTCCGCTACCAGACGCTCCTCACGCCCATCTTGCGCAACAGCGATATTGACCGCCGAAGGATCAATATCAACATACCTACTGATCACGGCCAGCAATTCATTTTTCAGCGCTTCAACCGCCTTCGGTGAAAGTGAGGTGCGGTCATGAATCAGCACCAGTTTCAACCGTTCTTTTGCTTGAGAAGCGCTCTTCGGTTTTTCCGACAGCAGCTTATCCAGCCAGTTGGCCATATCACTCCCCTCCAGGGCGCAGCATCATCGATAATCGCTGAATGAAATCCACTTTCTCCTGTAAATCCATAAAGGGCACCTGCTGCCCTAAAAGGCGTAAGGCAATATTGCGAAAAGCCTGCCCGGCTTTCGACTTCGGATTGGTCACAATCGGCTGACCGCGGTTGGTGCTCACAATCACGTTTTCGTCTTCAGGCACAATACCGATCACCTCAATCGCCAGCAATTCCACAATATCTTCCGCGTTGAGCATGTCGCCACGCTTCACCATATTGGGATTCAGACGGTTGATGATCAACCTGGCCGGGCCTTTTTCTTCCGCTTCCACCAGACCGATAATGCGGTCTGCATCTCGCACGGCTGAGACTTCGGGGTTGGTAACCACCAACACCTTATCGGCGGGAGCCACTGCGTTGCGGAAACCGCGCTCAATTCCGGCGGGCGAATCAATAAGGATAAAGTCCATTTCGTCCCGCAGCTCATCGCACAGCCTCACCATATCGCTTGGCGAAACTGAAGACTTGTCGCGTGTTTGCGCGGCAGGAATGAGGAATAAGTCTTCGTAATGCTTGTCGCGAATCATCGCCTGCCGCAGCCGGCAGCGGCCTTCCACAACATCCACCAGATCATAGACAATCCGGTTTTCCAAACCCATCACCACGTCCAGGTTGCGCAAGCCAATGTCGCCGTCTATGCAGACAACTTTCTTCCCATTCGCGGCCAACGCCAATGCCAGATTTGCGGTAGTGGTTGTTTTTCCTACGCCGCCCTTACCAGATGAGATTGTAATTACGGTAGCTGTCATTTTCCTCTCTCTTTTACGTTCCAGTTTTCTGCAACCACCTGGCCATCCGAAATATACGCCACTTCCGGTTGCGGGTTCTTCTTCTTTTTCACATTCGCCGCGATTACATCCGCAATCCGCAGATGAGTAGGGCTCATCTCCAGAGCGCAGATCATCGCCTGCGCATCTCCAGCACATCCCGCGTGAACCATCCCGCGCAGCCGCCCCCACACAACAATATTCCCACCAGCGATTATTTGCGCCCCCGGGTTAACATCCCCAATCACCACCACATGCCCTTCCGTCTCAATCCGAAAACCCGACCTCAGCGTGCGTCTCACCATTACCGCGCTGTCGCCCGCTAATGATGTGTCCAGAGCTTTTACCACACGGTCAGGCTTCGGACTGGACAACCGTGTAGCCAGGCCCATGTTTTGCGCCGAGCGTTCTGTTGTGGGCGAATCGCTGATCACTGCCCACAGCGACACACCGTGATCTGATAATTTATCACGCAAAGCCCCTAATTCGGCCGCGTGCAAAATATGCGATCCCACTTCCAGCGCGATCCGCGCCCCCTTGAAAAAACTCTCCTTTTGCTGAATATGGTTCAGCAAAGAAGCTTCCACGTTTTCCCATGGGCCGTCCCCCACACTCACGTGCAGGCCTTCGCGGATGCCTTTAATTTGCACTTTCACAAGGTTTTCTTCGGTCATATCAATGGGCTTTTCCAATTGGTGTGATCATTTATTATATCAGGTTGGCCACAGCGCGGCTATTCTGTTGTACGACCGCTATCAATATCCTTCAGTTCAAAATACGCTTCCATCACCGCGCGCACAATTGGGGCCGCCACGCTGGCGCCTTCACCACCATTGTAGACAAACGCCACTACCGCGATTTCCGGGTCTTCATAAGGCGCGTAGCCCACATACCACGAATGAGTCGGCCAGTTACCCGGTTTGCAGAGGTCTTTTTCTTGGGCCACATTATCGCAGTACTCAGCAGTTCCCGTCTTCCCCGCGGCCGGAATCTCAAATCCTTCAAACGGTCGTTCAGCCGTGCCGCCCGTAACTGCCAGGCGCATGCCTTCTTGCGCTGCCCGCACAACAGATGGATCAACGACTTTGAACTCGCCGGTGGGGAAGTTGTTCTCATCATAGATTTCAATCATCGGGTCTTTGGTAATATCCCATAGCAGAGTCGGTTCAAATGGCTGTACCACATTTCCCTCAGCATCCAGCACATCGTGCACCAGGGTGGGTTTCATATACTTGCCGTCATTCGCCAAAATGGCAAATGAAACCAGAACCTGCAGAGGCGTGGAAAGCACATATCCTTGTCCCATCGACGCGATATACGTGTCGCCGGTCGCCCAGTTCTCACCCACATTCACACGCTTCCAATTGGGGTCTGGCACCAGACCAGACATTTCACCTGGCAATTCAATCCCGGTGGGCGCTCCGTATCCCAAGGCCTCGGCGTATTCTTTCATGCGCCAAACACCCAGGCCTTCTTTCACTTCGTCGCCAAACCCACCGCTGATTTTGTAAAAATAAACATCGCATGAATAAGCAATTCCATGCTGAAAATCGACCATGCCGTGCCCGGTTTCTTGCCAGCACACATACTCGCGATCTGTGCCGGTCTCATTGACAGAATATTTCTGCGTGATGGTGATTTTCCCCGCGTCCGGGCATTCCAACTGCTGCGACTCACTAACTACTCCCTCGTTCAAAGCGCCCACCGCCGCAGCCATCTTATACACGGATCCGGGGGGGTGCTCGGCTGAAATGGCATGATTGAACAATGGCCGGTTTTGGTCTCTGGATAATTGTTCGTAGTAATACGCGGGGATAAAGCGCCCCATGCGGTTATTCTCAAAACTGGGGTAAGAAACCAGCGCCAAAATCTCACCCGTCTGAGGGTTAATTGCGATTACCACGCCGTTGGAAGAGCGAATTTCATTGAAATAGGTATTCCAGAACTGAATTTCGCCTTTAAGTGCCTGTTTCGCGGCATTCTGCAGGCGCGTATCAATTGTGAGGCGGATGTTGTATCCGGGCACAGGGTCTAGTGGTGGTTCAAGGTCGCGCATAATCTGGCCAGCGCCATCCACTTCAACGATCCGCTCGCCATTCTTCCCAGCCAGCAAATCATTCAGAGACGCTTCCACACCCGAGTACCCCACTTTATCCCGGTCCGCCACAAAACCCTGATCCTCATAAAATTCAACATCCCGTTCAGGAATGGGCCCCAAGAAGCCGATAATTTCTGCTGTAATTTCACCCGTCGGATATTCGCGCACCGGCTCAATCTCAATTCCCACCCCCGGCCAATCATTCGCTTTTTCCTGAACGATCATGGCCGTCTCGCGGTCAACATCGCATTTAATCCGCACCGGATCGTAGGGCGCGTTCGTAAAGGCGATGTAAACCACCTGGGTAATGCCAAAATCTGTAGCGCATGGCTTAAATGCTTTTACCTTTGCCTCGTCTTCAATATCGCCGTTATTGACCGGCACCTCTACCAACTGAGACAACTGACGATAAATCTCCTGCGTGGCACCCTCATCATCCGGCAGCAGCGCCGGGGTGATCGTTACATTGTAAGCAGCCAGGTTGCGCGCCAGCACAAAATCATTGCGATCATAGATGACGCCGCGTTGTGTCTGAATGCTGATCTCTTCCCGCCGGTTGTCTTCTGCGCGGGTTAAAAAATCTTCGCCTTGCACAATCTGCAATTGAAACAAGCGCAGCACAAAAAAGCCAAAAGCCGCACACACAATCCCAATAAACAGGCTCATGCGCCAGCGCTCAATATTTCCACGCAAAATGGGTTTATTCATACCACTTCCTCCACTGGGTAAACAAAACCCGCCAGATCTGTGAACAGAGCATATAACGGTAAAACCAATAAAAAGTTCAGCAACATACTAGGGACAGTAACCAGGTTGAACCCTTCGGAAAAAGAAATTGGCGAACCAGAGATTTGCAAAGCAAAAATCGAGGCCAAATTTTGCACCAGCGTGGAGACCGCTGTGGCAAGAAACATCGCCAGGATTGGTGATTGCCAGACTTGCTGTTTCAAAAACCAGATGAAAAACGCCGCAAAGAGATATCCAGCCACCACAGCGAAGACCGGCAAAGCGCTCACAAAACTGGTCATCAAGCTGGCAACCACCACCCAAACCCACAGGTCTTTCACTTGCTCCTGCATCCCCCATGCAATCAAAACCATCAACACCAAGTCCGCGGAACCGCCAATAAGCCGCAGACGGCTGACTGCGACCATTTGCAGCATCAGGGCTGCCAAAAGAACCGGGATGGAAATCAGTTTTCGCACTGTATTTTGTTAAGGGGTTTCTACTGGAATGAGTGGTTCGATATTCACCGGGCGGAAGTTCGTAATCACCAGAACCGCCCGTAAATTGCTGAAGTCCACTGCCGGCTGAACGGATGCTGATTGGAACAGGTCCGTTTCCTGCTTCCGCACGGTAATTACCTGCCCAACCACCACATCACCGGGGTAATTGGCGCCCAAACCGGAAGAAAGCACCAAATCACCGGTTTGGAGATTAATGTCTTGCGGCACCATCGACAGATTCACATCCCCGGTGAGCGAGCCCGTCAGCAATGCTTCCGTTTGCGCTTTTTGCAAGCGAATGTTGATGACAGAGGAAGGATCGGTAATTAATTGTACGCGGGAAGCAGACGCGGTCACGGCGTCAACCCTCCCAACCAGTCCCTGCTCGGTCACCACCGGCATACCGTGACGGATGCCGTCATCCGAGCCGTGATCAATGATTATGTAATGTAAAAATGGACTCGGGTCTTTGCCAATCACAGAAGAAGCGACATATTCATTCTCAGGCCGCTTCCTGGCAAAATCCAATAACGCGTACAGCACCTGCGCTTCGCGTAATTGTTGCTGCAATTCAATGACCTGCGTTTGTAAATTGGAGACTTGGTTTTCCAGTTCAGCATTGCGCTGTCGAAGCGTGGCAACATCCCGTGGAACGGTTAAAAACTCATATAACGCATTAAACCGGCTGGCCATCCATGCTTGTGCGGATATGACGGGTGAAAGCGCATTATTAACCAATGGGCTTAAGAACCCGCTCAATGCTAAAAATATCAAGCCACCTGCAATTAGCAGTACAACCGCAGTCTGCCAATTGAGTGAAAAATTGTTTTTCATGCCTTACATACCTGCGAAAGGGAAAGACATTTCAAGAAATTTGGCTCTTTAGCGGGAATTTCTTCGGTCTAAACTGACCAGGAAATCCCGATAGGTGTCCAGATTTTCCAGAATGATACCCGCGCCTCTTGCTACACAGGTCATTGGGTCTTCAGCGACCCAAACGCGTAGATTCAGCTCATCCGCCAACCTTTCCACCAGCCCCTGTAATTGCGCGCCACCGCCCGCCAGGCAAATACCGCTTTCGATCAGGTCGGCAACGATTTCAGGGGGGGCTTCATCCAAGGCGTCTTTAATGGTATCGACAATCACTTGAATGGAACCGGATATGGCCTCACGAATCTCAACGGAAGAAACCTCAATGGCTTCAGGCAGCCCGGTTACAAGGTTGCGGCCACGCACCGTCATGGTTTTTTCTGTTGTCAGTGGGTAAGCCGACCCGATTGTGATTTTGACCTGCTCCGCCATCCGCTCGCCAATAAACAAATTGTACTTATTGCGAATGTAGGTGATAATGTCCTGGTCCAGTTCGTCGCCGGCTACGCGCAGCGAACGAGAAACGACAATTCCACCGGTAGACATCAACGCCACCTCGGTTGTGCCGCCGCCAATATCCACGATCATTGTGCCGCGCACTTCCGAAATTGGCAGTCCGGCCCCTAACGCCGCGGCGCGAGGCTCCTCAATCAAATGCACTTCGCGCGCTCCTGCCGCCATTGAGGCATCCAGAACCGCCCGCTTTTCCACTTCTGTGGCGCCGGAGGGTATACCAACCACCACTCGCGGTCTCGGCAACGGTACGATGGTTTGCTGGTGCGCTTTACCAATAAAATAACCCAACATCGCCTGAGTGATTTCAAATTCAGAAATCACACCGTCCCGCAGTGGGCGGATGGCAATCACGTTCGCGGGCGTGCGCCCAACCATTTCTTTGGCACGCGCCCCAATCGCCAGCGGTTTCCGCGAGCGTTTTTCAATCGTTACCCAGGAAGGCTCATTGATCACAATGCCCTTCCCATGCACATTCACCAGAGTATTTGCTGTGCCCAGGTCAATCCCAATATCCAGGGAAAACAACCCCATCAGCCAGCTTAATGGATTAAATGCCAAATTGATTCTCCTTATTGCATCATCGAGATAGCATATTGGAAATAAGGATATGGATTGAAAAATTATACCATATACCCATTTTCATCCAACCAGCCATCCCAATGCATCCGTAACGCGATTCAGTCTCTCCAAACATAACGACCCTCGCTGCTTGACATCTCTTCGGGTCAGTTATATAATCCTCAACACATTGCGGGTGTCGCCAAGTGGTAAGGCAGTAGCTTCCCAAGCTACTATTCGTGGGTTCGAGTCCCATCACCCGCTCTCCAACGAGCCATCTAGCACGGCTCGTTTCATTTTAACACCAAGCCGGTCTTCACGCGAGAAGGTTTTCACGGTAGGCTAATGAAAGCCCGACTCAGAGAAAAAACCACCCATCCAGCCAACGCCAGGCCCACCAGCGAAACCACAATTTCAATCACACCAGCACGCACCGCCTGCTGGTACAACTGCTGATGATAATCAGAATCGCTTTCTGGCCCGTATAAAATCGCAAACACTCTTCGAATCATGTTGAGACCCACCGGCACAACCAGAAACAACATGCAGAAAGCGAAAATAGAGTTCATTCAGGCCAATTCATCACAACGGATCTTGAATTCAATTATACAAAATGTCGCATCAACTCGTCTTCCGCGCCCGATGGTTTATTTGCCAGCCAGCCAGGATTAATAAAGCGCACCCAACTAGCGCCTCTATGCTGCGGCCAGTTCCCATATCTGCGCGGAAGAAAGCGTGAACAATAGCAAACCACCCGCCCAGCAGCACAGTCCCGAGGAAAGCCTCACCGGCAGGGCTTTTTCGCCGCAGCGCATGCCGCCCCAGAAAGCCGACAACCGCGAATCCCACCGCCCAATACAGATTGGCCGGGTGTGTCAGCCCACCTGGAAGAGACCCGCCGGAGGCTAATAGCGCGCCCCGCACGGGGAACACCCCTTCCGCCTGCCAGGCCAGCCCAACCAGCGCCAGCCAAAAGGCAAACCCCGGTGAAAGCGCGTCCAACAATCGCTGAATCGGCATTTCTTTGCGCTGCGCCAAAACCAACAGCCCAAAACCACCAAACAGCAACCCGCCTTCCAGACTCAACAGATACGGGCGCGGACTCACCACAGACAGCGGATTCTCGGCAAACAGATTCGGGTACTGCAGCACATAGGCCAGCCTTGCCCCCACCAGTCCCAGCACCACCGCCAGGGTGACCACCCGGCTGACCTGCTTTGAGTCGAGGCCGGTTTCTCTGGCGCCGCTTTCCGCGGCTTCCGAAAAGATCCAGAATCCCAAAATCCATAAGAGCGGCACGGTGGGCAGGCTGAGCGGCCCAATTTGCAGTATCGGCAGCATTAGTCCACCTCGTCTTTGAGCATTTCTTCGATTGCAACATGAATAACCGTTTCATTTAACGGCCCGCCAATCATCACGTCCGCGATTTCTCCATTTGCGCGGATAAAAAATGTGGTTGGCATAGCCCTCACCCGGAAGTTCCGCGCGCTATCACCCTCCATATCGAACCAGATCGGAAAAGTGACGCCCTGTTCTTCCACAAAATCGAGCGCAGCCTGCCGGTCGTCCTGGCTGGTCGCGTTCAAACCAATCACCATCACCTCCCCGTCTGGGTATTTTTCTGCAACGGCCTGAAACGCCTTCATTTCCGCCCGGCACGGTGGGCACCAGCTCGCCCAGAAATTCAACACCACGGGTTTGCCTGCCAAATCCTCCAGGCTCACACTTTCACCTTTAGCGGTGATCGCAGACACCGCCGGGGCCACTGCGCCTTTCACCGGCGCGGCTGGCCGGTTTTCATCAACCGCCTCTCCGTCCAAAACAATCAATCCGGTCAACAAAACGCCAATCCCGATGAACAGCAGCAGAACTAAAGGTTTGCTTAGATGGTTCAAGGCACATTCCCTTTCGCTTTGATTATTTGTTGACAATGGTAATCCAATATATTATAATTCAAATACCCTCCCCTGGGGGGAGGGGTATAAGGATAAAAATGCTATGCATCAAAAAGATACGGTTGTTCGCCGGTTGAAAACCATAGAAGGGCATATTCGCGGCATCAGCCGCATGGTGGAAGAAGACACCTACTGTGTCGATGTCCTCAATCAGATCAACGCGGTTCAGGCTTCGCTGAATAAAATCAGCAACCTGATTTTGGATGACCATCTCCGCCACTGCCTGACCACCGCTGTCCGTGGAGATAACCCGGAAGACACAGAACGAGTGCTCAAAGAAATCACCCAGCTTTTTGAAGCCGCGACGAAGGTCTAATTTTCCTGAGAGGAGAAATTCGAAATGAATACCATTACTTTGCATATCCCCGGCATTTCTTGCCACCATTGCATTCACACCATTAACACCGAATTGGCCGACATGGAAGGTGTGAAATCAGTCGAAGCGTCGCTCGATAGCAAACTGGTCACCGTAACGTTCGAGCCGCCAGCCAGCGAAGACCGCATTCGAGATTTGTTGGTCGAGATCAATTATCCTGCAGAAGCCTGATCTCCATTGGGATTGAAACAATACACCCTTCATTCCACGGCCATGACCGGAAATGAAGGGTGAACTGTCTACGCAGAAAGAAGGTAACAATAATGGAAAAAGCTCGCCAAATTGCCCTGCCCATTACCGGTATGACCTGCGCGAATTGCGTGGCGACGGTCGAGCGCAACCTGAAAAAACTAAACGGCGTGCAGGAGGCGGTGGTCAACCTTTCCTCAGAGCGCGCCGCTGTCTCATTTGACCCCGCCCTGCTCCAGCTAGACGACATCATTGGTCGGGTACAGCGCGCGGGGTATGATGTTGCCCGCGGAGAAGTGGATTTACTGCTCAAACGGGTAGCCGACGATAATGACGCACGCCGCATTGAAAAGACCCTCAAAGGATTGGAAGGTGTTCTGGATGTGAGCGTTAACCTGACGACCGAGCGCGTCAGGGCTACTTTCATTCCCACTCTCGTCAGCCAGGCAGAAATCCGCCGTGCCCTGGCCGGCGCCGGTTTTGAGGCGCAGGAATTGGGTGGCGAATTTGAAGACGCCGAAGCCAAAGCCCGTCAGGCGGAAATTGAACAGAAAACCCGCCTGCTCATAACCGGTTTGCTCTTCACAGTCCCGCTCTTTGTGCTTTCAATGGGGCGCGATTTTGGGATCATTCCCGACTCCATTGGGCACTCCAGCTGGATGAATTGGCTTCTCTTAGCCCTGGCAACGCCTGTTCAGTTTTATGTCGGCTGGGATTTCTACACTGGCGCGTATAAATCATTGCGCGCCGGATCTGCCAACATGGATGTTCTGGTGGCGATGGGGTCTTCAGCGGCCTATTTCTACTCGCTGCCGATTGTTTTCGGCTGGTTGCACGGCCACGCCTACCTTGAAACTGCGGCTGTCATCATTACCTTGATCCGCCTGGGAAAATTCCTGGAAGCGCGCGCCAAAGGCCGCACCAGTGAAGCCATCAAAAAGTTAATGAGCCTGCGGGCCAAAACCGCCCGTGTTGCCCGCGATGGTGTTGAAATGGAAATCCCAGTCGATGAAGTGCAAATCGGTGACATTGTTACCGTGCGACCCGGCGAGAAAATCCCCGTGGATGGCATCGTCGTTGAAGGCCGCTCCAGCATTGATGAATCAATGCTCACCGGCGAGTCGCTTCCGGTCGAGAAAAAACCCGGCGACCAGGTGATCGGCGCAACCATGAACCGTCAGGGCATGCTGCGTTTTGAAGCCAACCGCATCGGCAAAGAGACCGCTCTTTCACAAATCATCCGCCTTGTCGAAGAAGCCCAGGGCAGCAAAGCCTCCATCCAGCAGCTCACCGACAAAGTGTCCTCCATTTTTGTCCCAGCTGTTATCGCTATTGCCCTGCTCACCTTCCTCTATTGGTTCTTTTTTGCCCCCGCGCCTCCCAGCCACATGGGCATGGACGTGTTCACCCGCGCCCTCATTAATACCGTCGCGGTGCTGGTCATTGCCTGCCCCTGCGCGATGGGACTGGCTACTCCAACGGCCATTATGGTCGGCACTGGAAAAGGCGCCGAAAACGGGATTCTCTTCCGCTCATCCGAAGCCCTGGAGCAGGCCGGCAGAATCAAACAGGTAGTACTGGATAAAACCGGCACCATCACACGCGGCCAACCCACCGTAACCGACATCCGTCTGCAGGGGTTCTCTGGCGCAGAAAATGAACTGCTGCGCCTGGCCGCCAGCGCCGAAAAAGGCAGCGAGCACCCTCTGGCCGAAGCCATGCTGGCTGAAGCCGGCAACCGCGAGCTTTCGCTCTCACAGCCTGCCGGGTTCAAAGCCGTGGCCGGCAGCGGCGTGCAGGCCGTCGTCGATGACCGCACCGTTCAGATTGGCACCCTGCGTTGGATGAAAGAACTGGGAATGGACACTGCCAGCATTGAAGCGCAAGTGGATGCGCTGCAGGCGCAGGCCAAAACCGTGATGGCAGTTGCCGTCGACGGGCAGCTTGGCGGCCTGATTGCCGTTGCTGACACCCTGAAAGAGGGGTCACGCGAGGCTGTTTCGCAGCTGCATTCCCTGGGGCTGAAAGTCATCATGCTCACCGGCGACAACCAGAAAACCGCCGATGCTATTGCCAAAATGGTGGGCATCGACCGCGCCCTGGCCGAGGTTTTGCCCGGCGGCAAGGCAGACGAAATTAAAAAACTGCAAGAGCAAACCGGTCAGGTGATTGCAATGGTGGGTGACGGCATTAATGACGCTCCAGCCCTGGCACAAGCCAATGTGGGCATGGCCATCGGCACGGGAACCGACGTTGCCATTGCCGCAGCCCCGGTGACTCTGATGAGCGCCAACCTCACCAGCGTGCCTATGGCCGTGCGCCTTTCACGCGGCACATTAAAGACTATCCAACAGAATCTGTTCTGGGCGTTCATTTACAACATTATCCTCATTCCTGTCGCCGCTGCTGGTCTGCTCAATCCCATGCTCGCCGCTGGCGCAATGGCCTTCTCTAGCGTCTTTGTCGTTACCAACAGCCTGCGGCTAAAAAACCTGAAAATTCACAGATAGATGCACAAAAAAAGTCTGCCCCTTCAAACGGGCAGACTTTTTTTATTAACTTTAATGCAGTCACCATGATTGAACACATGAACGGGTTTGAACAGAATTGAAAGATGGTAAAATAAACAAAATTTTGCATTTAAGGAGTATATGCATGTCCATCAGTGAAGACCTGAAACTACGCGCCATCAACACCATTCGCTTCTTATCGGCAGACGGTGTTCAAAATGCCAATTCCGGTCACCCCGGTTTACCGATGGGAACCGCGGCGATTGCCTATACCATTTGGACGCGCCATCTGCGCTTCAATCCACTTAATCCAAAGTGGGCTAACCGCGACCGGTTCGTCCTATCGGGCGGGCACGGATCCATGCTGCTCTATTCATTGCTGCACCTTACCGGTTTCGATCTTCCCTTGGACGAGCTCAAAAACTTCCGCCAGTGGGGAAGCCGCACCCCCGGTCACCCAGAGTATGGGCACACTCCCGGTGTGGAAGTTACCACCGGTCCCTTGGGACAGGGATTAGCCAACGGCGTTGGTATGGCCATAGCTGAATCGCACCTGGCCGCCGAATTCAACTTGCACGGCCACAACATCATTGACCACTACACCTATGCCATCGTCACCGACGGCGACTTGCAGGAAGGCGTCGCTTCAGAAGCTGCATCCTGGGCCGGCCACCTCAAACTGGGCAAGCTCATCTACCTGTACGATGATAACCGCATTTCCATCGACGGCTCCACAGATCACTCATTCACCGAAGACCGCGGCGCTCGCTTCGCAGCGTATGGCTGGCAGGTTCTGCATGTGGCAGATGGAAACGACGTGGAAGAAATTGACCAGGCCATCAACCAGGCCAAACAGGATCCACGCCCCTCTCTGATTATTTGCCGCACGCACATTGGCTACGGTCTGCCCACCAAGCAAGACACCGCCGCCGCGCATGGCGCCCCTCCAGGAAATGAAGAACTGGATAACGCTAAACGCAATCTGGGCTGGCCGGTAGAACCGCGCTTCTACATCCCCGAAGACGTCCTCGCCCACTTCCGCGAAGCGGTAACCCGTGGCGACGCACTTGAACAGGAATGGAACGCCCGCTTCGAGCAATACGCTGCCGCCGCCCCGGAAAAAGCTGCGGAACTCAAGCGCCGCCTGTCCGGTGAGCTTCCGCAAGGGTGGGAAGAAGCCCTCAAGCCCTTCGCGCCCGACGCCAAAGGCACCGCCTCCCGCCAGGCTTCCGGCGCCGTCATTAACCAGCTCGCTGAAGTGCTTCCCGAACTGGTTGGCGGTTCCGCGGACCTGACCCCCTCCAATAACACCTGGATTAAATCCAGCAGCGCCTACCAGCACGATAACCCCGCCGGGCGTTATTTCCACTTTGGCGTGCGCGAGCATGCGATGGGCGCGGCAATGAACGGCATCGCCCTGCACGGCGGATTGATCCCATACGGCGCCACGTTCCTGGTCTTTACCGATTACGTCCGCCCCGCCATTCGCATTTCAGCCCTCTCTGGCCTGCAGACCATCTGGGTTTTCACCCACGACAGCATCGGTCTGGGTGAAGACGGCCCCACTCACCAACCCGTCGAACATTTGGCCGCCATGCGCGCCATCCCCGGCCTGGTCACCATTCGCCCCGCCGATGCCAACGAGACCCTTGAGGCCTGGAAGGTCGCCATCCGCCGCAAAAACGGCCCCACCCTTTTTGCCTTATCCCGCCAGAACCTGCCCACCCTCGACCGTTCCGTATTCGCCAAAGCGGATGGCCTTGCGAAAGGCGCTTACGTCTTGCGCGATTACGGCCAGGGCAAGCCAGAGCTGATCCTTATGGCCTCCGGCTCTGAGGTATCGCTGATCATCCAAGCCGCCGAAAAACTGGCCGCAGAAGGCCGTTCGGTGCGTGTTGTCTCCATGCCCAGTTGGGAATTATTCAAACAGCAGGATCAGGAATACCGCGATTCAGTGCTCCTGCCCGATGTGAAAGCCCGCCTGTCCGTGGAAGCAGCCGTCGCAATGGGCTGGGAACGATGGGTCGGACTGGAAGGCAAATCCATCTCCATCGAAACGTTCGGCGCTTCGGCCCCCGCGGAAAAACTCTTTGAAGAATTTGGCTTCACCGTTGAAAATGTGATTAAAACTGCCAAAGAACTGCTCGATTAAGGACCATCTTATGAAAGTCGCTTTTGCTTGTGATCATGCGGGAGTGCTGCTGCGCGATGCGGTCGTTGAGGCCATTCGCGAAGGCGGCCATACCCTTGTCGACTTTGGAATCTATTCCAAAGAAGAAAAAGCAGATTATCCCGACAAAGCGGAAGAAGCCTGCCGCGCCCTGCAAGACGGGCGGGCTGAACGCGCCGTACTGGTTTGTGGATCAGGTGTGGGTGTATGTCTCAGCGCCAATAAAATGAAAGGCATCTACGCTTCTGTCTGCCACGACACCTACACTGCCCGCCAGGGGGTCGAGCACGACCAGATGAACGCGCTCTGCATGGGAGGGCGTGTTATCGGAGACGAACTGGCCAAAGACGTGGTGAAAGCGTTTCTCAGCGCCACCCATTCTACCCAGGAACGTCATCTTCGCCGGGTGCACAAAATCCAGGCTATCGAAGAACAATCAATGAAGTAGCACGGCCGCAACGGTTCCTTAAATCGGTTACCCATCATCGCCAGACAGCCCTCCTTCAAAGACAGGTTGTCTGGCAATTTTGAAATTTTTGTTGTCGCATTTCTCTGAAAGGAAACCCATAATGAGCGATATTCCGAAACTTCACGCCCTTGGCCAATCCATTTGGTACGATAACATCCAGCGCAAGCTTCTTGAAAACGGCTACCTATCTGGCTTGATCGCCAGCGGAGACATTCGCGGTGTTACCTCTAACCCCAGCATCTTCCACGCGGCCATCACGAAATCCAGTGATTACGACGCCGCCCTGGAACCACTTGCCCAAAAAGGCCTGTCTGCGGAAGAAATCTTTTATGAGCTGGCTGTGGAAGATATTCGCAATGCCGCCGATCTCTTCCAGAACCTCTATCAAGAAACCGACGCGCTGGACGGCTACGTCAGCATTGAGGTTAGCCCCTATTTGGCGAAAGATGAGCAAGGCACCGTTGCCGAAGCCCTGCGCCTGTGGCAGTGGATTGACCGCCCCAACATCTGCATCAAGATTCCGGCCACTCAAGAAGGCATTGGCGCAATCCGCGCAGCGATAGCTGCGGGCATCAATGTTAATGTTACCCTCATCTTCTCGCTGGAGCGCTACGCCGACGTCATCGAGGCCTACCTCAGTGGGCTTGAAGACCGGGTCGCCCAAGGTCTGCCGGTGAACCATATTGCCTCGGTCGCCTCCTTCTTCGTTTCCCGCGTCGACTCCTCTGTCGACTCATTGTTGGATGCAATCGCTCAACAAGCGGGCCCAAATGCAGCCAAAGCGCAATCGCTCAAAGGCAAAGCTGCCATTGCCAACGCCCGCCTGGCCTACAACTTATTCAAAGATAAATTCTTTACTGAGCGTTTTGAAAAACTGCAGGCGCACGGTGCTCGCGTTCAGCGGCCTCTTTGGGCTTCAACCAGCACCAAAAATCCGCAATACCGCGATGTCATTTATGTGGAAGAACTCATTGGCCCTTACACCGTCAACACCATGCCGCCGCAAACCCTGGACGCTTTCCGAGATCACGGCAAAGCCGCCCTCACGGTCGACGTGCCCCGCGAGGAATCACAGGCGGTGATCAACGATCTTCAATCACTGGGAATTTCGATGAGCCAGGTTACCGAGCAGTTGGAAATTGATGGCGTTAAGGCCTTTTCAGACGCGTTCACGTCTCTGCTTACCAGTCTCGAAGAACGCGCCCAGCGCTAACAAAGAAGGCATTGAATCAGCAGCCGGCCAAAGGGATATCCCTTTGGCCGGCATTTTTTGGTATTCAACCCGCCTTACTTCTCAATTTCATTGCGCGCCATCGCCAGCGCGCCCAGCATACCGGCCTGATTACCCAAACCGGGCGGCACCACATACTCTGCCATGCGGTTAAGAATCGCTGGCGATTGGAAATAATTATTCATCTTCTCCAGCAGCTTTCCGCGAATCAGCGGGAAGAGTTGTTCTTGCTGCATTACCCCACCACCCAAAATCAAACGCTGCGGAGAAAGTACGGCAATCAGGTTCTGCAGCGCGCTGGCAATATAGTCCGCTTCCAAATCCCAGGCAGAATGGTTGGCTGGCAGCCCATCCGCAGAAACGCCCCATCTCGCCTTCAACGCGGGACCGCTGGCCATCCCCTCAAAACAGTCGCCGTGATACGGGCAGTGCCCTTCAAATGGATCACGGTCCCAATCATGCGGTAGCAGCATGTGGCCCATTTCTGGGTGTATCAGCCCGTGGAGCGGCTTCCCATCCACCACAGCCCCACCGCCAATGCCGGTGCCAATGGTAATATAAATAAAGTGTTTCAGCCCTTTTCCCGCTCCCCACATTCCTTCGCCAATGGCCGCCCCGTTTACGTCCGTATCAAACCCCACCGGAACCCCAAAAGTTTTTCGTAAAGGGCCAATCAGATCAGTATTTTTCCACCCCGGCTTGGGGGTAGAGGTGATGAACCCAAATGTAGGTGAAGAAGTATCCAGGTCAACCGGGCCAAAAGATGCCACCCCAAACGATACGAATTTCTTGCCCAGTTTCTTCTCAGCGTGTTGGAAAAAAGCCACCATCTTTCCAATCGTCTCTACTGGTGACGTCGTTGGAAATCGTTCCTCCATACGGATATCATCCGGCCCGCTTCCTGCCACACAGACAAACTTGGTGCCTCCTGCCTCAATGCCTCCAAATAAATCCATCTTGACCTCCAAATTAAAAAATCCAACCTTCACTAGTTTAACACAGTCTGCCTATCCACAAGCCCAAAAACCTTCCTTTTCTTTCACGTCTCATCAGGATAAAATGAATTCACCTTCGCCCGGAGAATATCGGCCTATGTTTTCCATCCTGCAATGTCAAAACCCGGACTGCCAGTTTCGCTTTTCTGTCGACCTGGATGCCAAATACCCACGAACCTGCCCAAAATGCAAGAGTGCGCTAAAAGAAGTGGAACCTCCCTTTTCCGCCAGGAAAATCACCCGCACCAGCCAAACGGCGCCTGTTCCACGAATAGAAGTCATGCTCGACAATATCCGCAGCACCTTCAATGTGGGCGCCATGTTCCGAAGCTGCGATGGCGCGCAAATCGCGCACATCCACTTATGCGGAACATCACCCACCCCCGAGCACCCCAAAATTGCCAAAACCAGCCTGGGAGCAGAGCTGTCCGTGCCTTGGAGCTACCACAGAAACGGGTTGCAGGCGGCACAGCATCTAAAAGACCGTGGATACCTGGTCTGGTCGCTGGAAGGCGGAGAAAACGCGGTCTCTCTTTTCAAGAGCCGCTTCCCCTCCGTACAGCCGCCGCTTCTACTGGTGGTGGGCAATGAGGTTACCGGTGTAGACCCTGGGATTTTGCGAATCTCGGATCAGATTGTCTATTTACCCATGTCTGGCGCCAAAGAATCTCTCAATGTTGCCATCGCCTTTGGGATCGCGGTATACTTTTTGCGTTTCAAAGTGTGATACAATAAATTGGTTATCGCTATGCGAAATTCACCAAGCGCGTCAAGCTTTTCCTTTTATCCATCCGCGGTGTTCTCAGAGTGAATACTGCCCTTGAAGAAAGGAGTTTTTTTATGTTTGCAGTCATGTTTGTTTTAGATGATCCCAATGAATTAGATTCAATTTTGAATGCCTGGGAAAAAGCCGGAATAACCGGCGTAACGATTATTGAGAGTACCGGTTTTCACCGCTGGCGCACACAGCGCAAGCACATCCCCCTACTCTTTGATGTTCAACCGGTCATGGTTGGTGCCGAATCGGGAAATTACACCCTGGTTACCATTGTAGAAAAACAGGAACTCATCGATGCCTGTGTTGAGGCCACAGAAAAAGTCGTTGGAAAATTAACTGAACCCAACACAGGCGTGCTGATGGCCTGGCCCTTGAGCATGGTTTGCGGTATTCCCAAAGACCGCCAGAAGAAAGAGGGCAATAAATGATCTGGGTCGAGTTCTTGTTTTATTCTGCGATCATCGTTTATTCAGCGATTAAATTGGCCGAATATGGCGATGTGATCGCAATTCGCACCCGTTTGGGTGGTATGCTGATTGGCATTATCTTAATGGCTGGCGCTACCTCCCTGCCCGAACTGCTCACCACCATCAATGCAATCTCGCAGGGTGTGCCCAACCTGGCTGCAGGCAATATGTTCGGCAGCAATATGTTTAACATGTTTATTCTGGGAGCGATGGGGTTAATTAACATCCGTACCCGCATCCTGCGCAAAGTCGCCCGCCGCCACGCCCTCACCGGCGCGCTGACCATCTTGATGATTTGCTTTGCCATTTTCTTCGTCCTGGCCGATCTGGAAATCAAAATCGGATGGGTGGGCATCGATAGCATAATACTGCTCTTCACCTATATCGCGGCGCTTCTTATTATTCAAAAAGACTCACATACCGCCCATGAAATTGCCGAGGCGCAGGAGGATGATTTTGAAGGGATTCCCTCGCTCGCTGCTGGGCTGTTGGGGTTTGCCTTGTCCACCGCGCTGCTCATCATCGTTATGCCCGCTCTAGTCGGCACAAGCGCAGAAATCGCCGAGATCACCGGGCTGGGAACCGGCTTTGTCGGCACCACCCTGGTAGCCATCGTTACTTCATTACCAGAGATGATCACCACCATCGCCGCTGTGCGTCTGGGCGTGTACGACATGGCAGTGGGCAACCTCTTCGGTAGCAACATGTTCAATATGTTCTCGCTGGGTATATCCGATGTGATCATGACCAAAGGACTATTCATGAGCGTGATCAGCGATGACTTTATTATTGTGGGCATGTTAGGTCTGATCATGACCGCGTTGGGGCTGGTGGGCAACCTGGCAAAGCTGGAGCGCAAGTTCATCATTTTTGAATTTGACGCGCTGGCATTAATCGTCACCTACATCCTGGGAATGGGGCTGATTTATCTGCGTGGTATTGCGATATAAAGAGGTTCCCCGCGCCAGGCTTGACGGAATATGGGTTACAGAATAAAATTTGATCCGCAAAACTTATGGCTTCGGCCAAATTTTTAAGTCAGAGCGAAGGTAGCCCGCTTGGAACCGGGTAAGAGGCGCTCGAAGGATTTGAAATGGAAAAGATTGTTTTAGATGCAACTCGCCGCTCTGTGATCGGCAAACAGGTCAACTCGCTCCGCCGTGACGGGAAGCTTCCCGCCGTCATGTATGGCCACAACTTTGAGCCCACCCCCATCACCCTGGACCTGCACACCACCTCGAT
The DNA here is from genome assembly GCF_001306115.1 of Ornatilinea apprima. Classification (GTDB taxonomy): domain Bacteria; phylum Chloroflexota; class Anaerolineae; order Anaerolineales; family Anaerolineaceae; genus Ornatilinea; species Ornatilinea apprima. Next base: position 6,715 of record NZ_LGCL01000009.1, on the reverse strand, counting down.
TGTGCTTAGTGGAGTGTCGTCTTCCCACCTCATCACCATCAAACTTGAGGGCAAAGAATACGCCACCCTGATCCGTGAAAAGCAGCGCGATTTCATCAAAGGCACACTGCGCCATATCGATTTTCAGGTAGTTTCTCTCACCGAGAAAATCCGCACTTCGGTTCAGGTTGAACTCACCGGTGAATCCCCGGCTGTTCGCCTGTACAACGGCGTGGTTGTTAATGGCATCACTGAAGTTGAAATCGAAGCCCTGCCCCAAGACCTGCCCGATCGCCTGACCCTTGATCTTTCTTCCCTGAAAGAGATCGGCGATGGCCTGTATGTTAAAGACCTTCCAGTTTCGGATAAAGTGGTCATTCTTACTGACGCTGAAGAAATGGTTGCAGTTATTACCGCCGGCGCAGGCGAAGAAGTTGAAGCGGTCGCAGTTGAGACGGCTGAACCTGAAGTCATCGAACGCGGCAAGAAAGAAGAAGAGGAAGAGTAATCTTCTCTCCCCAAAAGCAAAAACAGAGCGGCCGGTTTTGCCTGCCGCTCTGTTTTTTTTATCTAACACCCCATCCAATCCATTTTTCTCAAGAACTGATGGGTAATGCTTGCGGTGATCCCCCACAACAGCTCACCATCATATCGCTCATACTGGATCACTTGGTGATGGTTATACGCCACTTCAGTCCAATTTTTACAATCTCCCAACCAGCCCACTGGGATAGTGAAGACCCGGTTCACCTCCTGTGGAGAAAGGGTAAGCCGCACAGGCCAATCCAATCTTGCCACAATGGGAATAACCTCATACCGCGAAATGGTCTCAAACGGTTCCAGTTTTCCTAACACCTTCACACAGGCGGGGTCTAAACCAATTTCTTCTTGCGCTTCGCGCAGGGCGGTTTCTTCGTCCGACAGATCAAAAGCCTCTCGCGCCCCACCCGGGAAAGAAACCTGCCCTTTATGGTCAAGCACTGTATCCGTGCGGCGGGTGAACAGCAAATTCCATTGGCCGTCTGCCTGCAGCAGCGGAATCAACACCGCCGCCCGCCGCAGATCCTGTGCAGTCCGGGTAGATACCCCAACAACCGGTAAATGCTGCTGAACCCAGGCATCCAATGCGTCTGGGTGCTGTAAACGATTCACCATTGACTGATCATCCATCTACAAAACCTCTAATCCGCATCACGCGCTTCCGGCATTTCCGCGTCCTCTTCTGGCATGGATTCTTCCAGATCATAAACGGAAGTGATCTCCACCAATGGCCGTGCAAAAACCAGATAACCTGTATGCGCCACCATGCGGTCAACCGGCCGAAAACGTCCCGGTTCGCACTTATAATACCTCACCATCGTCTCCACCGTCTCAATAAAGGCAAATCCGTGCATGCGTAGCGTGTGAATTAACGTTGAAACCTGGTTGGTGGTAGGTTGAATGCTGCCAAAAAATCCTCCCGGTTTCAATGCCTTGCGTACCTGGGGAATATAATCACAGGGATTGTTCACATCCAGGAATAAGGCGTCAATGCCTTCTTCATCAAAGCCCTCTGAAATATCGCGAGCTTTGAACGTAACCCGCTCTTCTAATCCCAGGCGCTTCAAATTGCGCCCTGCCAGTTCTTGCGGCTCTTTTTTGCGCTCATAAGAGTATACATGGCCCGTATCACCAACGGCGTAAGCCAGCGCAGTGGTAAAGGATCCCGACCCAGTTCCAGCCTCCACAACCACCTGTCCGGGGCCAATGCCCATATTGATCAGGATGAATCCGATGTCTTTCGGGTACATAATTTGAGTGTTGCGCGGAAGAGAGCGCAGCACCTCGCCCAAAGCTGGCTGCAGCAGAAAAAATGGGCTGCCCTTATGGCTGTAGATCCGGCTGCCCCAGGGTTTACCAATCAAATCATCATGGCATACAATCCCGCGATGTGTATGCAGTTTCTCTCCCGCTTTCAAAGTAAAAATAAAATTTTTATAGCGCAAGCCAACTAACTGGGCCAAATCGCCTTCTCTAGCGTGCGTACCGTGTAAATTCCAGCTCAATCTCTACCGCCTTTCAATGGTCCTCTTCACAGTGATTCTGATTTTACCACCTTACAACTTTATAAAGATTATTGTCTGACCATTGACAATTTTCAGGTTTCGGTGTTAAAATTCTGTTAACGTTATGGCAGAGAAGTGGCTTATTCAGCAGAAGTTCGAAGGAAACCGGTCTTAGGTTTTTCGACCGGGTTTTTGCTTTAATGGGCTGGCCAGCAGACCTCTCGACTGCTTAGATTCACCACTCTCGCCAGTCGGATAAATAGATTTTGTTTCAAACGTAAGGAGTTACATACATGAACGAGCGTGTCACCGGCACCGTAAAGTGGTTCAACACCAGCAAAGGCTACGGCTTTATTTCTCGCCCCGAGGGGCCCGATGTCTTTGTGCATTACTCAGCAATCGAAGCCGAGGGGTTTCGCAATTTGGAAGAAGGCCAAACCGTTGAATTCAACATCGAAGAAGGCCCCAAAGGATTGCAGGCCAGCAAGGTTCACCTTATCTAATCGCCCATCCATTTAAAATGGCAAGGGTATGGACCGCTGGCCTCCATACCCTTTTTCTTTTCTTTGGGTTAGTCAGCCTGAATCAGGCTCAACCAGTACCCCCCGCCAAGAAACAACAGACTGCCGATCAAACCCATCCCCACATTCAGCGGTCCAATGGTCCAAAACACCAGGCCCATCATCGTCCCCAAAATAACCCCGGCCCAAAATCCAACCCAGCCCAGCAGAATATATAGCAGCAACTTACCCGGACCGCCGCCCTTCCATAAATGGAACAACGCTCCTGGCAATGTTGATATTACGACTCCCAGCACAATTGAAGGAAATGTCATCGCGCGCGTCTCCTATTTTGATAACCAAGACCGTTATCGATCCGAATTGATCACACCACCGCCCAGCACACGATCATCGTCATAAAAAACGGCGATTTGCCCCGGTGTAATGTCACGTATGGGGGTTTTGAATTCCACCTTAACCGTGGTCTTTCCAGTTACCGTGATCTGCCCTTTAACTGGTTTCGCCTTATAGCGGATCTTCACATCAACCACCGATCCATCATCCAGTTCGCGGCCGCTGATCCAATTCACACCTTCCACAACCATCACTTGATGCCCCAATTCCGCACGTGTGCCGACCACCACCTCATTTCGCTCAAGGTTCTTTTCCAACACATACAGCGGTTCCGGGCGATAAATTCCCAGTCCCTTGCGCTGACCAATGGTATAAAACGCCAGTCCTTCGTGCTCGCCAAGCTGGTTACCTTGTTGATCAACAATCTTACCCGGTTTTCTGACTTCCGGTGAATAGCGCAGTAAAAAGCCTCGGTAATCGCCATCGGGTAAAAAGCACAGGTCCTGGCTGTCTTGCTGGCTGGCAGTGGGCAGCCCAAATTCCTGCGCCAACTCCCGCACGCGTCGCTTGGTATACTCACCCAGCGGAAAGATCGTCCGCGAAAGCTCGGCCTGAGTTAGCATGCACAGCATATACGCCTGGTCTTTTGAGCCATCCTTGCCAGTGCGCAGCTCAAACAGTCCTTCAGGATCGCGTATTACCCGCGCGTAATGCCCGGTAGCAACAAACTCAGCGCCAATCCGGTCTGCCGCGTCCAGCATGGCTTTCCATTTGATCGCCCGGTTACAAAACACGCACGGGCTGGGGGTTAAACCGTTCTGATAATCCTTAATGAAAGAATGGACCACTTTCTCCCGAAATTCCGCCTGAATATCAATCACCTCAAACGGGATTCCCAGCGTGTTGGCCACGCTTCGAGCAGATTCGATGGGGTCAATTACGCTGTGACTGCCCAACAGGTGCTCGGCCTTCCAGGTTTTCAACATAAACCCGGCCACATCATAGCCATCGCTCTTCAACAGCGCCGCCGCCAAAGAACTATCCACACCGCCGCTCATCGCGACAGCTACCTTAGGTGAGTTGTCTCGTGTCATAGTCCATTTCCACGTACCGTTAATCATCTTTCTACACTCCACCCATTATAGCATCTGTATTTTGCCTACACACCCCAAAGGTTGTTATAATAATGCCAGCAAGAATAAAACCACGGAGGAATTATGGCCTTTAAAATCAAGTTTGGTACCGATGGCTGGCGCGGTAAAATCGCCGAAGATTATACCTTTGATAATGTCCGGCGCTGTGCTCAGGGCTATGCCAATTATTTCAATCAGATTGGCAAATCAGGCAAATGGATCGTCGTTGGTCATGACATGCGCTTTCATTCCGAAAACTTTGCTCTGGCCACCGCCGAGGTATTGGTTGCCAATGGCTTCAAAGTGTATCTTACTGATGGCCCAACCCCCACTCCGGTGATCGCTTACGCAATCGTCAATAAGAAAGCTGCCGGGGGTATCAACATTACCGCCTCTCACAACCCGCCGACTGACAACGGTTTCAAAGTCCGCGATGAAAACGGCGGCGCGATTGACCCTGAAGGGTTAAAGAAAATCGAAAGCCTCATTCCAGATGAGATGGAAGCGGTGAAGCGCGTCTCCGCCAAAGAAGCTGAAGCCGATGGCCGCATTGTGCGCTTTGACCCGGCTCCCGCCTATATCGAAAATATCCAAAAACTGGTCGATCTGGAACCCATTCGCCAGGCCGGTTTCAAAATCCTCGTAGACCCCATGTGGGGAAACGGCATAGGCTGGTTCCCGCGCTTGCTGGCTGGCGGAAAAACCGAGGTCATCGAAATTCACAACCACCGAAATCCAACTTTCCCCGAAATGAGCCGCCCCGAGCCAATCCCGCCCAATATCAATGTGGGTCTGCAAACCACCGTCGATCAAAATGCCGACGTCCTCATCATCCTGGACGGCGATGCGGACCGTGTGGGCATTGGTGACGAGAAGGGCAACTTCATTAACCAACTGCAGGTCTACGCGCTGTTGGCCTTATACCTTCTCGAAGTCAAAGGTCAGCGCGGCCCCATTGTAAAAACGCTTTCCACCACCAGCATGCTCGAAAAGCTTGGCAAGCTCTATAACATTCCTGTTCACGAAACTGGTGTGGGATTCAAATATGTCGCCCCAAAAATGATGGAAACCAACGCCATGATCGGCGGCGAAGAGTCGGGCGGCTATGCCTTTGCCAACCACGTCCCGGAACGAGACGGCATTCTCGCCGGCCTGTTTATGCTGGATATGATGGTCAAACTGAAATCCAAGCCTTCTGAACTGCTCGCCTTGCTCTTCAGTAAAATTGGCGCGCATTACTACGACCGCATCGACCGCGAATTCAGCGGCAACCGCTCTGACCGCGAAGCGAAAATCGTCAACGCCAATCCGCCGACCATTGGTGGGCTGAAGGTAACCGGCCTCAATACGATGGACGGATTCAAATTTGGTCTTGAAGATGGTGGCTGGCTGCTGATCCGCTTCTCTGGCACCGAGCCGATCATGCGGGTTTATTGTGAAACCACCCATGCTGACAGAGTGCAGCCCATTCTTCAGGATGGTCTTCGAATTGCAGGGCTTGTGTAATTGCAACTCGTCGATACGCACTGCCACTTAAACTACACTTCATTCCATGACGACCTGGAAGCAGTTTTACAACGCTCCAGGTCTCATGGAATAGGCCGGATTCTCATCCCAGGCACCGATTTGCCATCCAGCCAATTGGCCGTTGACCTTTGCGCCCGGCATCCGGGGCTATTTGCGGCTGTGGGGGTTCACCCCAACGATGCCAACACCTGGCAGCCCGGCACACCAGAAGAGCTTCGCCAATTGGCAGCCAACCCGGCTGTGGTCGCCATCGGCGAGATCGGGCTCGATTTTTACCGGGATCACGCCCCGCGTGATCTGCAAATCGCCATCTTCTCAGCTCAATTGGAACTGGCCGGTCAGCTTCAGAAACCCGTTGTCATTCACAGCCGCGCCGCGCTGGACGATGTCATTTCTATTTTGGAAACCTGGCGCGCGGACCTAGAAAAGACGGGCAGCCCGCTGGCTGCTCATCCGGGAGTTCTGCACTCATATGAAGGCGGCTTGGAACAAGCCAGCTTTGCTGTGGAGATGGGGTTCAAAATTGGCATTGGTGGGCCGGTTACCTATAAAAATGCCCTCGATAAACAAGCCGTAGCCCAAAACCTGCCCCTGGAAGCCCTGCTGTTGGAAACCGACGCGCCCTTTTTATCTCCCCATCCGCACCGCGGCCAGCGCAATGAGCCTGCCTGGGTCAGCCTGGTTGCCGAAAAAGTGGCCGCAATTCGCGGCCTTGCGCTGGAACAGGTCGCCACGCAGACCACATCAAACGCGCAAGAGTTGTTCGCATGGCCGTATTAATGGTTTGCGTTTCTCGCTTCTACTCATGCGTCCGGCTTCCAGTCAGCCCGGATCATTGTCCTGCAATTTCCGCAAAATTAATAGAAAAAAACCGCGAAAATCGCGGTTTCGGGTGTGCGCTGGGGGGGAATCGAACCCCCACGCCTTTCGGCACATGGCCCTCAACCATGCCTGTCTGCCAGTTCCAGCACCAGCGCAAACGTAGCGATATTATAACCCGCAATAAAGGATTGTCAAGGAAATCACAAAAGTTAATAATGCATTGAACTTATTAGAAGTCATCTCAAAAATAGTGTTTGAGTAAGATCACCAAGCAGCCCAAATGGACAAAGCCGATATAGTTCTCAACCAAGCGATCAAACCGAACCAGGATACGACGATAATTCTGAAGCCATGC
>NZ_LGCL01000028.1 GCF_001306115.1 Ornatilinea apprima | reverse complement strand
TGTCTTTGATTTCATATTCCCGGCTGGCTTGCATCAATCCCTTCTGACCGGTGAGCAGTTCTAGAACAACTTTTGCTTTGAATTCCGCGGTAAATTTCCTGCGTTCTCCCATTCTGGACCTCTTTCTAGAATCTTATTCTACCCCTTTAGGGGGTGTCCAGTTTTTGGGGTCCATTACACAGGTTTTCGTACTTTGGAAGTTCATCGGGAGAAATGGGTAATGGAGGTGAAAAGAGCAAGTTGGTTTTGCCAGCCCGGATTTCACCACAAATGAGTTGGCCAAGATATCCCCACTTGCTGCAGGAAATTTGGAGAACGTTTGGGGTGGATACCTGGTGCTTAAACGCCTCTGGTTCAAATACAGGTTCAAAACAAGCCATTACCGCTGCACATAAGCGCTGTGCAGAGAAATGGACAGATTGAGGGTTGGGTGAATGAGAAGGCAAGTCCATTATGGAAAATTTTTGGAATCCCTGATTTATAGAATTTATATTCTATTTTATCATGAATGTGGATTGTGTTTGATGGTTGTTGCCTTGTGCTCGATTTTCATTGACAAACTGTATGACAACATCTATCATATAGAAAGTGTCCCACCCTCTACCGCTGTATCAGGGGGCGTAACAGTGTGAGGAACCATGCCCGGAAAAATTGTCAATCATTTTCGCATTCTACTGGCTCAAAAGGCAACCAGCATGTAACACGACATCGCAATAATGTCGGATTGGGTATGCAAGAAGTGGCAAACCGATAGATCACTAGCCCTTGCCCACGACTTGAAATATCTGAAGGGGTGACCGGTAAAACTGAGTAAAAATGACCGCGGTACAAAAAAAAATCTAGAACATGACAAGAAATTATTTGATATGGATTAATCCTTCCAAGCTTTGAATTGGTGCGTCACTTCAAAGCAAAAAGATATGCTGAAAAATCATCATCATCAATCTATATTCAATCAATGGTTAGTATCATTTCAGGATGAGTACAAGCTGGATTTGTCAGTTTTTTCGGAAAGGTCGATGGCAATCTTAAGAGATTGGGCATTAACGGAAAAATAATTCGACAAAAAGGTCTGAAAAATTTTTATGGCGCGAACTACAATGTCTGAGACTTTTTTATCCACTCAACCAATTAAGACACAGCATAATCCGGCAAGCCGATGCAATTTTTAGTTTATGTTACTTAAAAACACGGCTGATAACAAATAATGGTTTGCTGTCTCAAATGTTTATTTCGCGCGGCAATTGGTTGTTACCATTTCAAGCCCTCCACCCTGGCGCTGAACTTCGAACCTCGCATCTCTTCGCAAAGTGTCCACCCCTATGTTGATTTTGAATGGGTAAAGCTCAGGTAGATGAACCAGGTCGTCAAATGGAATGGCCTCTGATGGATGTGCAGTGAGCGCACAGGTCAATAGCCAACTTTGCAATTCTTCCGCAGCTGAAAAGTGGTGTGATACGATACGATACTTCTTAACCTGATCAGTATTTGCTAGCGCCCCCCAATTGGTAAGCGAAGCAATAATTCGTTCTACAGATCGATCCAATGCCCCCAGATGCCCATATTCGCCGGCAATACGGTCTTTGATCATTTTTCGGGTGATGATTTCCTCAGCACGGCTGATCTGCCCAATCGCTGCCACAACTTTGCGGAAGATTGGATAACAAACCAGGGTCATCCCATAATGCAGCCAAAGCCGCTCTTCAGATGTTGATAAGGTTGGAAATAAAGCTAAAGCTTCCTGGCGAATGCTGGGAGCAGTTTTTTCTGTTTTAACCCATATTGCAGATAGAACATCGATGGTTTTTCTTTGTGCATCTATTCCGGTAACGGTTCCTGAAATCGTTTCAGCCAATCGCTGACGAATGGTTAATGGCTCAATATTTTGGATACACAATGATGCTGTAACATCCAACCAATCAAGCGTAATCGTTCGGCTAAATCCAATACCTTTATCCATTATTTGCTCTCTTTGGTGATTTGTATAAAGGGAACGATGACCTCATCAATAGAAACGCCGCCATGGGTAACGACAACTTCCCCATTGGGAGCAAAAGCATCCCGTCCCTCTGGCATTAATGCAGCCATCTGGTCGGGTAAGAGACCATCATTATCCCATAAAATTGTGTCCGAAAACGCATTTTGAACGTGCAAGGCGGCCAATCGATCTTTATAAATGCGCACTCGTTTTCCTCGCGTTTGTGCCACCAAACCTTCCGAGGGTTGCCCCACGCCAGCTGCCTCTACATGCCCGTGATCGCTGGCGATGAATAGCGTATAACCTTGCTCCAGGTATGCATCGAGTTGTGCTTCAAGCGGCAGCGAATTTGGATGGTGAATTGGATCAAGCCATAGCTTGAGAGAAGATTGTTGATCAGCGGTGCCGAGGGTGGCATGATGCGCCAATTTATCGGTCGTGTCGTCTATCAAGCACCAGAAGTTTACCCTTGGATCCTGCAACTCTGGCAGTTGATCGATCTGGCGATCATAGTAAAGTGGTAAAAGCTTACAGGCTTTTTCAGCGATTCCCTCTCTTGACCAGAATAATTCCCAGGCTCGCGCTTCGGATACACGGTGGTCTATGTCATTCGCAAAATCGGACGGCCGCAGGCCTGAAATGAGGGCATATCTGGAAATGGAAGTGATGGTCGGAATTTGCGATAGAACGAGGTCAGTTCTAATCGTCCAATCTGCATGCCGCTGGCTCCATGCGGCAGCTACCACCTGCCAATCCATCAAAGATAAACCGTCGAGGACCAGCAGCACAACTTTACCCAATCTACCAAGATTACGAAGGTAAGCCAGGTAGTGAGGAATGTGATGCACATGGTGGGGGGTAGGCAAACGCTGCGCACCCAGAGCCGTGTAGTTCTGCCGCAACCAGTTTGTAAAAAGTGGATCAATTTCGCGCAAAATATTCAGATATACTTCTTTTTGTTCCTGGTGGGCGGCCAGGTGCGTTTGTAGAATCATATTACAGAGCTCTGCCCAGGTCAGTGCCAGTTCCTTCCACACGTTCCAGCCCACTTGTGCACCCGACTTGATCACACAGATCTGGTGATTGGCATCTTCCAGAAGCGTTGAAAATCGTTGAATGCGCACATCAACGAATGTGACCCCTGGACGAGCCCATGTTGGTAACCCTGTTTGTTTTTCAATCCTAATCGGTTGGATGGTTCCGCGGCGAACCAGGCCTGGCACCAGGTCTTGCAATTGCGGGTCGCGTTCGAATGGGATGAAATATTCGGTCTGGGTTTCTCTAATCTGCTTGTCCCAAATGGATTGATCAATCGATTTTTGCCATTCTTGTTGGACAAAACCCTGGAATGCCTGTGCATCCCGAATTAGAAGATCAACATCCCATTCTCGATATTCTGGAAATCCCTTCAAGGTTTCTACCAGGTGGTGCCGCAACAGGTCTGGAAGATCTAGCAGTTGGTGATGATAATCGCTCAACCAGCCTACCAGGGCGTGGGGACGGCTCAATATTTCTGGATCAGCCCCAAAAACTTCACGCAGTAAATAACCAATAGTTTTATTTCTGCTGAGCAGCTGATTGGGTTGCTGGCACGATTCGAGCTTTACGATCTGATCCGGGGTAAGCGCTTGCAGCACCGGGTACGCCAGATTGGGGAAATACTGATGCAGGGAAAGATTGATCTGGTAGGCGGGCTGATAAAGATCGTAGGGAAGGTCTTCCAACGCGCCGGTGGTGATGATGATGGATGGATGATCTGAAGTAAACGGCCGGGCTTCCTCAGCGCGGTGACGCAAGAGCACCGGGTCATCTTCTTGAACAACCTGGAATCCTCGACACACCAATTCCGCCATCAGTTTTTCTCCTGCCAGCAAGCGGTCTGGATCGCTAACCAGGCTAAGCGGATGGGTGTTTGAAGGGAAAAGGGATAGAATACTTGATCGCATTATTGCTGTTCATTACCTAAATTTGCAATTTCGGTAATCAGAATTGCTTCCATTTTTGGCAACTCGTGATCTAAGAATTCATTATATTTTCTCGATATTTCAGCCAGAATTTCCTCTGGAGATTTATCTACATAGAAATTTTTTGTAAGGATACTCCTGGAGTACACAGTAGACCACATCTTTCCGATTGCCTTGAAGGATCGCTTGAAAGGTGGTTCATTGAGACTGACAATCTCAAAAACTCTTTGCCTGATGTGATCCGGTCCTGGCCCTAAAACCAAGGATAACTTCAACCATTCCGGTCGATTATCGAATTGGAATAATAAAATTCGCCCTGAGCGTGTCCATCCCTGTCCCTGTTGTAGAATCGGTAAATCCCATTTTTTGGGAATGAAGAAAGTGTTTGTCTTTGATGAATGATCTAATTCCAATAGCGGATTCGACTCGATAAGTTCACACAGATAGTCCTTGATTTCAGCCTGCAGGTCGGGTCTATATTCATAAATTAGATCTAAAGCGCGTTGATGCTTGCGATAAATCTGTTGGCATAGTTTTTCAATCTCCGACTCTCCCACAATATACCTCCTGAGCATCTCTGCGTAATGGCTCATCAATTCCAATACATCTCTTCCTAAGGTTGTTTCGCGATTTCTGACAATATCCTCGGCCAATTGGCAAATAAGGGCATAGCTGATTGGAATGTAATCGGGATTACTGGCAATTGACCCGTCGGGGGTGAGGAACAATCCAACAATTCCAAATTTTGGGTAATGTTGTTGTACGACTTGTCTGTATCGAGATAGTTGATCGTCATGTTCTCCGGAATAGATTTTATTTTCAATCACTACCGCAAAATGGTGTTCGTCATCTAAAATCAAGATGTCAATTGATTGCCATTCGCGACGAATTTCGATATTGCCAAGGTCCCAGAGATCTAACTCAATCGGAGAAATGACCTGAGTTGAATCAGCTTGTGCGATGGCATCCTGCAGGAGCCGCTTGATGAAAACATCACCCAATCCATGGTTTTGGCGAGGATTGAGAAGGAATGCCAAGAAATCAGAATGACGAACTTCTTGCCGAATTGCACCCAGCGCCTCAAAAATATTAAACCGATCCAGAAGACTCTCCAGTTTTTCTAGTTCTGGATTATGAACAACAAGCTCTTGAAGGATCTTGAGAATCTCTGGATCAATGTTTGAAGCGGTTTGCATGCTTACCTTCTCTCTACTTCTTCCTTAGTAGCGCACTATCGTAATACATCAGCAAATCAGGATCTTCGCGCAGGACCGCCTCCGGCAGGCGCTCGGCTACTTTGATAATCGTCTCATACTCCTGGCGCTTGAAGCAGTCGGAAAACCCAAAACGAACTGCTTCACTGCGGAAGACTTTCAATCGGCCAGTGTTCTCGGTGTATTCTTTGAATTCTTTTAGCAGAGCACGCTGACGGACCTTTTCCAGATCGCTGGCTTTGTTGTGATCGGGCACATACCATTTGCCGTCCTCGTCCTGCAAAAAATTCTGCTTGAGCAGTTCGATCAATTCCAGCGGCTGTTCGTGCTTGGCGCGGTTCATCACGCGGTTAAAGTCGTTGGTCAGGTCTCCCTGGGTTTTAGGCTCACCGCCGGAGGCCGGATCAAGCTGCTGTCTGAGCCAGGTGATAGCGGTTTTCTCATCGGAGACGAAAAGCGAGAGTTGGGCGGGTTTGCCGGATTCCAGAACGGCACGGTCATATTCCGCCACCTGATCAGGAAGAAAGAACATGCCATCGCGGCGGGTAAAGCGCTGCTCCAGCCCGGCGTAGAATTCAGGCGCGGAAATGGGCACCATCACCCCGCGCTGGATATGGAAGGCCACCATGCGGTCAAAGAGTAAAAATGCCTGTCGCTCCGCATTGACAATAGTAATTCCATCCTTTAGAACAACAACCGGCAATTTTCCGAGGTGATACCGAATAAATTCCCAAACGCCATCCTCGGTACCAGCGTTTAGGCGAAATTTCGCTTCAAGATTTCCATTCGGTTTATAAGCAGAAATAACCAAATCTTGTTTTACAGCTGAATCGAATGTTAGTTGTTTTGTGGTTCCTTTTTGTTTGTCTAGCGTCCTCACATCAGCAACTATAAATCCTGCTTGACCAATTGCTTCTTGAATGGAATTCCATATTGAATTTTGTGAATTATGGAATTCAACAGTTATCCATCTCCCCGACTTTAGAATCCGATTAAATTCAGACAAACAACTTCGCATTAGCTCACTATAATCAGAAATCTCTTTCCTCTGAACAGAATTGACAACGGCTTCAGGTTTTTGGTCAGATTTTACTCCGAGCCAAGCCTCGATAAGAATGTTTAGCTCGGAATAATTTAAATTCCCTCCGAAAGGTGGATCTGTGAAAATATAATCGATGCTGTCATTTGGAATGTTCCGCAGATCAGTAGAACTTTGTGTCGAAATACAGACATTACTTCTGTCCGTTTCGGGTTTAATACGCCTTAAGTCCTTTATTCGTTCTTTAAAATAGTTTGTTATCGGAATTTCTGCAGTAATTTGTGACACGTACAATGTTCCAGATAAGGGGCCAACATGTCGATCATGAACTGGCATATATCGGTTCAACTTGCAGACTCTTTGAATACAACCAGTAAAAACATATAAAGCAGCGTCGCGAAGAGTTACATCTTTCAGGTGATTTATGGAATTCCAAATATCTGCCATCATTATCAAATTCCTTCTGGTAAAAAAATGATGGACGTGTGTAAATCCATGTGATTTCTTAGGTTGTTCGGTATTAAAACCATCTGGCAATTCAACAATAGGGATTCTATTTATAATGGATTCATTATCCAATTTTGCTAGTAAAGCGATATCACGATCATCGGGAAACTTCTCAAATCTTTTTTTTCCAACTGAATAATTAACCAAAACGGGAACCTGTTTCGCTTGCTTTAAGGTTGTGTGTAATTCAAGATCAAATTTTAATATCCAAGTTCTTTCTAAAGTTTTGTTTGTTAAAGCAACTTTACAATTTGGACATAATAATACCTGAGGGGGAGGCATGCCAGGACCTTTAAAAACCAAATCCCAATATATAAGTTCTTGGTTGCATTCTGTGCAATGGAAAACATCAGACCAAACCACATAATTGATATCACCCATTATTGAGGAATGGGGTTTTATCGCATTGACTCTCCTTGAGATATCTTTTTCGCCTCTCACCCAACCGACATGGTTAGTTGTAACCAATTCAGAATGTTTTTTTTCTATATTGCTAATTATCTTTTCTATTGTTTCTAGATACTTCCTCCACGAACGAATGGAGTTTGAATTTGCAGCAATAAAGGTAGCTGCTGGACTTAAATCCACTAATATTGCTTTGCGAACTCCCTTATTTTCAAATTCTTTTCTTGCACATAACTGACTCGCAACACCAGTCATTCCAGTTCCACAAAACCCATCAAAAATAATGTCGCCTGGAGATGTGTAGTGAAGTATGAATGGAACAATAGCATCAGGTGGTACTTTTGTAGAATAAGAGTGCGCAAAATACAAGGGGTCGTTTTTTCCTACTGATATATCTTTTACAAAAGGCCCTCTCGAAACATAACTTCCAGATGAATTTGAATTTTCTTGAATGAATGCGGCAATATACGGGTTTGGACAAGCTGTATAATTTTTTGGAATGGACAACCTTAATATGTCATCATCTGAAGCAATAGGCGTCCCATCGATTTCCCGTTGTTGTGAAATTATCTGCCGTAAATCTTCCAGTATGTCTTCGGATATATCATCATCAGAAGGACCTCCAATATTCGAAAAAGCATCCTCGCCTGGGAAGAGAGTATCCTGAACCTCATTTTCAGTTTTCTTTTTAATCACCATCATTTACCTCACTTAAGTATTTTGCAACCAAGGGTAACATTCTCTTAAATGTGCTTATTCCTCCACCACCCCCATAGCATGTGCCACCAAATGAAGATGGAAGATATCCACGAAGCACAGAAAAATTATAATTGTCGCCTCGCAAAGATGAGTGATTCTCAAAGTATTCAATCCATTTTTCAAGAATATCTTCGCTTGGTTGATATATTTTGTCCTCTTTTATCGTTCTTAGTTCTTCTGTGAGATAGTATACAATTTTCATATTGCGATCAAGAAACATAAGCGCACCGTAGTAGCATTGCTTAAAATGGCCTGTTAGATTATTACCATCGGTATTAAAATGCCTAGCAAGCAACATCTTTGCACCTGGGAGATATTCATTTCCCCTTAGCCATTCCACGAAGGAATCCATTGATTGATAATCTTGAGGATTTACGGGATTTTCGGCAGGGGGAACAAATAATTCATCTAAACTTCTTTGAATCTCGCTTAGTTCATCAGGACTATCATCTGGTTTCTTGCGAAGACTTTCAATGATTGGTTCCGAGGTAGACACCCAATTATTAAATTCCTCCAAGTTGATATTACTCAGTTTTTGAGGAAGATTTGTTTCAATTTTTTTAAGAATATTATCTGCTTCATCATCAACAAACTTTAATAACAATTCTATATTCGTTGAAAAACCTCCATCGGAAAAATTGGAGGATCCCAAAAGGGCAATTTTATAATCAGCTGCATACACTTTAGCATGTAATCTAGAACTAATAGACAAATCTATTGTCCTACCATCGTGAATTAATGTATCCATTAATGCCAGAAGGCATCTGGGTTCAATCGCACCCGACAACCAATCTTGAGGATTAAGACGAGTCCAGAATTGAAGTACTGGTACATCTCCTAGATTATCAACAAGGAAATTAATGCTTCGATCAGAATAGTATGGCGAGCAAATTAGAATTCTTTCTTCCGCAACCTGGATGACTTCACTTAATGCAGACCAATTTGGAATAATTAATTCTGGCATTTTTCATCCTCAAAGTAAATGTGGGAAATATTTCTTTTCTAACTATGGTGATCAATTACTTTCTCAACAGCGCGCTGTAATAGTACATCAGCGGGTCGGGGTCTTCGCGCAGCACATCGTCGGGTGTCAATGCAGAGTTTGTTTGAGGGAGCAGTTCAGGTTGTTGGTCTTTCATAGAAATGCCTCGTATGGGTCGTTTATGCTACAATAATGTTGAGCGGTATCGTAAAGTCTGGTGACCCCGGTCACTCGTAGAGTGTCCTAGCCTCGCTGGAATGCGGTGGGAAATACTGAAATCAAGGCCCAGGGTGAGCCGCTCATAATATTCCCCCCATGCGGGGGATTTTTCTTGCTTATTCCTGCTATCTACCCTCCTGGTATTATTGATCCAGTGTCAGGCGTGTATTGCCAGCATCATGACCGCGCATTTGCTGGTCCAAAAACTGCTTGAAACGATTCTGTAATTCCTCACGGGTGCAGGGCAGCCCGCCGGTTTTCAATGCCTGTACTAGCGCATCCACTGGGAGGGTGACTGCTTGAATGCCGCGCAGTGCCTGAATGGCAACGGGCACAAAGTTCGCTGGCAGGCTGTCTGATTCATCACTTTGTTTCAAATATTCTTCAATTGGCTTTCGTTCAACCGATGACATGGCTTCCAGGCTGTGTTGGGCGGTGTCGCTATTCAGATTGTCGCGCAGTGCTTTGCGCCAATTCTTAAGCAAGTCACTTAATTTCTCATCTAACTGTTGGACCATAACATCTGCGTTTACCAGCAAATGATGCTGTGCAGGGCGTAAGTGGCAGTGCGGACAGGTGGGTGAATCGCTCAGCACACCTTCATGAAACTCAGGGCACGGAAGCAGCCTTATAAGCTGATTCTTCCAACCTTCAAAATCACCGCTGCGCGTTAACAAATCAATGGCTGAAAGCGCGCGCATGGTTTCAAAGCGTGCATCCCGATAGAGGTGCTGGCGCAAATTATCCCCTTTGGATGTCAACAAAGATTTACGGTGAAAATCACTATAAATGGCGATATATTCTTGTTTCAGGCTGGTCAGCTCTTGCACAACAGCTTGTTGGTCAAAGCTGGCAAAACCCTTGCCAAGCCGCCGGATTGAATCCAGAGTGTTTTTTTGCACCTGGCGGGCGCGCTGCGTCCAGGCGTGGTCTTCCGGCAGGTTTGCCTGGGCTTCGGCCAGGTAGGTAGTATAAGGTTGGATAAGATTGACCGCATCCAAAAGCTGGCGAGTGCGCAACACAATTTTCCGGTAATCCAGATACTCCTGAATTTGCCCGGGGGTATAGCGCAGGTTGCGCAATTTTCCCACGGTGGTGTATTTGTTTAATTCCTCCAGGAACTGCTTGTAACCTCGCAATCCAGGAAGTAAATCTGTCGGATATAGGGAGACGTCTGGCGCATCGCTGTCTACAACCGTGCCCTGTTCCACAGCATAAACCGGCTGGGGAGTGAAGACTGGAGAATTCCATAATTGAGCGCTCATCCGCAAATTATTATCAAGTTGTACGACCTTATCCAATTCGGCATGCACCATCCGCTGCAGCTCAGTCACAGCTGTTTCACGTGTGTTCTCATCGCGCACCAAACCCGGTTGCAAGCCCAGCCCTTCAAAGATCATGCTCCACAGGTTGATGGGTAATGTACGTGGGCGTTTGTAGAAACGGAAGTTGATGATATCAGTCATTGAGCGGGTTAATGCGCGTTCCAATGAGCCGGCATCCAATTCTTCACGGCCGTCCAAGCTGATAACAATATCGCCGTTATACACCAAAGCTAATAAAATGACCGAGACCCACTCCGGTTCCAGGTTGAATTTCATGTCTTTTTCCACCGGTTGGATTCCGCCAGCGACCTGTTCAATCACTTCACCGCGATTGATCACCTGACCGTCAGGTTTATCGTTGAGCAGCTTTAGGAAATATCCAGTATAGGAGGAATCGTATGGGCGGATGTTGCCTTGCTCATCCAGGATACCCAACCCTTCCAAAATACCTGAACCCAAGTTGGAAGTGCGTCCGCATAGGCGGCGGATGGCTTCCATGGCGCTGTTGGCGCGTGCGGTTTCGGTCACGGGTTGGCTCAATCTAGAGAACTTCGGATAATCAGGGTATCGGTCCTCAAATTCAGGCGAGAACAAATGTGAGGAAACCAGGCGGATGAGTTCCTCAATATTCTGACTGGCAGTGCTGCGCATCCGTGTGAGGACGGACTGAATCGGTTCATCCACGCCTTGATAAATGATGTGTAATTTCTCTATCAGATGGTCTTGCAGCCAGCGCATCAGTTGGCGGAAATTTGTTTCGGCTTTATTGGCGTATTCTGTGCGGTATTCGGTAGACTCATTCGCCATGGACCGCGCACCAGCATAGAGCCGGATTTTTTCCTCAAATTCATGATCCAAACCGGTTAGGTAGAAGAGTACTTCATCAGGCAGCTTCTGGTCGTTATAGGAGCGATTTTGGAATGGCGGGAGGAAATAAATATAGAAATCTCGCGGCGGTTGAGCAGTTGTGCGTTCATCCGGTGGACCGAAAAACAGATACCCTGGTCGGGTTACTTTATGTTCTGCCCAGGGAAGTTCGTAGAACCAAATGCTGTATCCGGTCAAATAAGTAGAGTCGCTTAGATTGAGTGCCTGGCGCAGGGCATCATAAAAATAGGTGTTAAGGTCTGACTTATCCATGAAGTCGCCGCGTTCACGGATTTTTTGATCAAAATCTACTGCCTTTTTCAAGTCCAGGTAATATTGACCATTTTCGGGATTATAGGATAAGAATTGACCCTGAACGGTCTTCATCATTTCTTTCAAGGCAACCTGGACCTGATCCAACAAGAAGTCCGCATTATTCATCTCGGCCGGCAAGCGTTGGAAAAGGCACAAACCATCTCGCAGGCTTTCTGCTGTCACACCAAGAGGGACAAATACATCGCTCGTAGCCAGCCGCTGCACACTCAAGGCACGAATGATGCGGATTGCCATATCCTTAAGGTTGGGACGTGTATAGGCATTTTGGATTAATCCCTCCAGGATATTGCTTTTTTGAATCACGCGGGCGATATCGTCAATGCTGCGTAAGCTGGGATCTTCCTGGATCAACTTCCAATACTGATCATAAGAAATTAATCCAGGTTGGTCAGGGGGAACCTCCTGATCCAAAACAGATCGAATCGCAGTACTGAATGTTTTTAATACCTGTCGTTTTTCAGCAATAGCCAGATTTTCAAACGTTTCTACATAAACCGGGTGAATGGGAAAAAGGTCCACAAATTCATCCAGACGATCAGCCATCGATTTATACAAGGGCGCAAATTTTCTCAAATAGTCAGTAATCTGGGCTTTCTGTGCATCTGTCTTTTTAAGCAAGCGTTGTGAAACGACAAAGGTAATATCTTCTCGGGCAATATTGATTTGTTCAAAACGGTCTTTGACGCGGCGAAGCTGTTCTGCCACAAAACCGAATCTCGGATTTTCAAACAAAGTCTCCTGCAAACCACCCATAAACCGGAATGGGCAGGATGCGGCCACTTCACCCAATTCTCGCAAGAACCCCAGGTCGAGGATCAATGCGCGCTGTTCACGGGTGCGCAGGTAGTCCAGCAGTTCATCGACGACTAACAGTAACCCCATCCCCGGATATTTTTCTTGAAATGCTGCTACTGCCTGAATGATCGACGTCTTATTATTGGTTACCTGATCTGCTGATGGGAATATGAAAGAAACTCCCCAGGCATTGAGAGCGGATTGGAGCTCATCCAGCAAGATTTCTCGTAAACCTCGGGTTACGCTACCAATCTCAACGCGGACAACTTTGAACTTACCCGCAAACTTTTCGGAGGCTTCTTTAACCTTTTCATTATTAAGCTGATCTTTCAACTCAGCTCTCTCTGCTATTGCAGAAATTACAGACATCAAGTGACTCTTACCAGTACCATAATTGCCAACAATCAAGATACCTTTGTTATCTTGTGGGCGTTCAAATTGCAATTGTGGAAAAGCCATGTCGACCAGCTTATTCGCCATGGCATCGGATATAACATAAGATTGCACAAGGCTTATTGCCGCAGATTCTTTTTCTGCATCACGCAATTGGATGATTGTTTCAATCGGTGTAAATTGAACTAGGTCTCGGTACAACATAGATTAAGCTCCTTGTGCGGCAGAGATTTGATAAATTATGATCTTGGGTTGAATTCGCAGCGAATCAGAAATTTTCCAGACTCGGTAATGATGGTGATCTGGAATCGCATAGGAAAGTGTATCTGTAGAATACTCTCCTGGCCAGAGAACGATCATCTGCTTTGAACGAGAAATTTGGCGGATCAATGTAAAAAAATCAATTTTAAGTGAAGGATGAAAAAAGAGGTCAGGATGAGAGATGAGTACGGGTTCTTCTCGTAATCCTCTGATGAGATCCTTCAACCACTCTTGCGCAAATCGATCCCGTTCGGCGGTTGAGACGGTCATAAGCGCGCTGCCCAACGCTCTGCTAACATTGTAATGTTTTATTCCGAAGGACTGAATTTTTTCTGAAATTTCATCCAGAATTTGGATTTGTGGATGTACCAAAATCAAACAATCATAAGGTTGTTTGAGGAGTGAGTCGATCGAGTTATTCACCTCTTACCCCCTCGTCATCGATGTTCAAGCCATGAGTACATTAGAATTCCTCAAAAGTTTTAAAACCACTTGCTTGCCAACAAAAGTATACCTTTTATAAATAAATTTGACACCATTTTTTAAATTATCCATCGATGAAAGGACTTATCACCTCGTAAAGCGATCTCCATCCAGCAACTGTTTTTGGTTCTTTTCCCTTTTTAGGAAGGTTGACAAGTTTATCAATCACTTCATAAGGCATATTGTCTTGTAGTGCATATTCTCGCAGAGAAGGTGGAATCAGAAGGGTGGAATGAGAAGCACACTCACTTAAATCTGATGGTGAAGCACCTAAAGCTATAGCCAACTTATTGATCACTTTAATTGAAATGCTGTTAGCTTCGCCTCGTTCTATCTGAGATACATAATTTCTGGAGATATTGGCTATCTTACCGAGTTGTTCCTGGCTCCATCCCTTTTCTTTCCTTCTTGCCAAGACCTGACGTCCAAGCTCCCTGGAATCCATCTCACACCTCATATTCAGATAACAAAGAAAGCAACGCTTCTTCAGTATAGAAGTGAAATAGATTTAAGTCAACTACAATGGGAATTTTACTACTGAGTCTTGCAAAAGCATTGAGGGAAAGTAATTGGCAGTTATTGTGGTAAACCAATGAGGTCGTTTTGATTTTCGATTATGAAGTTAAAAAAGAAAGTTTCAATCCCATCGAGTGGGGGAATGGATTGGTAACCCAATGGGAACTGAGTTACGGAGAAAGCAAGTGGAAGGGTTTCAATCCCATCGAGTGGGGGGATTGGTTTGTGACCGGCATGCCGGAATGGTGGAAGTACAACATCAACACGTTTCAATCCCATCGAGTGGGGGAATGGATTGGTAACTGTCGGCCAAGAGGTTGACGCTTACACTAAAAAAGTTTCAATCCCATCGAGTGGGGGAATGGATTGGTAACCTGTTTCTTCTTTTGGGTTTTGCATTGGCACCCGCCCAAAGTTTCAATCCCATCGAGTGGGGGAATGGATTGGTAACATTGCAGAAGCAGCCGTGAAACTCAGCAAAATCGGCGTCAACGTTTCAATCCCATCGAGTGGGGGAATGGATTGGTAACCGTACTACACCGGACACATGGTAGCGATTGGTTGGCAGAGTTTCAATCCCATCGAGTGGGGGAATGGATTGGTAACGTTACCTAGAAAAAATCCCTTCGCGTTTACCAAAAAAAGTTTCAATCCCATCGAGTGGGGGAATGGATTGGTAACACAGATGTTACCGCCTATGTGGATAGGCAAGGTAACACCTTCGTCCGTTTCAATCCCATCGAGTGGGGGAATGGATTGGTAACCATCACACACTGGCCGTCAACGTTGACGTGTGCCAAGGTTTCAATCCCATCGAGTGGGGGAATGGATTGGTAACGCTGCTATGCCCCTCGCCGCCTAATTGGCTGGCTAAGGCAAAAAAAACGGTTTCAATCCCATCGAGTGGGGGAATGGATTGGTAACGATACATGTCACCAGCTTCTTCCTCTCTTGTATTTGTTTCAATCCCATCGAGTGGGGGAATGGATTGGTAACAGGATAAGAAATCCACAGTCGTTGCCGATCCCACAGAAACACGTTTCAATCCCATCGAGTGGGGGAATGGATTGGTAACATTGAAATGGCCAGGGTAAACATCAACTTACCGTACAGTTTCAATCCCATCGAGTGGGGGAATGGATTGGTAACTTTCGTTGAAATCAATGATAAGAACATGACCACATTGTTTCAATCCCATCGAGTGGGGGAATGGATTGGTAACGTAGTGGCTGTTGAGCCCACCGCTCGGGTTGTTGAGGTTTCAATCCCATCGAGTGGGGGAATGGATTGGTAACAGATGGTAGCAGAGCTTATTTCGCAGGCTCATCGGGGTTTCAATCCCATCGAGTGGGGGAATGGATTGGTAACAAACCAGAAGAAAATCTTCTGGGGTTTGCTCAGTGGTTTCAATCCCATCGAGTGGGGGAATGGATTGGTAACAAAGGTGCCGTTGCGTACATACCCTGTGATGAAGAAAGTTTCAATCCCATCGAGTGGGGGAATGGATTGGTAACCGGGCTTTGTCGTCTATAATTCAACACAAGATCCAGGTTTCAATCCCATCGAGTGGGGGAATGGATTGGTAACTCAAAACAAGCGAAAGGAAAAAACATGGAAAGTAAAGTTTCAATCCCATCGAGTGGGGGAATGGATTGGTAACTAACAATGGCAAAGAGCTTACGCAGTATGTCAAACGAGTTTCAATCCCATCGAGTGGGGGAATGGATTGGTAACCCATCATATACAGAGGATGACTGCATTTTCGGAGAATTTGTTCCGTTTCAATCCCATCGAGTGGGGGAATGGATTGGTAACTAACTTGTGAGTATTTGAACATCGTAGATGTTCAGGTTTCAATCCCATCGAGTGGGGGAATGGATTGGTAACAATGGTTACAAGCTATTGAAAAGGTGGAGCCCGCCGTTTCAATCCCATCGAGTGGGGGAATGGATTGGTAACCATCTCCGGCTATGTTGTCAATCGGGCCGAAGGGCGTGTTTCAATCCCATCGAGTGGGGGAATGGATTGGTAACAAAACTGCAAAACCTGCGACCGCAAAACCTGCGACCGCGTTTCAATCCCATCGAGTGGGGGAATGGATTGGTAACGAGGTGGCGGAGGAACCTACCAAGGTTCCCGAGTTTAGTTTCAATCCCATCGAGTGGGGGAATGGATTGGTAACGTGGTTTCTCCGGCTGCTTACGTTGCTGCCCCCGTTGTTTCAATCCCATCGAGTGGGGGAATGGATTGGTAACGAGGAAAAAGCAGAGCTGGAAAAAGCTCTTGCTGAGGCGTTTCAATCCCATCGAGTGGGGGAATGGATTGGTAACTGTCGGTAAAAATTATTACCGACAGGTTGCCGGGTTTCAATCCCATCGAGTGGGGGAATGGATTGGTAACGGATACAGTATTGCTTTGGATATTGCCAGGGCATTATGTTTCAATCCCATCGAGTGGGGGAATGGATTGGTAACAAGGAAAAGAAATCGGTTTCTTAATCGATTCTTGTTTCAATCCCATCGAGTGGGGGAATGGATTGGTAACTGCCACATCTGCCGTTTCACTTCTTTTATTATACAACCTGACCGGCAAGGGATGGAGATGTTTTTTGTTATGGGGCTGCCAGCAGCAGGGCTGGCGGTGTGGCGACGCAGGCCGGGATGCTCAAAAAAGGCCTGTGCGTCGCCATATTGCTTATTTTTATTGGCCAATCTCACCATAATTAGCGCTCCAACCGCCAGGGGTGGGGGGCTCTTGCCAATGCTGGCGACGCAGTCCAAATTCTGCTCCACCCCCCTTCCGCGTCGACAACTAACCCACCACAAAGGATTTCGCCTCGTCAGTAGTTACTTCCACCCCGCTGGTGATGTGCGTTTTTTTGAGGCAGGCGGCGCAAATATAGTAAAAGCGCAGCCGGTCTTTGCGTGGGCGGATCACACGCTTGACTGCTTTGAGCATAGTTTCTTTTTCTTTGTCTGTCAACAGGCATTCAAACACGCTGTACTGCACCGGCGTGCCAAAGTTAAGCAGCGTGTTGTGTAATTTGGTGCGGCGTTTGTCGTTGCTGATATCATAAACCACCAGGATGAATTGTTTATCACTCATGCAGTTCACCGGATTTGAAATGGTTGGTATTGGGTTTCTTGCCCCTGGATGCAGCGCGCCATTTTGCGCGCCTGCACCTCAAGATGTTTCTGGTAAGAGAGTGGGCGGTCGAGTTCGCGGGTTTTGATTTCCGATTCCATCTTGCGGCTGAATTCTTTTACAAAACGGCGCATCCCGCTGCGGGTAAGCCGGGTGGCGCGGCCAAACGTGTCGCTTTGGAAGTCTTCTGGCGTAAGGCGGTGATGGCTGGCCAGGTCGTACACCAGCGAGTCGACGATTGGGGTGCGGAACTCTTCCACCAGATCCAGCGCCAGGGCCGGGCGGCCGTATTTTTCCACATGGAAATAGCCCAGATAGGGGTCCAGGCCGGTAATTTCAATCGCGGCGATGACGGCTTGATTAAGCAAAGTGTAGCCCAGGCTGAGCATGGCGTTAACCGCATCTTTGGGTGGGCGGCGCGCGCGGCGGGTGAAGTTCCATTCGGGGTTAAAAGCACGCCGGTAGCCGTTAAAGAAAATGCGCGCTGTGTACCCTTCCACACCCAGTAAGCCGGGCAGATCACCGGCCTGGGCAGCTTTGGCCGCGCCGGTCTTCATTTCGAGCAGATCCGATGGGGATATCTCTGCGCCGCGGTGCGCGAGTCGCCTGAGATAGGTGCGCTGGTTCTTGATTTTTCCACACACAATGGCCCGGGCGGTACGCAAGCAAAATTCGGGGTCATCGTTTTTCTGGTATTGCGCCAGGCGCAGCGGCAATTGGTAGGAGGAAGCGGGCTGCAAACGGCCTAAAAAACGTCCGCGGTAATCTAAAAACAACAGTGGAATACCAGCATGCAGCAATTTATGCAATGCCGGCGTGGTTACACCGGCGCTGCCAATCAGAACCACCTGGCTGACGTGTTGAATGGGCGCGCGGAAGATGGTTTCGTCTTCCGCTGTAACGATCACACGCTGGTATTCCACCTCTACGCGTGCGCCTGTTTCAATCACGTACAGGCTGGCCATTATTCATACTCCGGTCCATATTGGCTGAAAAGCCAGTCCACTTCATCCCCGTTGACGGTGATCTCTTTATCCTCCCAGGTATAACTGTAAGAATCGGTGAGGAAGCGCACACCGATGAAGGTGAAACCCTGCTCAAAGCTGGTGATCGAGGTTTTAGCGGGTTCATAACTCAGCTCGAGGTCTTTAAGGAATTGCCCAACACGATGATAAGTCAACAAAGCCGCCTGCTCGCTGCAAGTAAGCACAATGAAATCATCGGCGTAGCGTACCAGTGGTACGCCGGTTTGTTGGATGGATTGGTCGAGACGGTGCAAAAATACATTGGCCAGCAGGGGTGAAAGCGGCGAACCCATGGGAATGCCCATCTCGCGGTTGCCTGCCCGCAGCCAGCGGGCGATAAGATGGTTGAGAGAGGAGTCGGGCAGATCGTCTTCCAGAAATTTCATCAACAGGGCGTGGTTGACGCGATTGAAGAAGTCGTCAATGTCGGCGTCCAGCACCCAGCGGAAGTTCTGCTCGCGCAGGATAATAATGCGCTGCACGGCGTCTTTCAACCCGCGCCACGGGCGATAACCGTAGCTGCACTCAAGGAAAATGCGCTCATAATGGGGCTGCAGCACTTGCAGCACCGCGCGCTGCAGCACGCGGTCGGTTACCGTGGGGATGCGCAGCACGCGGTATTGGCTGCGGTTGCGCTTGGGAATGCGGCGCAGACGCAGCGGCTTCGGCAGGTAGGCGCTGCCGCGCACATCGCGGGCTAGCTGAACCAGGCGCTCTTCCCAGTTGCGCCGCCAGCGCGCAATGGAGATGTTATCCACACCCGGAATGCCTTTATTTTCGGCGATTTCTTCCCAGGCCCAGCACAGGTTGTCCATTTGCAGCACCTGCGCCAAAAGGTTCTTTTGCTGGCTCATTTCGTTACCCACTCCAGCGTCGCAGCAGGCGGGTCTGCCCCATGC
This sequence comes from Ornatilinea apprima, assembly GCF_001306115.1. Taxonomy (GTDB): domain Bacteria; phylum Chloroflexota; class Anaerolineae; order Anaerolineales; family Anaerolineaceae; genus Ornatilinea; species Ornatilinea apprima. Next base: position 11,494 of record NZ_LGCL01000028.1, on the reverse strand, counting down.
CCTGCGCGGTGCGATGCCCGGAGCCGCAGTAATAGGCGTAAAGGAAGAGCAGGTCGAGCTGTGTGCGCGCCTCTGGGGGCAGGTGGTAGGCCTGAATCACCAGGCTGCCGCGGCAGCCGATGGTCTGTCGCTCGCCGGGGCAGGTGGAGAGGTGGTATTCGGTCACACGCAAATGCTCGCGGGCGGCATCGATCAGCTCTTCTGGCAGGCCCAGGGCGGGGGGCGCAAAATGATTCCAGCGCTCCAGCCAGGATTTGACCAGCAGTTCAGGCAGCGGGAAGGTGAAGTCTACATAGCGGCCGCTGAAAGAGGTGGGGGTGGATAAAGATATTTTCCACGAGACAGACGGCTGGGCGGCGCGGCGCATCGCCTCATAGGAACACAGCCAGGACCAGGCAGCGTCTATTTTGCTGAAGGGTTGAAAGGATGGCTTCCAGCGAATGGGGCCAAAATCCAATTCTGCGGGAAGTGTGATCAGCCAGCCATTGTGCTCATTGAACAGTGCTTCCGTCAGGGTAGGCCTAAGGGTGGTAACCCGAAACCATGCGGGCATGCCCGGAGATAATCGAATAACGTCATTTTCCGGTTGGGGCAAACCGAAGATGGGGCTGAGGGTGAATTCCGCTTTGCCGTTGTTGGGGTGCAGCGATTCAGCGGCTGGCGGGCAAATTCGCTTCCAATGCTCATGCCAGAATCCATGCACTTTTCGGCCCGTCTCGGGGAGCAGGCTGCCGGCATTGAGCGATTCCAGGTGGATGACCACAGAGGCCAGCAAGGATTCTTGTTTTTCGGGGAATGGCAGCGGGTGGTCTTTCAACGGTCAGCTCCTTTTTTTGTTTACAACGGTTCGGCAATGGCTTTGTCTTCCCAGAAGATCTGAGTGAATACCCCCACCAGCAGCGAGGCGCTGCTGAGCACCAGAAGAATTAACCATAAGGATGGGTAGGAAAAGAACTTGAGCAGAGCAGTTTCTGGATTGTTTATTCGCCAATAGACAAAAAAGGCCAGTGTTGAAAGCCAGAAGGTGGCCGCCCAGCCGTAGCTGAAAAGATCCAGTGCGCGTTGGATTTTGAACTGGGAAAACCGCAGACGTGCGCTGATCTCGGATGTGATGTACAGATAGGCAAACAAAAGGGAAACCGCTGAAAGGGATATAAACAATCCGGTGAGGTTTTGAGAGGAATGATCCATCTTCTTGGCAAGGTCTTCAATAAACTCGGCGGCGATCAGAAGGCCCACCATTCCCATCGCGGGGATGCGCAGTGCCAGCGGATAGGTCCGTTGGCGGATGATGAGTTTTCGGGTAAAAACCAAACGCGCCAGACCAATCACCCCCCCGCCGCTCGCGATGAAAGGTAGAGCTAGGAAATATTTGTTTTGAAAAAAAAGAAAAAGGATAAAGCTGGCCGCGCTGAGAAAAATAAGCGTCCTGAGTGAGAGAATCAGGCAGTTAATGAGGGATGGGTGATTGGCGTTGGGATGGAGGAGCGAGACCAGGCTGGCGGTCGCACCCTGCAAATTGTCGTGCGGCAGCATCCAGGCGCGGATGATTGTGTCGGTAAAGAGGCGGTCGGAGGGTGTCTCCTGGGCAAACGGCCACAGGCGGCTTTGGCCATCATCGGAAAACAGGATCAGGTTAATTTCCTCATCCAAATCCCAACCGCTCTGCGGCGGAATGGCAAGTTGCAGCGCAAGCTCCACTTCGTCCGTGCGCTCCAAAATCAAGCGCGCGTATTCGCGTTGCGCGTTTCGGACGATCAGGGCAAAATCTGGTAAGTAAGCAGCGAGTTTAGAAAATTGACTCAGCCCAGCAAGGAGGCGGAAACGCAGGCGAATTAAGAGGATGCGCGCGAGCAGCAAGTCTTCGGGCAGGTCGCCGACCTGCCGATGCGCCTGGATGGCAAGCGCGGAAAGAAAGATTTCTGACAGGCGGTATAGGATTAACCCAAATTCAAGGGGGTTCTTGCCCTTCTTGTGATCGGGCAGCCAATTTTCATTCTCATACCAGGTCTCCAGCAGAAAAGGAGAAAAGAACAGCAATTTGTGAATACTGGGTGAAAGAAGTTTGGTGTTTTTCTGCAGTGCGGGTGTTTTTGCGGCATCCAGCAAACGAGCGCCGGCATCCTCGTAGTAAGCGCTTTGAGAATTGCTACATAATTTGCGCAGGAGATGTTCCTTAATGGAGAGGTTGCCCAGGCTGACAGGTGTAATCATGGTGCCTTGCCATTTGAATTGCCAGCAATACACCGATGTATCCAGCTGGAATTTGTTTTTAATTTGTTCCCAAGAATCTTGGTTGAAGTGTTCGTTGGTTGGCTGCGGTTGCAGCCCAAATTCGGGAATGTTGAGTGCTTTTTCCATTTATTTATTCATTACTCAAAATGCTTTTCAATTCTTCTTTAAAGTAAGCAGACCCTAATTGGGCGCGCAATACTTCGGCGAAGGCTTTGCCCATCGGGCTGAGCTGCACCGGTTGGTTGGGCTGCGGGTGATTGACAAAGAATGGCTGGTCAGCGGGATCCATTGAAGATAGCTGGGTGTAATTTGCCTTCGATGTCCACCTGGAAAACAGCGCATAGTATGGATCGTCTTGTTTCATCTCCAGCGCGAGTTTCCCGGCGATCATCCGGTAAATGCGGCTATCCAGGTTTGCTTTGGGCACCGGAATGCGCAGGATTTCTTTTGAGTCTTCATACAAACTCCACATGGTGATGTTTCCCATCCAGCTGCAGACCAGGGTGAGGAAAGGAATGGTGGCTTTATAGCCGCCGGTAAAGATTACGTGGGGTTCCATATTGTGATCCATGGCATGGAGAATGAGCAGCGATACGCTTCGCACAAGGTTGCCCAGCGCCTGATTCTCAAAAGTTGTTTTCTTGTTTGGGTCTAATTGGTTAATCGTGAGAACGATGGCAGGGTTTGCAAGCGGATTAGCGATGGGTCGCCATGAGATTTCATTTTCCGGGTCCCAATCAACGATGGGAAACTGGCTGTGCTCTTGAAGGACATCTTCCCAGATGGATACCGGAGTGCCGTGTTGGGTCATCAGGTTCGCGTTTACCAGCGCGCAAAACAACCCTGGGGGGGTGTTGGAGGCCAGTAAGATCACTTCGTCATTTTCAGGATCAACCGGCAAAAAACTCAGGCTGTCCACTTCAGCGGTCTGGTAACTTTCTCTGGCTTGAATCGTGGACCAGGTGTTGATCATGTTCCAGGCAATGCCTTTATCCATCTGCATCTCTGGGTAATGGAATGCCCGAAAACCATCCCACCTCACTGATGGAGTGTGGAGAATATCAATTTCTCTGGGAAAGCGGTTGTCGAAGACTCCTTCAGCAATGTTAGGCGGATCGTAATACTTTTTGATGAAATTTCCTAAGAGAGATGTGCCTGTGGTGAAAATAAAACGGCGTGCCATATTCTTATTTCTCCTGTTCTTTCAGCCATTCCTTTTCTTTTCCCGGCACAGGCGGGAGGTGCTGCTCAGCGGGATCCCCTTGTTCGATGTGTTGCATTTTTGTGATGCCATGCGGGTAGCGCAAAATCGCCATCAAATCCTTGAAATAGGTCTGGCTGCCGTGAACATTTTTAAACTTGTTTTTGTGATCTTCCACTGCCTGGCGAAGATTCTGCACTTCCACCCAGCCGCCATCTACAGCGGGGGAAGCCTGATAGCGATTTTGGAGATGTAATACCCGCCAGTGGGTGATATAACAGGCCGCGGAGCCCAAGCCGGCGGGTTTGCCGTACCCAAATTTGTGATAGACACCTTCACCAACAAAATAATCTTCGTTGAACTTCATCGTTGAGTCTGGAACAATCGATTTACCTTGATCATCTATCAGGTTTGGGAAAAGCTCAAGCGCGGTGATGAGCAGGTCAAGTTCTTCTTTTTCCAGGCTTTGGTATTCAACATCGAATTCAAAGATGGAACCGGCATGAAGAGGCCGGATGGTCGGGCGCATGTTCCAGCGGAATCCTCGAATATTTCTTGGTTGTTTTGTCTGTTCCCACCTTTTCAAAGTGTCATAGCCGTTGGGAGAAGGTATGATTTGCAGATCGTGACGATGATAGTAGAATTTCCGGCCGCGCGCGTTCCCTATGTTATCTCCATAAACCTTCACCGCCACATCCGCTCGCGGGTTGCCCATTACGGGAAGCATGATGGGATCTTCAAAATAATCAACTTTAATTGCGGCCAGGCGGGCGTGGGAAAATTCCAATTTTCCCCGGTAGAACAGTTTCTCATTGCTCTTTGTTTGGTTGTTTTGTTGTGATTCAGTTGCCATACCGAAAATCCGGCAGGTTGGGCAAAGATTGAAGGGCTCTGAACAAGAATAAATTGAATTACTTGTTAAGTGATATCTATGGGTATGGTCTCTGCTGCTTTCGTAGGATTCAGCAAATGTTGACATGCAACCATTGCACAAGGCTTCGGCGACTAATCGAATGCTGCCTTTGATAGAGGATGCAGGGATAACCGGGAAGTCATTCTTCAAGCAGAAAAACTGTTCATAAATATTGTGGCTTCCCAGGTTGCCATTATCATCCCACCCTAAAGAAACGGAACGCGTATGGTTCGTTGGCAGGATGAAGATCGGGCTGATGCAGATAATCCGGCAGGTGAGGCGGCCTGAGTGCAATTCCTGGTCAGGGTCGGGGTTGCCATGCGATGTTGGTTTTTTTCTGTCACCCGCTGGTATCGGCTGCAGGCGAACAAAGTTGTAGGGTAAGATGTATGTCATGAATCCGCTCCTTCCTGCCAGGAGACCAACTGCGCGTATTGGGTCAAGATTCGGTTATCCGCTATCGTGAACTGGCGGATTTCAAGCGCGACTTTTTCTGGAACGCTGGACGTCTCCGGCCAGGGATAGTCCAGGCGGCGCGGCACGCGAAGATCAATCCAGGTATCCTGCTGCTCCCGGCGCTCTCCGCGCAATAAAACTGTGGTTGTTTGGGGATTTTTCAGCGCTTTTACCGTGTCTGAATTTTTCAAAAAGGATGGGCAATGCGCTTCCTCTCCCACGTAAACCGCTCTCCATCCGTTCTGCCTGTTTCCGTTCTCGTCAACCCACCATTCGCGCGCCCAGCGTAAATGCCCGTGGTTTGAGAAAGCGTCTCCTTGCAGGCTGGCTTGCAATTGGTTTTCTATTTGAAATTCAGCGAATCGGAAAAAATCATACGTTTCCAACGTCTGCAGTATTACCCACTGGAATGCGTTGATTTGAAAGCAGGAGCGCAGTTCATCCAGGCTGAGCTGCCCGCGCGCCGCGGCGCAATATGACGGGGTGTTTTCTTGCGATTCGATCTGAGCTTCACTGTTCATCGTGCCGCCTCCCGCTGCCTGTCCCAAAGCTCTTGCAGGGATTTGAGTTGCATGTCTGGTGTAAACTTGAAAGACTGCAAATAGTGGTAAGCCGCGCTTCTGGCGTTTTCCCAAAGCGGTAAAGGCTCAGGAGGCGCCTCAGCCGAATATTCATACCAGAGATGGTCGGGCGTGCTCCATTGCGCGCCGGGAAGATCAATGCTTTCATAGGCAAGCCCATTGCCATACCCATATTGCTTGATCCATTCATCATTCAAGTATTTTCCAATTCCCCACAATTTTTCTTCCGTGGGGGGCTTTCCCAGATAACGAAAGCGCACTGTTTCTTTTTGAATGGCGAGTTTTCCATATCCACTGGTTTGTTTGCGCCCAAGCCGGATGAGCCCTTCACGCAGGTCTTGTAAAACGAATCCCAGCCAGCCTAGTTGCCAGATGGAAAAATTTTGGATGTGGATGGATCCCTTAAAAACGGCGTCGCGCAGGTATTTAGGTGTAAAAAGTTTTGACTGAGCTGCACCCGCTGTCAACCGGTCCACGGCGATATGGGTTTGGCTGAAAGGTTTCCCGCTGTCTGAATCCAGTGCCGGGAAATCGGTGACGCTCAAACGCCCCTGAAATGAAGAGTGACCAAACAACTGGCAGGCCGGGCAGGCGTCCGCGTAAAATGTGGCGTAGGGGAGCGTTTTTTGATTCTTTTCAGCGTCTTTGAGGCGAATTTCAAACCGGTCTCCGCAGCACAACCGCCCGGGAAGGTGCGCTTCGCTTTTCTTCCTTTGGTCAAAGATATGGCAAACCCCGTTCCCCTGATGAATAATGTTGGCGATATATTCCGCGCGGCTGCGCAGAACGCCCTTGAGACTGCTGCCGGGAATGAAATATTTGCCGTCGCTGCTTCGCATGGGGATGTATTTATCCGCCTTGTCTTCTTTCTTTTTTTGCTGCGTTGGATCCGGCATCCCGATCAGAAGCAGATCATCCTCGATGATTTTTAATTCCAGCCCCAACACAAACTCATTCAGCAGCAGTTTGCGCATCCCCGCCTCCATTTTCTTGTGGAGCAAGCCAGGTATTAAGGGTTTCATTCACAAAATCATCCAGACTCTGACTGCCTGAATACTCCTTTTTTAACAGGTAATTGACCAGGTCAGATTTATTTTTGCAATCCACCCAGCTTACATCTCCACCGGTCAATGCAAAATCTCCAAGCCCTCTTCCGGTCGAGCCACCCAACGCGGCAGTTCCATTGAGGATGGCCTGAAAACCCAGAGCGAGCAGGCGCTTGTCTTGCTCAGTAAGGTTTTCGGCGATGGCTTCAAATTTGAACTCCCGGCCTGCTTCCACAACCAGTTTGTCGTACTTCACCCCGGGGGCAGCGGTGCCGCTGTCGCGGTGAATGCCCACGCCGTGCCGGATCTGTGTCAGTGGTTCGTTGAGAAGGTTGAGGTCCGAAAACTTGATTTTTGAGGCCCATACCGCGCTCGCGCCAAATAACTGGCAGACACTACAAAGGGCTTTGGGCAGGTCGTTCCAAATAGCGGGCAAACCGCTCGTTTTGGCTCGATTCACCAATTCTTTCAATTTATCCTTGCTTTCTTGGTTAACCTGGTTGCCGATGCATATTCCCAATGGGGAGGCGTCATAGAGCTGACAGGCCCAGAGAGTAGTGACCCCAGCAGCGTTCAAACCGGCCAGCAGCCGTTCGATGTGAGAGCGAAAGAGGCCGCGGAATGAGGAGCCGGGAATGATGGGTTTGCCTGCGCCATCAGTCACTACCAGGGCGTCTGTGGTCAGGTCGCCGCGCCCGCTGCCGATGTGCATGGCGTGTGTCAAGGTCAGTGTGCCGGAGAAGCAATACAGGTTAATCGCCTGGTCATGCCCATAAAACTCAATTTCAACAGATTGATCTGCAATCGCGGACATATTTTCTCCCTTCTTATGCGGTTGCCCGGTGATACTCAACCAACGCCAACAGGTACTCGCGTAAATTGGAAAGGTATAACTTTTGGATTAATTCTTCTTTTTGCATATCAGTTAATGGAATTTGCAAGCAGATTTTTTCAATTTCTTGCTGCGATTGGCTTTTGAGTTTTTCGAGGAAATTGTTCAATTCATCTTCATTAGTTCCGGTATCGCTTGCGGGGATTGGTGTCTCATTACTCCAGCGTTTTTCACTGCGGTCCAGCAATTCTTTCTGGATGCCTTCTATCCCGTAGGACGGATTTCGGGCTAATTCGGCAATGCCGTTCCATTGGGCTGTGCTGATTTCTTTCAGTTTGTTGTCTGCGGCCGCTTTGGCATCAGCCAGTATTTCCTCCCGGCAATTTTGTTGAGCGGCATCAAGCAGGATGCGCAATCGTTCACTTTCTAAGGTTGTGGTCATCGCTGCTCCCTCTTTAGATGAAATGGATGATTTATGGTGACGCGGCCAAAACCATCCTGAGTGCGTTCTCCTATGCCGCGATACTCAACTTGTCCAAGCAGGTTGGCCAACTCTTGCGGGGGAACGTCAATGCAGTAGAAAAATACACTGCCCGCGGAAATAGCTACTGAGGTTTCCCGGGGGAGGCAGTGCAGGTTATTCCATCCATCCACAAACTGGCTCGTGCATACCTGCCCAAGCGGTGCAGCCCGGGAAAGGTCTGGATGAATGTATCTTGCCAGGTCAGAAGGCTCGATACGGATTTTGTATTGAAGGAATTCATCCAGGAGAAGACAATCGGAGAGTAGATCAAGCGAAAAGCAAGTGCAGGTTTGATTGGCAAATCTGTCTCCCAACTCCATTTTAGCGACACTGTCAAATTCTTGAATTCTTTCTAAAAGGGATTGCGTCACGGAGAAAAGATTGTAATTTGGGTGATTGTCACTTGGATAAATATCCTTAACTTCCATCAATCCCAGTCCTCTGCTTGTGCCTGCCCCCAGGCGGATTTGAATTCCAGTTTCGCAGCATAATTGGCAGAACATCTCTTCCAAGTCAGGGTCGCCGAACTCGATTTGTCCCCAAAACATCTGCCCTTCTTCAATCACCTGCAGGGTAAACAACTGCTCGGGCGCGGCGGTCTGGGTCTGATCGTCGATGGCGGTGCTGGTTATGACGCGTTTATCCAGTTCGATCAGTTCCATGTGGGCTTCCTGGCCGATGTAATACCCTGTCTGGCGCGTCAGCGGTGCCTCGCAATCTTGTTCAGAGCAGTTTAGGCTGGATGTTCCGGTGGGCTCTTTTATGAATTCGAATAGCATGTCTCGAATGCCATGTTTGGTGTAACCTGTTTTGCTGGAATAAACCCCGGGGTAGCGTTTGCAGGTATAAGCCGTCATTGGTAGGAGAATTGCCCCGATGGCACCCTGTGGACTGTTTTGGGCTGGCCAAAGAGGACCAAAGCGAACATGATCATCCAAGAAAAACCGTTCAAAATCCTCTTGATTTTGGTCTTCTTGAAGGAATTTTTTTGCCATTCCCCCGCGTAAAGCCGAACCAGGGATGTATTCGATGCAGGGCGAGTACGTTGAAACGGTATAGCTGGCAGATAAATGCAAGGGCTCTTTGGTTTCCAACTTTATGATGATCATTTCAAACCTCCCCCTGCCAGACTGGAAATAAGTTGATCAAGGCTCTTTTCTTTGCCATCCACCTGGATTTTGATAAAAGTAAATTCACAGCGGCCAAGCCCGCGTCCGCGCCCGCCACCCAGATGGGAGATGGATTTCAGTGCCGCCAGTAATAAGGCTAAATCCAGCTCAATTGGTGAGCTGGAAGGAAACTCTCCAATAATTCTTCCAGTGAAGGGGATCTTGGTACCCACGCACTCGTTGGTGAACAATCTGTCAGGTACCACCACACGCAGTTTGCGGTCAATCCCAATACCTGTGCGGAGAAGGCGACCGTAGTTTTGGGCGTGAGTTTTGATGGGTGTTTCATGTAGATCCAAAGTTTTGAGAATGTTAGAAATTTCCCCATGTAAATCCGCCTTTTCAAAAGAAAGCATCCCAGGCCATTGCGGCGCACCAAAAATTCTGCAGATGGCGCAGGGGCCATCTGGCTGGGTGACCAGGCAGCCAGTCTGGTCTGATGTAGTTGAGTGGGTGCTGATATCAAAAGAAGGGGCCAGTTTCAAAGCCGCCGCGCGCGCCCGTCCTTTGATGGTGCTGCCTGGAATGTAGGCCAGTCCATCGCGATTACGGATGGTGGTGTTGTCGATAAATCCGGCTTGTCCCATGCCCGTGCCCACGCGGAAAGGAGTTTGAAACTCAATCGAATAGTTAATCAGGATCATGGTGCACCTCCGTAATAAATTCATAGATCTCTTCTAAATCCGGAAGGGGACTGATCAGCTGAGCCGGGTTGAGGGGGTTGGTAAGGAAAAGTAAGTTGCATTGGTTGAGGTGCATACTGGAATTGATCTCTTTCATGATCTCATGCTGTTTTTCGGTGATATGCGCGATAAAATTCATCAGGTCCAGTTCCGCCTGCAAGAGAGATCGGTTGCGCAAGATGTTTTGCAACGAATGAATTTTATTGTTTGCAAAATTCTCTTTTTTGAGTCTTAGAATAGCCTGATATACATCTTCCCAGGATGGTCGTGCAAGATCATTGAGAGTGTCAATGGCGTAAGGACGGCTGGTTGCAAATCGGTCTTCGGCAATTCTAAATTCTGTTTGGCGTACTTTCTTCAATGGATTCGCGGTTGGGGTTGTGATTACCCGGAAATCAATGGTTGAGATGATGCCAAACGAGGATAATTCCTTGCTGTGTTGCTTGGCGCTTTTGAGTAATTCTTCAGAGAGTTCATCCAGAGCAAAGAGGGGATGGCTGGTTTTAGCGATGACGACTCCGGCAGACATAACTGCCTCCGGTGGATTGCTTTGAAATAAGGATGGATTATCCTTTGTTTTCTCTTGGACCAATTGATTGAATTTATGCTTGAAATTCTGGCAGAGGGCAACAGCTATGGGAATTCCCAAATGACCTGGTGTAAGAAACATGACATCGTCGCCCCCGATCAGGATGGGAATGATAGGGATTTTGGAGGCAGATGTTCCCATACTGGCTTTAATTGCTTCGATTAAGGCGTATTCGATGGTTTCCGTCAGGATACTGCTTAGCGCAATCAGGTCTGCTTCCTGGTGGATGTAATTTTCGATGATTTTACCGATATTGTTCCCGTCAGCGTTGACCAGGGCAACAAAATTCTTGGGTTGCGACTGATCACCCAGGTCTTCTATCAGGTCGGGAAATCCCGCGTCCTGTAAAGTTTGTCGAGCGAATACGGAGGTTTTTAGACGGTCGCCTGGATAGAGTGAACTGGGAATGGTTTGTTTGGTAAAACAAACACGGCAGACTTTGAAATCCTGGTTGCCGATACGGATTACCTTTTCAATCGGGAATTGTCCGCAGCGCTGGCAGCGAGCGAAAATGGGCGCGCTGGTGATGACCTGGTGCCCCCGCCCGCTGTTTTTGGCCTGCTGGAGGCGAACACTGGCTTCCCTCAGTGCCAGGTTGAAGGCGGTGGGTTGTACTTTTTTAGTGACTGAAGGGGAATCGTCTGGTTGATATTCGACTATAGCAGAGGAAATGGTGGCGGTTCCAGTTTCTTCCAGATAGGTTTTCTGGACGGCATCAGCAAATTTCTGGGCGTCATCTTTGGCGGAAAAGGTGGCCATCGCGGATCCGCCGCCCACAAAGATCAGACTGCCGTGGTGATGTTCGATGAGTTTGGGAGTAGTCTCCCGATTCAGATGGTCTAACAATCCGCTTGCGCCACGAATTTCTTTTAGGTGATCACAAGAATAAATATACTGTTTGATCTTATCGGTATCCAGGCTGACCAACCATTTTGCCATAGTTCTCTCCTCCGAAATCGTGGTGATTTCTGGTTGAGAGCTGCGTAATAATGTTGACAGAAAGCACCTGGAAATCGCATTTACAGGTCAGGATGCTTGAATAAAGCGAATCTTTTTATTTGATTTTGTGCTTGAAAGTGATACCGGTATTTCCCCGCTAAATGATAATTCGATTATACAACGCTTGAAGGTTGAAATGCTAGAAGCTATCTCAAAAATGGTAAACTCAGGCTCAAATCCTCACGAGGAACGAGCCGATGGACCTTACAGACGAACAATGGAAAGTAATCAAACCGCTTATACCAGAACCACCGAAACGAGCCGATG
>NZ_LGCL01000010.1 GCF_001306115.1 Ornatilinea apprima | reverse complement strand
GATCAGTATTGCCCATAATATGCGAAAATTGGCAGCCAGGTAGGCTACCAATTTTTTGTTTTTTCGTTTTTATTCGATTTGCAGCTAATTTTTGGGGCTGTTTCCAAATTCTTTAGAGACAGCCCCTTCGAGTAAAAGGATAACGTTTCATTAACTGTAGTAATCTTCTTTTGCCTGTATAATAAAAAAAACGAACATTTTTTAAATTTTTGGAGAGAAAAAACAACCCATGGGTGCTAAAAAAAACTATCTGAGTGATATGGACGGCGTGCTGATTCGCGGCAAGGAAATGGTTCCTGGCGCGGATCTGTTCATTGAGCGCCTGCGCAAAGCGGACGCGAAATTTTTGGTTTTTACCAACAATTCGCTCTACACCGCGCGCGATCTTTCTCACAACTTAAAGATGACTGGACTGGACGTTCCGGAAAACCTGATCTTCACCTCGGCGATTGCCACCGCGCGCTTTTTGCAGAACCAGCGACCGGGCGGCAAGGCGTTTGTGGTGGGTGAGGTGGGCCTGACGGCGGCCATCCACGAGGTGGGGTATATCATCACCGAGCATGACCCCGATTATGTGGTGCTGGGTGAAACCAACTATTACAACGCCGACGCGATCACCAAGGCCATTCGCCTGATCGCCAAGGGCGCGCGCTTTATTGCCACCAACCCCGACACCTCTGGCCCAACCGAGGCTGGGATTGTGCCGGGCTGCGGCGCGGTTGCCAAGCTGATCGAAGCCGCCACCGGCATTGAGCCCCTGTATATCGGCAAGCCCAACCCACTGATGATGCGCGCCGCGCTGAATTACCTGGGCGTGCACTCCGAAGACACGGTGATGATTGGCGACCGCATGGATACCGATATTATCACCGGTGTGCAGAGCGGCATGGAAACCATTCTGGTGCTTTCGGGCATTACCTCGATGGCTGAAGTGGAGAAACACCCCTACCAGCCCACCCATATTCTCAACTCGGTGGCCGATATTGTTATCGAGTAAGCCGGTACCCTGGCTACATCAACCAGCCGCTCTTCTACAGGGCGGCTGGATTGCTTAAGTTGGGGTCAGGCTTTATTCCTGCGCCGGGGATTCGTCTTTTTTGATCTGGAAGATGTCGAAATCGCGGGCGACCACAGCAGCCGGGAAAACCGATTGGGCTTCTTTGATCACGTCGCGGTTGCGGTAGCGGCGGGAGATATGGGTGAGAATGAGCTGCCTGGCTTCGGCGTCGCGGGCCAGTTCGGCGGCGTGCCGGGCAGTCATGTGTGAGAAGCGCCGTGCCATATTTTCTTCTTCATCCAGATAGGTGGATTCCATCACAATCGCGTCCGCACCGCGGCAAACGTCTAACAGGCTGCGCGTGTCGCCCACGTCGCCCACCAGCACCAGGCGCGTGCCGGGTTTGAATTCACCTAAAACCGTTTCGGGGTCAATCACGCGCCCGTCGGGCAGGGAAGCCGCTTCGCCTTCCACCAGCTTGCGCCGCCAGGGGCCGGGGGGAATGTTGAGGGCTTCGGCTTTCTCAGGTAGAAAGGGACGGCGGCCTTTCTCTTCGAACAGGTAGCCGAAGGAATCGGTGCCGCGATGAAAAACAGGGAAAGCCGAGATGCGAAAATCATCGGCTTCAAAGAAGGGGCCTTCGTTCACTTCGATCAGGTCAATGGGCATGGGCGGGCGCGTGTTGCGCAGCACCACACCGTATACCAGGTCGTGGATGCGCTCCAGGGCGCGCTTTCCGGCATAAATTTCCAGGCCTTCCATGGTTTCCCAGCGCATCAAGGTGGAGATCAGCCCGGCCAGCCCCAGAATGTGATCGAGGTGGCCGTGGGTAATGAGGATGCGGTTGAGGCGCTTAAAGCCCAAACCGGCCTGCAAGATCTGGCGCTGAGTACCCTCGCCGCAGTCAACCAGGAAGCGGTATTCGTCATGCTTGATGACCTGCGCCGGCAGACCACGCTGGATAGAGGGCGCTGAAGCGCTGGTGCCCAGGAAAATAACTTCAAACAAAGTGAACGGAATTCCTTTCTGAACGAATGCTTTATTGTACCAAAAATACGCCCGCGCCGCCGCAGCAGTTTGCGGGAATGCGAGACAACCCTCTACCCGCTTTTCGGAAACCGGCCGCGCCAGGCAGACGGTCTTACTTCTCGATGCGCGGGTTTACCCAGACCGCCCAATCCTGATTGGAGGGGCCGTTGGACTGGACAGCGAGGATGAACTGCACCGAGCTGCCAGCCAGAGAAGACAGGTCTACATTCAGCGAGGTGAGCGCGGCGTCATACTTCTCGCCCCAGGTGCCCAGGCTCTGCAAGGGGCCGCCATCCACGCGGTAATTAAGCTGATATTTCACATCGCAGGCGCTGCCGTTGTGCAGGCAGCCGATATCGGCCTTGAAGCGGTAACCTGACTGCACGGCCACGGCCGGGAAGCGCCCGCTGATCGCGCCGTTATCAATCCACTGCGGGTGGGTTTGGATGGAAACCTTGTTGGCAAAATCGCCGGTTTCCATTTTGGGGTTGCTGAGCTTGATCACAAACCCGCTGCTGTCGCCGGTGCCGCCGGGACAGGCCAGCACACCCGCCGCGCTGATCCATTCTGCCTCACAATATTTCTCCGCAAAGTTGTAGATCACGGTAGGTCCGCTGGAGGGAGTGTTCTTGACTTCAATTTCGACATAAAAGGCGCTGTTGCTGGCGCCCAGGCCAAACACCGCCCCCGAGGCGTTGCGCAGCTTCCAGTTTCCGCGGTAGGTACCCTCGGCGGTGGGGGCTTTCATCGACACGGAAATGTCAATGGTCTGGCCGGGAGCCACGCTGCCGGTGAGGCTGGTGGAGACCGGCGCGTTCATCGCGTCGCCGCTGTCAAAAACCACCGCGTAGCTGGTCGTCCAGGTACACGAGCCAGTGTTTTTGAGCCGCCAGGTTTTAATGAACTCTTTGTTGGGTTCCAACTGTGTTCCATCGGGAATGGTTACATCGGTCACAAATCCGGCCTGGTCGCAGGGGAGCGAGGTGCTGGTGGAGGCGGGCGCGGGAGTGGAGCCGCTGAAGGGCGCCAGGGTGACGGTGGGCGGCACGGTGATGACGGGCTGGGTGGCTGCCAGGGTGGCGGCGGCCGCGGCTTGTTCCGTTTGTGCCACCAGGGTCAGAGCCTGCTGGGCAGGGTCAGGAGTGGGGGTAAGGGTGGCGGCCGCGCCGGGGAAGTTGCAGGCAAAAGCCGCCAGTGCCAGGATGAGAATCAGGAATATCCACGGATGTTTTTTGAACATGAGGTACCGGCCTTTCTCCGTTATTCATCACGCAAAGGAACCGCGCTGCTACTTTTTGATTGTATCCAATTTTGAGGGGGTGTACCTGACGGATTTGGGCGCGCCGGGCGATTTGGGGAGGCCGGAAGGGGAGATGCGCCCTGTGGTGGTTAAATGACAAACGCCTGAGTGAGGGGGGCACCCAGACGTTCATCACCATAAGGATACCAAAACCAGGCCAAAAAATCAAGGCTTTTGGTCAAAATTAACAAGCTCTAATCTGAAATTAAGCTGTTTTTTCGTGGTATCTCCCTTAAATACAGGAACTGTTGACCGAGGTTCAACGCACCTTGCTTTTTTGCGCCGGGCGTGATTTATGAAAAAACGGGGCTGCCCATCTGAACAGGCAGCCCCGTTGGCTTCGCGGTTTGCGCGTGGTTGTGGTTAGTAATCCGGGCAGTGATCGCCGTAAGCGGCTTTCACCACGTCCCAGATGATGTCAGGCCGCACTGCGCCGCTGTCGTCCCAGGCGCGGCCGTAATGATCGTAGGCGTAATCTTCATTGCCGCTGTAGAGCAAATAGTCCACTTCTGAGATCATAGCGTAGTATTCTTTTTCCACGGTGCAGCCGCAGGGCATGCCCAGGTAGAACTGCATGCCGTGGGTCAGCTCATGCACCAGGGTGGCCGTCACTTCCGCGGAGGGGTCGTTCATGGCGCTGGAGGTCATATACACTTTTCCGCCCTCACGGACATCACAATTTTCTTTGTAGAAACAAGCTATGGCGTCCTCTCCGCAGGGGTTGTCGTCGGTGACAATAACTTCAGTCCAGTACTGCAGGTTGATGGCCACAATCTCGTGCAAGACAGGCAGGTCCGCGTTGAAAATTTCGTAAAAATAGGGCAAAGCCTGGGCGTCTACCACTTCTTCCGGAGTGGCGGGCCGATCGGGGATGCCGGGTTGGGGCGGCGGTTCGGGAGCGGCTTCGCCCTGCACGGTGAATTTGGCGTACTGCTGCACTTCCTGGTTGATGTAAAGCAGGAGAATGTAATCGCCTTCGGGGAGGGGCTCGTCGTCGTACAGCGAGCAGTAGTACATGCCGTTGGTTTGGGATTCCCAGGCGTTGTCTTCGCGCGAAACAGTGAGGTCATTGACCACCCATTCCACGGTGTAATCCATGCCGGCGCTCATGTTGGCATAAGGGAACACCGCATACACGGCCTGTGTACCGGCGGGGAAGACGCTGGTGATGCCGATGGGGAAGTTGTTGTCGCTCACATCACTGGCGATGGTGATAGGCCCAAAAGTGGGCGCACCGCCCTGGCCGGCTGGCGGCGCGGTTTCTGGGGCGGCCTCGGATTCGTCCACGCTGAAGGATGCGCTTTGCACGGCTTCACCGTTGAGAAGAATCGTCAGGTCGAAGGTTCCGCTCAGGTTTGGCTCTTCCAGGCTGTAGGCCAGCCAGCCTTCTTCGCCGTCTTCCCAGGTCAGATCTTCGCGCTGGTATAAATCGCCGTCCTGTTCCCAGACCAATGACCAGGGCTGCCCATCTTGCATGCCCTGGTAGGTGAAGAAGGCCCACACGGTGCCGGTTCCAGCCGGGAAGCGGCTGCCTTCTCCCAGGCATTCGCCGTCGTCGCTGACGTCTGCGCAGCACTGAATGGGGCTGATATTGCTTTCTGAGGAAGAGGTAGATGCGCCGCCGTCTTTTTGGGCGAAGGGTAACGAACAGGCCAGGCTGGTGAGCAGGATGACGGCCAAAAAAACAAACAGGGAAATTGGTTTTTTCATTTTTATCTCCACGCGGTTTCTGGTTCGATTCACCCAACAGCCGAATCAAACCGAACCATCCGAATCGGGTAGGGCGTTTTGTTTGTTTCTTCAGGCAACCAGTATGGAGGAAACCTGTAGTGGTCAATAAAAGGGAATCAACGGGGATATGTTTATGATACTCTGCGCGCTGGAAAATGCAAATGAGCGGGCGGCATATTCGCCGGAAGCGAGCAGGGATAGGTAAGCGGGTTCAAAGGGCATGGGAAAACATCCTGCTTTGGTTATAACGATCACAACGCGGCATGCCAAAATGCTGTCGTTATTTTCTCTGAAGTTACCTACTTGAAGGGCATCTCTTTACTCAGTATAGTGGATTTGAGAACAATGGACAGAAATGATGATAATTGTAAACGATTGAATTTCTAGCAAGTTCTTTACTACCCTCGCAGCCGAGAACCATTCTTTCTGCATCTAGTTCAGAAAAGACTCCTTCAATTCTGTTGCTCAATGGAGGTGTTCTATGTCTGCTATGGAGTTTCATCCCCCTGTGTTTCCATTTTCATCAAACCTCTGTGTAATGTGTGGACAGCCAGCCACAGAAAAGCTTGATTTTGATGCTTCTCAGGAGGCCACACGGTATTTTCTGGTTGGCAGAGTTGAAACCGCAAAATTTGGGTCTGTTTATCAGGTGCCTTATTGCCAAACTCACTGGCAAATGGCTCAGCGAATGATGAAGAGGATCAAAAGATATTCCATTACCAACGATATAGCCAGCCTCCTCTTATTAATTTCAAGCATCTTTCTTTCCTTTTCTTTGTTTAGAAATTATGGGGAAAAAGATTTAATCGGCTCCATTATTCTCAAAGTTTTAGGAGGTATTCTTATTGGCGGGTTTCTCCTCTTTCCCTTTGAACCGCTCTTCCGGTTGATCAACGGCATGTTTATGCCCATTGGAATGAGGAAAGAGGAAATAGAAGACCTGCGACAACACTTGAAAGCGCAGGGGCCAGGCATGCCTTATACAGGCAGCGTCAGTTATCTGCCAGGAATCAGTGTGAATTATTTTATTCCAGAAGGAATGACCGTGCCTACGGCAAAGACCATTTATGTAACCAGCCCCGAGTTTGCGCAGGAGACAAATTTGCGGACGGTCGGTCAGGTTTTGCTTGAGAGAGCAAACCGTGACAAGACTATAAAAAAACGTGCAGTGGCTAAAGGAAACCTGGTGAAGTATTGTTCAATTCTACAAGAAAAGGTAGAGCTCAAGAAATTGCCAGAATACGATACATTGGTTTGCGATCAAAGTATTCAAGGCTCCGGAAATATTGCTGTTTGTGATCAATTATGTAAACGTAACATAAAGCAGGTGATGATGTTAGAAACGGTTTTTAAGACAAAGCAACTGAATGAAACACAACGCAAGAATATGGAGACTTTTCTCGGGTTGCGGGATTGTACAGAAGAAAGATAATTTTTGTTTTTTTAATCTCCAAAAGAGCAACTGATAAGCAATATCTCATCTTTTTGATCGCTATTTTCAGCGAACCAGATCAATATTCTTTTTCTTTTATTGCTTCAATGGCAAAGATGACCGGCCGGATGCCGTCGGTGCAGCACAGGATTTGCATCCCGTCGCGGTTGTTCCAGGGGGTGTAGGTGGCGCCGGCTGAGAGGGCGCTGACGCCGCGATAGATGTCGATCCATGCCCACGGGCAGAAACCCGGCGGCATTTCCGCGCCGCCTTCGTAGGTGAAGGTGTCGCCTTCTTCCAGCAGGGGGCATGGTCCAACGGCTTTGCCTTCGGTCAGGTAGGCGTCGGCCAGGTCTGCGTAGAAGTGTTTTTTCAGGACGGTGATTTTCACTTGGCGCATGAGGATTTTCCGGGTGGCTGGATGGTTTGTTAGGATTGTATCGCGAAGGTTTGAAAAGGGAAATAGAGAAGGAATCGATTGGTTTTTGGAATATCTACTCTTGTGATAGGCAAAAAAGGGGGAGAAATTGATCATAAACTGTTTTTAGGTTAAATAATAAAGTGCCCCAGGGGGGACTCGGATATCATCCCTGTACGGGGACCCACAACCTAACTTTTTTAAGAATCAACAGTGCCCCAGGGGGGACTCGAGCATCGTCCCTCGATGGGGCGCACAACCTAACTTTTTTAAGAATCAATAGTGCCCCAGGGGGGACTCGAACCCACAACCTAAGCGTTAGGAGTGCTTTGCTCTGTCCATTTGAGCTACTGGGGCGCTGGTGGTAATTATAGCATTGGCAGGCGCGGTCATCAAGTCGACACGAAAAGGCTCAATTTACCCACAAACCCTAAAGAGTTGCTCGAACCAGCCGATATACCTTTCTAGCGGAAAAATCAGCAGTAAACCCCCTTTTCACAGGTGAATAAGATGCCCAACTTTCTTCGACGCATTGAGCTGCGCGGTTTGCGCGCGTCGCTCGGCATTACGATCGGCGCTGTTTCTCTTGTCCTTTCAATCCTCTTAATCGTCTCGATGACCCTGGTCATGCGCAGCCAGTCCCAGGCGACCATGCGCGACCGGCTGGCGACCATCGTCCGACTGGCTGCTTTGCAAGTGGACGGCGACAGTCACGCCGCTCTGCGCACCATGGAAGACCAGGGCAAGACCAGCTATATGACCCTTCAAAAGAAGCTGCGCGAAGTGCGCGAGATGGATGATGAGATTGCTTTTGTGTACACCCTGCGGAAAGGCGACGATGGCAATTTTTATTTCGTGATCGATATTGGCGATGACCAAGGCATGATCTTGCCGCTGGGCAGCGAGTATGAAGATGTGGGGCCCGACCTGGCAGCCAATTACGACACGCTGACCGGTCCGCTGGTGGAAAGCCAGTTCAATACCGATGAGTGGGGTACCTGGCTCACCGGGTATATGCCCATTTTTACCAAAACCGGCCAGTTGGACGCGGTGCTGGCGGTGGATATTTCGGCGGACAGCGTTGTGCAGCAGGGAGCGCGGTTTGTGCGCGTTGCCATACTGGCCACTTTGCTGATGGCGGTTTTGATTGGCGCGGCGGCGTTTTGGCTGGCCAATTCGATTGCCGTGCCGATGGGCATGATTGCCCGCTCGGCAGAGCGTTTTGCCGAAGGTGATTTTGAACTGGAGGGTGTGGATGTCAAGTATGGCCTGACCTTTACTGAGCGGCACGATGAAATTGGTGAGATCGCGCGCTCTTTTCAACGTTTAATGTATTATTTGCGCGAAATTTCTGCGGACGCGCAGCGTATCGCCCGGGGAGACTTGACCGGCAGTTTTGAAGTGCGCGGCCAGGGTGACCGTCTGGGTCAGTCCTTCAACGAAATGCGCTCTGGTCTGGCGGGGATGACGCGCCGCATTCACAACAGCGCGCAGCAGCTTACCCGCGCGGCGGGCAGCCTGACCACTACGGCTGAAGAGGCTGGAAACGCGCTGGTGCTGATTGGCGAGACGATGCAAGAGGTTACCCGCGGGGCGGTGGCGCAGGCCGATTCCAGCGCGAAAACGGCCCAGTCGATGGCCCAACTGAACGGCGCGATTGCCGGGGTGGCCCAGGGCGCGCAGGAGCAGGCGATGTCGGTCAGTATGGCCGCGACGGTGACGGCCGAAATCAACGACGCGGTGCGCATGGTAACCGCCCACGCAGCCAGCGGCGCGGAAGACGCGCGCCAGGCCGGGGCGGCCGCGCTGGAAGGCGCGCAAATTGTGGGCCAGATGGTGGAAGGCATGCGCCGCATCCACGCCCGCGTGGACGAATCGACCCAGAAAATTCACGAGATGGACCAGCACTCACGCCAGATTGGATTGATCGTGGAGACGATTTCGGATATTGCTGACCAGACCAATCTGCTGGCGATTAATGCCGCCATTGAGGCGGCGCGCGCTGGCGAGCAGGGCAAAGGCTTTGCGGTGGTAGCCAGCGAAGTGCGCAAACTGGCTGAGCTCTCAGCGGTTTCCACCAAAGAGGTCAGCGCGCTGGTGCGTGCCATTCGCCAGTCAACGGACGGCGCGGTAGCCGCCCTGGAGGAAAGCGCGCGTGAATCGGGCGAGGGCCTGGCGCGCGGCGACCAGTCGGGGCAGGCGCTGGAGCGGATTGTTTTCGCGGTGGAAGATGTGACCCGCCGGGTGGAAGAGATCAGCCAGGCCGCGCGGGCGGTGATCGGCGCGGCCGATACCCTGGTGGGGGCGATGGATTCGGTTTCGGCGGTGGTGGAGGAAAATACCGCCGCGACAGAGGAAATGTCTGCCAGCGCCGCTGAGGTGAACGATGCGGTCAGCCTGATCGCGCGCACCAGCGAGGAGAATACCGCTGCGATGGAAGAAGTGAGCGCCTCCGCGGACGAGATCCGCGACCAGGTGGGGCAGATGGTGATTTCGTTTGGCATGCTCAGCCAGATGGCGCAAGACCTGAACACGGCGGCCAGCCAGTTCCAATTGGGTGATCAGGCTGCCGGCGAGGACGAGTAGGAACGGATGAGAACGCGCGTCCCGCTCGCGGAGATCGGGTGGGGCGCGCGCCGATAATTCCTTCCTTGACCGTGCGGCGCGGGCAGAGTAAAATAAGGGACAGGCAACGCGGGAGTCGCCAAGTGGTAAGGCAGTAGCCTTCCAAGCTACTATTCGCGGGTTCGAATCCCGTCTCCCGCTCTCATCCCCACACAGGTTGTGGGGATTTTTGATTGGCAGAGAAACGGGAGACTGGCGGTGGGGGCAGGCGGGTGGTCACGCTGGTTTACCTTTTGGGCGCCTGATCTTCCCTGCACACCACCCTCCCGCTCATTCCCACATGAGCTGTGGGAATTTTTATTTGGTTTTGGAATATGATTAATGAGTAGCACATCCTTGAAATTGGACGCGAAGCGGATTAGGTCTGCCTGGTCTTCGGACGGGGATTCTTACCGTTTTGAATGAGACAAAGACGCCGGTTTGAGGGCGGAGGTATGCACGGTGTTTTTTTAGGCAGAATCGCCCGCAACCTCGCCCATAAGATTGAAGAAGGAATGGGAAACCATAGGATGACTGCGCGATCTGAACGCTTCTCTCAATTGGAGCAAAGTGTTACCCATCTGCTGGAGGTGATGGACAGCCTGCCCGATCCGCTGCTTGAGGTGTATCCCGGCTGGAGCGCGAAAGACGTGCTGGGTCACCTGGTGGGCTGGCACGAGAGCTTTGCCCGCAACACGCGCGACCTGAGCCTGGGGGTACAGCCGAAGCCGCTCAAAGGCCGCCTGCAAGACCTGAACGACCAGTTCGCGGCCGAGTCGCGCGTGCTGGATGTGCCGGCGCTGGCCGCCCGCCTGCGCGCGGCGCAGACCTTGCTTGGCGAGCACATTCTCAACCCGCGAGTAGAGATCATCCCATACCGGGTTGGCTCGCGCAGCTATTCGCCGGAAGATCATCTGGAGATCGTGCGGCAGCACATCCTGCACCATATTGGCGACATTCAAAAAGTGGTCGGGCGACAGGCGCGCCGCGCCGCCCAAAATTAATCATAATTTCACTCGAATAGAACCATTTTTCACTCTGTTTTTATGGTCTGCGTCTTTGCCGCGGAGTATAACCAGTGTGAAATTTTTGTTTATTAAAGAAAGGTCAGGATTCATGGATCGCATTCGTTTTGAAGACTATAAAGGAAAAAAGGTTTTGATCGAAGATTTCAGCCAGATGCGCCCCGGCCCCGAGTTTTTGGCGCTGATTGCCGCTGCGCAAAAGATGATTGCCAGCCAGCCCCAAAAATCGGTGCTGGCCGTGCTGGACGCGACCGGCGCGAGTTTTAACAACGAAATTCTGGCCGCGATGAAGGATTTTACCAAAGCCAACACGCCCTATGTGAAGGCCGCCGCGGTGACGGGGATCAACGGCCTGCTGCAGGTGGCGCTTTCCAGCATTTCCAAGTTCTCCGGGCGCAGTTTCAACGCTTTCCCCACCCGTGAAGCAGCCCTCGACTGGCTGGTTCAGCAGTAGCTATCTGACCCGCTAAATCAAAAACCTCCTCGCGTGAGGAGGTTTTGCATTTTTATAGACCTGGACTTGCCTACAGCGAGTAACCGCACAGCGCCACCGCTTCGGGGCCGGTGTGCGTGCCCAGAATGGGGCTGACGATGGAAATGATCAGTTCTTCGGGGTGGAATTCCTGGCGGATGCGCTCGGCCAGCTGCTCGGCGGCTTCGCGGGCGTTGTTATGCAGCACGGCGATGCGCAACGGACGCGAGGCGTCTACCTGTTTGAAGAAGTTCTGGTAGAGCACTTCGAGAGCGCGCTTGCGGGTGCGGGTGGGAACGCCGGCTTCCACCGCGCCGGTCTGGTGGTTGACGAAGATCTGCGGTTTGAGGTTGAGGAGCTGGCCAATAAAGGTGGCCGCGCCGCCAATCCGCCCGCCGCGGTGCAGATATTCGAGGGTGTTGAGCGAAATAATGTAGACCAGCTTCTGGCGCACCTGGTCGGCGGCGGCGATCATTTCCTGCGCGCTGGCGCCATTCTCTCTGGCGCGGGCGGCGGCCAGCAGCTGCCAGCCGATGCTCATCGAGTTGGATTTGGTGTCGTGGATGTGCACGGGGATGTCCATTTGCAGCCCGGCCTGGCGCGCCGAGTCAATGGTGCCGCTCATCGCGCTGCTGATGGTCAGCACCACAATTTCTTGCGCGCCGTCCGCGACCAGCTGCTGGTATACACGCGCGAAGTCCTGCGGGCTGGGCTGCGAGGTGCTGGGAAAGGCGTCTGGGTGGGCGACCAGCTGCTCGTAGAAGCGTTCGGGACGAATGTCCACGCCGTCTTTTAAGACCTGCCCGTTCCAGATGATATACAGGGGCACTACATGAATCTGATAGCGGTCAATTAATTCTTGAGGCAAATCGTGTGTGCTGTCACATACCAGGGCAATTTTATATTGGCTCATCTCAACCCTCTACATATTAATTTTTTAACTGCAAGAATAGTACCACCAATTACCATTGGAAGCTCCGCCGGTATGACCTGATTATGACCAAAATAGGACGCGCAGGAAGGCGTCAGTCGCTTCCCACCTGCGCGGAGGGGCAAAGATCGTTGAGCGGGCAGGCGCGGCAGTTGGGCTTGCGCGCGTGGCAGATTTCTCGCCCCAGACGGATGAGATTGAGGTGCGCCGGGCCGTAGGTTTGCGGGTCGAAGAGGGCTGCCAGGTGCGGGTGCGCCTGTTCGGCGTTCATCTCAGCGGGGCGCAGTCCCAAGCGGCCGCTGACGCGGTGAACATGGGTGTCAACCGGGAAGGCCGGGATGCCCAGGGCAAACTGCAGCACAATCGCGGCTGTTTTTGGGCCAACCCCGTTAAACTGCAGCAGCCAGGCGCGGGCTTCTTCGGCGTCCCATCCTTTTAGAAAATCCAGGTCCAGGCTGCCGCGCTCGTTGGTGATCTGGCGCAGCACCTGCTGGATGCGCGGGCCTTTCTGGTTGGCCAGCCCGGCCGGGCGAATGGCGTCCATCACCGCTTCGGCAGGCGCGTCGCGCACCGCCTCCCAGGTGGAGAAGGCCGCGCGCAAGCGGTTGAAGGCCAGGTCGCGGTTGGTGTCGTTGGTGTTTTGCGACAGGATGGTGGAAACCAGCTCGTCCATGGCCGGCAGCGGATCGCGCCATTCGGGCAGGCCATAATACTGCAGCAGGCGTTCGTAGATGAGGCGCGCGTGATGCTCGGTTTGCGGGTCGGCCGGTTGAGAGTCGCTCATGCGGAGTCCTTAATGAAACTGGAGTTGAAAACAAGGGCGCAGTTCCCCGACTTCCATTTTACGCCAGTTGCGCACTTTCCAGTCCCAGAACGCTTCCAAACCTTCTACGGCTGGAACGGTCAGGCCGAGCTGGCGCAGGATCTCAAGGGTAACCACGTTGCGCGCGCGCCCGTCGCTGTCGCCATCGGCGATCTTGATGGTGATGCCCAGCGCCGGGCGGCCGGGAATGGCCTGAGGCAGCACGCCGACGGCCTGGTAACCTTCGGCGCCCATTTTCGAGAAGAGTTTACCCTGCGCGGCGCGCATCAGGTGGGTATCCAGGCGGTCGGGACCGGCCACCATCTCCGGGTGGGCGCGCATGGCGCGGGTGATCAGGCGGCAGGCTTCGGCGCGCTCGGCGGGCAGGCCGGCGGGGTCGCTCAGGCGCGCGTAGCCCAGAGCGGCGTTGTAGAGCGGCAGGGCGTGCACCGGTGCGGAGCAGCCGTCGATGTCCAGGCCGATCTGCTCAGCGGGAACATCGCACATTTCGGCGATGGTCTGCAGGTTAGCCTGCTGCACCGGGTGGTTGAAATCGAGGTAGTTTTGTTTGGACAAACCGCGCAGCACGCACTGCGCCAGCATACCGGTGTGCTTGCCAGAGCAGTTGTGGCGGTTGGGGGTGGGGGCTTCGCCGCGGGCAGCCAGGGCCAGGGCGGTGGGCTTGTGAAAGGGCGGGTGCGTGCCACACTGCAAATCCGCTTCTTGCAGCCCGGTCTTGGCCTGCATGCTGCTCACCGTTTGGTAGTGCAGATCGGTGCCAGAATGCGAGGCGCACATCAGTGCCACCTCGGCATCGCTCCAGTGGAAGTGCTGCGCGCCGCCCAGCTCTAAGAAGTGCAGCGCCTGAAAGGGCTTGGCGCTGGAGCGCAGGTAGGTGACCAGGCCGGGGTCTCCCAGGCTGGCGATCAGGCGTCCGGCCGGGTCTACCACGGCGGCGGCGCCAAAGTGAACGGATTCAACGAGCGTACCGCGAGTTACTTCCATTACGGGAATGAATGAATTGGGCATCTGGCCTCCTGATTTTTTGATTATAGCACTCGAAGAATAAAGGAAAGAAGCGCCAAACGTAAACAGTGTGCTTGACATTCATCAGAAGGGGGGCTATACTATCTGTAATATAGTCAATTTTTCAATAGTGAAAATATTTTCACTTATTTTTTCAAATCATACTGAACATTTTTCTGAATTTGAGATTATGTTCATTAATGTAGCAGCCCGACCCATGGTTACCGGAGCTTTGCATGTCTCGCAAACCTGAACCGATCGACCCTCACCTTTTATGCCGCGTCAGCACGCTGTATTACCAGCACCATCTCCATCAAGAGGAAATCTCTGCGCGGTTGGGGCTTTCGCGCACAAAAATTGTGCGCCTGCTGCAGCAAGCTGAAGCGGAAGGAATCGTGCGGGTGAGCGTGCGCGCCCCGGAAGGGGTATATACCGATCTGGAAACCGCGTTGGAAAAACGCTACGGCCTGCGCGAAGCCGTGGTGGCGCATGTGCAGGCGGGGGCGTCTGCTTCCGAACTGTACCAGGATTTGGGAGAAACGGCCGCCGGGTATCTCACACGCTGCCTCTCGCCCGGCTTGGTGATTGGCATCTCCTGGGGAGCGGCCTTGCTGGCAATGGTCAACGCTTTGCAGCCGCAAAACTGCCCGGACGTTACCGTGGTGCAGATGGATGGTGGACTGGGACCGGCCGGGCAAGACGCGCACGCCTTTTCGATGTGCCGCCGACTGGCAGACAAGCTGTCCAGCCAATTGTGCCTGCTTTCGGTGCCCGGCGTGGTGGATAGCTGCGCGGTCAAAGAGGCCATTCTGGCTGACCGCAACGTGCAAAACGCCCTGCGCCGCCTGGACGATGTGCAGGTCGCATTTGTGGGCATCGGCGCGCCGCACAAAGACTCGCTGCTTATGCGCGACGGGAGCATTATTAAACCGAAGGAGCTGGAGCAATTGTTGGCCAGCGGTGTGGTGGGTGATATTGCTCTGCGTTTTTTGAACGCGCAAGGCGATGTTGTGAGCACTCCTCTGGACGAGCGGGTGATTGGCGTAAGCGTGGAACAGCTCAGGCGCGTTCCCCGGCTTGTGGGGGTGGCGGGCGGCCTGCAAAAGCTGGACGTTGCGCGCGCCGCGCTGCGCGGGGGCTGGCTGGACGTATTGATCACCGATCATCATTTGGCGCGTTGCCTGCTGGCAGATGTGTGACAGAAAATTTGAACAGGAGGTTGGATGGGATGACTTCAGAAGAAATTCTTGATCTGGCAAAAGCAACCATTCTGCGCGAGGGTGAAGCGGTGGCTTCGCTGACCGCTCAGTTGGACGAAGGGTTTGTGGCTGTGGCGCGCGCCTTGCTGGCCTGTGAGGGGCATGTTTTGGTGGCCGGCTCGGGCACATCCCATGCGGTGGGCGCGCGGCTGGCGCATTTATTGTCTTGCTGCGGCACGCCGGCCATGTTTATTCACCCCGGCGACAGCCAGCATGGCCTTTCTGGCGCTGTTACCGCCCGCGATGTGCTGATCGCGCTTTCTAAAGGCGGCGAAACGGTGGAAGTGAACTTTTTAGCGCGCCTGGCCAAAGAAAAAGGCGCGAAAGTGATTGCCCTCACCGAGAAGCCTGAATCGACCCTGGGTAAGACTGCCGACCTGGTTTGGAAGGTGGTCGCGCCAGAGGGTGTGGATCCCTACGGCATGATCGCCACGGGCAGCTCGCTGGTGAATTTAGCCATGGGCGACGCGCTGTGTGTGGCGCTGCTCAACATGCGCGGTTACACTAAAGAAGCCTTTGGCAAAACCCACCCCGGCGGCGCGGTTGGCATTCAGGTAAAAAAAGATCAATAATCAACGAACCCTTGCCGTTCCATTATCAATAGAAAAGGAAATTGAAATGAAAGCAGCCTATTTAGTCGGTCCCCAACAATTTGAAGTGCGTGAAGTCCCCGAACCTGAAGTTCCCGAGGACGGTGTGTTATTGGACGTGAAGGCTTGTGGCGTGTGCGGCTCAGATCTGCGCCGCTGGCGCGAGGGCCTGCCCGAGGGGCGAGATCCCTATGTGCAGGGGCATGAGTTTGCGGGCGTGGTGCTGGCGGTTGGCCCGCAGCAAAAAGATTACAAAGTGGGTGATTTATTGGCGGTGGCCGCCGATGTGCACTGCGGTAAGTGTTATTACTGCCAGCGCGGCATGTACAATCTGTGCGAGAACGCCCGCCTGGTGGGAATTTCGGCGGGCATGCCGGGCGGTCTGGCGCAGAAGGCGGCCCTGAGCGGCGATATTTTGACCAACGGCATTATCCACCGCATGCCCGAAGGCATGTCTTTTGAACATGCCGCGCTGGCCGAGCCGCTCAGCTCAGTGTTGGCCGCGCACCATAAAGCGGAGACCAATCTCTCGCACACGGTGGTGGTGTTGGGCGGCGGCCCCATTGGCTGCTTCCACATCGCGGTGGCGCACGCGCGCGGCGCGAAAGTGATTCTGTCTGAGCCCAGCGCCGAGCGCCGCCAGATGGCTGAGCCTTTCCACCCCGAATTTGTGATTGATCCTTTCAATGAAGATGTGGTCGCCCGCGTGCGCGAACTGACCGGCGGCCTGGGTGCCGACATTGTGGTCTGCGCCAATCCCATCGTTGCCACCCAGACCCAGGCGGTGGAAATGGTGCGCAAAGCCGGACGGGTCATTTTATTTGGCGGCCTTCCCAAAGCCAACCCAATGACAAGCCTGAACGCCAACCGCATTCACTATGATGAGATTGAAGTGGTGGGCGCGTTTTCTTATCACCCCATTTTCCACGAACAGGCCCTGGATGTGCTGCAGCGCGGTTTAATCGACGGCGATACGGTCATCACCCATGTGTTCAGCCTGGATGATGTTGACAAGGCTTTTCAGGCATCCGCATCCGGCCAGGCGTTAAAAGCCATTGTGAAACCGTAATACGATGAGGTTGAAATGATCGGATTAAACGAAGAGTTGCGTGAGCGGCATGCAGCCGGAAACCCGGTGCGCATTGGCCTGATCGGCGCCGGACAGATGGGCACCGACGTGGTGGCCGAAGTCTCGATGATGCTGGGCGTGGAAGTGGTGGTGACCGCCGATGTAGACCTGGAGCGCGCCCGCAAGGCGTACGAAATTGGCCAGGTTAAGGCCGAAGTGGTGGTGGCGCAGACGGCCGAAGAGGCCGACGCAGCCGTGCGCGCTGGTAAAGTGGTGGCTGCCACCGATTACCATGTGGTAACGCAAATGAAAACCGTGCAGGTGATGCTGGAAGCCACCGGTGTGCCGGAAATTGGCACGCGCGCCGCGCTCCTTTCGGCGCGCAGCGGGCAGCACCTTTCGATGATGAATGTGGAAACCGATATCACCGTTGGCCCGGTGCTGCGCTGGTATGCCGAGCGCAAAGGTGTGCTGTACGCCCTGGCCGCAGGTGACGAGCCTGCCGCCTGCAAAGAACTGTACGATTTTGCTGAAGCCCTGGGATTTACCATTGTGGCAGCTGGCAAGGGCAAAAATAACCCCCTCGACCGCCACGCCACACCGGTTGACCCGGTGATTGCCAAAGAGGCCGCGCGGCGCGGGTTAAGCCCCAACATGCTGGTGGAATTTGTGGACGGCAGCAAAACGATGATTGAAATGGCCGCGGTGGCCAATGCCACCGGCCTGGTGCCGGATGTGCGCGGCATGCACGGCCCGGACACGGACCGCGATCACCTGAGCGAAACCTTCCGGCTTAAGGAAGAAGGCGGCGTTCTGAACAAGATGGGTGTGGTTGATTATGGAATTGGCCGGGTGGCCCCGGGCGTCTTTTTGGTCATCCGCACCGATCACCCGCGCCTGCGCGAGGCGATGGTGCTGCGCGATATGGGCAACGGCCCCTATTACACCCTCTTCCGCCCCTATCACCTGTGCAGCATTGAGGTTCCTCTGACCTGCGCCATGCTGGAAATTCGCAAGAAACCCAATATGGTGCCGCTCAACCGCCTGGCGGCTGAGGTTTTCGCGGTGGCCAAGCACGACCTGAAACCGGGAGACGTGCTCGACGCGATTGGCGGAACGGCGTATTACAGCCTGGTGGATACCTATGAAACCGCCCGCGCCGAGCGCCTGCTGCCGATTGGCCTGGCGAAAGGGGCGCGCGTTATCCGCGACATCCCGGTGGACCAGCCCATCACCCTTGATGACGTTGAGTTGAAACCCTCTACGGTGCTGGAACTGCGCAAGCTGCAAGACCAGTGGTTTGCCGGTAAAGTGTCGGATGACGAGTTGGAAAAAGCGATAGACGGGCTTGCGTTGGAGTAGTCGGACAAGGAAAGTCATTCTTTGCGGACTTAAACAGGTTCATTCCTCCTCCTCTATTTTCATGGATGAACACATGCAAGCAGCAAAAGGCCAGCCCTCGCTTAGTGGGGGCTGGCCGCGTTTAACCGGGCAAGGTTAGGCTGCCGCCTAGTTGACAAAACCAGGGTCTGCGCTGTTGTGCAGGTAGGTGCGGACGTAGTATTGGCGCAGGCCGTACGCCAGACGCTGCTGATAGAGGATCTCTTTTTCGGGGGAGATGTGAAACTCCTTCAACAATTCGGGGATCAGGCTCTCTGTTTTTTCGGGGGCGGCTTTCTTCTGCGCCAACTCTTCCATGCGCTCGTGCAGCAGGGTAAGGTAGGCGTGCTGCGCCTTCAAGTCGGCGGCGTGAATGATGCCTGATCGGCTGCTGATCATCACATGCGTATTGAACTCATCCGATTTGAGACGTTCGACGGATTTGATCCAGGCGGGCAGGTCGGCGCATTCCAAAAACGGCGGTTCGCCGGGGGTAACCGTGTCTCCGACAAAGATGATCTGGTGGTCGGGCAGAATGGCCCAGATGGAGCCGTTGGACGGCCCGGGGTGATGTTGCAGCACCAGCGGATTGGCTTCGGTATCCCAATAAATTTCCAACTGCTCGTTGAAGCTGATCTCTGGCAAGGCCCAGCGCACCGTTCCCAGCCCGCCGAACTGTTCCCATTCTGCGCCGCTGCCCACCGGCTGGGGGCGGAAGGTGGCCGGTCGGGCGCAGATATTATCCGCGATGCTGGCATGCGCCACCACGGTGCAGTCCATATTGCGAACGCCAATCACCCGGTCCAGATGATCGTCGAGATTAACCAGAATGCGGTCTACGCCTCCGCCCAGGTTTAACAGGGCGGAGCGCCATGAGCGCGCGTCTTCTGCTCGAAAGGGGGCATCGATTAAGATTAATCCGTGAGGCCAATTGATGGCGCCGAGAGTCACTCCTGGGAAGCCGGTTTCAATGTAAATTTTGGGAGCGATTTCCTGCATGCTTTCTCCTAACTGATAAGATCGCCGTTTCAGGCGGGAAGTCTATTCTACTACCGGTAGAGTAAAAATGAAGCTGCTGCCTTGATTCAGCTCACTTTCCACCCAGATCTGGCCGTTGTGGGCCTTCACCGCCAGTTGGCAGAAGGCCAGCCCCAAACCCAGACCTTTGGGCATATTTTTGGATTGGACGCGTGAAAACTTTTTGAAGATTTCTTCCTGCATGGCTGGGGGGATGCCGGGACCGTTATCCTGAACGGTGATCTGCATCCAACCGGCTGATGCTTGGGTGATAAGGCTGATCTCGCCGCCGCTGGGAGTGTATTTGGCGGCATTTTCCAGCAGGTTGATAATCACCCGCCGGATCATGTCTTCGTCGCCGTACACCCGCGGATATTCGCTTTGCAGGTTGAGATTAAGGGTTTGGTGTTTGTGTTCAATCACCGGTTGGATGGCGTCGGCGGCCTCGTAGCACAGGCGGGAAATTTCCAATGGGCGTTTGTCGGTAATCGACTGCCCGGCCTCCAGACGGTAAATATCGAGCAGTGAGTTAATCAGGCGCTGCATGCGCTCAGTGGAGCGGTTGGTGATGGAAAGAATCGGCTGCAGGTTCTCCATACAGTCGGGGGGGAGAAAGGAGTGCAGCATATCCAGGCTGGAGATGATGTTGGAGAGCGGCGAGCGCAGATCGTGGTAGATCATGGCGATCAGGTTCTCGCGCAGGGCGTCCAGCTCTTTGCGCTCGCGAATATCTTCCAACACCCACTGATAGACGACTTCGCTGTCCACTGGCACCGCGCGCACAAATACCTGTACAGGCAGCGTCTGGCCATCTTGGGTGTGGAAGGCGGATTCGTAGAAGACGGTTTTGCCGGTTTCCAGCAGGGACGAGTCTTTGCCGGTTTGTTCCAGGTCTGCTTCGTGCAGCTCGTAGATGTTCATGCGCGCCAGCTCTTTCAGCGGATACCCGAACTGCTCCAGGGCGCGGTTGTTGGCTTCCAGCACGCGGCCCTTTTTGTTGGTGATGAGAATCGGGTTGATGTTCTCTTCAAACAATTCGCGGTAGCGCCGGTGGGCAGACTGCAGGGCCTCGTAGAGGCGCGCGTTGTAAATGGCGAACCCGGCCTGGTCGGCAATTGATTGCAGCAGATCGAGGGCGTTTTGATCGAGCACACCCGGTTTGGGGTGAACGGCGGTGAGCACACCAACCAGCTGGTCGTGTACCACGATGGGAACGCAAATTGCCGATTTCGCGCCGGTACGCTGATCGCTGTCGTCGGGGCGGCGCAGCCAGCGTTCGTCCTGACTGGTGTCCGTCAGGCAAACGCCTTTGCGGTTGCGCCGGACCCAACCGGCCAGGCCCTGATCGAGGGTGGACTGCAGTTGGCGGGTGGTGTGGGCGATGAGCTGGTTCTTGTACACGATGGCCGCGTCTACCGGGTTTTGTTTTTCATCCAGCACAATCAGGCTGGCGCGTTCGGCACCCACGTTTTCCACGCATAAAAACAAGACGCGCGGCAAGACTTCGTGCAGATTGATGGACGTTGCCAGTTCGCGGCTGATGTTGTAGAGCAATTCGAGCGACGCGTTTGATCGTACGGGCGGCATAAAGTGTTCCTGATGATAGATGTTGAGTCCCGGGGCGCTGGAAAGCTGGGCTTAACCTGCCGCGGAACCGCTTACGAATTTTCAACCATTTTGGTAACCCCCGACCAAACGGCGCTGCAGCGCTCGCAATTGGAACTGTTGCACAGCAACGCCAGGGGATCTTCTTTGATTTTCTCGGTCAGCAGATTGAGCATGGGCTGCAGGGGCAGGACCTCGATGAGGGCTTCGCCGATCTTCACCGATTGGGTGATGCCGCTCAGCCATTCTTCCGCGTCCTGAAAGCCGTTTGAGCATCCGGGAAAGCCGGGACATTCCACCACGCCTTGCGCGGTGAGCGCCCAGCGCAGAAATTGTTTGCGCCCGGCCAGTTTTTCGGCGAAGTGGATGGCGGTGTTGACCGTGTGGTCTACGCCGATGAGCATGATCCAGGCTTGTTTTTGCGCCAGCACGCGAATGGGCGCCAGCGGGTCTTGCAGGGTTTGGGCCTGCAGGGCGTCGTCGAGGTTAATGGCTGAGAAGGACAGGATGGGGTGGCTGGATCGTTCGGCGTTGGGGTGCAGGCGCAGGGTCTCGGCGAAAATACCCATCAGGCGGTCAGCGGGCATGGTGCTGCGGTAGAACTCGGCCATCAGGTTGCTCTCTTTGCCGCTGCCGTATGTGATGCCGTTGTCCGGCGGGCCGTCGCTGGGGATGACCATGGTCTTGTAGGTGAAGGTGGGGGCGATGAGGGCGTTGGAGGTGGCCAGCAAGGCGCCCAGCAGCGTCTCGGCGCCGCCGCGCACGTCTTCGCCAAACGAAGAGAAGGAGGCGTGTACCATGACCGGCTGCTGCGGGTCCAGATTCAATTTTCGAAAACCACTTACCAAGTCGCGAAAGGAAAGCATGGCTACCATCCTTGATTGTTCGGTCAGAAGGGGGATTGCTGCCAACCGCCTGCTGCCGGAGAACTTTATCCTATTATACGTCAGGCCGGCCCGAAAAATGGCCGGGATGCCTTAACCCTCTGTTTCTGAAGGCGCGCAGATGGGGATTTGGTTGGGATTGGTGTGCGCGTTGAGGGGCAGCCCCAGGTAGGGCGAGGGGTCGAGGGTGTTGACAATTTCCAGTTCGTTTAAGAAGTGGCCGCTGCCGTCATCTTTGACCACAGAAAAGTGCAGGTGGATGCCGGTGGGGCTGCCGGGCGTTCCAGAATAGTTGCCCTGATAGCCCAGCAGGGTGCCCGCCGGGATAAAAACTTCGTGCGTGCCGGGCGGAAAATCGGCAACGATGAAAGAACTTCCATCCGGGTCGGCCAGATGCGTGTAGTAGGTCCAGATCTGCTGGCCGGGGTTGAGTGGATCGGATGGGATGCGGATAATGATGGAGGATTTCCAATCTTCCATGCGGGTGAGGTAGCCGTCGTAGGCGCTGTAGACCGGGGTAACGCCCGGCTCGCTGCCGCCGAAGATGTCGATGCCGGCGTGGCGGTGGCCCGGGCGGAAGCTGTCGTCCCATAAAAAGCCAATCAGACCGCTGGTGGGCAGCAGGAACGGCGCGCCCGCGCAGCGCTGCCTGGCCTGAACGGCCCATTCGGGGTGGCTGGCGGGGTCGCGAATCCACTGGATCACCTGCAGCGAGCGGCTGGAGGTGCGCGAGGCGCGCAGCCAATAATAGCCGCCCACCAGAGCCAGCACCACCACCCCGCCGATGGCAATTTTCATCAGAGGTTTCATGGGCGAAATTATACTCTCACTTGCCGCCGCAAGCAAAAAATAAGAAAAAGATCGAGAGTGATCCCCTGCACTCTCGATCCTTGATGCTGGCTAGCAGCTTCGCTTAATGTTTCCAAATATATCACTGTTTTCCTGTCTTTACAACCATTAAATTAGGAATAGACAGGATAGTAAATTGTATTATATTGGTTTGTACGCGGCTACCAGGGCGCTGTATACCGAGACTCCACCTGCTCGTCCCAGGCTGGCGCTGCGCCGCACAGTGATTTTGGTAAAACCGGCTTGTGCCAGCAGATCAAGGTATTCAGCTTCGGGCAGCGCGCCGCTGACACATTCCGCCCATTCGGCGGTGTTCTCTTGCAAGCTGGCGGGCAGCGCGGCTGCGGCGACCACATCACTTACCTCCAGCCGCCCGCCGGGGCGCAGCACGCGATAGGCCTCACGGAATACCTGTCCTTTGTCTTCTGAAAGGTTGATGACGCAGTTGGAGAGAATCACGTCCACCGCGTTACTTTCTACGGGCAGGGCTTCGGCATATCCCTGGCGAAATTCTACATTGGATATGCCGCTGCGCTCGGCCGCTGCGCGCGCGCGATCCAGCATGGAGGGTGTCATGTCCACACCAATCACCCACCCACCGGGTCCAACTTTGCGGGCGGCCAGAAACGCGTCTAACCCGCCACCGCTGCCAATGTCCAGTACCGTTTCGCCTGCCTGCAGCCCGGCCAGAGCCAACGGATTGCCGCACCCCAGGGTGAATTCGGCTGCTTCAGCGGGGGCCTCAGAAAGCTCTTCCTGCGAATATTCCACCACAAAGGTGATCTCACTTGTATCCATTTTGGCAGGGGCGCAGCAACTGGCGTTTTCGATGAGGCTTGAACTGCCGCAGCAATTGGAGCCAGAGCGTGCCAGGGCGGCGTAATTATCGCGCACGGCATCGCGTACTGGCCGGCGGCGGGTGGCGCTGGCCACAAACACGCTGATACTGGCGCTGCTTTCTTCTGCACCGCGCAGATCAGGATGATCTGATATGGCGCAGCAGTTCTGCCCGGTGCAGTCGACTACGATGTTCACCAGCCCGGCCTGGCGGTACCATTCGCGCATTTGATCGCGGTTGAAGCCTTGCCAGACATCGGCCATTTCTTCCTTAAGCCACGGGTAAGGGTGCTCGTCCATATCGGTGATGATCAGTCTGCCGCCGGGACGCAGCACGCGCACCATTTCGTGGATGGCGGCCAGCGGATCGGATGTGTGGTGCAGGTACATGTTGGCGAAAACCGCGTCGAGACTCTCGTCCGCGAAAGGCAGCCGGCTGCCGTCAGCCAGGTGATATTCCACGTTGCGATAAGCCGCCAGGTTTTGGCGGGCGGTATCCAGCATGGCGGCGCTGCCGTCGACCAGGTGAACGCGGGCCACCAGGGGTGCCAGCCCGGCGGCCATAAAGCCGGTGCCCGCGCCGATGTCGGCGGCGATCATTTCGGGCCGCAAGTAGGCTTTGGCAATGGCCGTCTCACGCACAGCCGGGCCAAAGTACCCGGCGCTGATCTCGTCCCATTGATGGGCAACGCGGTCAAAATAGTTGGATGAAGCGTCGGTCATATTGATGGTTTCCTTTTTGTATTATCGTT
Source organism: Ornatilinea apprima (assembly GCF_001306115.1). Taxonomy (GTDB): domain Bacteria; phylum Chloroflexota; class Anaerolineae; order Anaerolineales; family Anaerolineaceae; genus Ornatilinea; species Ornatilinea apprima. Next base: position 11,034 of record NZ_LGCL01000010.1, on the reverse strand, counting down.
TTTTTACGATATAAAATGCCAAAAAAAGAGACGTGGTCTAACAACAGTTTTCATCTTTCGCAAGGGATCTGCTTTCGGCGCAGCAAGACGGCAGCCAGCGGCTCACACGGTCTTTCAAGAATTTCATTCCTTCAGGGCTGATGCAATAACAGGTGGCCGGGCCTTCAATCTCTCCGTCAATCAGGCCGGCTTCACGCAGCACTTTGAGGTGCTGGCTGACGGTGGACTGTGCCAGGGCGGCGAACGCGACAATATCACCGGTGATGCACACCGGGTTTTCGGCCAGGTATTTCATAATGCGAAAACGGACCGGGTTGCCCAATGCTTTCAGCATGGCTACCAGGCGCTCTTCATCGGCGTTGAGGGTGTGGGGCAGTGGTTCTAGCTGCATCTTGCTCTCCTATATCGTAATAATACGATAAAGATTGAGTCTTGTAAAGGGGGAGCGCGATCCCCGCGACCGCGGCGCGGCCAGCAGCGAATTGAGTTGGGGGATGAGTTTGCCTGAATTCAGCTTGATCCGCCGCCGTTAACGCCGACCGGCTGCGTTTCGCCCCAGGCGATTAAGAACTGTTCCACCAGGCTGGCCGAGTTTTTGGCAGCCAGTTTCATGTAGAGCAGCATCTGGTTGTCCCCTTCTTCGCCGCCGGCCAGGTCGGAGAGGGCACGGAAGGCGATGAAGGGCACCTGGTTGGAATAGGCCACCTGGGCTACGGCCGCGCTTTCCATATCCATGGCGCTGGCCGCCAGGCTGTTCCACACCCATTCGCGGTAGGATTTGTTGTTGATGAAGGCCTGGCCGCTCACCCCGCTGCCGCCGATTTCCACGCGCGGTTCTTCCTCCAGGCACACCACCAGGTAGGTGCAGCGGTCAAGGTTGACGGTTTCGGCGGCCTGGCGCGCGGCTTCCAGCAGGGCCGGGTCCACGTCAAACCAGAAGATGGACTTCTGCCCCTCCGGGCTGTGGGCTTCCACTGGCTGGGGGAAGATCATGCCGAAGTTGCCATAGTCATCGCCGTACCAGGCGGTATCCCATCCGTCGCCGGTTTCGCGGGCAAAGACGGCCTCTTGGTACTGCGCCCAGCGCGCCGGCACCACCACGTCGCCCACGGCAAGCTGCGGGTTGGCCCCGCCAGCGATACCCGACACGACCACGGCTTGAATGTCGAAGTGATCCAGCAGCCACTGGGTGGTCATGGCGGCGTTGACCATGCTGACGCCGCTGGCGGCCAGCACGACCGGCTGACCGCCCAGCTCGGCGGTGTAGACAAGCCGCCCCTGCATCTCATAGGCTTTGTCTGGGCTGGCCAGGTCCAGCAGGGCGTTGAATTCCAGCTCAAATGCCGAAATCACCGCGATGCGCGGGGTATCGTCCAGGCGCGGCGGGCTGGGCGCGGCAGCCTGCGGAACGGCCTGCGGGCGGCAGGCGCAGAAGCACAGCAGCACGGCAAGGATAATGGAACCCTGTCGAAAGTGTTTCATAAGCCAGTCCCTTTTAATTTCCACGATTGGACACAGCTTCATCTTATTCCAAATTTCTGCGGGAATCAATAAAAAATCCCCGCGGTGGGGAGACCGCGGGGGATCGGGCGGATCTGATGCAACACGGAGATCAGTCTCGGCCCGCCGGAAATCGTTGTGGGTTAAGCTTCAGCAAGCTGCCCCTGCATTGACCAGGGTCCTGTCCAGGTTATTGTAGCATTGATGATTTGACCCTGCAAATCCTGGTCTGATTCAATGAAAACCAGCTTGTTGGTGGGCGTGCGGCCGCGCCAGCGCGCTTTGTGGCGGTCTTCAACCAGCACCGGGACGGTTTGGTGGAGGTAAGCGTTGTGAATCTGCGCGGCGATGCCTTCCTGCAGGTCTTCCAGCAGGCGGAAGCGGCGCCATTTTTCTTCGTCGGGCACGTCATCTTCCATTTTGCGCGCGGAGAGGGTGTTGGGGCGCGGTGAATAGCGCGCCAGGTGAGCCACATCCAGCTTCAGGTCGGCCAGCAGGTCGTAGGTCTGCTGGAATTGGGCTTCTGTTTCGCCGGGGAAGCCGACAATGATATCGGTGGCAATGGACACGCCGGGGATTTTCTCGCGAATGCGGCTGATCAGCTCGCGGTATTGGGCGTTGGTGTAGCCACGGCGCATGTTGATGAGCACTTCATCGTCGCCAGCCTGGGCTGGCACTTCGATATGCGGCATCACCTTGGGCAGCTCGGCTACGCAGTCGAGCAGCTCATCGGTCATGTAGCTGGGATGCGAGGTGAGAAAGCGGATGCGCTCCAGGCCGTCAATTTCGTGCAGCTGGTGGATCAGCCCCGCCAGGGTGGGGTAAGCCGGGTTGTCTTTGCCGTAACGGTCGACAATCTGGCCCAACAAAGTGATCTCTTTGACACCCTGGTTGACCAGCGAGCGCGCCTCTTTGAGAATCACCTCCGGGGGGCGGCTTTCTTCGACGCCGCGGCGGTAGGGAATGATGCAGTAGGCGCAGGCATGCGAGCAACCCAGCACCACCGGCACATGGGCGGAAACGAGCTTTCCGCGCTCCAGTTCCGGCAGGGTGATTTCACCATCCATGGCGGCATGGCGCAGGGCGGTTTCTCTCTGCTCCAGCGATTGGCCTTCGCGTTCAATCAGGTATTCCACCAGCGGCTGCGGGTTGGAGGGCGGCGAGAAGACATCTACGAAGGGGAAGCGCTCGCGCAGTGCCTGGTTGGGCTTCACGCCCACCAGACAGCCCATCAGGTTGATCACCAGGCGGGGGTTCTTTTTCTTGAGTGGGCGCAGTGAATTCAAGCGCCCGTAGGCCTTATCCTCGGCGCTCTGGCGCACCACACAGGTGTTCAGAATGATAATATCGGCTTCTTCAGCCCGGCCAGCCAGGGAACAGCCCAGATTCTCCAGCGAGGAAGAAACCCGCTGGGAATCAGATACGTTCATCTGGCAGCCTTCGGTCCAAATATAGTATTTCATGCGTCACCGATTATAACAGCATTTTGGGCAACGAATTGCCGCGCTAACCGTGTTTTCATTTGTTTACCCGCTATGCCGCGGCAGGTTTTTGGAAAACCACAAGGTTATGCTTACACCATACGGAATGCCCTCGGCCGCAGGCGGGACGCGCTCAGGAGCGAAAGAGAATAAGAGTTAACGGGTCTGGATTAATCGGGCGGGGTCTGTTAGAATGCAGCCCATACGGACGCTTTTATGAAAAATAATCGATGGAAAATCGTTCTAGCCAGTTTATTGGTCATGGTCATCGCAGGGGCTGCCCTCAGCCGGACGCCTGCGGTGCGCAACCGCCTGGATTGGCGGATTGACCTGGCGCTCACCCAACTGCGATTCAAACTCGACCCGGTAGGCGCGCTGCCCACCCCGCAGACCAGCGGGCTGCCGCTGCCGCCCCCGCAGGTTAACACCACTTCCATTTCGCCCACGCCGCCGGCCACCGCCAGCGTGGCCGCGCCTGGCCTGACGCAAGCACCGCTTCCCACGGCCACCCCCACCCTGGAGCCGACGCCCACGTTTCCGCCGCTGCCAGCGAAGGCCATTCTCACCCCGCCGCCGATGCGCGCCGGAGACGCCCAGGATTGGAACAACTGCGGGCCGGCCACCCTGGCGCTCAATCTGCGCTTTTACGGCTGGGGCGGCGACCAGTATACCATTTCGGATGTGATTAAACCCATTCGCGCCGACCGCAACGTCAATGTGGAAGATATGACGGCTTACGTCAATGAAGAAGCCGCGCCGCTGCGCGCCTTGTTCCGCGTGGGCGGCAGCCTGGAGCAGGTGAAACGCCTGCTGGCCAACGGCTTCCCGGTGATGATTGAGGTGGGTTTTGTGCTGCCCGCTGACGCGCAAGGCATTACCGGCCCTTCGGATGACCGCTGGACCGGGCATTACCTGTTTGTAACCGGCTATGATGACGACCGCCAGCTTTTTATTGTGCAGGACGTGTATGAAGGCGGCAATCATGTTGTAACGTACCAGGACGCCGACAAACGCTGGCAGGCCTTTAACCGTGTGTATATTCTGATTTACCAGCCAGAGCGCGAAGCCGAGCTGCAATCGCTGTTGGCCAGTGATTGGGATGCGCGCAGCAACCGCCAGAATGCCTTAAAGCAGGCCCAGGCAGAAACCAGGACCGAACCGCGAAACGCGTTTGCCTGGTTCAATCTGGGCACCAATCTGGTGTATTTTGAACGTTACGCTGAAGCGGCCGAGGCCTACAACCAGGCCCGCCAGATCGGCTTACCACAGCGCATGCTGCGCTACCAGTTTGGTCCCTTTTTAGCATACTTCCATGCCGGTATGTTTGAGGAACTGAACACCATCGCCGACTACGCGCTGGAGGTAACCCCCAATTCGGAAGAGGGCTTGCTGTGGAAGGGCTGGGCGCTTTACCGCCAGGGATTGAGCCAGGAGGCACTGCAGTCCTTCCAAAAGGCGCTTGAAGCGCGCCCCGGCTATGGAGACGCCAGCTACGCGATCCAGTTTGTGTTGGAGAACTGACCTCACCCAACTGGCGCGCAGATTGGATAAAAATTTACCGCGACCTTACCGCGCTTTTCGGATAAAATAGAGGGAATTGCAACCGAGGAGTGCCCTTGACCCGCAAACTTCTTTTCTCTGCGCTCACGCTGATGCTCACGGCCAGCCTTTGCCTGGTTGGTGCCGGGCTGGCGGTTGGCGGGCTGCTGCTGTTGACCCCCGCAAAATCCAGCGCCCAAATTTCGGTGGAGCCGTTTCCCGTTATCCTGCCGGACGCGCTGCCCGACGAGCCGCTTCCCGCCGGTGTGCTGGAAGAGATGAACCAGATTCAACTGGAGGTGGCGCAGCTGCGCCGCCTTACCCCGCGCCAGGCGGTGTATCGCGATGTGCTCTCCCCGGCAGAGCTGGAAGTGGTGGTGAAAGAGGAATTTTTCCGCGATTACACCGCCGAAGACGCGCAAAGCGATGCTCAGTTGCTCACCGCGCTTGGGCTGCTGCCCAACGGTTTTGAACTGTTGGATTTCTATGAAGAGCTGTTCAGCGAGCAGGTGGCCGGTTATTACGACAGCCAGACCGGCCGGATGGTGGTGGTGCAGGGTGATGACTTCAGCGGGGTGGAGCGCATGACCTACGCCCACGAGTATACCCACGCCCTGCAAGACCAGACTTATGATCTGCGCAACGGTCTGGGTTACGAGGACAGCGTCTGCATGCTGGAATTTGATGCCTGCTCGGCTGTGCTGGCTTTAATCGAAGGAGACGCCACCCTTTCTGAGCAGTTGTGGCTCTTCCGGCACGCCACTGACCAGGATTATGTTGATCTTCAAGATTTCTCGCTGACGTTTGAAACGCCGGTGTATGATTCGGCGCCGGAGTTTATGCAGCAAGATTTCATGTTCCCTTATGTGCAAGGCAACGAGTTCGTTCAGACGCTGTACGACCAGGGCGGTTGGGCGGCGGTCGATCAGGCCTATGCCAATCCGCCGGTTTCCACCGAGCAAATTCTGCACCCCGGGCTTTACCCGGCTGAACAGCCCGCTGAAGTGGACCTGCCGGTAACCGCCGACGCGCAAAACGGCTGGAAGATGGTCGATTCGAGCGTGCTGGGAGAATGGTATACCTTTTTGCTGCTCTCTTACGGCTGGCAGCCAGAGACGCGCATTCCGCTGGAGCAGGCGCGCCAGGCGGCAGCCGGCTGGGGCGGCGACCGCTACCGCCTGTATGCCAACGAGCAAACCGGTCAGACGGCCCTGGCGGTGCGCTGGCAAGCCGATTCGGCTGCCGACGCCCGTGAGCTGTTTGACGCGCTGCGCCAGTACGCGCAGCAGCGCTGGACCGGCGCGGAAACCACGCTGCCAAACACGGAGCGCTGGGAAGTTCAAAGTGATGACGCGGCGGTATGGCTGGCCTTATCGGGTGAAGAGGTTGCCTGGCTGATCGCGCCCGATAAGACGATTTTGGATGGTATGAAAGGTGGTTTTTCCGCATGGCAGACGCATTGATTCAGCCCCCCGGCATTGATTTTTCTCGCGTGCGCGCCCTGTGTTTTGATGTGGACGGCACGTTGAGCGACACGGACGATTTATGGGCGCACCGCATCTCTACCGCGCTGACGCCGGTAAAATGGCTGGCTCCGCGCTGGGACGCGCGCGCGTTCGCGCGCTGGATGATCATCGGCCTGGAAACGCCGGGTAATTTGCTCTATCACTGGATGGACCGCCTGCATTTTGACGACGAATTGGCGGTGATTTATAACCGTCTGGCTCATTTGAACCGTAAGAAAGCCCCACGCAAGTTCTGGATCATTCCGCAGGTGATGGAAATGTTGAGTGCATTGCGCAGCGCGTACCCCATGTCGGTGGTCAGCGCGCGCGACCAGATCAGCACGCACGCGTTTTTGCGCCAGTTTGATCTGCTGCCGCATTTTCAGACGGTGGTCACATCGCAAACCTGCCAGTATACCAAGCCCTTTCCCGACCCAATTGTTCACGCGGCGAAAGCGATGGGTGTGCACCCGGAAGAATGCCTGATGATCGGCGATACCACCGTGGATATTCTGGCCGGCAAGGCAGCCGGCGCGCAGACGGTGGGGGTGCTGTGCGGGTTTGGCAAGGAAGATGAGCTGCGCCGCGCCGGCGCGGATTTGATTTTACCCACCACGGCCGATCTGGTTCCTTATTTGTTGCAGCCGTCGTCTTAGCCCAGGTGTTGAGCCCACCCCAAGCGAAGAACCCTTGAAACCACCCGAAACCCACCATTGGCTTTTGTTGGTGGGATTCGGGCGGATCATTACGCCGGTTTACCTTTGAATGGGTTAGCCGCCCTGCTCCCACCCTACCGCGGATTGGATTCTTCCGTAGGGTGGCGTGGAGGGCGGACAATATACTTTGTGCCAAAACCATTTTGTCGCCGCCCGAAACCCACCATTGGCTTTTGTTGGTGGGATTCGGGCGGGTGATTACGCAAGTTTACCTTTGTATGGGTTTTCCCGCCCTGCTCCCACCCTACCGCTGCTCCGCGCCGGTGATTTTTGGGCGGATGGCCATCCGCCCCTACTGAAGAATGGGATTCTAATGCAAACACCACGCCGAATCCTCCCCAATCTGCTGGAAAACGCGGCCTGGCAAAGCTTCTATGCCCGCTCGCCTGGCGGGCGCAGCGGGCTATAATGAAAGAAAGCCTATTTTTGAATTTGGGGAGGAGAAAAATGAACAAAGATTCGCTGCGCCAGGCGGCTGTGGTGGTTTCGGTGCTGGCGGCGCTCACCGTGAATATTCTGGCCAACGCCCTGCCGATTAACGGGCAATCCACCGGCGAGATCTCTGATCGGTTCGAGGTGTATTTCACCCCGGCGGGGTATGTGTTTTCCATCTGGGGCGTGATTTTCATCGGCTGGCTGCTGCTGGCGGTCTACCAGGCCCTGCCCGCCCAGCGCGAGAATCCGCGCCTGCGCAAAATCGGTTATCCATTTGCCCTTTCGGGGCTGTTCAACGCCGGTTGGCTGGTGCTGTGGCACTACAACCAGTTCCCCGCCACGCTGGCGGTGATGCTGGTGCTGCTGGCTTTGTTAATCGTGGTCTACCTGTGCATGGAGCCGCGCAATCCGCAGGTGCCCGCCGCGGAAAAATGGCTGGTGCAGCTGCCGGTGCGCGTTTACCTGGGCTGGATTACGGTGGCAACCATTGCCAACCTGACCGCGCTGCTGGATTACCTGCAGTGGAACGGTTGGGGACTTCGCCCCGAAATCTGGCTGGTGGTGGTGCTGTCGGCCGCGCTGCTGGTGGCGCTGGCGATGGCGCGCACGCAAAAGGATGTGGCCTATCTGCTGGTGCTGGTGTGGTCGTTTGTGGGTATCTGGGTCAAGCACCGCGCAGTGCCAACGGTGGGGGCTGCGGCCCTGTCCGCGGCGGTGGCGGTGGCGCTGCTGGCGCTGGCCAGCCTGGTCTCGCGCCTGCGGGCGGCCCGGCGCGCCTGAACGGGCGGCTTCGGCGCGCAACCCCGGCCGGGTTTATGCGTATATGAAGTAGACAATTTTTCGCCTGGAGGCAAAGATGGCAAAGAAACCGGCTTTGTGGGTGGGCGGCGCGATGATCGCCCTGGGAATCATTCTCTTTATTGGCACGCTGACGCGCGTGAATATCTGGCTGTATGTTTGGCCGTCGCTGATCATTCTGCTGGGGGTGCTGCTGCTGGTGCGCCCGCGCATGCTGGGCAGCCAGACCAATGTTGATTTTCATCTGCTGGGCGATGTGAATTTGGGCAGCGATTGGCCGGTGCACAGCCAGGAGATCTGGAACGTCATTGGCGACACCGTCCTCGATCTCTCGCGGGCAGATTTTCCCGAAGGGGAAACCAACCTGCGTGTGATGGGTTTTGTGGGGGATGTGAAAGTGCGCCTGCCGGAAGCGGTGGGAGTGAAATTGAACGCCACCGGTCTGGTGGTGGATGGCAATCTGTTTGGCATGAAGGACACCGGCATATTTACCCCTGTGCAGTTGGAGAGCGACAATTACGCCAGCGCCGCGCAGCGCGTGAATATCGAGACCGGTTATTTCATCCACGAGATTAACCTGGAACGCAGCCTGTAAGCTGCAAGTTCATTTCGATTATCAGCCGCCCGCCGATGGGCGGCTTTTTTCTTTGGTTAAAGGAGGGAAAATATTGATGGATAGAGATAAAGTAAAAGTTTATACAAAAAAGTACAGAACGCCTTATGGTAATTTGGTATTCTTTGAAAAATAGGTTTCAATTGAAATTCCAATGACCGCAATCTGAACGAAAGCGAAGATAGCAAATATGGTAGCCCGTAAACTATTTGGAGAGCAAACAGGATTTTTGAGGGTTAGACAAGCTCCCCGTAGGAAAAGCACCCCTAATAGACTTCCCAATAGGGTAACGAGAATAATTTTTAGTATCCTCAAAAATGGACTTCTTGGTTTTAATGGATTTCTTGGTTGAACGGAATTCATAACCAATATATTTATATAGCCAAGAAAAAAACCGACAGGGATTACCACTTGCGGTACTGGTAAAAGCAGAGATGTTATCGCATAAACAAAACCGTTAAACAACATAACTGGCAAAAAACGTTCTTTCCAAAGATAGGTAACAATATTCAACCGTGATTCTTCCATGATTAATTCCTTGTATAATACAGTTTAATCAACCGGATACACTGATACCCGATCCTTATGCAGTTTCAAATTTGAACCGTTACACATATCCTCAAAACCCGATTAAACTTTCTGATCCAACAGGACACATAGCTATTGAGGGGACAGGAGAAGGAGGTGGGAGTTGTAATAGTATTTGCATGAATAATATTAGAAGAGATCTATTAATTAGAAGAGTCTTAATTGGTGGAGGTAAAAATGGAAATTGGACACCCGCCGATGAAAAATTCTATTATCAACACAAGAATAGCATTTGGAGCGATGTCAGTTATTGGAAACAAGAAGAAAATTCTGGTTGGAATAGTTATGCAGATCATGTGGAACGATTAGCTTCACATTATTCGCCGGAACAAGAAAGCCAATTCATGCGCGATTTTTCCTTGGTGTTTGGAGGTATACCCGCGGACTCTCATTGGACACTGGCGGCAATAAGTGTTGCGAAAGGGCCAAAAGAGTTTATGCCCTTAGGTGAGCAAAATAACGGTTTGCAGGAAAAATATTTAGATTCAGACAATCCATCATCAAATCAATCACATCATTATTCTGGGCTTTTGTTTTTAGGGTATTTTTTTGGTTCTAATTTATCGAGGCCAATTAATACATTGCGCGAAATAGATACCTCAAATCAAGGAGACATTCTATTGGGTGAAGCAGCGATAAGTGATGCAATCGATTTCAGGAGTGATTTTGAATCATATGAAGACCTTATTGACAAAATCCGCGCACTAGCTGTAGATAGCGATTAGATTCAATAGGAGGCTTCTTTATGAAAAAAAATATGTTTTTAGCTCTAGCTTTCCTGTTAATAGTCTGTGTATTGATATCTTCTTTATTAAGAGAAAATCAAAAGGATGAGCGGATGAAGCTTGCACAAACATTAGGAGTAAGGTTAGAAGATCATCCACCTGAAACCGATTTTCCTGTAAGCTACTTTAGTGCCCAACTTATTGAAGGCATGACTTTAGATGAAGTTCATAACTTAATAATCGGTTTTGACCAGGTATATAATTGTTCGAATAGTGTTGAAGTTTACTATTATTTTGGGGCCAATGAAAATATGGCTTTCAGGTTTCGGGTGTTTTACGATGAAAACTTATCATTTAAACGCTTGGAATCCGAAGATCCTGACAGCAGTTATTTGAGTATTGAGGAGTGCAAAACGGGTCTTTTGCTTAAGTAACCAAGAAATCAAAGAAGCAGTTCTACTTAGGCGCTTTTTTTACTGCGTGGTAATAAATATTTTTACAAGGTTTCTCGGTTATTAAATTTGATATGAGAAAATCAATTTTATCAAATCCATATTTTTCTAAGATGCTGTGGGAAGCTGAGGCCGACGGTATGACCCTTGAGGGCAAGCCTCGTAGATAAGAATGCCGCCTCAGCGCTGTGAGAGGTCTCGTATAAGCAGGTAGCCGTTCTAGCGGCGCAAAACGGACAAGGCTGAGAGGCTCATGGCTGTCTGAGGTCGCCTCACTTCAAGTACTCACGCGAAGGAGGTGCTGCCATGACATTCTACTGTGGCATAGATGTCGCCAAGCGCAAACACGCGGTGGCGATCTTGAACGAGAGCGGGCAGGTGTGCAAGCCGGTCTTTGTGACCGAGAATACGCGTGCCGGGTTGGAGTATCTGCTGGAGCACTTGAGCCAGCTTGGAAATGAAGTCTCCATCGGACTGGAAGCCACCGGTCACTACTGGCTGTCTCTGTATGATGTCCTGACCAGTCAAGGTTACCCGGTGTCTGTGATCAACCCGCTGCAAATCTCCGCTTACCGGAAAAGCGGCGTTCGGAAAGTAAAAAATGACCGTTCAGATGCGGTGTGGATCGCGGACTTCATGCGGATTTCGAATACACCCGCTTCCAGCCGCGATATTCCCATGC
>NZ_LGCL01000024.1 GCF_001306115.1 Ornatilinea apprima | reverse complement strand
TTCCAGCGCGTTCATTTTGAACTCTGGTGGGTATTCTCGGTAATTTCTCTTTTCCATGCCTGATCTCCATTTCTTTAGTTTTACCCGATCAGGACATTTTTTGTGTCCACTTTTTTGCACCATTCCAGCCGCGATATTTCCCCGCTGACGCAGGGACGGGTGAGCAGAGTGCAAGTCACCTCCCCTGGCTTGCCGGATGGGCAGTGCGAATGCCCCATCCCCGCGGCTGCGCCGCGACCCTTCCCCGCTGACGCAGGGAAGGGTGAAGAGAATGGAAGTCACCTCCCCTGGCTTGCCGGGGGAGGCTGGGAGGGGGTCGTAACTCGCATGCCTTTTGCGCGCGTCAGTGAGAGACTGCAAGAAAATCCAAAAAGGTGGATTTGAAATGGCAAATTTATCCAAAAAGCAAATCAGCATGATCCACGCGCGAGAAATGAGGAAATTACCAACACCCGCAGAGGATAAGCTCTGGCAGCGCATTCGTCATCACCAGATTAACAACATCCATTTTCGACGGCAGCATCCCATTGGCGACTACATTGTGGATTTTTGCGCTCCAGCAAGAAAGCTGATCATTGAAATTGATGGCGGGTTTCATGCAGGACAATTCGATTATGATTCCGAACGGACCGCAATTTTTGAGTCCAAGGGGTATAGTGTCTTGCGTTTTCGTAATGCTGAAGTCCTGGAAAACATCGAGCAGGTGATTCAAGAAATCAAAAAAGTGGTGAAATAAAGTGGCCTCATCCCCGCGTCGCAGGGAAGAGGCTGAAGACCAGGTATCCTCATAACCGAGATTCTCTCCCCCGCTGTGCGGGGGAGCCGGAGGGGGAAAGTGAATCTTTTTCCCGCGGCAGGGGCACGGCTCTTAAAAAATAAAAAAAGCTCTTTGGGCATTCTTCTTCTCCCCTGGCCCATGAGCTTTTTCTTTTTTGTCCGGAGGGGCTCCCCTCTTCCCCTGACCCGGACCCGGATGGCGTGTTCAGATATGACCATGATATCCGAATCACTCGTCCGTATTTGTGGGTAAGTCTGCCAATTTGGAGCGGTTTTCTACATCGAGTCCGTAAATGGCTGCCATTCCACGGGTGCGGTCCACCATCATCTGGCGCAATTCGGGGCAGCCCAGCACTTCGCAGCCGTCGCTGTACGAGAGCAGCACCTGGGCGGCCTCCCACAGGTTATCGGTGGTGGCGGTGATTTCGGCACGGCCGTCGGGCAGGCGTGTGATGTGGGTATTCTCAAAGTGATGGCTGATCTGCCCGCGCGCCAGGCGCGGCTCAAGACGGTAATGCACTTCGTAGCGCGGCGGGGTGCGCGCAACGCCCGGCAGGCGGGTGGGGCTGATGATGAGCTTTTCATCGGCGCAGATGTATTGGACGCGGAAGTTTTTATAACCGCTGTCAAAGCGTTCTTCACCATAGGGGTCGCGGCTGTAGAGGTCGAAGGCGTACAGGTACCAGTGGCCGCGCTGAAAGCGCATTTGCGCGGGAGCGGCCTCGTGGTAGCGCGGCAGGCGGTCTTCGTGGCGCGGGGAGATGTAGTTAAAGCACAGCTTGCGCTGGACGCGCACGGCGCGCTCGACGGTTTGCCACACCACTTCCGGGATGGAGCCGCGGTCTACGTCTTGCTGCAGATCAAGGTCAACAGCCGAGTTGAGAGTCTCCAGGCGGCGCTGATCGGCCGGGGAAAGGCGGGTGGTCAGCTCCTGCAGCAGGGCCTGCACCTCCTGGCGCGCGCCCATTTGGCCGGTGAAGGCTTCGGAGAGCAGCCGCACGGCGCGCAGGGCGGAATCGGAGAGGTGCAGGCGGCCAAACGGACCGGCCTGGGTGAGGGCGTATTGGCGCGCGGCCGGATCGTAAACAAAATCGGCGTCGAGGTGCTGGCGCAGGTGGTCGCGGTCATGCTTGAAGGCTGCCGCGCGGGCAGATGGGTCTGGCGGGTAGGCATCCGGCCCCAGGGCGTCGCAAACGGCCTGCACCAGCTCTTGGGGCGAGGCAGGACCGCGCTGCAAGCGCGCTACAAGCGCCAGGCAGCGCCTGACGACCATCCAATCACTACCGCGCGCGCCGCGAGGGGGCATAATGGGTCTCCTTTGGCCGGTAAACGTGAAAAAAACCAGCCGAGAAAATGACAGCTGTACAGCTTTTTAGTATAGCGAAATTCGCTTTCTTTGATAAGAATCCTGATATAATACCATCTAAGACGTCCTCATACGAAAAGAGATGCAGAGAATTGATGCAAGCAAAAAGCAGCCTGATCGGATGAGAAAATATTTGACCCAGTTCAAAGGAAAAGAGAAATGAATATTTACGTTGGCAATTTGCCCTACAGTGTAAGTGAAGATGACGTCCGACAGGCTTTTGAGGCTTTCGGTGAAGTTGCTTCCGTATCCATGATCAAAGACAAAATGACCGGCCAACCGCGCGGTTTTGGCTTCGTCGAAATGAATGACGATGGTGAGGCGCAGGCCGCCATTGACGCTCTGAATGGCAAAGACCTGAAAGGCCGCGCCATGGTTGTGAATGCAGCTCGCCCGCGCGAAGAGCGCCCGATGGGCGGTGGCGGCGGCCGCGGTGGTTTCGGCGGTGGCAATCGCCGGCCTGGTGGTGGTGGCGGCTTTGGCGGCCCTGGCGGCGGCAACCGTCGTCCCGGCGGCCCCGGCGGCCAGAAGCCCCCGCGCCGCGAGTGGTAATCCACAGGCAAGTTTTCCCCCGACCATCTGGCCGGGGGATTTTTTAGTTAAAGGTTGAGCGCCTGTGAAGCGGACAGGTCACAGGCGCTCTAGAAAAGGGATCTTCCCCCTGATTCCCTTAACCGTCTTTATTCGTACATATCCAGGAATGATGGGTTGGAGTAATGAATGGTATCGTCGAAGTTGATCTCCATTGTGGTGGTGCCAAAGATTTCCGCGGTGTAGGCGATGATCTGGGTACTGAACTGCCCCAATTGGTTTGAGGTGCCACCCACGTTGACATGCCCATCGGGTGCGTAAACCGTGCCTTTGTATTCAGAAATGCTGTTGCCGAGCAAAGAGATACTGCCTTTGTTGCCAGAGGCCATGTAAATCAACATGCCGTACCACGGGCCGGACCGCGGGGCGCGGATGTTAATTTGCGCATCGCCGCTGGAATCGAAGTTGGTATCTTTGCTGCCGTCTTTCTGTAGATAAAACATCACATCATCGCCGGCAATAATGCCTCCCGTCAGTTTAATGTCTCCGCTGACGCAGTACAGGCCGGGCTTCAAATTCACTTTTCCTTTACTGACGGATATGCCAGTGTATCGCCCCGGGTTAAGAGTTACATTATCGGAGTCGTTATTGATTTTCACCTCACCATACGCACTCAATTTCGCGCAGTCGGCGTCGGCAGGCGGGTAGGTGAAGGTGGGCAGCTCTTCGGCCGTCTGCGCGGGGGTGGGACTGATGGTTACGCCGCCGTCGGCGCTGTAACCATCGACAAAGCGGATGCCTTCATCGGCGGTTACCTTAACGTTACCGTTGCCTTTCATGCACGAGTTGGAGAACATGCCGGAGTTGTTAATGGTCACCAGAGAATTGCCAGACACCTTGAGGTTACCGTAGTTGGCCTGGCAATCTTTGCTGAGGACCGCGATGGCGTAGCCAAAGGCGCCCGAGGTGCGCGGTTTGACCCGCACCACGGCTTCAACCGAATTGCGGAAGCCGCCGGGGTAAAACATGTGGGCAAAGGTGGTGGCGACGTCGGAGGAGATGTCGACCATCACATCGATGTAACCCTGTGTCCAGGCGTCGTGGTCTTCTTCGCCGCAGGCGATGTAAACGCCGTGTTTGGCCGCGTCCAGGTCGGCCTGGGTGGGCAGCTCGGTGAGGGTGAAGCGGTTATCGAGCGAGCGGTCAATGGCGGCGTCGGCGGCGTCTTGCATGGCGGCGATCACTTTGCTGTCGCTGCATTCAAAACTGCCGTTGGTGATGTATTGGTTCTCAATGCTCTGGGCAGCGGCCACCGCCCCGGCCACCGCCGAGGCGTCGGCGGCGCTCTGGTCAAAGCGCCGGTCGGCAAAGATCGTGCCGCCGTCGACCACCAGGGCGGCAAAACCCAGCAGGCCCACCAGCACCAGGGCCAGAATGACCATAACTTGTCCGGATTCGCGTTGTTGGTTGAAATTCATAACTTTTCTCTCTTCTGGCATCAGGGTGAAGCCATACCACAGGGAGGCTGGATGACGGTGCCGCTGACATCAGCGGTTAAATTAATGGTTTGGCGGCCGATAAACGCGCCCAGCAGCGGCATGGTGACGGGAAAATCGGGCTGCGAAACGCTAATCTCAATTTCATTGCCCGAACAGGCCACCAGCTCAACATCGGCGTCGCCGCAGGAATAGGTGGAGCTGCCGTCGGAGTATCGAATTTCCATGTCCACCATCATTCCCGGGTTGAGGTTGTCGATGATGCGGTCTTCAATCTGGTTGCAGTGGCCGGGAAAGGCCGATCCGTAGGCAACGCCTTCCATGGCGGCATCGCGCAGCATGATAAAGGTATAAAAAGCGCGTCCCAGGTCTACCACACCGGCGAGCAGGATGAGCAGCAAGACCAGCACCAGGCCAAACTCCAGGAAAGCCTGGCCTTTTTCGTTTTTGGGGGATGGGTTCTTGAAGAGTTGTGATCTCATCTTATTTCCAATTCACGATCAATGATCTAACGGGGCAAGTTCTCAATGGGTGTGTGGATGGGTGATGGCGTTTCGCCCTCCAATGGCAGCGGCGTAAAGGTGGAAGTGGGGGTAGGCGTATTGGTGGGGGTATTGGTGGGCGTTGGTGTGAAGGTATTCGTCGGCGTAGGGGTGTCGGTGGGCGTGTTGGTGGGCGTGTTGGTAGGCGTGTTGGTAGGCGTATTGGTGGGGGTATTGGTCGGCGTTTGGGTAGGCGTGATGGTGGCGGTTCGGGTGATGGTCGCGGTGCGGGTTTGCGCGTAAGAAGGTGATGGAGCCGGTGTGCCAATAACGCTGGCACGGATGATGATGGTGCGGGCGCTTTCGATGGTTATAGGTACTGCCGGGATCTTGACGAGCCCGGCTGCTGGCTGGTAGCTGGCGGAGACGCGTACCACCACCCGATCGCCAAGGTTGACATCGTGGGTGGGCGGGCAGGCGGTGTCGAAAGGCGTCTGCCCTGGCCCGTGATCGTAGCGGATTTCGATCTGGCTGGGGTCATTGACCGATAAAATCCCCACGCGCATGGCTGCAGCCTTGATTCCATCGCAGTCCTCGTAGAACTGCAGTCCGCTTCCGCTATCCCCTACTGCCGAACCGTATCGCGCAGCTTCGCGGCTGGCGCTGTATGCCGAGATATAAATGGCGAACAACCGTCCGAACTCCATGATGCCTAGAATGAGCACGAGCAAGAGCGGAATCACCAGGGCGAATTCCACCATCCCCTGGCCGCGGCGTTGTTTCAATAATGGTTTTCTGCTCTTTTTCAACTACGTTTTTCCTTGTACCTTGTTTCAATCAATCAAAAGACCCTCTGGACTTGGTTCTCCAGAAGGTCTGCATATCGTTTTCCCTTTGATAAGACTTCCCCGAAGGCTACTTTTCTTTCTTCTCAGGCTTTTCAGGCTTGTCGGGTTTGTCTTTGTCTACCTGACCAGGCGGCACTTTGGTTGGCTTCGGTGTTTGGGTGGGTTTGGGTGTCGCGGTCGGGATGGACCTTTTTTCGGGCGTGCTCAATGTGGTGGGCTTGCCCTTTTCGGGAGTGTTGATGTCTTCTGGTTTCCCTGCCGGTTTTTCTTTTGTCGGTTGAGGCGTTACCGTTTTTTCTGGTTTTCCTTTGGTCTCCTGCGGCTCCAGGTCGCTTGTCGATTGAATGGCTTTTTCAATCGCCGGGCGCGCGCTTTCAGGGACTTTGTCCAGCAAGCTGGTTAATACCTGAATGCGGTTATTGTGCGCGGTTTCCAACAACAGTTGGTGGGCTTCAGACCGCTCCGGGCTCTGCGGCGGCAGGCTGGCCATAGCGTTTGCCAGATCGGAAACTTCGCTGTCAAAGGTAGCCAGAGCAACCTGCAAATCTTCAAAGCGGCCTGCTTCAACCAGGGCTTCAATTTCCTCCACGCGGGTCTCTAAATTACCGTTAATTTGCTCTACCCGCTGTTCCGGAGAGGCGACAACGAGCTGCGCCTGCTCTATTAAGATTTTGATGTTGTACAGTGAATCACCGGGCAGCGCGTCGCTGGAGGCCAGTACAATGTTGGTTCCGCCCACCGATAACATAGCTACCAATAAAACGATGCTCATCAACACCAACGCGGTGCGGCGTTTGATTTTGAATGAGCTAAGCCCTTCAGTAAATATAAGACGAAGCCCTTGCCAAAATGTTACAGGCTTAGGCTGATCAATCTGTTTGAGAATGCGCTGGCGGCTTTGCTGGCGGAACTGGGCAGAGGGTTCTGCTTTGGGCGCCTGGGTGATCCAATCGGCAACGGCCAGCAGCTCTTGCAGCTCTTGTTCTTCGTGTTCCAAGAGCGGCAGCGGCACATCTCCCTGCTCGCCGCGGTTATCGAGCAGGTCGGCCAGCCGCTGGGCTGGTTGGGTGTTGCCGGGTAAGGTGTTCTTTAAGTCAGGCATTTAATAAGACCTTCATCTTCTTCAACGCGCGATATTGCAAGACGCGCATGTGGTTTTCGCTGATACCCATGACGGTGGCCGCGTCGGCATGGCTGAGCTGGTTGACAAAGCGCAGCAAAAGCACCTCGCGCGAGATCTCATCCAACTGGCTTAAGGCCTGTGCCAGTTGTTGAGCGCGCTCATCCTGCTCAACCTGCTCCTGCAGCCCAGGATGATTGACCTGTAAGCGGTCAATATCCTCAATGGAGACGGCGTGACGTGCCATGCGCTGGTGATCGATGACTGTGTTGCGCGCGATGCGGTACAACCAGGCGCGGAAGTTCTGCAGCGGCTGCCGGTTGGGGCGTGGGCGGGTCAAACTCTCCCAGGCTTTGATAAAGACTTTTTCGATCAGGTCTTCGGCTTCCATGTGGTCCATCACCCGGTAATACACATACCGGTAAATTTCGGCCAGATACAATTCATACAAAGCCGCAAACGCAGGTTTGCTGCCGCTTTCAGCCTGGGTGATGAGCCCTGCTTCCTGTTCGACTTGCAATGACATGAGCGAATCGCTTTACGTTAATTAAGACGAATACTTTACAATTCCATTACAGAATCGGTTAAAGTTGGGCATAGAAATTGCCATGAATCGGTAGTGAAGCCCCCCTTTTTGCCTTTTCTGCAGCAGACGATGTTAAAAGTATAACCTGCTTTTTCCCTGAGAGATGGATTCCGTTTCAGGAATGAATATGTTTAACACCAAAAACTTCCCGCCTTGAAGCGGGAAGTTGAATGGGTTGGCTGCTGGCGGGCGGATTATTTCTCGCCCAGGCTGTTGAGGGTGCCCACGCCGTCAATGTCGCGGGTGATTTCGGGCTTGCCGTAGTAAGCCACTTCTCCGCCGCCGCTGATCTCCACGTTGAGCGTTTCGATGGCCCACACGCTGGCCTGCCCCACCCCGCTGATGGAGATGCTGACCGAATCAGCGCGCAGGTCTTCGGCATCCAGGCTGCCGCCGCCGGACGAGTCCATGCGCACCGAGCGCGCTTCGCCGTCCAGGTCCACGTTGCCCAAGCCGCTGATGCTGATTCGCACGTCTTTGGCGGTCAGGTCGCGCAGTTTTACCGAGCCGCCGCTAATGCCAATGTACAGGTCTTGCAGGGCCAGGTCGTCGGCTTCCACATTGGCCAGGCCGGAAATTTGCAGCTTCTGCAGGTCTTTGACCTGGATGGTGAACTTCATTTTGCTGGGCAGGTTAATGTTGTAGCCTTTCTCGATGCCGATGACCAACGTGCTGCCTTTCACCTCGGTGGTGATGAGCGGCAGCAGATTGTCGTCGGTGGTGATGGTGAGACCTTCTTCGCTGCCCTGCACAATTTCCACGTCGCCCAGGCCGTTGAATTCAATACTGTTAAACCCCGACACGTCGCGGGTTTCGGTGGTGATATTGCCCGAGCCTTTCACAAAGCGCCCGTCATTGTTGATGTTAATTTCCCATCCGCCCGCGCTGCAGGCCAGCATAGCCAGCATCAGAGCCGCCAGAGACAATAAAAGTGTTTTCTTCATAAGATTAAGAGACTCCTTATCATGGATGCGGCTTTTGTTTTGCCGCGGATATGTTTTTGCTTACACTGCATATACGCTGGCCGGCGGCTTTGGTTGCACAAATTCCGAAAAAAGACCGCCATTGGCAGAAAACGGGCCGGACTTTGCCGCGACTCACGGTATAATTTTTGCAATCACAGGAAGCGAGACGTAGAAGAATGAAGATGACCCCCCGGCGCGAAGACGCGCGAACCGTCTATTCCACGGAATTGGGGCGCGTATGCCCCGACTGCGGCCGGCCCATCGACGCGTGCGCCTGCCGCAAGAAGCCCGCGGCGGCGGCCGGCGACGGTAATGTGCGCGTGCGTCTGGAGAAGAAAGGACGCGGCGGCAAGGCGGTTTCGCTGGTCAGCGGGCTGCCTTTGGCGGAAGAAGACCTGCGCAAGCTGGCCGCTGAATTAAAGAAACGCTGCGGGGCGGGCGGCGCGGTGAAAGACGGCCAAATTGAAATTCAGGGCGATCACCGCGACACGCTGGTGGCCGCTCTGCTGGCGCTGGGCTACCGCGCCAAAAAGGCCGGGGGGTAAAGACCGGAGCGGATGAAATTTCCCCCGCCGGGATGACCCTG
Organism: Ornatilinea apprima; assembly: GCF_001306115.1. Classification (GTDB taxonomy): domain Bacteria; phylum Chloroflexota; class Anaerolineae; order Anaerolineales; family Anaerolineaceae; genus Ornatilinea; species Ornatilinea apprima. Next base: position 268,691 of record NZ_LGCL01000024.1, on the reverse strand, counting down.
GCAGGGATTGGATGGATGGTAATAAAGGAAGAGGTATGGCGAACGAACCCAATAAAGTGATTTATTCCATGGTAGGGGTGAGCAAGTTTTACGAGAAAAAACCGGTGCTCAAGGATATTTACCTGGGCTATTACTACGGCGCGAAGATTGGCGTGCTGGGCCTCAACGGCGCGGGTAAATCCAGCCTGCTGCGTATTCTGGCCGGGGTAGATAAAGAGTTCAACGGCGAAACGCACGTCTCGCCCGGCTACACCATTGGCTACCTGGAGCAGGAACCCCGGCTGGACGACAGTAAAACTGTCAAAGAAATGGTGGAAGAGGCTGTGGCCGATAAGATTGCCCTGCTGAAAGAGTACGAAGAGATCAGCAACCGCTTTGCCGAGCCGTTAAGCGACGATGAAATGAACGCGCTGATCGAGCGCCAGGGCGAGTTGCAAGAGCAGATTGATCACCAGGATATCTGGGACCTGGACGCGCGCCTGGAGATGGCGATGGACGCCCTGCGCTGCCCGCCTGGCGACACGCCCATCAAGGTGCTTTCGGGCGGCGAGCGCCGCCGCGTGGCGCTGTGCCGCCTGCTGCTGCAGGCCCCCGATATTCTGCTGCTGGACGAGCCGACCAACCATCTGGACGCCGAAACAGTCGCCTGGCTGGAGCATCACCTGCAGCGCTACGCCGGTACGGTGATCGCCGTGACGCACGACCGCTATTTCCTCGATAACGTGGCCGGCTGGATTCTGGAACTCGACCGCGGGCAGGGTATTCCCTGGGAAGGCAATTACTCTTCCTGGCTGGAGCAGAAGAAGAACCGCCTGGCACAGGAAGAGAAAGGCGAGAGCGAGCGCCAGAAAACCCTGGAGCGCGAGCTGGACTGGATTCGCATGTCGCCCAAGGGCCGCCATTCCAAATCCAAAGCGCGCATCAGCGCCTACGAGAAGCTGCTCAACCAGGAAAGCGAAAAGCTGGCCCGCGACCTGGAAATCTACATCCCCGCCGGGCCGCGCCTGGGCGATGTGGTCATCGAGGCGCAAAAGGTGAGCAAGAGCTACGGCAGCCGCGTGCTGGTGGAAGACATGAACTTCAGCATCCCGCCCGGCGCGATTGTAGGCATTATTGGCCCCAACGGCGCGGGCAAAACCACCCTGTTCCGCATGATCACCGGCCAGGAGCAGCCCGACAGCGGCGTTCTGCGCCTGGGCGAGACGGTGCAGTTGGCCTATGTTGACCAGTCGCGTGATGACCTGGACCCGGAGAAGACCGTTTGGCAGATGATCAGCGACGAGCAGGAGACGATTCAACTGGGCAACCGCCAGTTCAACTCGCGCGCTTACGTCTCACGCTTCAACTTCACCGGCTCCAGCCAGCAAAAATTGGTCGGCGAGCTTTCGGGCGGCGAGCGCAACCGCGTGCATCTGGCGCGCATGCTTAAGTCGGGCGCCAATGTGCTGCTGCTGGACGAGCCGACCAACGACCTGGACGTGAACACCATGCGCGCCCTGGAAGAAGGCCTGGAGAATTTCGCCGGCTGCGCGCTGGTCATCAGCCACGACCGCTGGTTTTTGGACCGTGTGGCTACCCATATTATGGCCTTTGAAGGCGACAGCAAGGTCTTCTGGTTTGATGGCAATTACACCCAGTATGAGGCAGACCGCAAGGCACGCCTGGGGGTGGAAGCCGACCAGCCACACCGCATCAAGTACCGCCAGTTGACCAGGGATTGACCGCTACGAACCCCGCCCCAAGCCCTCCCCAAAATGCTGGAAAACGCATTTTAGGGAGGGTGGTTTGTATTCATGGGTCGGGTTGCCGCTCAGGGCGGATTCTTTGTAGGGCGGGTAGAGGGCGGAGCAACGGGTTTTAAGTATTGGATGGCCTAAAGAAGAATCTGAACCGTCGTTCTTATGTAGGGGCGCGAGGCCTCGCGCCCGTTTTTTGGGGTGCCTGCGCCCGTGATTTTTTCGGCCGGACGGCCGTCCGCCCCTACCGAAGAGTATTGCATATGCGGGCTGCATAGCTGCGCGTTCAATGATAACTTTGTGGCGTCAAACAGGGCTGCGGATGAATTGAAATACGGCGGATTTCGGGCAATTCGAGGGGAATTTGTCAGGTTGTGTTTGTTTGCCCTCAATCCGCCCTACAAGAATCTTGGGATGGGGGTAAATCACCGCTGGTCTGGTTTACTCTTTCCTGGCCGTGAGGATTAAATTGGGGCTGGTTTGCGGGTCGAAGGGCGCGCCCTGTATATCTCCATAGCGGATCACTTCGCCAAAACCGGCGGCGGCCAGGGCGGGTAGCAATTCACTTTCGCGCTGCGGCCACAGCCAGGTGGTGGTGAGCTGCTGGCTCCAATTGCCCTGTGGCGAGCGCTCCAGGGTGAGGATATTGAAGGCAATTTTTCCATCGGGTTCAAAATCGTAGAAGCGCACAAAGACCCATTCGCGCTCCTCGTCGCGGAAGCTCTGCGGCTCCATCCAGCGCTGGCGGCTCTCCAGCACGGCGTCAAAGTTGCGGTTTTGCACCAGCAACAGACCGCCCGGCCGCAGGCAGGCGGCGAAATCTTCCAATGCGGCGGCCAGTTCGGCCGCGCTGAGCACATGCGGCAGCGAATTTCCCAGGCAGAGCAGCACGTCAAACGCTTCGGATCCAAAGGCGGCCTGCAGCTGGCCAAACCCCGCCGTCTCAAAGCGCGCCGCCACCCCGGCCGAGACGGCGTTCTCGCGCGCGCGTTCAATCATCTTCGCGCTCAGGTCCGCGCCGGCGGCGGCATAACCGCGCCGCGCCAATTCGATGGTGTGCATGCCGGTTCCACAGGCCGAATCCAGCACGCGGAATCCGCCGCCAGATCCGCTGCGGCGCATTTGCTGTTCCAGGAAGGGCATCTCGTAGGCCAGGCGCGACTGCCAGTTCACGAAACGGTCATAATGCGTGCTGAATTCGTCGTACATATACACCTCTGCTGTTTATTGAGGACAACTTTTATCTTATTATCGCATAAAGTGGATTAAATAGAAGAGGCTGCCCTCTACGGACAGCCTCTTTTGCGGCTAAAGATCATTTATTTAGCCATCTGCTGGTCTACATAGAACGCCATCGCTTCTTGCAAAAACTCCGGCAGATCGGGGTGGATTTTGGTGAAGGTGGCGCGGAATTTGGGATCGTTTACATACAGGTCGCCCAGGCCGCGGAAGATCTCCAGCGTGCAGGTGTAGAAGACGTTGAAGTGATCATGCAGGGCGGGCATCCAGCGCTGAACTTCCGCGCTTTCGGGGCCGTACCCCTGCTGCATGCAGTCGAATACACCGGCAAAGATTTCTTCGCCGCGCTGCCCGAGGGCCTGTTTTTGTTCTTTGCTCATGCTTTTCCACCGCTTCCATGATTCATCGACCACTTGCGGGTCGTACAATTGGCGCGCTTCGGCCTCGTATTGTTTCTCTTCTTCTTCGCTAAACCCTTCGAATAATTTCTTTTGGCTCATGGTTGTGTTTCCTTCCAGATATTGAATCGTGTTTTCCACGGTTTGAATCAGGAGATTCAAGCGCTTCACCTGCTTGTGCAGCGATTGGCGGTGGTCTTTGAGCGAGTCGAGCACATTAAAGTCCGGCCGGTCCAGAATGGCTTTGATCTGCTTCAAGTCCAGGCCCAGTTCCTTGTAGAACAAAATCTGCTGCAAGCGCAGAAGGGATGCCTCATCGTAATGTCGGTAGCCGTTGCCGCCATATTCGGGCGGGGCCAGCAGACCGATCTCGTCGTAGTAGTGCAGGGTGCGCGCGCTGACGCCTGCCATTTTGGATAACTGTTTGACGGTGTAGGGCATCGTTTGATCTCCGAAGGATAGTCTAAACTATGACGTAACGTTAATGTCAAGAGGGAATTGTAATTGAAATTTAGAAGATACTCTATCTGCGCCACTTCTATTAATTAAGGATGCATCCTGGCCTAGAAGAAAAATTTTGTTCGAAGAACTATACCTTTCGGTTGACAATAACGTATTCCAAGTTTACAATACAATTCAACAAGTTGACAATAATAATTATATCTTTTGACAATAAAAGGAAACCGGATGTCTCAAAAATTTGATGATATTACTAATTTTATCCTTCGGCATGTTCGAGAATACCCGAGCGAGGTCACAAGAATGGCTGTGGATCATTTTGGGATTTCTCGCCAAGCTGTGAATCGGTATATGAAATATTTAGTGAAGGAAGGTGTTTTATCTGAATCAGGCAATACTCGCAGTCGAAAATATACGATAAACCCAATCCTTAATGAATACTGGGATTTAAATGTAAAAGAAAACCAGGAGGAAGATAGAGTCTGGCGGAATTTGTTAAAACCTTATACGACGAATTTACCGAAAAATATTCAAGAAATATGTCAATATGGATTTACGGAAATTTACAACAATGTCATTGATCATTCGGAAAGCCAAACAGCAGTCATTTCACTAACAATATATCCTGATTGGATCAGAATAACTGTTAAGGATAATGGAGTTGGAATATTCAACAAAATTCAATCTCATTTTAACTTGGATGATCCCATGCATGCCATCCTGGAATTGTCGAAAGGAAAATTATCTACAGATCCAGGAAGGCATTCGGGGGAAGGAATTTTTTTTACATCCAGGATGTTTGATACTTTTTCAATAGTCTCCAGTCATCTAATTTTCTGCCACTCAAAAGAAGGTGGAATGGATGCTTTGTTTGAAGAAAAGGAATTTTCTGCAGGTACAACCGTAGTTATGGAGACTTCTTTATTTTCTTCAGCTACAACAGAGGAAATATTTAATGAATACAGTATAAATGGAGGATTTGGGTTTGATAGAACCGTTATCCCTGTTTTTTTAGGGGGATACGGAGATGAAAACCTGGTTTCACGATCCCAAGCAAGACGTTTGCTGGCACGAATCAATCGATTTAAGCTAATAGTCTTTGATTTTAATAAAGTAGAGATGATAGGCCAGGCATTTGCAGACGAAATTTTTCGTGTTTACGCTAATGAAAACCCAGCTATAAAGTTGATGTATGTGAATGTCAATAAAAAAGTGGAGGGAATGATAAAACGCGTGATTGATGCTAGGATTGGTGATTAATAAAGCGAAGGCCTCATTTCCCTTGCCCCTTCCAATTGTGTTAGAATCTTTCATCAATGGAGAAGCGCAATTTTTTACTGGCTTCAAATTCGCCGCGCCGCCGCGAGATGCTGGGCTGGCTGGGCTGGCAGTTCACGGTTTGCCCTGCCAATATTGATGAAAGTCCGCTGCCCGGTGAAGCGCCCGAGCCGTATGTGCTGCGCCTGGCGGGCAGCAAGGCGCTGGCCGCCCTGTCGAACGCCGAAGCGCATCAAACCGTGCTGGCTGCCGATACGATTGTGGCCGACGGCGACGTTTTGCTGGGCAAACCGGCCAACGCCGCAGAAGCGGCCGCCATGCTGCGCCAGCTGCGCGGGCGCAGCCACACCGTATGCACCGCCCTCGCGGTGATTTTCCCCGAAGACCGCGCCAGCGTGCGCCGCGCGATTTGCGTCTCGCAAGTGCCGATGCGCGCTTATTCGGAGGAAGAAATTGAAGCCTATGTCACCAGCGGCGATCCGCTGGACAAGGCCGGGGCGTATGCCATTCAGCACAGCGGGTTTCACCCTGTAGAGGGCTTTGCGGGCTGCTTTGCCAGTGTGATGGGCCTGCCGTTGTGCCATCTGCTGCGCCTTACCGGCCAGACGGCCGACCCTTATGCGATCTGCAAATCAAAATTAGGCTATGATTGTCCTATCTCTGCCGCCGTGTTGCGCGGCGAAGCGCTGGGATGACCCTCTCCGCGCTGCTTTGAGGAACTGAGAATGAAGATGAAGAAATTCCTTTCATTATTGCTATTGACGGTTGTGCTGCTCTCTTCCTGCCGGCCGCAGCCAGCGCCGGCTGAAGCCACGTTGACGCCAGATAATCCGGCTGGCGAATTGCCCCAGCCGGCTGTCAACACTACCGCCGCGCCCGACCCGCAGGCAGCCGCCCGCGCTTTTTTGGATGCCTGGCAGCAGGAGAACTACGAAGGTATGTACGCGCTGCTGGCCCAAACGAGCCGCGACGCTATTCCGCAGGAAGACTTCTCGCAGCGTTACACCAGCACTGCGCTCAGTTTGAGCCTGGTGGAGCTGACGTATGAGCTGCTTTCCACCCTCACCAACCCGCGCTCGGCCACGGTGGCTTACCGGGTAACCTTTTCTACTGCCCTGGTGGGCGAGCTTCAACGCGATATGGAGATGGGGCTGGTGCTGGAGAACGGCGAGTGGAAAGTGGAATGGGAAGATGGCATGATTATGCCTGAACTGCGCGGCGGCAACCGCCTGGCGATGGACGTGAGCACCCCTTCGCGCGGCGAGATTTATGACCGCGAGGGCAATGTGCTGGTGGCCGAAGCCGACGCGGTAGCTCTGGGGATTGTGCCCGATCAAATTGAAGACGGCCGCGAGGGGCAACTGCTGGACGAGCTTTCGCGCCTGACCGGTAAAACTCCTGAGTCGATTCAGGCGCTGTATGAAGATGCGCGCGGCACCAACTGGTACTTCCCGGTGGGCGAGACCTCGGCCGAAGAACGCGATTTTCGCTACGATTCGCTCTCTGGCCTCGGCGGGCTGGTGATGAATGATTTCCGCTCGCGCTATTATTTTGACGGCGGGATTGCCCCGCATGTAACCGGTTATGTGCAGCCGATTCCCCTGGAGGAACTGGAAGATTATCAGCGCCAGGGTTACCTGGGCGATGAAAAAGTGGGCCGCTCTGGCCTGGAAAAATGGGCGGAGAGCTACCTGACCGGCCAGCGCGGCGCGTCGCTGTATGTGGTGGACGCGCAGGGGCAGATTGTAACCCGCCTGGCGCAGGTCGATTCGCGCCCGGCGAAAAACATCACAACCACCCTGGAAAGCGACTTCCAACTGCAGGTGCAAGACGCCATCTCGGGCTTTACCGGCGCGGTGGTGGTGCTGGAGCGCGACACCGGCCGCGTGCTGGCGATGGCCAGCTCGCCCGGATTTGACCCCAATGTGTTCGAGCCGAGCAACTACAACCGCAACGCCATGCTGCAAGAGCTGTTCAGCAATACCAACCAGCCGCTGCTCAACCGAGCCACCCAGGGCGGGTATCCGCTGGGATCGGTTTTCAAGATTATCACCATGGCAGCGGCGCTGGAAAGCGGCATCTACACCCCCGATACGATCTATGAGTGCGGCTACGAGTTCAACGAGCTGCCTAACCTTACCCTGTATGACTGGACCTACGAAAAAGAGGTGGCTGCCAGTGGAACGCTGACCCTTTCAGAAGGGCTGATGCGCTCGTGCAACCCCTACTTCTGGCATATTGGTCTCGATCTGTACCGCCAGAACCAGCCCAAACTGGTCTCGGAACTGGCGCGTGGTTTTGGCCTGGGCAAGCCAACCGGCTTTGAGCAGGTGGCCGAAGATATTGGCAGCATGCCCGACCCGGCCAACGAAGGCGACGCGGTGCAGCTGGCGATTGGACAGGGCACCATGCTGGTAACGCCTTTGCAGGTGGCGCGCTTTGTGGCAGCTATTGGCAACGGCGGCACGCTTTACCGCCCGCAGGTGATTGAGCAGGCCGTCTCACCCGACGGCGAGGTGGCGCTGCAGTTCAAACCCGAGGCGCAGGGCGAGCTGCCCATTTCGGATGAGACGCTCAAAGCCGTGCAGGATGCCATGCGCATGGTGGTCAATGCCCCGCGCGGCACGGCCCGCCGGGCGTTCTCCGGCCTGGAAATTCCGGTGTACGGCAAAACTGGCACGGCGCAGAACCCGATGGGTAAGCCGCACGCCTGGTTTGCCGGTTACACGCGCAACGAAAACCCCGATCGGCCGGATATCGCCATTGCGGTGATTGCCGAAAACGCCGGTGAAGGCTCGGATATTGCCGCGCCGATCTTCCGGCGTGTGGTGGAGCTGTACTTCTACGGCAAGCCGCTGCGCCTGTACGATTGGGAATCGAAGTTCAATGTAACCGCCACGCCTACGCCGCTGGTCACCGAAACCCCTCAGGCGGAAGAATAAAGGCCCCAGGGAGTTTATGGCACACCCGCCGCGCATTGAAGGTCTGATCACTCGCTACCAATCTGGGTTTTACGCTGTTCGCACCGCGCAAGGCGAAGCGTTGTGCCATTTGCGTGGGAGGTTGAAGAAGCAGCGCGCGGGCAGCGACTTGTTGGCGGTGGGAGACCGGGTGGAGATCAGCCTGCAGCCCGACGGCAGCGGGATGATTGAATCCATACACGCGCGCGAGCGCGCCCTGGTGCGCCTGGCACCCACGCCGCGCGGCGATTATCGCCAGGTGCTGCTGGCCAACCCCGATCAGATTGTGCTGGTGTTCGCCTGCCGGCAGCCCGACCCGCACCTGCGCATGCTGGACCGGTTTCTGGTGATCTGTGAGAAAAACCATCTGCCGGTGGTGATTGTGGCCAATAAAACGGATTTAATCGCGGCGGAAGAAGCGCGTGAGCTGTTTTCGATTTACCCGCCGCTGGGTTACCGGGTGATTTTCGCTTCGGCGCAGGATGGTGAAGGAATTGAAGACCTGCGCGAGGCGCTGCGCGGCAAGCTTTCCGGGTTGGTGGGACCTTCGGGGGTGGGCAAATCTTCCTTGTTGAACGCCGTGCAGCCCGATTTGGGGCTGGCAGTGAGTGATGTGAGCGACCAGACCTCGAAAGGCCGCCACACCACGGTGGTGCGCGAGCTGTTTCCTTTACGCGAGGGCGGTTTTGTAGCTGATCTGCCAGGGCTGCGCTCGCTGGCGCTGTGGGACACCGAGCCAGAGGAACTGGACGGCTACTTTCCAGAGCTGCGTGAGCTGGTGCGGCACTGTCAGTTTAGCGACTGCACCCACCAGCACGAGCCGGGCTGCGCCGTGCTGCAGGCGGTGGAAGAAGGGCGCGTTCACCCGCACCGTTATCAATCGTATCTGCGCCTTCGTTTTGGCGACGAGCTGGACGACTGAGCCGCGGGCTGTTTCTGATCATTTTCCAGGGAGGGATGTATGGGAGAATCTCAAGGGCGGGTACGCTGGCAGCAGCTTACCTTGCAACTGCGTAATCCATTTCGCTTGTCCTACGGGGTCAGTGATACCCGCGACGTGTACTGGCTGCGCCTGGAGGGAGACGAAGGCTGGGGCGAGGCGGCCATCCCGCCCTATTACGGAGTAGACACGCCGGCGATGATCGCTGTGTGGCAGCGCGCCGCCCATAATTTGCAGCCGTTTCCCGACGAACCGCAGGCGGTAGCCGCCTGGGTGGGCGGTGACGGCCCCGCCCCGGCACGCTGCGCGCTGGAACTGGCGTTGTATGACCGCATCGCGCGCCGGCAGGGTGTGCCCTTGTGGCAGTTACTGCACCTGCCGCAGCCCCAAAAAATAGCCACCTCTTTCACCATTGCCATCGACACTCCCGAAGCGATGGCCGAAATGGCCAGCGGAATTGCCAGCTTTCCGATTATTAAGGTCAAGCTGGGCAGCGAAGATGATGAAGCGCGTCTGGCCGCCATCCGCTCCGCGCGCCCGGACGTGAAGCTGCGGGTGGACGCCAACGCCGGTTGGACGCTGGAACAGGCGCGCGATCTGGTCGACCGATTGTGCCGCTACGACCTGGAGATGATCGAGCAGCCCTTGCCCAAAGAGCAAATCGAAGCAATGGGCGCGCTGCAAAAAAAATGCCCGGTGCCGGTAACAGCGGATGAATCGGTGCAGACCTTGCAAGACGTGGAACGCCTGGCGGCCGCCGGTGTGCAGGCGATCAATGTGAAGCTGATGAAAGTGGGCGGCATCACCCCCGCGCTGCACATCTTCCGCCGCGCGCAGGAGCTGGGGCTGCGCGTGATGTTGGGACAGATGATTGAAACCTCGATTGGCGCCACAGCCATGGCACACTTCACCGGCCTGGCAGAGTGGGTAGACCTCGACTCGCCCATGCTGGTGTCCAACGATCCTTTTGAAGGGATTTTGTACGACGCTCATGCGGTGATTCAAATGCCCGCGCGTGTGGGGATTGGTGTGCGCGGCCTGGAAAGCGATTAGGAGATGATGATGCGCGAAGATTTGGAAGCCATCTTAAAAGAACTTGCAGAGCGGTTCGCGGATACCCGCGCTCACCTGTTTGAGGTCAACGTGCAGTCGCTGGAGGGAAACACTGCCGTGCTGGCGGGGCGGGTGCTGGAAGAGGCCACCCTGCAGGCGCTGCGCCTGGCGCTGGCCGAAACACTGCCCGGGCTGCGGGTTGTGGATGACGGCGTGCAGGTGCTGCGCCAGGACAACCCCAAAATCCTGTCTGTGGGGACCAATCTTACCGGGTTGTACGCGCAGCCCGAGTTTGGCGAGCTGCTGAGCGAGCTGATGTACGGCTGGGCGCTGGAAATTGTGGAAGAGCGCGGCGATTGGGCGTTTGTGCGCCAGCTGGACGGCTACCTGGGGTGGGCTTACCTGCCTTACCTCACCGATGATCTGATCCCCGTTCCCACGCACCTGGTGATGGAACCGGTGGGCCTGCTGCGCGCTGAACCGCGGGCCAACGCCCCGCTGCTGGGGCGGGTATTGGGCGGCACGTCGGTGCGGCTGCTGGATCTGAAAGACGGCTGGGCGCGCGTTTCGGCCAGCCCCCACGGCTGGCTTCCCACCGATGCGCTGCGCGCGTTTGAAGAACTTCCGGAAACCGCCCTGGAAAAACGCGCCCAGATGATGCAAGACGCGGCGCGCCTGACTGGTGTGCCTTATTTGTGGGGCGGCTGCTCGGCAAACGGCATTGATTGCTCGGGGTTCGCACAACTGCTGCACCGCTGGGTGGGAATAGCCACCCCGCGCGACGCGGACATGCAGTACCGGCACGGCAAGCCGATTGAGCCGCCGTTTTTGCCCGGCGACCTGCTCTTCTTTGGCGACACCGATACCAGCCGCATTACGCATGTAACCATCAGCCTGGGTGGCTGGCAGATCATTCACTCCTCGCGCGCGCGCAACGGCGTGTATGTAGACGACGTGCAGAGCGTGCCGCACCTGAAGGAAAGCTATCTGCGCGCCTGCACCTACATGGATGACCGCGAAGGCTAATACAAAAAATGGCCCCTCCGCGGGCCATTTTTTTGTTACGTTACCTATAAGGCTTACCAGTAAACGGTTCCTGCGCCAGCGCGTTACGGCTGGCGACTGAGCAGGTAATCGATCATGATCTGTTTTTCTTCTTCGCTGATCTGCGCGCCGTAGCCGATCATGCGGTCGAGGGTCTCTTCCCACTCTTCGCGGGTTTTCACGGCGTTGAAAATACGCTCCACGTCGTGATTGCCAGCCACTTTTTCGATGATCAGGGCTTCCACGTCGATTTCAGCGGCAGCAGGCTCTTCCATCTGCGCGGCGGTTGGCTCTGGCATGGCTTGGGTGGGGGCAGGCTCTTCGGCTACCGGGGGCTGCGATGCAGCCGGGGGCTGGGTGGGTTCTTCTGCAGCCGGGGGCTGCGACGCGGCCGGGGGCTGGGTTTCCGCGGCAGGCTGGGCAGCCGGGGCGCACGCGGCTAAGACCAGAACAGCGATACTCATTAACACAGCGGCGGTGACGAATTTCTTTTTCATACGTTTCTCTCCTGAAAGAGCAGTCAATATCCGTTTAATTAGATAGATATTATCTAATTAATAATTTGATGTCAAGCAGATCAGGAGAGATGTACAACGTCAGGCGTGGGCCGGGTTATTCCGCCCCTTCAACCATCAACCGCCCGGCCTGACCGAAGATTTCCAGCATGGGAAGCTGGTCTTGCACTTTTTGGGTCAGCAAGAAGATGCGGCAGCGGTCAGTGAAGCCCCAATCGTGCAGCACGCCGGGGATAAAGCCGGGCTTGTGGTAGAAAACCAGTGAATCCAGCTCGATGCGGCGCATCAGCAGGCAGTCGGCCTGCACGCACATCATCGGCAGAATCCAGGCGCGCTCGGCCGGGGTGAGCTGATCAAAGAGCTGGTAAAAGCGGATGCAGTCGCGCGCGCCGATCCAGTTATCCAGTCCGCGCTCGCGGGCGGCCAGGTCCATCAATTTACGCTGCATACGGGTATGCTCCAGGCCGAGCACATCTTGAAATATCTGGTTGACCCGTTCCAGGCCAATGCGCTGCACCACCAGGTTGGTGCACAGGTTGTCGGAGAGAGAGATCATCATCATCAAGATATCGTGGTACGGCAAGCGGCGGGCGTGCAGCATCCACGAGAAACCGGCGCCCTGCACCTGCGGCTCGTCATCCAGACAGCACATCTCGCGCTGGTCCACTTCACCGGCGCGCTCAAGGTGCGCCCAAGCCAGCAGCAGGGGGATTTTGATGACAGAAGCCGATGAAAAAACCTCGCAGTTGGAGAAAAAGACCGGCGGCTGCCCGTTGTTGGCCTCGAAATAGAAGGCAAATTCACTATGACTTTTGACCAATTGATTGTGCAGATTTTGGATCATCATGGCATAATTATATATATATTTCATCATTCAAACAGGTGATGGCTATCCTGTGTTGTTTGACACTCTAATTAATTCGGGTTATACTTTTCATCATCCCGAAATCTATTCTAGATCTTTTGAAGGTATGAAGATTGATATTGTTTTCTTCTTTTGCTTCCCCAAATCAAAATCCAATAAAGGATAAGGTTGCATGGCTGATCTTCTGAATGTGCAAGGCCTTGAAACACAATTCAAAACGCGAGAAGGAATTGTGCACGCGGTTAACGGTGTTTCATTTCGACTCAAAGAAGGTGAAACGTTAGGAATTGTGGGCGAAAGCGGTTGTGGTAAAAGTGTAACCGTTATGTCGATGTTGAGTCTCATCCCCACCCCTCCGGGAAAAGTGGTGGCGGGCACGGCTCATTACCAGGGTAAAGATTTAATCAAAATGTCCGCGGAAGAAATTCGTCATATTCGCGGGTCGCAAATCAGTCTGGTCTTTCAAGACCCGATGACTTCCTTTAACCCTGTGCTCACCATTGGCCGCCAGGTGGCCGAGCCGCTGGAGATTCATAATGGCGTGAGCCGCCAGCAGGCGTTTGACCGCGCGGCGGAGATGCTGGAAATGGTGGGCATCCCCAAGGCCAAAGAACGTCTCAATGATTATCCGCACCAGTTCTCTGGCGGCATGCGCCAGAGAGTAATGATTGCCATGGCGTTGATCTGCACGCCGCAGATTCTTATCGCCGACGAGCCCACCACCGCGCTGGATGTTACTATTCAGGCGCAAATTGTGGAGCTGGTCAAACGCCTGCGCGATGAGCTGGGAATGGCCATTATCTGGATTACGCACGATCTGGGGATTATCGCCGGCCTGGCCGACCGCGTGATGGTGATGTACGCCGGCCTGGTGATTGAAGAAGCCAATGTGAAAGATTTGTATGCCAACCCACAACATCCCTATACGCTGGGTTTGCTTGGCAGTTTGCCGCGTGTAGACCAAAGAAAAGAAGAACGGCTGATTTCGATTGACGGCTTGCCCCCTGTTTTGATGGAGCGCCCCAATTTCTGCCCGTTTGCTCCGCGCTGCACCTACGCCGTGGAGCGCTGCTGGAAAGAAAATCCAACGCTCGCAAGCGTAGGCTCAGAACACAATGTGGCCTGCTGGGTTGATCCTAAGACTGGGAGTGAACGCTCATGACCTCGAATTCCAAAGAAGTACTGCTTAAAGTTAATAATCTCGTCAAGCATTTCCCCATCACGCAGGGCATTGTCATCCAACGCCAGGTTGGGGCGGTCCACGCTGTGGACGGCGTCAGCTTTGATGTGTATAAAGGCGAAACCCTGGGGCTGGTGGGCGAATCGGGCTGCGGCAAGTCGACCACCGGACGCACCATTTTGCAGTTATACCGCCCCACTTCGGGAGAGGTGCTGTTTGAGGGGCGCAACCTGGTGGATTTAAAAGGCGAAGAGCTGCGCAAAACCCGCCGCCGCATGCAGATGATTTTCCAGGACCCGTATGCCAGTTTGAACCCGCGTATGACCGTGGGCGAGATCATCGGTGAGCCGATGCTGATTCACCGCACGCACACCGCTCAGGAAATTCAAGACCGGGTTGCCGACCTGCTGGCGCTGGTCGGGTTGAATCCCGCTTTTGCCAACCGCTACCCGCACGAATTTTCGGGCGGCCAACGGCAGCGCATTGGCGTGGCGCGCGCCCTGGCGCTGGATCCCTCTTTGATTGTTTGCGACGAGCCTATTTCGGCGCTCGACGTTTCCATTCAGGCGCAGGTAGTTAACTTGCTGGAAGATTTGCAGCAAGAGCTGGGCCTGACCTATCTGTTCATTGCCCATGACCTTTCGATGGTGCGTCACATCAGTGACCGGGTGGCGGTGATGTATCTGGGTATCATTGTGGAACTAGCCGATCGCGATGAACTCTACAACAATCCGCTGCACCCTTACACGCAGGCGCTGCTCTCCGCGGTTCCAATTCCGGACCCCGTGGCCGAAAGCAAGCGCCAGCGCATCATTTTACAGGGCGATGTACCCTCTCCGGTTAATCCTCCCTCAGGGTGCCGGTTCCGAACGCGCTGCCCGCTGGCGGTCGAGGTTTGCGCGCAGAAGAAGCCGGAATTCAGGGAGATTAAACCAGGCCATTTTACGGCCTGCCATTTGGTGTAGTTTGAAAGGAGGTGGCTGCGGGACAGTACAACCAAAAAATACTAGAACGCTCTATCTCTTTGAAGAACCACCAACTCCATTTCTAGTTCTTTCATCTTAAGAAGGAGGAGAAAGAATGCAATCGAAGAAACTGTTTGTGTTTGCTGCGTTGCTGATCGTTGCCAGCATGCTGTTGGCAGCCTGTCAGCCGGCCGCTGCCCCTGCTGAAGCGGTGGCAGAGAAGAAAGTGTTGAACCTCAATATGGGTCCTGGTGACATCCCCACCCTTGACCCCGCTCTGGCCACCGACACCTCGTCGAACCAGATTATTGAGCTCATCACCGTGGGCCTGACCCGCCAGAATGAAGTCACCACCGATGTCGAGCCTGGTATGGCTACCAGCTGGTCTATGGCTGATGATGGTGTAACCTACACCTTCACGCTGCGCGAAGACGTTCCGTGGGTGAAATACGACGCCGTTTCCGGCGAAGTTGTCCAGGTGATGGATTGCGAAGGCAACCCGCGCATGGTTACCGCCCAGGACTTTGTGTATGGTATGCTGCGCACCCTGGCCCCCGCCACCGCCTCTGACTATGCCTATGTGTTGGCCTTCGCCCTCAAGGGCGGCGCCGAGTACAATGCCGGCACGCTGGTGGATGTTGCTACCGGTGAAGTGATCGAAGACCCTGAGACCTTCGAAGGCGAATCTGCGCCCATCGGCCCCGAAGTTGTGGCTGTCAAGGCGATTGACAACAAGACCGTTGAGATGACCTTCAACGAGCCGGCTGTCTTCAACCTCAATATCGCTGGTATGTGGGTTGCCCACGCTATGCCTGCGTTCCAGATTGACGGTGACGACTGCACCGAAGCCAAAGGCGACCGCTGGACCGAGACCGGTTTCAACGTCTCTTACGGCCCGTACGCCCTGAAGGAATGGGTCCATGACTCTTACATCACCCTGGTGAAGAACCCCTTCTGGCCTGGACAGGACAACATCCCGCAGGCGAAGATTGACGAAATTACCTGGAAGATGCTGGATGAGGTTCCCGCCTACTCTGAGTACGAAGCTGGCACCCTCGACATCGCCGCTGTTCCGCTGGCCGACATCGACCGCGTAAAGGCTGACCCGACGCTCTCGAAAGAGCTGGTTATCGCCCCTGACCTGTGCACCTACTACTACGGATTCAACACCACCGCCCCGGTTGTGAACGACGTCCGCGTTCGCCGCGCCCTGTCGTTTGCTGTTGACCGCCAGAGCCTGATCGACAACGTGACCAAGGGCGGCCAGGAACCCGCTGGCTGGTTCTCTCGCCCCGGTCTGGCTGGCGCCCCCACCCGCGAAGAATATCCGGATCTTGGCGCGAAGTTCGACCCCGAATACGCCAAAGCCCAACTCCAGGAATACCTGGATGAGACGGGCCAGACGGTAGCCGACCTGGATATCAGCCTGATGTTCAACACCGGTTCCGGCCACCAGAAGATCGCCGAAGCCATTCAGGCAATGTGGAAAGAGAACCTGGGCCTGGACGTGAAACTGGTCAACCAGGAATGGAAAGTCTACCTCGAGACCATTAAGGGCGAAGAGACTCCTCAGATCTGGCGCCTTGGCTGGTGCCAGGACTACCCGGATGCCAACAACTTCATCCGCGAGGTGCTCGCGGTGGGTGGTTCGGCCAATACCGCCAAAGACGGTGTTCCGTTTGGTGGCGTAACCTGGAAGAATGAAAAATTCGAACAGGGTGTTCTGGATGCCGCTCGCGAGCAGGATCCTGACAAACGCACCCAGATGTACGCGGACCTGGAACAGTTGATCACTGTTGAAGACGCCATCATGATCCCGATCTACTGGTACACCCGTGTATCCACCACCAAACCGTACGTCGAGCGCACCTTCTCTGTGTTGGGCGGCCTCGAGCATATGGAAAAATGGGACATTAAGAAGTAAAACTTTGCTGTAAACATGGGCTGTTCGAGGGGGGGACTGTGTCCCCCCCTCATCTCCGCACCGTTTGATGGTGCAATCTTATTTGGAGGGCCTGCATGGGTCGTTATATTGTCCGACGTTTGTTATATATGGTTGTTGTGCTTTTTGTGGTATCGGCCATTACCTTTGGCCTGATGCACGCGGTCCCTGGCGGACCATTTGACCGTGAGAAGGCGCTGCCGCCTGAGATCATGGCCAACCTGGAAAAGCGGTATCACCTCGATGATCCGCTGCTGGTGCAGTATGGTAATTATCTGTACGATGTGTTTATTCCGCAATTCAGTACCACGGCTCCCACCCTGTCCATTGAGGACGACGCTTTGTTGAAGTTTAACGTGGGTGGCATTTATGTGAATTGGATGAACTTTGGTCCATCCTTCAGTTCACGCAGCCGCACCGTCAATGACATTTTCCGCGATCAGCTGCCGATCTCCATTCAATTGGGTATTTTGGCGCTGCTGGTGGCGATTATAATTGGCATGCCGTTGGGCATTCTCAGCGCGCTGAAACAGAACACCATTTTCGACTACCTGGGTATGTCGGTGGCGATTTTTGGGGTGTCGGTGCCGGTGATTGTATTGGGCCCGATCCTGATCTGGATTTTTGGTGTGCTGTTAAAAGTGCTACCCCCCACCGGCTGGGGCACCAAACCCCCGTTTTTACTGGGTTTCCTGCCCACCGACTATAGTTGGGAAGGTTTTTGGAAATATACCATTATGCCCGCCATCGCGCTGGGGCTGGGCAGCTCGGCGATTATCGCCCGCTTGACCCGCGCCAGTTTGCTGCAGGTGGTGCGCGAAGACTACATCCGCACTGCGCGCGCCAAGGGCTTGCGGGAAAATCTGGTGATCACCCGCCACGCTCTCAAAAATTCTCTCATTCCGGTTGTTACCATTCTCGGCCCCATGTTTGCCGCCCTGGTTACTGGTACCTTTGTAACCGAGTTGACCTTTGGCATCCCTGGTATGGGCCGTTATTTTGTAACCAGCATCACCAACCGCGATTACCCGGTCATTATGGGCACGATTTTGCTCTACGCGTTTTTCCTGGTCATCGCCAACCTGATTGTCGATATGGTTTACGCCTATCTTGATCCGCGCATCCGCTACGATTAAGCCAGGCCAAAATTTTGAGAGAATTGCGCTGCCGGATGAATACTCGGCAGCAGCTTGAGAGGAGGAAAAATGACTGCACAATTAAAAGTGGAGTCTCAAGATCACAGCCGCGGAGGCCAACCGCTGACGCAAAAACGGGAAAGCCTTTTTGCCGACGCATTCCGGCGCTTGCTGCGCAACCGCGCGGCGGTCATTGGCGGCAGTATCATTATCATTTTGATTGCTTTGGCGGTGCTCGCTCCGTATATTGCCCCCGCGCCGTTCGATAAACAGGTGCTGGAAGACCAGAACACCATTCCCCAGTGGCTGACGAGCGTTTTCCCCACCATGGCACCCTACGCGCGCATTTCAAACAATTACCCGCTGGGCGCTGACTATGTAGGCCGCGACCTGCTGAGCCGCATCATCTACGGCGCGCGCATTTCGCTGACGGTGGCGTTTATCGGCCCGATCATCAGCCTCATCATCGGTGTTACCTACGGGTCCATCGCCGGTTTCTTTGGCGGGCGCGTGGATAACATTATGATGCGCTTTGTGGATGTGCTTTACGCCTTCCCCAGCCTGCTGTTCATCATTTTGTTGATGGCCTTTTTCCGCTCCACTTTCTCCAAGCCAGACCCTGGCTCGATCACCTATGCGATCAGCCAGTTAGATGCCAAGATGGGCGGCATGCTCTTTATCTTCATTGGCATTGGTTTGACCGCCTGGGAGACGATGGCGCGCCTGACGCGCGGCCAGGTGCTCTCGGTGCGCGAGAAGGAATATGTTGAGGCTGCCCGCACCATTGGCGCGACCAACGGCCGCATCATGTTCAACCACATCCTGCCCAATATCGTAGGTCCGCTGGTGGTAGCCGAGACGCTGGCCATTCCCAGTTATATTTCCACTGAGGCGTTCCTGTCCTTCATCGGTCTGGGTGTGAACCCGCCCACGCCGTCTTGGGGCGCGATGATCTCGGATGGGGCGCAGATGGTGCGCACCTACCCCAACCAGACCATCTTCCCGGCGCTGGGGCTGGCGATTACCATGTTCGCCTTCAACTTCTTGGGCGACGGTCTGCGCGACGCGCTCGACCCGCGCCTGCGGGGCACGCAGTAATTCTCTTTTTCCCCATGCAGCTTTCGGCCTTCCCGCACCCCGGGAAGGCCTTTTTCTTAAGTACCCAGATTCCATCTGCGCCTGAATCGCGTTCAATGGGAGGTTATTGGTTATAATAAAGCGTGCCTGCGCGCCCTTGGGCGGCGCGCGGATGGATTTCAACGAACAAGGAGTAAGCATGCGTTCCCAAAAAACGCTTTGGATATTCATCGCTATATTGATGGCTGCCGTCCTGACCGGCTGCCAGGCGCAGGCAGCCGTAGAGCCGACTGCTACATCGGAGCCTTCTGCCACCCCCGTTCCGCCCACCCCCACCCCGCTGCCTGAGCGCTCGCTGGTGGTGTGCCTGCAGCAGGAACCGGCCACCCTTTACCCCTATGGAGCGTCTTCGCGCAGTATGTGGAGCGTGTTGGAGGCGGTATACGACGGCCCCTTTGATACCAACAGCTTTTCGGCCCAGCCGGTGATCCTCGAAAAGATGCCCTCCCTGGCAGACGGAGACGCGCGCATTGAGGCCGTGGATGTGAAAGCCGGCGATACGGTGATCAACGTCAACGGCGATCTGGTGGCATTAGGGGCCGGCGTCAGCGTTCTGCCGGCAGGCTGCACCGGCCCAGACTGCGCCGTGCAGTGGGACGGCGCTTCTGCCTTGCAGATGGAGCGTCTGGTGGTAGATTTTCAACTGCGGCCGGGTATCACCTGGTCAGACGGCGCACCGCTGACCGCCCAGGATTCGTTGTATTCCTTCCAACTGGCCTCCGACCCGGCCACGCCGGTATCGCGCTACCAGGTGAACCGCACCGCCGCCTACGAAGCCGTGGATGAGCAGACCATCCGCTGGACGGGTGTGGCGGGTTATATGCCACAGCGCTATGAAACTCTGTTTTGGATGCCGCTGCCTGAGCATGCCTGGGGCCAGACCGCGCCGGCCGACCTGCTGACTGCTGATATTTCGGCGCGCGCGCCGCTGGGCTGGGGCGCGTATGTGGTCAGCGAGTGGGTGGCGGGCGACCATATTAAACTGGTCAAGAACCCGGCTTACTTCCGCGCTGGCGAGGGGCTGCCTTATTTTGATGTGCTGGTCTACCGCTTTACCGGCGAGCAAACTGACAGCAACCTGGCGGCCATGTTGAGCGGTGAATGCGATGTGGTCGACCAGGCCGACCTGATGGATGAAGAGATTGAAGTGGTTTCTGACCTGCAAAAAGCAGGCAAGCTTAAAGCATACGTGGCGGTTGGCCCGGAATGGGAGCAGGTAAGCCTGGGGATTAAACCCGCCAGCTACGATGATGGGTATAACCCGGCCAGCGGCGACCGGCCGGACCTGTTTGCCGATGCGCGCGTGCGTCAGGCGCTGGCCATGTGCATGGACCGCCAGCAAATTGTGAACCGCTGGCTGCAGGGCTTCTCCTCGGTGCCGGCCGCCTATCTGCCGCCGTCGCACCCGCTCTTCCAGGCCGATCTGACAGCCCTGCCCTATGACCCCATTCAGGGCGCGCTGCTGCTCGACCAGGCAGGCTGGAAAGATTTTGACGGCGACCCTGCCACTCCGCGCACGGCGGCCGGGGTGCTGAATGTGCCCGATGGAACGGTTTTCTCGATCAACTATGCCACCACCAAGGCGCAGCTGCGGGTGAAAATTGCCGAGCTGATGGCCGAAAACCTAGCCGAGTGCGGTGTGCAGGTGAATGTGCAGTATTACGAGCCGGGCGACCTGTACGCGGCCGGCCCAGACGGTCTGCTTTTTGGGCGCAAATTTGACCTGGCGCAGTTTGGTTGGGAAAGCGGCGTGGTGCCGCCCTGCCAGTTCTTTGAGACCGCCCAGATCCCCGCGCCGGGCAACAACTGGCTGGGGGTGAATGTATCGGGGTACAGCAGCGCCCAGTTTGACGCGGCTTGCCAGTTGGCGCGCCAGACACGCCCCGACGCGGCCGAGTTGTACGCGTCGCGCCAGGCTGACGCGCAGCGCCTCTTCGCCAGCGATCTACCCGCAATTCCGCTGTATTACCGGATTAAGATCGCCCTGTCGCGCCCCGACCTGTGTGCGATGGAGGCGGACGCTTCGGCGCGCAGCCAGATGTGGAATATTGAAAGTCTGGATTACGGCGCGGCCTGTCAGTAAACCAGTTGCCAGAATGAACGCTGCAGAGGCGCGCGGTCCGCGCGCCTCTGTTGATTCTTTGTTGATGATCTACACTTTGATCTGCAATGGCCGCTGGCTTCACCTCGCGCGGCGTTTGCCGCTATAATTAAGGCAGCGGGGGAATCAATAGCCCTTGACACTGACGGATTGAGGATAAGGGGTATGCGAAGAGTGCTCATCGTTGAAGACGCGCAGGAACTGGGGAGGCTGCTTCAGGCATCACTAAAAACGCTCCCATTCCCGATTGAGAGCGTAATCGTTCCTTCGGCGGAAGAGGCCATGCTGGACGCGCGCCAGCACCCGCCGGACTTGCTGGTAACCGATATCCGCCTGCCGGGCATGAGCGGGCTGGATTTGATTCAGAAGCTGCGTGATCGCTTGCCGCAAACCCGCTATGTGGTCATTACCGCCCTGGCTGAAGATGAACACCGCATCCGGGCGCGCAAGATGGGTGTGCGCGCTTATTTTCAAAAGCCGATGGAGCTGGCCGATTTTCTGGCGGCGGTAACGGCGGCGCTGGAAGTGAGCGAGTCGGAATTTGAATCGGAATCGCCGCGTGGCGCGGAGAAAACCTTACGCCCGCCTCACAACGCCTTTTCCATTTCAGAATGGCTGGCCAATTTGCGCGCCGGGTTGAAAGCTCAGGCGGTGCTGGTGCTGGACGATCACGGGCGGATCACCGGTCAGGCCGGCGACTTTCCGTCCCCTGATGTGGAGCAGCGCTGGATTCCGGCCATGATGGCGGCCAACAGCTCGCATCACCGCCTGGCCCACATGCTGGGCGAGGCTCACCCGCACAGCCTGCAGGTATTTGCCGGCCGTGAATTTGATCTGTTCCTGGCCCCGGTGGGCGATTACGCTCTGGTGTTGGTATTTGGAGTGGGCAGCGCGGCCAGCTTTACGGCGCAGGTGTATGGCCAGATTCTGGAAGCCCAACTGGCGCTGGTTGAGTCTTTCAGCCAGGTGGGCGCGCATTTTCAGCAAGAAGAACCGTCTGCGCCTGCGCCAGCCGCCGAAGAAGCCGGGGAAGCGCCGGAAGAGGACAACCTGAGCGCGCTGGAGGCACTGCTGGCCAACCCTGGCGAGTCGCTGCAGGTGCAGGATGCCGACGCGTTCTGGCAAAACACCAACGGTGAGCCTTCGTCGGGCAGGGTAACCCTGCCGGGGGCCATCTCTTACGAACAGGCGCGGCAGTTGGGGCTGCTCCCCAAAGATGCCCAGGAAGAATAAAAAAAACAGCGCGTGGAAACCCCACGCGCTGTTGATTTGAGCGAAGCTTCAGCCGCTTACTTCAGCGTCCACTTCTCGTAGCGTTCGTAACCGGTTACCGAGGGTTCCATCTGGAAGCGTGATTGGCGCAGTTCCAGGCTGCTGTACCAGTACAGCGGGGCAACCACGGCTTCGTCACTGACCAGGATCTGCTCAGCGTCAGCGTATAATTGCTGGCGTTTGGCTGGGTCGGTCTCTTTGGCAGCGGCGGTAAGAATTTCCACAAACTTTTCATGCGACGGGCCAGACCAGTCGACCACATCCGCGAAACCGGCGCCGGGGATGCCGAAGACTTCCATGAGGAAGTTGTTGGCGTCCGGGTAGTCCTGAATCCAGCTTGAGCGGTAGATATTCTCCCCGCCTTCGGTGCGGGTTACTTTGTACACTTTCCATTCCTGGTTGGTGAGCTGCACATCGAGGCCCAGATTTTCTTTCCACATTTGCTGGATGGCTTCCGCGCGCATCTTGTGGCCTTCGGAGGTGTTGAACATCAGCACCATGTCGAGGTCTTCGCGGGTGAGGCCTTTTTCGGTCAGGTAGTCGTCCAGCAGGGCGTTGGCGGCTTCGGGGTCAAACTTCACACCCAATTCCGGGAATTTCTCGGGGCTGGGCGCACCGGTGGCGCCGGGGTGGGTGAAGAAGGGCGCCACAATGCCTTCTTTGATCACTTTCACCAGGGCTTCGCGGTCAATGGCCATCGAAAGGGCCTGGCGCACGCGCACGTCATCGGTGGGGGCTTTCTGGGTGTTGAAGCTGTAGAACTCGGTGCCTAGCTCAGTGACGGGGAAGAGCATGTCTTTGTATTTGGTGTCCGAGACGATGCGGTCGAAATCGCCGGAGGGGATTTCGGAGATGTCGGCGGTGCCGGCTTCAAACTCGGCCAGGCACGAGCTGCCGCTGAGCGTGGTCCATACAATTTGGTCAACGGTGGGGCTGGGCACAACCGCGTCGCCTGGCCAGTAGGGGTTCTTCACCAGCGTCAGGCGTGAGTCGTGGATCCATTCCTTGAGCACAAAGGGACCGTAGCCCTGGAAGAAGCCGGTCTCTACCCAGCGGTTTCCCACGCCTTCGGTGCAGTCGTCGCCGTCGATCAGCCAGGAAGGCTGGGCGTGGGTGAACCACAGACCGATGATGCTGAGGTTGTACACGTTCGGTTCAAGGAATTTGATTTCCAGGGTGGTGTCATCGATGGCTTTGATACCCACACCAGAAGCATCTTCAGCCTCGCCGGCAGAGTAGGCTTCAGCGCCAGCTACCGTCAGGCCGAGCACATAAGCATAATCAGCACCGGTATCGGGGTTGGCAGTGCGCAGCATACCGTACTCAAAATCTTTGGCGGTCACTTTGCGCGGGTTGCCTTCGCAGTCCAGCACTGGCACAACTTCTTTGGCCACGCCGTCCCATTTGACCCACTGGACGTCATCACGGATCTTGAAGGTGTAGGTGAGTCCGTCATCCGAGACGGTGTAGCTGGTGGCCATGGCCAGTTCATTCTCGGTGGTTACTTCGTTCTGGCGGGTGAGGCCAACCGTGGTTTCGTCAATGATCTGGATGGAAATCACGTCCCACGCCAGAGCGGGGTCGATGGTGGGAATATCGCCGGCGGTGCTGCGGCAAATGTTCAGCACAACCGGTTCGGTCCCGGCTGCCGGGACTTCTGCGGCAGGGGCGGGCTGGCAGGCAGCCAGCAGCATGGAGGCAATGAGCACAACGCTGATAATCAGCCAGGTTTTAACACGAGACATCTTCTGTTCCTCCTCAAAGGTGATTGTTCGGAAAGTAAAACAACATGGAAAGGGTATGCGGTCAGGCTTGTGAGGGTGACTCCTTTCTATATCCTGTTCTCCTGTGGGATATGGGCAAATAAAAACCGCTAGCAAAAATTTAACGGGCTGGGCATGCCCGATAAAAGCATCCAATAAATGGTTTTAGGCTGTCAGGAAAATGTGGGAGCAGACGGGGAACCCTTTGGGCTGTCTCACCGCCCGACCCTGATCTGATCAAGGCAATCTATTCAAAAGCCGCCTGTATTGGGAGACAACCGTCCTGGCAGGGTTACTGATGAATAGCGAGTTAAATTTCATAAATAAAGAATTTTATAGCACAAAATGTCTTACAAGGCAACCGCACTATTGCCAGTTTAGCAAGAATTGTGTTAAAATTCAATCCTGATGACCTGTAAACACAGGGGCGTGGTGCAATGGCAGCACACCAGACTTTGAATCTGTTGATCTTGGTTCGAATCCGAGCGCCCCTGCCTGAGACTTTCGCTGCTCAAAAGAAAAACAGGCTTTGCGTCGCTTTGTCGGCAGCGCAAAGCCTGTTTTTGTCTCATACACTGCTGTCTTGCCTGGGAGGAAAACCAAAATGAATGTTAGTGCTGTGATTCTCGCGGCTGGTCAGGGGACCCGCATGCGCTCCAAATTACCCAAAGTGCTCCACCCCATTTGCGGGCGCCCGCAGATCGAGTACAGCTTGCGGGCTGCCGCCGGCGCGGGCGCGGAAACAATTGTAGTGGTGGTTGGCCACGGCGCCGAGCAGGTGCGCGAGGTGGTGGGCGAGCGGGCGGTTTTCGCGCTGCAAGAGCAGCAGTTGGGCACCGCCCACGCGCTGCAATCGGCGCGCTCGCAAGTGAGCGGCAGCGCAGGCCTGGTGCTGGTGATCAGCGCGGATATGCCCCTGCTGACCGGCGAGACGCTCTCCGCGCTGGTGGAGGCGCAGCGCGGCAGCACGGGCGCGCTCAGCCTGCTGACGGTCATCTCTGACCATCCGCGCGGCTTTGGACGCGTTGTGCGCGGCCCCGATGGATTGGTGGTGGCGATTGTGGAAGAGCGCGACTGCACGCCCGAACAGCTTGCCATCCGTGAGCTGAATGTGGCCGCCTACTGCTTCAACGAAGCCTGGTTGTGGGGCGCGCTGGAGCGCGTGAAGAAGTCTCCCAAGGGTGAATATTACCTGACCGATGTGGTGGCGCTGGCCGCGCAAGACGGTCTGAAGGTCAACGCGATTGTGCTGCAAGACCCCGCCGAAGCGATGGGGATTAACACCCGCGTGCATCTGGCCGAGGCCGAAGCCGTGATGCGCCAGCGCATCAATCAGCGCCACATGCTCAATGGCGTAACGCTGATTGACCCGGCCACCACCTTTATTGAAGACAGTGTGCAGATCGGCATGGACACAGTGGTGTGGCCAAACACCTACCTGCGCGGCAGCACGCACATCGGCGAAGACTGTCAGATTGGCCCGAACACGATGATGGACGACTGCCAGGTGGGCAATCGCTGCAAGGTGCTGGCGGCGGTGATGGAAAAGGCCGTGCTGGAAGACGACGTGGATATGGGCCCCTTTGCGCGGCTGCGCAAGGGCGCGCACCTGGCCCAGCACGTTCACATGGGTAATTTTGGCGAGGTGAAAGACTCGTATCTGGGGCCCGGCACCAAGATGGGCCATTTCTCATACATTGGCAACGCGCAGATCGGCCCGGACGTGAACATTGGCGCGGGCACCATCACCTGTAATTACGACGGAGTGAAGAAACACCCCACCGAGATTGGCGCCAATGTGTTTATTGGCAGCGACACCATGCTGGTCGCGCCGCTGAAAATCGGCGATAATAGTAAAACAGGTGCGGGATCGGTGGTAACGCATGACGTGCCCCCCGACACGGTTGTTGTGGGTGTGCCGGCCCGCCCGTTGACGAAGAAAACTGAAAGGCACGATGGATAATCTTTTGTGGATGGGTCTTGGTTTCGCGCTGGCGGTTGACCTGCTGGTATCGATGGCGCGCGCCAGCCTGGTGCACGCGCGCCTGCCGCATCTGATCAGCCGCCGCGAAGAAAACCAACCGGCTGTGGACCGCGCGCTGGCTCTGTTGGAAAAGACGCACCTGATGGCCAGCTTGCGCTTCAGCCTGGCGCTGGCGCATTTCATTCTGGCCGGGTTTGCCTGGCTGCTGGCCAGCCAACTGCTGCCCGCGGCAGGCCTGGGCGTGCTGCTGCTGGTGGCTTTGGGGGCCGCGCTGCTGGCAGTAGCGCTGGAGTTTGCTCTGGAGGGCGCTATTCTGCGCGATCCGGAAGGTTGGGCAATGCGCCTGGCCCCCGTCTCGGCGGTGTTGGTGTGGGTGTTCCGCCCGGTTTCATGGCTGCTGCTGCGCTTGCTGGGCTCACCCGAATTGCTGGTGCGCTCGCCGGGGTCGGTAACGGAAGATGAGCTGAAGAACTGGGTGGAAGAAGAACAGCCGGAAGGCGGGCTGGAGATGGGCGAGCGCAAGATGATCTATTCCATCTTCCACTTCAGCGACACGCTGTGCCGCGAGATTATGGTGCCGCGCATCGACGTCTTCGCCCTGGACGTGAAATCCACGCGCGAGCAGGCGGTAGAGGCCGTGCGCCAGTCGGGCCATTCGCGCTTTCCGGTGTATGAAGAGACCATCGACGAAATCATTGGCCTGCTGTATGCCAAAGATATGCTTGAAATTGATAACGGCCATCCTCGCCCCATCCGCGAGCTGCTGCGCCCGGCCTATTTTGTCCCTGAAGCCAAAAAAGTGGATGAGCTGCTGCGCGAGATGCAGGCGCGCGGGGTGCACATGGCGGTGGTGGTGGATGAGTATGGCGGCATGGCCGGGCTGGTCACCCTGGAAGACATTGTGGAAGAGATCGTCGGCGAGATTCGCGATGAGTATGACGAAAAAGAAGAACTGCCCTTCCAGAAGATCAGCGCGGACGAGTATTTATTCCAGGGGCGCATTGACCTGGACGATATTAACGAACTGCTGGGCACGCACCTGACGAAAGAGATTGCCGATACGCTGGGCGGATTTTTATACGGTGAGATTGGCGGCGTGCCCCTGGGTGGTGAAGAAGTAACAATTGAAGGTTGGAATTTAACCGTGGAACAGGTGAGCGGGCGGCGCATTCGCCTGGTGCGTGCCGCGCGCCGGCCTGCCGAGTCGCTATTGGAGGAGAAAAACCATGACGCTGACCGCTGAAATGCGTGACCGCCTGATTCAAATGGCGATCGAAGCGCGCAAATGGGCGTACGTGCCCTACTCGCATTATCCGGTAGGGGCGGCCCTGCTGACGGCTTCGGGCAAGGTGTATGACGGCGTGAATATTGAAAACGCGGCCTACCCCACCACCATCTGCGCCGAGCGGGTGGCTGTGTTTAAGGCTGTGTCGGAAGGTGAGCGCCAGTTTGAGGCGATTGCCGTGGTTACCGATAACGGCGGTTCGCCGTGCGGAAGCTGCCGCCAGGTGCTGGCCGAGTTTGGCCTGGATACGCTGGTCTATATCGCCGATAAGGACGGGCAGGTGCGCATGGAAACCACCGTGGGCGGCCTGCTGCCGGGGGCGTTTACTCCCAAAGATTTACCCCGCGATTAACCCGCATGCCCAATGAAGTTCGCTCGCTGCGCGTGGAGGGGGTGGTGCTGCGCCATTCCGATTGGGGTGAGGCTGACCGCTTGCTGCTGGTCTACACCCGCGAGCGCGGCAAGCTGCGCGCGCTGGCCAAAGGGGTGCGTAAGCTGCGCTCGCGCAAGGCAGGCCACCTGGAGCCGTTTACCCGCGTGGCGCTGATGCTGGCGCGCGGGCGGGATATGTGGATTGTAACCCAGGCCGAAACCGTGGAGGCCTACCTGCCGCTGCGCGACAATCTGCTCAAGCTGGGGCAGGCGGCCACCGTGCTGGAATTGGTGGACCGCTTTGGTTATGAAGAGGGTGAAGACCCCGGCCTGTACCAGCTGCTCACCGCCACTTTGCGGCGCATCTGCGAAGAAGAAGACGCGTTTCTGGCACTGCGCTATTTTGACCTGCGCGTGCTGGACCTGTTTGGCTTCCGGCCGCAGTTGTTTCATTGCGCGCGCTGTGGGGCCGAAATCAAAGCGGAAGACCAGTTCTTCTCGGCGCTGCAGGGCGGAGTGCTGTGCCCGCGCTGCGGTCCGCAAGACCCTACCGCCCGCCCGGCTTCGGTGGAGGCGCTGCGCTTTCTTCGCCATATCCAGCGCAGCAATTACACCGAGAGCAAACGCGCCAATATTCCCGCGCCCATTCGCAGCGAGATGGAACAACTACTGCAATATTACTTTACCTATCACCTGGAACGAAAGCTGAACAGCCCGGATTTTCTGCGCCGTATTCGCCAGAACGGCAGAAACGGCAGCGCAGAAGGCTAGCCGCTGGGAATCACCCAGCAGCCGGCCTTGGTGGGGTGATCTTCCACCTGGCTGGCTGGCGGCACCTGCCGCAGCAGCCACAGCACCAAAAAGTCGCCGCTGGCGGCAAAGGTGAACACCGCGCCCCACAGCATCCAGCCCGCTTCCCCGCTCCACAACCCGTAAAGATAGGGCAGCAGCCCAACCACCAGGCCTGGCATCATCGTGCCCAGCCGGTAGATGTTAACGTCCAAAGGGGTTTTTACGTGGGCGTAGGGCGTGAGGGTTTTCCATTCCACCCCAAAATGCAGGTCCGAGAGGCGCAGGCGGCCAAACAGCACCCAGCTCAGGCCGTGCAGCCACTCATGCGCAAGGATTCCGCCTAAAAATAGCCCCAGTAGTATCAGCGGGCGGGGAAAGCTCCACTCCAACGCGCGCGCCAGCGGAGAAAACCCCCAGCGCGCGGTGTAAGCCCAGCCGCAGGCGGCCAGCAGCGGCAGGCCAATCGCCAGGCCGTAGAGATTGGCAGCCAGCATGGACACAGCGTATTCGGTACGGGCGGGGGGCGCAGAGTTCATCGGCGGGTGATCCTCAATTTTTTTTCGCAGACTGCATTTTGATTGTACACCAAAGACTCTACGGAGCGGCGCAGGGCGGGCGCTTTAGGGTATACTTCTTCCACTGCGCTTATGAACCCGACTATGACTCTCCAACCCCGCCCACTGACCTTGCGGCGCATTATCAAAACCTGGTGGCCGCTGGCGGCCAGCTGGCTGATGATGACCCTGGCGTTCCCGGCGATGAACGCGGTGATCGCGCGCCTGGCCGACCCGGAAATCAACCTGGCGGCCTACGGCAGCGTGGTGCACCCCATTTCGCTGATCATCGAATCACCCATCATCATGCTGCTGGCAGCATCCACCGCGCTGAGCAAGGATTGGGCCTCTTACCTGAAGGTGCGGCGCTTCACGCACATCGCGGCGGTCAGCTTGGGCCTGCTGCATGCTTTGGTGGCTTTTACCCCCCTGTACTATTTTGTAACGCGCCAATTGTTGGGCGTGCCGGAAGAGATCATTGAACCGGCGCGGCTGGGGCTGATGTTTATGACCCCCTGGACGCCGGCCATCGCCCTGCGCCGCTTCGAGCAGGGCGCGATGATCCGCTATGGCCATTCGGACGCGGTGGTGGTGGGAACTGTGATTCGCCTGGTTACCTATCTGCTGGCGCTGGGGGTGGGGTACAGTCTGCAGACGGTGCCGGGAGCCGTGGTGGGGGCAGCGGCGCAGGCGTTGAGTGTGACGGCGGAAGGCACCTACGCTGTGCTGCGCGTGCGCCCGGTGTTGGACGAAATCCGCGCCGCGCCGGCGGTAGAGCCGCTCACCTGGGGTAAATTCTTCGCCTTTTATGTGCCCCTGGCGCTGACCTCGCTGATGAGCTTCTTGTGGCAGCCTGTCGCTTCGGCCGGGCTGAGCCGCATGCCGCGCGCGCTGGAATCGCTGGCGGTGTGGCCGGTGGTCTATTCATTGGTCACCGTGCTGCGCAGTTTTGGCACCGCCTATAACGAAGTGGTGGTGGCGTTGATGGGCGAGCCGCGCGCGCACACCAGCCTGCGGCGCTTTACCACCGGCCTGGCGCTTTCCACCTCCGGCTTGCACCTGCTGCTGATGATCACCCCGCTGGCTTACCTGTATTTCAACCAGTTGAGCGCGCTTTCGCAGCCGTTATCCAGCGTGGCGGTTCAGGGAACGTGGATTCTGCTGCCGATTCCCGCGCTGGTGGCCATGCAAAGCTGGTACCAGGGAGCGATTATGCACGGCAGCGACACGCGCGGCATTTCCGAATCAGTCGCGATTTTCCTGGCGACGGCGGCTCTGGTGCTGGCTGTGGGTGTGGCGCTGGGGCGCGGCATAGGCCTGTATTACGGCGCGCTGGCGTACCTGCTGGCCAGCCTGGCGCAGACTGCCTGGCAGTGGTTGCGCAGCCGCCCGGCGATGCGTGCCGCGCGCTCCGAATCCCGGTAATTTTTTAAGACAAATCCAGTTCGCCCAGGGCCGCGTCTACCGCGGCTTCTGCGTGAATGCGTGTGGTGTCGAAGAGCGGCAGGTCAACGTCGCCTTGTTTGACCAGCAGGCCAATCTCGGTGCAGCCCAGAATGACACCCTGCGCGCCTTCGGCTTGCATTTGGCTGATGATGCGCGCAAACTCCGCCCGTGAGGCGGGTTTGGTTTGCCCCAGCACCAGTTCGTCGTAGATGACGCGGTGCACCAGGCCGCGCCCGGCGGCGTTTGGGACCAACACTTGCAGGCCGTGCAGGCTTTCCAGCCGTCCGCAGTAGAAGTCTTCTTCCATGGTGAAGCGCGTGCCCAGCAGGCCAATCTTGGTCATGCCCGTCTGCTTTACGCGCGCGGCGGTGGCGTCGGCGATGTGCAGCAGGGGGATTTGCAGCGCGGCGCGCACTTCTTCGGCCATGCGGTGCATGGTGTTGGTGCAGATCATCAAAAAATCCGCGCCGCCGCGCTGCACCTGCAGGGCCGCGTCGACCATCATTTGGGTGGCCTCGTCCCAGCGCCCGCTGCTTTGCAGTACCTCGATCTCCGCGAAATCAACTGAGACCATAACGCTTTTGGCCGAATGCAGCCCGCCCAGCTTTTCGCGCACGCGCTGGTTGGTGATGCGGTAATACTCGATGGATGATTCCCAGCTCATCCCGCCGATCATGCCGATAGTTTTCATATTTTGTTTCCTTGAGGTAAGGGTGAAATGAATAAGGAATTGTATCATTGATGGCGCGGACCCCACCCCAAGCCTTCCCCAAAATGCTGGAAAGCGCATTGTAGGGAGGGAGCCGCAGTTCTTCCGTAGGGTGCGGCGGTACACCGTCTTGGGGATGGCGGTCAATCGCAATTTGCCCATCAACGGACGGTGGGTTGCGGGCGGGGACAAAATGGTTTTGACTCAGCGTTGGTTGATCCGCCCTCAACGCCACCCTACAAGAGAACTCAATCCGCGGTAGGGTGAGAGCAAGGCGGGCCCGCCTGTTCAATGGTAAACCGGCGGAATGATCCGCCCGAATCCCACCAACAAAAGCCGACGGTGGGTTGCGGGCGGCGACAAAATGGTTTTGGCGCAAAGTAGATCGGCCGCCCTCAACGCCACCCTACAAGAGAACCCAATCCGCGGTAGGGTGGGAGCAGGGCGGATCAGCCTGTTCAATGGTAAACCGGCGTAGCTACCCGCCCGAATCCCACCAACAAAAGCCGACGGTGGGTTGCGGGCGGGTAAAATTTGCTCTACCTCAAAAAAGACATTCCGCCCTCCACGCCACCCTACAAGAGAACCCAATCCGCGGTAGGGTGGGAGCAGGGCGGATCAGCCTGTTCAATGGTAAACCGGCGTGGCTACCCGCCCGAATCCCACCAACAAAAGCCGACGGTGGGTTGCGGGCGGGTAAAATTTGCTCTACCTCAAAAAAGACATTCCGCCCTCCACGCCACCCTACAAGAGAACCCAATCCGCGGTAGGGTGGGAGCAGGGCGGGCCCGCCTGTTCAATGGTAAACCGGCGGAATGATCCGCCCGAATCCCACCAGCAAAAGCGGACGGTGGGTTGCGGGCGGGGACAAAATGGTTTTGACTTAAAACAAACCGTCCGCCTTCAACACCGCCCTACAAGAGAAATGTTCTTCTGAAAACTGTAACGAAACGAGCGCCGAGAACGTCCTACTTATTGTGCCGGTTTGTTTTTCGGCAGCGAAAACGCCCCGCGCGGGCCAGCGTACCCATTGACTGGTCAGCCTGGCAGGGCAGGCCTGACCATTTGGCTGACCTGCGAGCGCTGGGATATGGGTTACAATGCATCTGCTGGAAAAGTACATTAAAGAAGAGGATGTTTTCGCGTGAAAGCCATAGAAGTAGATCATTTACAACGCATATTTCGGCCGACGATTGGCGTGTTCCGCCGCACCACCAAAGAAGTGCTGGCTGTGGAAGATGTCAGCTTTGAGGTGGGGGCGGGCGAGCTGTTTGGCCTGTTGGGCCCCAATGGAGCGGGCAAAACCACTACGGTGAAAATGCTCACCACGCTGCTGCTGCCCACGCGGGGCGGCGCGCGCATTATGGGGCTGGACGTGGTGAAGAACGCCACGGAGGTGCAGAAGCGCATTGGCTTCATCTTTGGCGGCGAGCGCGGGCTGTATTGGCGGCTCTCTGGCATTGACAACCTGCGCTATTTCGGCAGCCTGTATCATGTCGACCCGGATGTGTCCAAAAAGCGCATCCCTTACCTGCTGGAACTGGTGGGGTTGAAGGATCGCGGCAATGAGCGCGTGGAAGGCTACTCGCGCGGCATGAAGCAGCGCCTGCACGTGGCGCGCACCCTGCTGCACGATCCGCAGGTGTTGTTTCTGGATGAGCCTACCATCGGCCTCGACCCGGTGGGCGCGCGTGAATTTCGCGCGGTGATTAAGAACCTGCAGTCGGAGAACAAGACCATTTTGCTGACCACGCATTATATGTTTGAGGCCGACGCGCTCTGCCAGCGCATCGCGGTGATTGACCACGGCAATCTGGTGGCGCTGGATACGCCCGAGGCACTGAAGCGCTTTGTCAGCGACCTGTCGGTGGTGGAGGTGGAGGTCTACGGCATCCCCGACGAGCTGGTGCAGAAAATCAAAGCCCAGCCCTATGTTGACTCGGTGCATATTGAGAACCGCGAGCAGAAGCAGCTGCTGCAGGTGCAGTCGCTGCGCGGGGCCGAGGCCGTGCCCGACCTGGTAACGCTGCTCAATGGCCTGCGCGTGGGGCGCGTGATTGTGCGCGAGCCAACCCTGGAAGACGCTTACGTGCGCCTGGTGGGAGGCAAAAAAGCATGACGCGCCTGTGGAAAACGTACGGACGCGCCATTTTGGCCGTAGCAGAAATGACCTTTCGCCACAACGTGATGGACGCCTTCATCATTTTCACTGTGCTGGTGCAGCCACTGCTGATCGCCGTCATGGCGATGTGGATGCTGGGCGACAAGGGGCCGGAGATGGCGATATTTGTGGTGGTGGGCAGCGGGATGACCGGCCTGTGGAGCAGCCTGCTTTTTGTGAGTGGCAACAGCATCAACGTGGAGCGCCGCTCCGGTACGCTGGAGACGCTGGTGGGCGTGCCCACTCCGCTGGAAGTGATTGTGTTCGGCAAGAACCTGGCCGACGTAACCCAGTCGCTGGTCTCGATGGTAGCCAGTTACCTGCTGGCCGCGCTGCTTTTCGGGTTTGATCTGTCCATCCAGCAGCCGCTGCTCTTTGTTGTTTCGCTGCTGCTGGCGGTGGTGGCTTTTATCAGTTTTGGGTTGATCATCGCGCCGATCTTTGTGATGAACCCGGCTGTGCAGCAGTTTCAAAACGCGTTGGAGTTCCCGGTCTACATTCTCAGCGGGTTTCTGTTCCCCATCGCGCTGCTGCCAGGTTGGACCACGCCGCTCAGCTATCTGCTGCCGCCGTATTGGGCGGCGCGCGCCCTGCACGCCACCTCGAGTGGAACGGGTGCGCTGCCAGAGGTGCTGCTGTGCTGGGGCATGATGCTGCTGTTTTCGTTGGTGTATTTCTTCCTTTCCAGCCGCTTGTTTAAGCTGATGCTGGTGAAGGCGCGCACCGACGCCACTCTGGATATGGAATAGGAGCCGCCATGCTGCGACAATTGACGGTTAACATCCGCATTTTCTGGCAGGGCACCCTGCTTTCTTATATCGGTATGTTTCACTGGCTGCGGCCGACCACCTACCTGGCTTCCAAGGTGCTGATGCCGCTGGCGCAGATTTTGTTCTTTACACTGCTGGGTATTTATGCCAGCGGGCGTGAGAACGCCAGCTTTTATGTCATCGGCAACGCGGTTCAAATCAGCGCGGTGAGCGGCATCTACGGGGTAACCATGAGCATCGGCGGCGACCGCTGGAACGGCACGCTGCCTTATCTGTTTGGCACGCCGGCCAACCGCTTTTTCCTGTTTGTGGGGCGCGCCTTTATGCACGTCATCGACGGCATGCTGGGCGTGGTGGTGGGTCTGATGTGGGGCGTGCTGCTGTTGGGATTGGATCTTTCGAACACCGATCTGCCCGCTCTGGCGCTGACCATTCTGGTCACGACCATTAGCTGCTCAGGGATGGGGCTGTTGATGGGCTGCGTTGGCCTGATTACGACGAACATTATGTTTGTGAACAACTCGGTCTATTTCTTGCTGCTTATCTTTTCGGGGGCCAATATACCGGTTGACCGCCTGCCGGTGGTGTTCCAGGTGTTGGCGCAGGGTCTGCCGCTGACGCGCGGGATCACCTCGGCGCGCGCGCTGATCGCCGGGGCCAGCCTGGAAAGTGTGCTGCCCCTGCTGCTGGGTGAGCTGGCGGTGGGACTGGCCTACGGGCTGGCGGGCTTCTGGCTGTTCCGTTGGTTTGAGACCAAAGCCAAGCAAAAAGGAACGCTGGAAACCGTATAAGGATCTGTAGAAAACATTAAATTTGCCGATAACGATAAAGAAGGGGTAAATTGACGGTGGAACATCAGGCCGTCTCACCCGGTTTATGGGTATCAAGCGACATTTCATTTACTGGATTACCGATTAACCTATGACTCTTCGCTATAAAACCCTGCTTGCCACAATCGCCGCGACCCTCATTCTGGCCGGTCTGCTGTCGGTTGTCTCTCGGGCTTTCCTTTTCCGCAGTTATATGCAGTTGGAAGAAAAGCGCGTCCAGTCCGATCTGGATGTGGCGCTGTCGGTGCTGGAGTCGCAAAAAGGGCAGTTGGCCAGTTTCGCGCAAGACTGGGGCGCCTGGGATGACACCTACCTCTTTGCCAACGGCGAGAACGAGACGTACGCCGAAACCAATCTGCTGGATGAGACGTTTGTCTATATGCGCCTCAATCTGTTCGCTGTCATCCGGCCGGATGGTGAGCTGCTCTACGCCAAGGGGTTTAACCTGCAGGCGATGGAGGAAGAAGCGCCCCCGCAAGGCTGGCAGGAAGTCTTCAGCCGGCACCTGGACCTTGGCAGCTTTGAATTAGAATCGGACGCGCGCGCTGAAATTGTGATGTTGAACGGTATGCCGTGGCTGGTCGCCGCACATCAAATCATCACCAGTCTGTACGAAGGCCCGGTGGCGGGGACGCTGGTGGTGGGCCGTGCCCTGAATGCGGCGGAGATGGGGGTTCTTTCCGAATTGCTTAACATGCCGGTTGAAATCCGCGAATATGACCCCGCCGCTCTGCCGGAAGATTACACGGCGGCGCTGGCGAATATGCAGGCCTCCGGCAGCCAGAAAACGGCCCTGACCAGAGACGAGGACTGGATCGCCGGGTACACCATGTTGAGCAACAATGAAGGCGATTTGCATTTGATTCTGCGAATTCTGGAGGTGCGTGAATATTACAATCACGCCAAAATCTTCAACCGCTATTTCATCGCGGCGGTAATTTTGATTGGTATTTTCTTCTCGGTAACGGGCAATCTTGTTATTGAGAAAAATATCATCCGCCGCCTGGATGTGATTCACCGGGGGATTGACCTGGCGCGCACGACCCAAGACCTTTCCACGCGCATCAGCCTGCCCGGAAACGATGAATTTTCTCAACTGGCGCGGAAAATTAACCAGACCTTTGAGGCATTGCAGAATTCGCAGAAGGCGCTGGAAGAAAATGAACAGCGCCTGAACCATGAGACCCTGCACGATACCCTCACGCGCCTGCCCAACCGCACCTTCCTGCTCTCGCTGCTGACCGAGATCCTCTCTCAACCAGCGGATGGCGCGCTGACCGGCGTTTTGTTCATTGACCTGGACCGCTTCAAGCTGATTAATGACAGCTACAATCACCAGACCGGGGATCAGGTTTTGGTGCTCACTCGTGACCGCATTCTGGCCTGCCTGCGCCAGGAAGACTTTTTGGCGCGCATGGGCGGGGATGAGTTTGCTGTGGTGCTGCAGAACCTGAAAACAGAAAGCGAAGCGGTGGATGCCGCCGCGAGAATTTTGGATGCGTTCAAATCTGCTTTTGAGATCAATGACCGCAGCATCTATCTGACAGCCAGCATCGGCATTGCCACCTCGAAACATGCCCGGCAGGTCGATGTGCTGCTGCGCGATGCCGACCTGGCGATGAACCGCGCCAAGGCCAGCGGCAAGGCGCGCTGGGTGATGTATAACATGCGCATGCATTCCGACAGCCTGACCCTGCTGCAGGTGGAAAGCGATTTGCGGCGCGGGATTGAGCAGGAAGAGTTTGTGCTGCACTACCAACCGATTATCCGCATGGATACCGGACTGATCGAGGCGGTGGAGGTGCTGGTGCGCTGGATGCACCCCACCCGCGGGCTGCTCTTCCCGGGTGAATTTCTGCCGGTAGCTGAAGAAACCGGCCTGATTGTGCCCTTGAACGAGTGGATCATGGTCCAGGCTGCTCAGCAGTGGCTGCGTTGGCACAAGCAGGGGCACAGCTACCTTAATCTGGCGGTTAATGTGCCGGCCCAGCAGCTGCAAGACGCGTCGTTCCAGGCCATGATCGAACGCTACCAGCCGATTTTAGCGGAGAAGTGCGCCCAGCTGCAGGTGGAGATCACCGAAAGCACGGCCATGGCCGATTACGACCTGGCGCATAACAACCTGGCGCATAACAACCTGGCGCGCATGCGCGAGTTTGGCGTGCGCATTGCCATCGACGATTTTGGCACCGGTTATTCATCGCTGTCGTACTTAAAACGCTTCCCGGTGGATATTTTGAAAATTGACAAATCCTTCCTCGAGCGGATTCAAGAAAATGTTACCCTGTTAGACGCGATCATCGCCATGGGGCATGCTCTGGGGCTGCAAGTAACCGCCGAAGGGGTGGAAAACGAAGAGCAGCTGGAATTTTTACGCCAGCACGGTTGCGACAAGGCGCAGGGTTACCTGTTTAGCCGCCCAGTGAGCGTTTCCATTATGGAAAACCTGCTGGAGCGAAATCTGCTGGCGATGGACGTGGAGGGGACTGAAGAGCCGCTGGAGCTGGTGTAGTCCCGCGCGCTGAAAAAGAAAGCTGGTTCTTTGCACTCACAGGCAAAGAACCAGCTTTTGTGGTTAACTCGCGGGTTGGCGGCTGCCCGCCCGCAGGTGGTGATCGAGAATGATATACATGGCCTGCGACCAAAGCAGCGGGTTGGCAATCGGCCCCCAGCGCTGCACCCAGGGCTGGTAATGCTCCGGGGCGTTAACATGCAGGGGCACCTGTTCGGGCAGCCAGCCCAGCGGATTGGCCTGGGCTTCAATCCATGCTTTGGCCTGACGGGCTTTTTCCGGGTCTCCGGCCAGGCTCCAGTACCAGCCCCACCAGGCGGTGAGCAGCACCCATTCTCCGCCGCCGTAATAGGTGTCTTCGGCATAGCGCTGGATGCCGCCCGCGTGCAGCAGATCTTGCTCGATTTTCGCGACGGTGGCGCGCATACGCGCGTCTCGCGGGTCCACCACGCCGTAAGGGACGGCCAGGCCGAGCAGACTGGAATCGACCAGCGGTGTGCCGATGAACTTGGAGAAATACGCGCCGTTGAACAACTGCGTGTCGATTTTTTCGCGGATGGCCGCCGTAACGGAGCGGTAATCGGCGAGACCCATGCGCGTGCAGGCTTCCAGGCCGCCGTAGATGGCCGCCAGGGTGTAGGCGTGCACGCGGTCGCCAAACTCTTCCCAGCAATCGTAACAGGGATGCTGCCACAGGGCGGCCAGATAATCGGCAATCAGGCGGGCGGCGCGCTCGCACTCGCCGCTGAGAGGCGCGGAAGAAATTTCAAGGTGCTGGCTGAGGCCCCACAACCAGGCCCCAAAACCGTCGGATTGGAAGTTGGGCCAGTCTTCGGCGGCGGCTTCGCCAGTTACGGTATAGCGGGTGTGCAGCACGTCTTGCGGGCTGAGCGGCTGTCCGGCGCGCGCTTTTTCAGCGGCGCGCTGGGCGGTGCCTTCGTGGCGTAAAATCGTTTGGGCCACCCACTGGTGGAACTGGCGCGCGCTTTCGGTCTCCCCGGCCAGATCCATAGCGTAGGCGATGTAGGTGCCGTCGCGGAACCAACTGTAATGGTAGGTGGGAAAATTGGGGCTGGCCAGGTACGCGCCCGAAGGGTGCTGGTTGGCCAGAATGATCTCGATACTGCGCTGCAGCAGGGATGGGGTCATGATTAATTCGTCTCCTCAAATTCAATGAAGATGGTTGTCCAGACGCGCAGCTCTGGCAGCGACACGCGCAGGCGTCCGTCTTTGTGTTGGAAGGCAACAAGTCGCGCGGAGAGGTCGGGACCGTCTGGCGAGGCGGCCAGCACGCGCGCCACCGGCCGCCGCACAGGCAGCGAGACCTCAATCGCCGTTTGAACAGGCGGGAAGGGCTGCGCTTCTGTCCAGAAAGGGTCAGGCGCGCTGCCCAGGTTCACCAGGCAAACAGCCAGCCCGCTTTCTGACTCGCGGCAGGTTATTTCTACCCCGGCGGGGGCAGAGATGTCTTCCTGTTCCAGGTGGGCGGCGGACGGGCCGAGCCATTCGGCGTAGCGCACTTGGAAGTCGTGGTAGCGGCGCAGGGCGGCCAGGGTGGGCGTGTCGAGGGGTTGGTGTTTGGGGAAGTACGGGTCGGCCAGCAGGCGCTGCTCTTCGCCCAGCTCAATGCGCGCGCCGCCAGCCGAGATGATCAGCGCGTCTGCCAGCAGGAGGTTGGCAGGCTGACTGGCGGGCAGGTAAAGGGCAATGATCACCGGGCGGTTTTCTGACAGGCGGCGGGCGTTGAGGGTGATGTCTTTCAGGTCTCTGAAGCGGGGTGTGGGCGGCCAGATTTCGATGTAGACAAAATCTTCGGGGGCGCTGGCCAGGGCCTCGATAGGCCAGTTGCCAACGGCGTTGAAAGTAACAGCCGCGCCGGGGTGCGCGGTTTTCAGACTGTGAATAAACTGGTGGAAAGCCAGCGCAAGGTCTACCGGCACGCCGGCAGCGTTCCAGACCTGTTTGGGCTCGCCGTATTGGTCAACGTGCAGGCCGTCCCAGGGCAGGGCTTGCAGGGTCTGGGCGCACTGATCCAGCAGGTGCTGCACCCAGGGGCCGCCCGCGGCAGGGTTCATGATGCCTAGAAAGTCTTCAAAGGTGTGCGGTTTACCGTCCGCGTCGTACAGACCCCAGTCGGGGTGCTGCCGCCAGAACTGGATGGACGCGCCGTACACGGCCAGGTAGGGCATGGCGGCCATGCCGTGCGCATGCGCGGACTGAATCAGATCGCGGATGGTAACCAGTGAGAGGGCGCGGCCGAGCGGGTCGATGAACTCTTCGGAGGGGGCGGTGAGCTGGTCGTGGCGGTACTGCCAGTCGTAGAACTGCAGACCGTTGATGTGGTGCCGGGCCAGACTGCCCAAAGTTTCAGCGATGTTAAAGCGGTTGGGGAAAAAGTCGCAGAGAAACCCGTAGCGCGGGAAGCGCGTCCAGTTGGCCAGCACATCAAAGGCGGTTTGGGCCGCGGCGGAGGGACCTTCTGGCAGGCAGGTCAGGTTGAGATGCGCGCCGTAACCCTGCTGCGCGCCGCTGGGCGGGGTCCAGCGCAGCGGCAGGCTGTGTTCACCGGCGGGCAGGTCCCACACGGTGGAAAGCCGGCCGGCGGACTGGCTGAAGTGGAAGATCTCAAGGGTGGCTTGCACGCGCCGGGACTGGGAGAGACTCATCTCTACCTGCAAATCCACTGGCGAGCCGGGAGCATAACAACCTTTCATTGGATAAAAATCAATCAGGCGCATAAGAACTTATCCCTTCATACCGGTGGTGGAAATACCCTGAACAAAATATTTTTGAAAAACGAGGAACACAATCACCACCGGAGTTAAGGCGATGATCGAAGCGGCGAAGACCAGTCCCCAGCGGGTGAGGTGCTGCGATTGGAAGAGCGCGATGGCGATGGGCAGGGTGCGTTTGGTGGCCTCTTTTATCGCTACATTCGCCCAGGGAAACTCGTCCCAACTGTATAAGAAGGTGAAGATGGTGACGGTGGCCAGGCCGGGCTTGGAGAGCGGCAGGATGATGCGCGTGAAGATCTGCCACGGGCTGGCCCCGTCAATGAGGGCGGCTTCTTCCAGGTCACGCGGAATGTTGGCGAAAAAGCCGCGCAGTAAAAAGGTCTGCATGGAGAGGTTCATGGTTACATAGACCACCACCAGGCCGATCAGCTTTTCGCGCAGGCCCAGGCTGGTGGCAACCAGAAACTGCGGGATGATGAGCATCACCGGGGGGATCATCATGCCCAGCAGTAGCAGGTAAAACAACACGTTGCGCCCCGGAAATTTGAAGCGGGCGAAGGCGTAGGCCAGCATGGCCGAGACCAGCACGGTGGAGGCCGTGGTAGCCGTGGCTACCACCAAACTGTTGAGAAAGTAGACGCCAAACGAATCGCGGTTAACGGCTTCGACGTAGTTGTCCAGCGAGGGCGTGGTTGGCCAGAGGCGCGGAGGAAATTCAAAGACGTAAGATTGCGGCTTGAGCGAGGTAACAAACATATACCAGAAGGGCAGCGCCACGCACGCCAACCCCAACAGGAGCAGGCCCACGGACAGGGCGATTTTGAGTTTCTTTTCAGTTTTCGCGTTCACGCTTATACCTCCGCGGACTGCTTCTGGAGCAGTTGGATTTGAAAGACACTGACGACGAAGACCACCACGGTCAGCAGGTAGCTGATGGCCGAGCCGTAGCCGAAGTCGAGTTTGGTGAAGGTGGCTTCATACATCAGCGTAAGGACGAAGTGAGTCAGGTCGAGGGGGTTGCCGCCGTCGGTGATCAGCAGGTTTGAAATGTAGGCGTTCAGACCGCCAATTACCAGCACCACCAGCAAGAAGATCAGTGTGGAGCGCAGCAGCGGCAGGGTGATATACCAGAACTTATTGAAGGTATTAGCGCCGTCCACTTCGGCGGCTTCGTACAATTCTTGGGGAATGGCCTGCAGACCAGCCAGGAAGATGACGGCCGTCCAGCCTACGCCTTTCCAAATACCCAGCAGGTGAATGGGAACAAAAGTCAGCACAGGGTCAGCCAGCCAGCGGATGTTCTGTTGGATCAGGCCGAACACGTCGCGCAGCAGGTAGTTGATCAATCCGGCCTG
This sequence comes from Ornatilinea apprima, assembly GCF_001306115.1. Taxonomy (GTDB): domain Bacteria; phylum Chloroflexota; class Anaerolineae; order Anaerolineales; family Anaerolineaceae; genus Ornatilinea; species Ornatilinea apprima. The sequence continues at coordinate 227,203 of NZ_LGCL01000024.1, read as the reverse complement.
CCCGCTGAACATGTACTCAAAAAGCAGGCTGACAATGACCCATGAGGTGATCACTGGCAGGTAGTAAGCCACGCGGAAGAACACCCGGCCGTGGAACTTCTGGTTGAGGAGCATGGCCACCAGCAGGCCCAACAGCATCTGGGCTGGCACGGTAACGAGGGTGTAAACCAGCGTGTTGAGGGCTGCCTTGCGGAAGATGGGGTCTGCCAGGGCGCGCTGGTAATTTTCGAAGCCCACAAAGACTGATCGCTCAGGTTTAACGATGTTCCAATCGTAAAAGCTGATGCGCAGCGAATACAACATGGGGCCGATGATAAAGGTAAGAAAAAGAATGATGCCGGGCAGCAAAAACAGCAATACGGGCAAATACTGGCGAACACGGCTGGGATAGGCTGATTGCATGAGCGCCTCCAGTGCGAATGAAAAAAAGCAGGTTAAATATCAGCCCCGCCCCAGATACGCGGAGCGGGGCTGAAAGAAGAACAGGTTACTTGAGCAAAGCGTCGATCTCGACAGCCGCCTGGTCTAAGGCTTGCTGGGGCGTTTGCTCGCCGCGCAGCATGCGCTGGAAGGCGTTGTTGATGGCATTGTCCATATCCGACCATTTCGGGTGCGGCACGCGCGCCTGAGCGGTCTCAAGCTGGGTGAGGAAGACGCCGAAGTATTCCGGCAGGCGCGCATCGCCGGTGAGGGAAGCCAGGGTGGGCATCACGCCGACCTCGGCCATCATCACCTGGGCCTCTTCGCTGAGCAGGAAGGCCGCCCACTTCATGGCCGCGTCCGCGTGCTTGGAGCCTTCAAAGATGACCAGATCTTCGCCGCCAACCACCGAGCTAGTGGTGCCAGCCGCGCCGGTGGGGATGGGGGCAAAGTTGACTTCAAAGTCGGGGTATTGGCCTTTGTAGATATCCACCATCCAGGGGCCGTCGATGATCATCGCGTACATACCGGTGGCGTGACCGTCTGATGTGCCGATGCCGCCGCCCAGCAGGTTCGGTGATATGCAGCCCTGGTTGTACATGTCGGTCAGAAGGGTGAACGCGGCCACGCTTTCGGCGCTGTTGATGTAGCCGCTGGCGGTGGTAATGGCATCGTCAACCACTTTGCCGCCCATGGCGTAGAAGATGGGTGCCGGGGCCCAGAAGTAGGTGCCTCCCAGGGCGTAGCCGTATTTCTCGTTGGCGGCGTCCGAGAGCTGGCAGGCCATCTCTTTGAACTCGTCCATTGTTGCAGGTGGCTGGCTGAGGCCGGCAGCTTCAAAGACTGCCTTGTTCCACAGGATCACCTGGGTGTTGGTGTTCTGGGGCAGGCCGTAATAATGGCCCTGCCAGAAGTTGGTGGAGAGCGGGCCGGGGAAGGTTGCGGCGGCGATGGAGTCAAAGTCGGGCATCACGCCGTCGAGCTGCATCAACGCGCCCTGGTTGGCAAACTCGGAGACCCAGGCAATGTCCATGCGGGCGGTGTCGGGGGCCTCGCCGCCGGCGATGGCGGTGAGCAGGGCGGGTTTGAAGTCGTCCCACGAATAGCGGGTGGGCTCGACGTTAATCTCAGGGTTGGCGGCTTCGAAGGCGGCAATCACGTTGGCAAGCTGGTCTTCTTCGGCGTCGCTCATGGTGTGCCAGTACGAAATGGTGACCGGCTCAACCGGAGCTGGCTCGGCGGTGGGCTCGGCTGGCGCTTCAGCAGGGGCCGCGGGTGCTTCGGTGGCGGGCTGCTGGGCGGCGTCGCTCGCGGCTGGCTGCTCGGCAGGCTGGTTGGCTGCCGGGGCACAGGCGCCCAGCAGGATCGATAAGGCGACCAGCAGGCTGATCGCAATCAGGGAAACTTTTGTTGGTTTCATCTCCGTTCTTACTCCATTCTTAAATCGTTTTCAAATTGGGTTGGAAGACTTCTCGACGTATCAATGACTAATTCAGCACAGAACCAGACAGACACCTCCTTTGCAAACTTTTTTCATTGATTGAAATAATGGATCCAAAATTTTTTTGAAAAGATCACCCCGCCTGCTCGCGGTAGATTGGCGATTCGAAGATGCCGTGCAGCACCAAGCCGGCCGCGCCGCGCGCCCAGGCGTCGTCTTCCCACACGTCAATTTTGATCTCGGCATCGCTGGCCAGGCCGTCCATGCTGTGAAGCTGCACCTGTTGGCGCATGGCGTTGAAGAAAAAGTCTCCCGCGCCCACGCCCTCGCCGCTGATCACCACCAGGGTGGGGTTGAAGATGTTAATGAGGTTGGCCAGGCTGCGCCCGAGGATTTCTCCAGCGGCGGCGAGGATGGATTGCGCGGCCGGACTGCCCTGTTCGGCCATTTCAGCCAGCTCGCGTGTGGTGGCGGGCAGTCGCTCCAGGCGGCCCTGTTCAAAAGCCAGACGCGCATCGCGCAGCATGGCCGGGTCTGCGACAAAGGTTTCCAGGCACCCGTGCTTGCCGCAGCCGCACAAGGGGCCGTCGGGGCTGACCACGGTATGCCCCAGCTCGCCCGCGCCGCCGCGCCCGCCGCGGTAGAGCTGGCCGTTGACCACAATGCCCATGCCCACGCCGCGCCCGATGGTGACCACCAAAAAATTTTCCACTTTTTGCCCCACGCCGAACCACTTCTCAGTGAGGGTAAAGGTGTTCACGTCGTTGTCCACATAGACCGGCACGCTGAGACTGGCCTGCATGCGGCTGGCGAGGGGCACATTGTTCCAGCCGATGATCGGCGAGTGGCGCAGCACGCCGGTTTCGGCGTTGACCACCCCTGCCAGGCCCACACCCACCCCCAGCAAACGTCCGGCTGGCACCTGATGGGCGGCTGCCAGGCTGGTGACCGCGCCGCACAGGGCCGCCACTCCTTCTTCCACCGATTTGCCGGTCAGCGGAAAAGTCTGCTTGGCTACCACCACGGCGCGCAGGTCGGTGAGGGCGGCGGTGATATGATCTTCAGTGAGTTTAAGGCCAATCACAAAGCCGCCGCGCGGGTTGAGGTCAAGCAATATGGGACGGCGGCCGCCGCTGGAGTCGCCGGTGGCTTTTTCAAAGATGAGGTCTTTTTCGATCAGCTCAGCGGAAATGCCGGTAATCGTGGCCGCGCTCAGGCCGGTGCGCTGGGCAATCTCGGTGCGCGAGATGGGCCCCAGGGTGCGGACGGTGTTCAGCACCAGGGTGGAATTGATGGCGCGGATCAGATCGCGGTTGCCGGTGGGGGAAATGGGCATGTCAGCTCCAATTACTTTATTCAATGAATGAAGTAATTAAACTATACCGACTTCCCGCCCGTCTGTCAAGTATCTTTTTTTGCTCAACAAAATATGTTTTGCCGGTAAAATAGAAAGATCTTGACTTCAACAGGATGGACATATGAACACCATCATTCCGCTCCCTGAATTTCACCCACTGGCTAACCCCCAGGCTGTAATCGTTACCCGGCAGGCGCGCTTCACTCTGCTTACCCCGCGCCTGGTTCGCATGGAATATTCGCCCGGCGGTCAGTTTGAAGACCGCCCCAGCCAGGCTTTCTGGCACCGCCAACAGCCCGCCCCGCTTTTCACCTCCTCCGAGACGGACGGCGTGCTGGTGGTAGAAACCGAAGCGCTGCGCCTGCGCTACGACAGCCGCGCGGGCGCGTTTAGCCCTGCCAGCCTGCAGATTGAGCTAAAAGAAAGCGGCGCGCTGTGGCGCTGCGGAGACGCGCCGCGCGGCAACCTGCGCGGTACCTACCGCACGTTGGACAATGCCAGCGGGCGCGTGGAATTGGAACCGGGTTTGCTCTCGACCGAGGGCTGGAGCGTGGTGGACGACAGCGGCAGCCTGGTGTTTGATGAAAGCGGCTGGCTGCGGCAGCGCGAGGCCGCCCCCGGCAGCCAGGATTTATATTTCTTCGGTTACGGCCAGGATTATGAAGCCTGCCTGCGCGATTATCTGCGCCTCACCGGCAGCGTGCCGCTCATTCCGCGCTGGGCGCTGGGCAACTGGTGGTCACGCTACTGGGAATATACTCAGCAAGACGTGATGGACCTGGTGGAAGCGTTTGATCGCCGCCAGGTTCCGCTCTCGGTTTTTATCATTGATATGGACTGGCACCTGGTGCAGAACGACAGCGGGGTGAGCGGCTGGACCGGCTACACCTGGAACCGCGACTTCTTCCCCGACCCGGCCGGCCTGGTAGCCTGGCTGCACCAGAAAAAACTGAAAACCGCCCTTAACCTGCACCCCGCCGACGGCGTGCAGCCGCACGAAGCCGATTACGCTGAGATGGCCGCCGCGCTGGGCATAGACCCTTCTACGCGCCAGCCGGTGGAGTTCGCCATTGAGAACCCCGATTTCGCGCGCGCTTACCTGGAGATTCTGCACCACCGCAAAGAGCAGCGCGAGGGGATTGATTTTTGGTGGATGGACTGGCAGCAGGGCACGCGTAGCGGCATGCAGGGCCTCGACCCGCTGTGGTGGCTCAATCACCTGCATTTTTACGACCTGGGCCGCGATGGCCGCAAGCGCCCCTTTATTTTCTCGCGTTGGGGCGGGCTGGGCAATCACCGCTACCCGATTGGTTTCTCCGGCGACGCGGAGATCACCTGGGAGTCACTGGCCTATCAGCCCTACTTCACCGCCACGGCCGCCAATGTGGCCTATGGCTGGTGGAGCCATGATATTGGCGGGCACTTCAAGGGCTTTCCCAGCGCGGAGCTGTACACGCGCTGGGTGCAGTTTGGTGTTTTCAGCCCGATCTTCCGCCTGCACAGCACCAAGAACGCCTTCATTGACCAGCGCCCGTGGGGCTATGACGCGCGCGTGGAAGAGATCACCTCTGCTGCCATGCGCCTGCGCCACCGCCTGGTGCCGTACCTGTATAGTATGGCCTGGCGCAATGCCAGCCAGGGCAGCGCGCTGGTGCGCCCGATGTACCACACCCACCCGCAGCACGATGAGGCCTATCACCTGCCGCATCAATACTGGTTTGGCAGCGAGCTGATCGCCGCGCCGGTAACCCGCCCAGCCGACCCCGAGCTGGGGCTGGCGCAGCCGCTGGTGTGGCTGCCCGAAGGCAACTGGTTCGACTTCTTCAGCGGGCGGCAGTACGCGGGCGGCAAAATTCACAGTCTGCTGGCCGGGCTGGAAGAGACGCCGGTCTTCGCGCGCGCGGGGGCGGTGGTGCCGCTGGCCGGCGGCGAGAGCGCGTTGCGCACGGATCTTCCCGCCGAGCTGGAATGGCTGGTTTTCCCCGGCGCGGATAACACTTTTGCGTTATATGAAGATGACGGCGAGAGCACAGACTACCTGCGGGGCGAGCACGCCCTGACGCGGGCGGATGTGCGCTGGCAGGCAGACGAAATGCGCGTAACGATCTCTCCGGCGCAGGGGGCGGTTCACCTGCTGCCTGCGGCACGGCGCACGCGCTTTACCCTGCGCGGATTGGTCGAGCCGGAGATGGTAACCCTGCTGGTCAACGGCCAGCCGGTAACCTGCGATTGGCAGTACCGGGAGGCAGAGCGCTCACTGGAGGTGCAGGGTGTAAACACCAGCCCCGCGGATGAGGTGAGCCTGACGGCACGGCGCGCGGGCGGTTTGCTGCCGCGCGAAGACGGGCGCAAAGCCGATTTCGAGCGCCTGCTGCGCGCCGCGCGCATCCGCACCGACCGCAAGCAGACCCTTGCCGACCAGGCGGAAGCGATTGTGGAGCAGCCGCTGCGCCTGGGACGCTACGCCAGCGTGTTGAGCGAGGCGCAGATAGCCGCCTTCCTCGAGATTCTGTGCGAGGCCGGCGCGCGCGACCTGTCGCTGGAGTGCGGTGAGGAGAAAGTGGTTTTGTGGAACAACCAGGGGCTGCCGGGTTTTCGCTACCATTTTGCCCACATCCCCGCGGGGTGGATGGAGAGCGGGGTGGCCGAGAGCGGCGAGCTGCCGCGCTTCCGCGCGATTGTTCCCGGCGAGCTGGCCAACCGCCGGGGCGGGCCAGACTGGCGCCTGGCGGTTAGCCTGGCCGATATGGCGCGCTTCACACGCGGGCAAACGCAATAAAGATGCTCCTGCGCCGGCTCCCAACTCCACGGGAGCCGGTTTTTTTTTCTGAATAGCAGCCGGTAAAAAGGGGACAAATTTGACTTGAATTTTTTAAGCGGATGACGGTATGATAAGCGTACACTCCCTTAGGGGAAGCTTTTGCGCTGGATGCGGCGCCGCAGCGGACAGGCAACGGCGCCGGACGGCAGAATTAGTTTGAAATTGGATGGAAGAAAAGCATAAAAAGTAATAAATTGGTCGAAATTGATTAACCATTTTCAAAAATATTGTGCTAGAATATATTTACCAAATCAATATAATCACTTTACGATCGCATCTCAACAGGCTGTCGTTGTTGTTTCATCTCTGCATACTGCCGGTGATTAGCATGGGGAAGGAGGTTTGCCGCAGTTAAGTAACATTTCAGATAGTAACTCGTCTTAAAATACATAACCAAGGCTGTTATCTTTTTCGTCGTCTTGCGGAAGGCATTGATCTGTTCACCTGATATGGTCGCTTTGTCCTGAGGGGAAATTCAGGCGGGGTGGGCAGGGAGCCGAGTAGCGAACCCGACCGAAAGACAGTCAACCTGGAGAACCAGGAGCAGTTGACTCGATTTCGGAGGAATCACAATGACCGCAATAAGTCTGCATTTGCGCAGAAAGCTGGCTCGTGGGTTTTACACGGCCGGAGTCATATTTTTACTGGCTGGGCTGGTATTGTCGCTGGTGAACCAACCTGCCCGCGCCCAATCGGATTTTTCTTTCCAATCTTCTTCTCAATTGAATAGTGGCATGCTGCAAGATGAGCAGCCTACTGAAGAAGCGCCTGCTGAGGAAACCCCGGAGGTAACCGAGGAGGTTACTGAGGAAGTTACCGAAGAGCCGACTCAGGAGGCAACGGAAGACCCCGGTGAAGAAACCGGCGAAGCGCCGACCGTGGAAGAAACCCTGGCGCCCACTGAAGAGGGCGGAGAGCTGCCTACGCTGGAGCCAACCGTTGAAGTTACCGCCGAGCCGACCCTTGAGGCAACCCTGGAGCCGACTCTGGAAGTAACCCTGGAACCGACCCTCACGCCGACCCTCGAAATGACCCCCACGCTGGAGATGCTGGCCGCCCTGCCTGCCGACATCACCGGAGAGGTGAACTTCTCTGAGGAAGATTACGCCCTGTGCCGCTTCTCGGCTGGCGAAATCACCACCGACGTGACCGTAACCCTTCCCGAAGGGGTAACCGGGCGGCTGCTGCTGGAGTTCCGCATTGTCAACCCGCCCTACAAAGCCACCCCGCCCATGTATGCCGGGTTTGATGTAGTCAACGGCCAGACCATCACCGTGCCGGGCACCTGGCCTGGTGTGGATCCGGGCGATGAGGTTGTCGAAATCCATTTTGGCGCTCGCCTTTCGTACCAGGAAAATAACCACGATCATGAGCTGGACACTGATGGGCTGGATATTTACTGGTACCCCTGGGTTTGCCAGGCCACTCCCACCCCCACCACCCCACCCCTGCTGCCCCTGGAGCTGAGCTGGGAATGCGGCGTGGAAGGCACGACCGTGCACACCTGGCGGGTAACCAACCCCAACGACCAGAAAGTGGACTTTAACTGGGCGGTGGAAGGCGGCGGCGAGTCGGGTAGCGGTTCAGTGGATGCCAATGGTGAGGCTTTCTTCACCACATCCATGGACAACCCGCAAACCGTGGTGCTTACCACTCTGCCCACCGGCGCTGAGGATTCGGCTGAAGCTGGCAGTGAATATTGCTACGAGTCCTTATCCTTTGGGTATCTTTGCACGGAAGACAACCAGATCGCCTTCTATGTGAACAACCCCAACGATCAAACCTTTACCTATACCAGCACCGTCAATGGCGCGCCCGGCCCGAGCGGCAGCTTTGGCGGCGGGATGACCACCCTGGCGATTACCCCCCATGGCGCCAATCAGGTGATCGTTAACTGGCAGCAAGGCCCCTTCAACGGATCTGGTACGATTACCACGCCGGAAGACTGCTGCACACCGCTGGACCCCGGCGCTGATCTGGTCTTGACTTACCGTTGCATGGGCACGATGATTGAATGGACTGCCCTGAACCCCAACGCCTTTGATATTGAATTCGCCTGGAGCGCGCTGACCGGCGGTTCGGGCAGCCAAACCGTGGCGGCAGGTCAAAGTGTGGTGTTCTACAGCGCCACTGATTGGGCAGCCAATACCGTTACGGCCAACTGGACAGACCCCGATGAAAATCCACGCACCGTGAGTGTCTCGAATGAGGAAGACGTCTGCCGGGTTCCAGAGACCCCAGAGACCCCAGAGACGCCTGAGACCCCAGAGACGCCTGAGACCCCAGAGACACCAGAAACCCCTGAGACGCCTGAGACGCCCGTACCCTCCGGAACTCCCACCGTCCCGGTTACCACGGTAACGCCAGATGACAACGAAAAGACCCCGGTTGGGCAGCAAACGCCTGCTTCGCAGCGCACGCCCGCACCCGGTGAGAACATCACCACCCAGGGCCAAGGACTGCCCACCCTGGCCGCTCCCGTGGCGCAAGGCGACGCCCTGCTCATTCCGGTAACCGGCGCAGACCTGTCGGGCGGGCCGCTGGGCCAACTGCGAACGCTGTTCGTCTACTTGGGAATGGTCTGCTTTGGCGCGGCTTTCCTGGTGCAGGGCAGCATGAAGAAACGCTCTGAGTAAAAATTGCGGTCGGTCAACTGCCCGGAAGTGATCAACGGGTGAATCAATTCACAGGTGCGCTGGCAACGGTGTGCCTGTGAATTCTTTTAAGGAAATTGGTGTAAATTCTTCATTAAACTTGTTCATTTTCAACTGACTTTTCGCGCTGAACAGGGTAAACTATAAGTAGTGGAAGTTCGCTGGACAACTTGAACTTGAGCGGTTTTATAAACCCTGAGACGAATTCAATGTACTGAAGGATCGAGGGGGAAGAAAAAAATTTTTTGAGGGATGAATGAAAATCGATCTGCTGGAAAGCGGATCGAGTTGTGTGTTGAAATGAAAAGAAACCGAAAATCTGGAGCGGCTCGTATTGCTTAATCGGTGCACCTTATTGAAAACCTGGACAGATTTTCAAAGAATTGCTGCCATAGGGATAATCCTGGCGGTTGGTTTGCTTTTAAGCGGTTGCGCGGCAGGCGCGGTTTCTCCGGCGGCAAACACTAGTTTCTCCGATCTGTACGCGATTGACCCGGCCTTGCGAGAGTATTACCAGGACCTGGGTGGCAAGGATGTGGTCGGCGCGGTGATCTCTCAACCGTATAAAGAAAACGAGATTACCTGCCAGTACGCGGCCAACGCGCTGCTGTGTTTCAATCCGTCTGCCACGGGCGAGCGGCGCTTCTTCCTCTCACCGATCAGCTTAAGCTTCAATGTTCCGCCAGGCCATCACCAACCCGATGCGCCTGTTTACCCGCCCTTTCAACTGGTGATTGATAATTTACTGGGGCGCGAGCAGGCCGGGCGCGTGCTGACCGAAGTGCTGTACGACCCGCACATGCGCCGCATTGAGCAGTATTTTGAAAACGTTGGCTTTTATCAGGACGTGTCTGTCAGTGGCGGCAGCAGCGTGCGCCTGCTGCCCTACGGTGCGTATGTGATGAGCCAGAATCAGCCGATGAAATACCCCGAAGTGATGCACCCCGAAAACCAGAAGGTGGCCATGCCGTTTGCCACCGCGCTGGACCGGCTGGGCGGGTTCAGCTTTTTGGGTCAGCCGATTAGCGAGCCGCACACCGCGGCCGACGGCAGCCTGGAGCAGGTGTTTGAAAACGCGGTGCTCTACGCGCCGGGCGGGCAGCCGCAAGCTGTGGGGCTGCGCAATCTGCCCATTCAGCTGCAGATGATCGCCCACCCGCCGGTGGAGAAGAAATACGACTTAAGCCAGAACGTGGTGTTTTACCCCACCGAAGGCAAACTGGGCTACCATGTGCCGGTTTTGTTTGATACTTATATTGCCCAGCATGGCGGGGTGGAAATTTCGGGCAAGCCCATCGCCGACACCTTCCGCTACGATGACCAGATTGACCGGCAGTGCTACGAGAATTACTGCCTGGAATACTTCCCGCAGGCAGCGCCCGATCAGCGCGTGCGTCTCACACCGCTGGGCTACCGTTACTTGCAGATGGCCGGCATTCCGGCGCTCGACAGCCGGCCCTCGGTGCTGGCCTCCAGCGCTCCAGCCTTGCCCACTCCCGCTGAAGAGGCCGCCGCGCAGCCGCCGCAAGAGGCCGTCAGCGTTCCCGTCACGGCCATAGAAGCGCCTGCCCCGCCATCCAGCGAGGTTACCCTGCGGATTTCACGCCAGTTTGCCGAGATTCCTCCGGATGGAACCCAGGTGATTCACCTGACCATTCATCAGGCAGTGGACTTGCAGCCGGTGAGCAGCGTGCAGGCCAGCATCAGCCTGGATACACCCAACGGGTTGATTTATTATTATGCCCCACCGACCAACGCCAGCGGCCGGGCCAGTTTCGCGGTGCCGCCCATCGAAGGGATTGAAAGCGGCAGCGTGATTGGGTTCGATGTTTGCCTGGAGCAGGCCGGGGGCGCGCCGGTGTGCGAGCATGGCTCGTACCTGGTGATGCAATAGCATGGCTGCGCTGGCTTTCCCATTTTTACAAAAAAAACCGCCTGTAAGCAAGAACCCATCCGATTGGAAAAATTTGCCAATCGCTACTATAATTTTGGTTAAATAGATCACCCGTGGAGAATGTATGCCAAGAAAACGCAAGCTTGTGATATCGGAACCCCCGCAAGGAGCGTTGAACCCGGCCATTGGTTTCGCCTCTGGTTCAGCGGTCAACGTGGGTGAAAAGTTATACCAGCTGCGCTCCTGGCGGGGTTATTCCATCCGCCATCTGGCCGAAATGAGCGGCCTGGCGATTAATACACTGAGCCTGATTGAGAACGGAAAAACATCCCCCAGTGTAAGCACCTTGCAGCAAGTTGCGATGGCGCTGGAAGTGCCCATTACCGCGTTTTTTGAGATGGATGCGGAAAAACAAGCGGTAATCTGTTCCAGCAACCAGAAGCGCGAACAAGCCCAACTTCAAGACACAACGATTGAAGACCTGAGCCTGGGGAAATATTCCGGAAATGTTCAGGCGCTGTTGGTCACGCTTCCGCCGGAGTCACAATGTGGAGAGAGGAATATTGTGCACAACGGGCATGAGATCGTTTTTTGCCTGTCGGGGCGGGTGCATTACCGGGTGGATGGGCAGATCTATGTGCTGGAAGAGAACGACAGCTTGATGTTTGAGGCGCACCTGCCGCACTGCTGGAAGAACGAAGAGAACGTTCCGGCACGCCTTCTGCTGGTGATGGTGCCCAACGATCCGCGGGAAAAAGCCATAGAGCGTCACTTTGGTCCGCTGAATGAATAGTGCCGGAAATGCAGAGATAAACGAAATGCCCGTGAAAAACGGGCATTTTTCTTTAAGGTGTTGTTTAAGCTTCTCCGCAGCGGGCGTATTCGCCGGTGTAGTGCGCGCTGGCGATGATATGCCCCTGGATGGCTTTCTTCAGGTCAGCGCCGGGAAGGGCGGCGGGAAGCTGCGGGGGCAGGTCGAGGGCATAAAGGTCGAAGGTGTAGTGATGCGAAGACCCACAAGACGGGCAAGGGCCGTCGTAGCCCACGGCGTCGAAGTCATTCAATCCCTGGGTGCCGATGCCTGGCAGATGCGTGAGCTTTTCCAGGGCTTCGGGCAAGGCGGTGAGGGTTGGTTCAATGTTATATAAAGACCAGTGCACGAACACGCCCATCGGGCTATCGGGGTCTTCCATGATCAACGCCAGGCTTTTAGCGCCGGCGGGTACGCCCTGCCATTTGAGCCGCGGCGAAACGTTCTTGCCATCACAGGTGAGCTGAACGGGAATCATTTCGCCATTGGCAAAGGCTTCCGCCTGAAAATTAAATTGAGACATAGGTACACTCCTTATACACAATTGGTCAGATCAAAACCAGTCCGCCCAGCAGGGCCGCCGCGCCGCCAGCCAGCGTGCATAGCGAATTGACCCAGTCATTATTGAGCCAGGGCCAGCCGCGCTTGAACTGGGTGGGCGCGCCGCAGCTGTGCAGTGGGTGGCGCTCGGTTTCTTTGCCGCAGGCCGGGCAGACGTACATGGCCTGCAGGCTGGCTGCCAGAAGCGAGTCGATCAGACTGCCCAACAACCCCGCCAGTCCGATCAGTGCGACCACGGCCAGCGATGAGGACGCCATCGGCCCCACCAGCACGGCCAGCGCGCCGATCAGCAGCCCGCCGGCCAAGGCGGCCAGCGTGCCGGGCAGGGTAATCGCCCCGGCGGTGCCGCGCTCCACCGGGCGCAGGCTGGTGATGAGGTAGGGCTGCGCGCGGCTGAGCACGCCCAGTTCGGTGGCCCAGGTATCGGCGTTGGCCGCCGCCAGGGTCCCGGCAAAGCCCAACCACGGCCAGGTGGCCTGCGGCTGCAGCAGGTGGAGAAGCACAAACAACCCCGAAAGGCCGCCGTTGGCCAGAACCTGGGCCCAGTCGCGGCGCGACCCCTTGGAGAAGGAGGCGTCGAGCGCGGCTTTGCGGCGTCCCAATAGTTTGGAAAGCGCGCTGGAGGTGATAAAGAACCCCAGCAGCAGCACGGCCCAAGGCAGGCCGCCCAAACCAAACACAATGGTTCCCAGAATGGTGGCGGCCAGCGCGCCGCTGGTGGAAAGATTTTGCGTTTTCCAGGCCAGCAAAGAGATCAGGACGGCGGCGGTGAATCCGATGAACAACTGCATAGGCGCTTTCTCCCTTGCGCGCGGCGCTGAGGCAGGATCGCGGCAATGATTATATGACTAATTTTATCTCAATTTTAATCATTTCAGGCTGCCCGCGCGGGGCATCCTTATACAACTTGGCGGGGTTTACAGCTCTTGAAACAGCTCCACCGATTCGCCGTTGGGGCCGGTGAAGAAAGCCACCACGGCCTGCAGCTTGCCGCCCAGGTTCACTTGCTTGGGCTCCATGGTGATGGGGCAGCCCGCCTGGCGCACCATCTCAACCGCGGCGCGCGTGTCGGCGGCAGCCAAGGCGAAATGCGCCAGGGGAACCGTCTCAGATGGGATGGGCGTGCCGCCTTCCGGCTCTTGCAGTTCCACAAAGCTGCCGTCACCGCAGTCGAGGAGCACAAATCGCCGGCCGCCAACCTCAAATGGCTGGTGCTCGCGCATGCCGAGCGTGTCGCGGTAGAAGCGCAGCGCGGCGTCAAAATCGACGGTTTGGATGGAAATGTGGTGAAATCCACAACCGGGCAAGGTGGAATTGTGTGTGCCTTTGGGCATAATCTGGTTTCCTTTCAATCGTAATTAAGGGGAACAGCTCAGCGGATGAGAAAGAAGGTGGCGATGATGAGCAGCAGGGCGGTGAGGCCGGAAGCCGACCAGATGAAGTAACCGGCCAGGCGTTGATCTTCATGGCGGTAAAAATACAGCCCCAGGGCCACGTCGGCGGCGGTAACCAGGCCGGCCAGCACGGGCAGCAGCAGCAGGCGTTCTGATGGGCCGGGTTCCACGGGCGCGCCGTTGGGCAAAAAGCCCAGCGAGATCTGCGCGCGCGAAGGGATCAGCAGGGTAACGAGGATGAAGAGCGCCAGGGTGAGGCCTACACCGGCCAGCAGCATGCCGCGCGCCAGATGGTCGCTCCACACTTCTTGCAGAAAGGCGGCCGGGCGCGAGGAGACAGCCGCCACACGGCTGAGGCTGCCCATTTCGGCGGAGCGCAAAAAGGTGTTGATAAAGTCGCGGGGCTGGGTGGGCGAGATGACGTATATGCGCTCGGGGGTGGCCACCAGCAGCATGCCGTCTGTCTCAGCGGCCATAAATTCCACCAGGCCCAGGCCTTCCACTGAGCGGGCGCCCAGGTAAGCCCCCGGCCAGCCCAGCCGGGGCAGGGGTAAATGAAAGCCCAGCTCATCGGCCGGGCGAATCCATTCCACGTCGTAAATAGGGATGACCTGCGAGCGCAGTCCCCAGCGCAGGGTGAGGCTTTCGCGGTCGAGGGTGTAGCCTGATTGCAGCAGGGCGTAGATGCGGTAAGCCACAAGCGGCAGGGGCGCCAACAAGGCCAGAGCCAGCAGGAGCAGCAGTAAAAAGCTGGAGCCTACCTGCTGCTGGGCCGAGAGCCAGATGAACGCTGCGCTTCCGCCCAGCAGCAAAACGGCAGCCGGGATGTTGATCAGAAGGCCGGTGCGCCGGGCGGGGTGGAAAACAGTGGCTTGGGGCATGGCGGCAGGTTAGAGCAGCTCGCGCAGGCCCTGGCAAACGTAGGCGACCTGCTCTTCGTCCATTTTGCCAGAGAAGGGCAAAGCCAGCCCGCGGCGGCCCAGGTCTTCGGTGATGGGGAAGTCGCCCTCGCGGTAGCCAAAACGCTCAACCATGTACGGCTGCAGGTGAATGGGCAGGAAGTACGGCCGCACGGGGATGCCACGCTGCGCCAGGCGGGCAGCCAGGGCTTCGCGGTCGACGCCGCGCGCCACACGGATCACATACACAAACCAGCTAACCCGTGTGGTTTCGGGGGCCAGGTAGGGAATCTCGATACCAGGCAGACCGGCAAGGTGCTGGTTGTACAGGTCGGCCACGCGCTGGCGCGAGACGAGCAGTTCTTCAATGCGCGCCATCTGAGCCGTGCCCAGGGCGGCGCTCATTTCGTCCATGCGGTAGTTATAACCCAGATAGGTGTGCGAGAGCCAGGTGTCGCCGGGGGCGCGCCCCTGGTTGCGCAAGGCGGTCATCAGCTCGGCGGCGGCGCTGTCGTTGGTAACGATCATGCCGCCTTCGCCGGTGGTGATTTGCTTGTTGGGGTAAAAAGCGAAAACGCCGTAATCGCCCAGCATGCCGGCCATGCGGTTTTTGTACTGCGCGCCCAACGCCTCGCACGAATCTTCGATCAGCTTGAGGTTATGCTGGCGGGCGATGGGGCTGAGAAGGTCGTAATCGGCGGGCTGGCCGAACACGTCCACCGCCAGCAGGGCTTTCAGCGCGCCGCTCTGCTCCGCGCCGCGGCGCGGCAGCCAGCGTTGGGCGGCAGCGCCGCCTTCGGCCAGGTCCGCGGCGGCCTGGGCAGTCAGAACCGGGTCGAGATTGCCGGTGCGCTCGTCCACGTCCACAAAGACGGGCACGGCGTTCTCGAAGAGCAGCACGTTGGTGGAAGAGACAAAGGAGAACGGGCTGGTGATCACGCGGTCGCCCATACCAACCCCGGCGGCGCGCACGCACAGGTGCAGGCCAGAGGTGCCGGAATTGACGCCGATGGCGTGCTGGCAGCCGGTGTAGCGGCGGAAGCTCTCTTCAAAGGCCTGAATTCTTGGCCCGATGCTGAGCATGGGGGTGTTGATCACTTCCCACACCGCCTGGCGCTCGGCGTCGGTCAGGTCGGGGGCGGACATGGTAATTTTGGGGGAGTTGTTATGGGTCATAGGGTTGGTTTTCAAGGGGTGAAAAAAAAAGGAAGCCGCGCCGATTACGCGGCGGGCTGACTGGCGGAAGGGCCGGATTCTTCGTCGGGGGTGAGTTTGGGGGCGGCTTCTTCGGTAAAGTCGAAGCTGACGGTTTCTTCCATGGTAACCTGCCCGCGCAGGAAGGCGCCCTCTTCGGTAGCGAAGGCCACGGTGGTTACGTCGCCCCACACCCGGCCGGTGCTGCGAATTTCCAGCTTTTCGGCCAGAATGCTGCCGCGCACGGCCCCGGCGACGATGACGGTGTTGGCTTGCAGCTTTTCGCAGGTAACGCGCCCGGTTTCGCCGACTACAATCAGCCCGCGAATGCCGATCTCGCCTTCAAACGCGCCTTCAATGCGCACGCCGCCGCTGCCGCGCAGGTTGCCTTTCCAGTTAATGCCTGGCCCCAGCACCGAGGTAACGCGCTCGATGGGCTGGGTGACGGCGGGTTGTTGGGTGGTGCTGCGTTTGAACATTTATTCCTCCTGCGAAAAGCGCATGGTGTATGTTCGTTATACCAGAGAGGGACCGATTTTGCAAAGGAATTGGAAAAGGGGTGCTTCAGGCGGCTGGCCAGAAGTTAGGTGGGGGCGTGGCCACAAAGCGCCAGGGGATGCTGCGC
This sequence comes from Ornatilinea apprima, assembly GCF_001306115.1. Lineage (GTDB taxonomy): Bacteria > Chloroflexota > Anaerolineae > Anaerolineales > Anaerolineaceae > Ornatilinea > Ornatilinea apprima. The sequence goes on along the minus strand of NZ_LGCL01000024.1, from coordinate 211,132 downwards.
CAGGGTTCGGGCGTGCTCTGAATGCCGATGCGCGGGCTGGTTTGCACCCATTCGTCGGGCAGGGGCAGGCCGTGCTCAATCCACAGCTCACCGCCCGCCGAGAGCAGGCTGGCGCCGTTTTGCTGGCCGTCAATCTGCAGGGCGCGGCACAATTTAGCAGGACCGTCGCACCAGCGCGCGCGGGCCACACCGGGTCGGCGCGCGGCGATTTGCTCCAGCCCCTCCTGCGGCCAGATGGCACGCAGCAGCACGGCAGCGGCCAGGCCCTCCGCGCCGGTAACGCAGTTGAGCAGCCAGTGCATGCCGTAGGTGAAGTACACATAGGCGCGCCCCGGCTGCCCGTACATGACAGCGGTGCGCGGGGTGCGCCCGGCGCGCGCGTGGCAGGCCAGGTCTTCTTCGCCGTAATAGGCTTCGCATTCGATGATATAGCCGGAAACACGCTGGCCGTTCAGGCGGCGCACCAGGCGGCGGCCGAGCAGGTCGCGTGCCACGGTAACGGCGTGGCGGTCATAAAAAGATTGGTCGAGCAAGTCGGTGGAAGACATAAGGGTGAAGAAAAGCCGGATTTGGGGCGGCTTAGCCAGACTGGCTGAGGCGCGCGTCTTTTTCGAGGGTGAGCTGCAGGCCGGCTGTGAGGCTGAGACGCGGCTCAAAGCCCAGTTTTTCGCGTGCCAGGCTTAAATCGGCGCATAAACGCCCCGGCCCGCCCGCGTTGCGGGGGTTAATCACGATCTCGGGCTGCTTGCCGGTTACCTCGCACACCAGGTTGGCCAGGTCTAAAACGCTGGTCTCTACCCCGCTGCCGACGTTGATGATGTCGTGATGAATATCGGGGGCGGTGGAGGCGGCTACCATGGCGCGCACTACGTCGTCAATGTAAGCGTAGTCGCGGGTTTGCTTGCCGTCGCCGTGGATGACCAGGGTGCCATTCATTAACGCCTGGCGTAAAAAGTTGGGGATGACAGGGGTGTAAACCGGCGGCATCTGCTGGCCGGGACCGTAGGCGTTAAAAACGCGCAGGCAGACGGTTTCCATACCCCACAGCTCGCCGATGGTGCGCACATAGTATTCGGCGGCCAGCTTGGAGACGGCGTAGGGCGAATGCGGGCGGGGGGCGAACTTCTCGCGCACGGGCTGCACGCTCTGGTTGCCGTAGATGGCGCCGGAGGAGATAAAGACCACGCGGCGCACACCCACATCGCGCATGGCTTCCATCAGGGTGACGGTTCCGCCCACGTTGACCTGGTTGTACTCGCGCGGGTAAAGCACCGATTCCTGCACCAGCACGCGCGCCGCCAGGTGATAAACGCAGTCCACGTCTTGCAGCAGGGTCCACAGCTTGGGTCGGTCATTGATATCGCCGCGGGTGAAGCGCACTTCGGGCAGCAGGGCGGTGGGGTCGCCGGTGGAAAGGTCATCCAGACCGCGCACGGCGTGGCCGTCTTGCACCAGTTGGTTGGACAACGCGGAGCCCAGAAAACCGGCTGCGCCAGTGATGAGATATTGCATACGCTCCTCTTGTCGTGAAGGCAGTCGAATCGGATTATAGCATAATCCCGCGCCAGTCCCGGGGAAGGTTAGAAGTGCAGGCTGCCGCTGAGCACGGTAACCGCTTCACCGCTGATGAACACGCGCTCACCATCCAGGCGCACGCGCAGCTCACCGCCGCGCGCTGAGGCCTGGTAAGCAGAAAAGACAGTTTTGCCCATGCGCTCAGACCAGTATGGGGCCAGGTAGCAGTGCGCCGAGCCGGTTACCGGGTCTTCGTTCACGCCCCAGCGCGGGGCGAAGAAGCGCGAGACAAAATCATAGCGGGTGGATTGGGTGGCCTCGCTGGTGAGAATGACGCCGTGAATGGGGTAGGCCTTGAGCTGGTCGAAATTGGGCTGGGCGGCACGCACCGGCGCTTCGCTGTCCAGCTCGATGAGGAAGTTCTCGCCCTGCGCGTGCCAGGCGGCGGCGCGCGGCGCGGGGATGCCCAGGGCGGCGGCCAGGCCGTCGGGCAGTTCGGCGGGCTGCATGGGGCGGGCGGGAAAGTCCAGCTCGACGCGGTTGGCCACCTTGCGCGCGGTGAGCAGCCCGCTGCGCGTGTAGAAGCGCGCCGGTTCTTCGGGGGGCAGCTTACCCGTCTCCCACAAGATGTGGGCGCTGGCCAGGGTGGCGTGACCGCACAAGTCCACTTCGAGAGCGGGGGTGAACCAACGCAGGCGGTAGCCGTCGCCTTCGGGCAGAAGGAAAGCGGTTTCAGAGAGGTTCATCTCGCGGGCAGTGTTAAGCATCCACTCGTCGGAGCGTTGAGAGGTGAGCAGGCAGACCGCGGCGGGGTTTCCGCTGAAGGGCTGGCTGGTGAAAGCATCCACTTGATAGATTGGGGTTTTCATCATGGCCGTTTTAACCATCAGGTATTCAGATTGATGGTTCTATTTTAACCGATCTTGGCGGTTGGATTCGACCCTGTCGAAATCGAAATCCCCAAGCCCTCCCCAAAATGATGGAAAGCGGGTCTCTCTTGTAGGGCGGGTAAAGGGCGGGCGAGCTGCTTTGCGTCAAAACCATTTTGTTCCCGCCCGAAACCCGCCGGTAGTGGATAGGCGCAGGTGCAGCGCCGCACCCTACGGAAGAACCAGACCGCCATTCTTATGTAGGGGCGCAGTTCAGTTCAAGGCCTTGCGCCCCTATTTTGGGTGTTGCGCCCGTGATTTTCGGGCGGATGGCCATCCGCCCCTACCGAAGAACGGACCGTTCTTGTAGGGCGGGTAGAGGGAGGATCGGCTGCCTTTGAGGTAAAACCATCTTGAACCCGCCCGAAACCCGCCGGTAAACCCAAACACGATGGATGGTGGGTTCCGGGGCGGCAAACTTGTCGAATTACCAACATTCTCATGCCCCTGCACCACCCTGCGGGTGGCCTCCCACCCTACCTGAAACGTTTTCTAAGAGCGGCGCAAGCGCAGCAAGGCCAGGCCGAAGAAACCGCCAGCGTAGGCCAACATCACCGCGGCAGGGACGAGCACGCTGGAGAAGCCCAATCCGCGGACGATAAGATTCTGGAAGGCGGTCATGGCCTGAGCGCTGGGCAGCAGGCCGCCGATGCGGGCAAACAGCCCGCCGGTGGCTTCGAGGTGGAACCAGGCCCCACCCAGCGCGGAAAGCAGGAACATGGCCGCCATGGCGTAGAGGATCACCTGCTCTTCACCGCGCGCCAGCACGCCGATGAGCATGCCCAGGGCGGCGGCCCACAGCGCCACGCAGACCATCACCAGCAGCAGGGCGGCTGGTTGGGCGAGATACTTCACCCCGAAGGCGAACTGGCCGAACAGCACCAGAATGGCTTGCTGCAAGAACACCACCACGAACATGGCCAGCAGGTGCCCGGCAATGATCTGCGCGCCCGACGCGCTGGTGGTTTGCAGGCGCTGCAGTGCGCCGCTCTGGCGCTCCAGCACCAGCACATTGGCCGAGGTGATCAGCCCAAACACGGCGAACTGCACCAGCATGCCCGGCGAGGTCTGGGTATAGGGGTTGGACTGGCTTTCCTGCGCGGCAGGCGGGGCAACTCGCTCGACCTTGAGCGCGGGAGTTTGCCAGGCAGTTTCGGCGGCGTGCACCAGACCGTCCGAGTCGAATTGGCCGGCCGGCAGCCCGGCGCTTTGCGCGGCGTCCAGGGTCAGGCGGGCGATCTCGGCTGAGCTGAGGGCGCGGATGAAGGCGGCCTGCACGGCCTGCGAGGCGTTCTGTCCATCGGCGCTGCTGGTATCCGCCACCAGGCGCGCCTGCGGCCGCCCGCCGTTCAGCGCGGCGGCGCTGAAGCCCTGCGGAATGATCAGGGCGGCGGCGAATTGGTTACGCCCGACCTGTTCTTGCAGATCGCTTTCGCTCAGCGCCGCGTCAACAGGCTCCACGCGCACCACGGTCGAGCGCTGCAGGTCTGCCACCAACTCGCCGGCTGCCACACCGTCCGCGTCCAGGTTGAGCACGGCCAGCGCCAGGCGCGGGTCTTGCGGCTGGTTGCCCTGTCCGTAGGCAAAGCCCATAAAGACGGTAAAGATGATGGGCATGGCGACCAGAAACAGCAGGGATTTTTTATCGCGCAGAATTTGCGCCAGGTCTTTGAGTGCCAGATAAAGAATACGCATGATAAACCTCGACTTACGCGAAACGCTTGCGAAAGATGAACGAACCGGCGGCGTAACAGGCCGCGCCGATCAGCGCCAGCACCAGCGCGGGGAATAAAACATCAGCAAAACTTGCGCCCTGCAGGGTGAGCTTCCAGGCACGCAGCGCCCAGCCCTGCGGCACCAGCAGATTCAATTGGGTGAAAAGGCCGGGCATAGGCACGGCGGTGGTCATCAGGCCGCCCAGCATGCCTGTGGCGCTGATTACCCCACCGATCACCGGGCCGGCCTGGCGCATGGAACGCACGCCAGAGAGCAGCAGCAGGCCAAAGCCGGTGGCCGCCAGCGCGGTAGCCAGCACCGCCAGCAGCACACTGGCCGGGCTGCCCCACTTCACCCCAAACAGCAGGCTTGAGGCGGCCATCAGCACCGCGCATTGGGCCAGGATGGTCAGCAGGCCGGAAAGCAGCTTGCCCGCCAGAATGGCGTCGCGGCCGCCGGGGGTGGTAAAGAGGCGCGCCAGGGTGCCTTCTTCCTGCTCTTTGAGCAGCAGTTCCGCGGAAGACGCGCCGGTGAAGAAGGTGAAGAAGATCAACATGCCGGCCATCGTCTGGGCGATGACCTGCTGGAAGGTATTGGCGGCATTGTCTTTTTCCACGCCCAGCGGGGAAACGATTTGTAACTGCGGCTCGGCGCTGTGATTGAGATTCTGCTGCAAGGCTTTGAACCAATCGGTGTAGGCCAGCAAGGCGGTCTGGGTGATGCTGCCATCGACCTGCGCCCCGGCGCTGGCAAGCTGGTCTGTAATGACCGTCAGGCCTACCTGCGCGCCGGAAATGCCGTCGGTGAAGATGTGCAGCAGGTTTTCCAATACTGCCGGGCCAATGGTGAGGGTGGGGTCTTGCAGAATGGTAATTTGGGCGGGCTGCCCGGCGGCGATGCTGTCTGAAAAATTGGCCGGGATCAGCACCAGCGCGCCGGCCTGGCCTTCATCCAGCGCCTGGCGGGCGGCGGTTTCGTCTGCGGCGGCTTCGGCTTGCAGCCAGGCGGGCATTTTTTCATCTTGCAGGAAGGGCAGCACCATCGCGCCGATGTCCATCTGTCCCTCGGCGGGTTGGTCGGCGTTGAGCACCAGCACGCGCAGGGCGGTCATGTCGCCGCTGCCAGAAGCGGCCAGGCCGCCAAACGCCAGGGCGATCAGCCCGGTGATGAGCAGCGGAGCGGCGACCATCATCCCCAGGGCGAAGAAGCTGCGGGTGGAGCGCAGAAAATCTTTATAAGCGATTGCCAGGATCTGAGCCATGGGTAACTCCTTAAGACTCGCTATCGCGCAGGGCGCGGCCGGTGAGGTGTAGAAAAACGCTTTCCAGGTTGGCTTCCTGAATATCCACGGCCTGCACGCGCGCGCCCAGCGAAGCGGCGGATTCAAACACGCGCGGCAGCACGCGGTTGCTGTCGGTCACCATCAGGCGCACCACCTGATGATTGGGGATCACCTGCGCCACGCCCTCAATGTTCCGCCAGGCTTCGGCCAGAGCGGCCGGGTCGGCGGTGACGGTCAGGTCTACGCGGGTGTGCTCACCCACCAGACGCAGCAGCTCGCTGTGCGTGCCGCTGGCGATCATCTGCCCGTGATCCATAATGGCGATGTGGTCCGAAAGTTCTTGTGCTTCTTCCATGTAGTGAGTGGTGTACAGCACCGTCATACCCTGGCGGTTGAGTTCTTTGACGTTGTCGAGGATGTGGCGGCGGCTCTGCGGATCAATGCCCACGGTAGGCTCGTCCATGATCACCACCTGCGGGCGGTGCAGCAAGGCCACGCCGATGTTGACACGGCGCTTCATACCGCCGGAGAAGGAGCCAATGCGCCCGTTCTGGCGTTCGCGCAGGCCGATCATCTCCAGGGTTTCATCCACGCGCTGGCGCAGCAGATTGCCGCCCAGGCCGTACATGCGCCCCCAGAAGAGCAGGTTTTCACGCGCGCTCAGGTCGGGGTAGAGGGCGATGTCTTGCGGCACCACGCCCAGGGCGGCTTTGGCGGCTTTGGGGTCGCGGCTCAGGTCAAAGCCGCACACACTCACCCGCCCGGCGCTGGGTTGCAGCAGGCCGCAGATCATCGAGATGCTGGTGCTTTTGCCCGCACCGTTGGGACCTAAAAGGCTGAAGATTTCACCCCTGGCCACACGCAGGTCCAACCCGCTTACGGCTTCCAGGCTGCCAAAGCTCTTTTTTAATCCCGTTGTTTCAATTGCGAATGAGGTGTCCATCTTATTCCTCCGACTGCATCATCGCCAGCGCCAGGCAGAACAGGCCAATCGCCAGCAGCGGCACCTGCGATTCAATGTCCATCACCTTTAAGGCGTTGAGTACGATCACCGCTACCGGCATGGCCAACCCCACGGCTTTGAGCACCAGGGTAACAATTTTTTTAATCGATTCGTCTTTATTCATGGCATTTTTCTCCCGCGCAAGTTATTTTTTGATCTATGTTGAGTATAGGCGGCGGGGGGCGGGCGCGCATCGGGCGGAGGGGCAGGCGCGTATTGTACCTTTGGACATTGTACGGGTGGTGTGTAGATGGTCGTCCGCCCTCCACACCACCCTACCAAAGAACCCAATCCGCGGTAAGGTGGGAGCAGGGCGGGTCAGTCTGTTCAATGGTAAACCGGCGTGCCCACCCGCCCGAATCCCACCAACCAAAGCCAATGGTGGGTTGCGGGCGGCGTCAAAATGATTTTGGCGCAAAGTGAATGGGCCGCCCTCCACGCCACCCTACCAAAGAACCCAATCCGCGGTAAGGTGGGAGCAGGGCGGGTCAGTCTGTTCAATGGTAAACCGGCGTGCCCACCCGCCCGAATCCCACCAACCAAAGCCAATGGTGGGTTGCGGGCGGCGTCAAAATGATTTTGGCGCAAAGTGAATGGGCCGCCCTCCACGCCACCCTACCAAAGAACCCAATCCACGGTAGGGTAGAAGCAGGGCGGGAAAACCCATACAAAGGTAAACTTGCGTAACCACCCGACCGAATCCCACCAACCAAAGCCAATGGTGGGTTGCGGGCGGCGACAAAAAAGGTTTGACGCAAAGTAAATTGTCCGCCCTTCACGCCACCCTACGGAAGAATAGGGCATTGTATAATCAAGGATGAGACCCCTGACCGCGTGAGAAAACAATATGCCCAAACAGAACTGGTTGCGAACCCTATTGAGCCTGGATGACCCCGAAGTGCGCACCGTGCGGCCTTTCTTCTGGCTGCTGACGGTGGTGCTGCTGGGTTTATTTGGAATGACCCTGGCGCAAAACCCGCAGATGCTGCGCCGCCCCGGCCTGTTTGCGGTATTCAGCCTGCTGTTCGCGCTGCATTTGCTGCTGCATTGGCTCAGCCCGTGGGTCATTTATATTCAAAAACAGGCGTTCACCTATCTGGCGCTGCAGGGTGTGCTGGCGTTTACCCTGTCGCTTATCCCGCCCGTTCCCAGCCTGGGGCAGGGATTGTTTCTGGCGTTGGTGGGCGAGACGGTGGGTATTTTTCGCCGCAGCCGTGTGACCGTGGTGGGGTTGGTCATTTTTCTGGCCCTCTCCTCGATCAGTATCTGGGTTAAAGGCGGTTGGGACGCCGCGCGCGGCTGGTTGATTCTGGCCGGGCCGATGACCCTGTTTGTGGTGGTCTATGTGCTGCTGTATGTGCGCCAGAGCGAACTGCGCGAAGAAGCCCAGGCGCTGGCGGCTGAGCTTGCCAAAGCCAACCAGCAGTTGAAGGAGTACGCTGAGCAAATTGAGACGTTAACGCTGGCGGCCGAGCGCCAGCGCATGGCGCGCGAGCTGCACGATACCCTGGCGCAGGGACTGGTGGGGCTGACCCTGCAGCTCGAGGCCGCCGATTCGCACCTGGGCCATCAGAATCTGGAGCGGGCGCAGGCCATCATCCGCCAGGCGATGGAGCGCGCGCGCACCACCCTGGCCGAAGCCCGGCAGGTGATTGATGCCTTGCGCAGCGATCTGCCCGGCGGACCCAACCTGGAAGCGGCGCTGCGGGATGAGATCAACCGCTTCTGCGTGGCCACCGGCATTCATTGCGAGGTCTCGCTCGACCTGCCACCCAGCCTGCCGCAAGCGGCGCGCGAGCACCTGCCGCGCATTGTCGGCGAGGGACTGGCCAACATCGCCCGCCATGCCCGCGCCAAAAACGCCTGGGTGCGCCTGGAGACCACTGAAACCCGCCTGAGCCTGGAAATAGGCGACGATGGTGAGGGATTCGATACGCTGGCGGTGGAAGGAAGCAGCGGCCATTACGGCCTGGTGGGGATGCGCGAGCGGGCGCGCCTGGCGGGCGGCAGCCTGGAGGTCTTCAGCCAGCCGGGTCAGGGCACCCGCCTGGCGGCGCAATTTCCGCTGTCCGCGGAGGACGCATGAACCAGCCGATCCGGATTTTAATCGCGGACGATCACCTGATTGTGCGTGAAGGCATGCGCCTGATTCTGGAAACGGAAGCCGATTTCGAGTGTGTGGGCGAAGCGGCCGACGGAGCCCAGGCGCTGCGCATGGCCGCTGAGCTGCAGCCGGATGTGGTGCTGATGGATTTGCGCATGCCGGTGATGGACGGTCTGACTGCCATTGAGCGCCTGCACGCCGAACAGCCGCGCATTGCGGTGGTGATTCTGACCACCTACAATGAAGATGATCTGATCTCCCGCGGATTACGCGCCGGGGCGCGCGGCTACCTGCTCAAAGACACCGGGCGCGAGAAGCTCTTCGCCACCATTCGCGCCGCGGCGCGCGGCGATCTGCTGCTGGACCCCGACCTGATGGCGCGCCTGTTGGCGTATTCCGGCGCGGGGCAGCCAAAAGCCTCTTCCACCGGGGCGGAAGAGGCCGGGTTAACGGAACGCGAGCTGGAGGTGCTGGCGGCGGCCGCGCGCGGCGCGACCAGCAAAGAGATCGCCTTGCGTCTCAATATCACCGAGCGCACCGTCAAAGCCCATCTTACCAATGTCTACACCAAACTGGGTGTGGATTCACGCGCGGGGGCGGTCACGGCGGCCGTGCAGCGCGGCCTGTTGAAGCTCGATTAATTCTCCTGAGACGCTAAAAAGGCCTTCAGCGTGGCGCGGTACAGCGCGCGCTCGAAGTAGCTGCCATACGGCGAGAGGTCGGAGCAGCTTTTCTGCGCCAGCACTTCCATCAGCGGCAGAATCTGCTGGGCGTAGTGGCGCATGCAGGCCTCGGGGTGAATGCCCGGCCAGGAATAGCAGGTTACTGTGGAACGGCGCTGCGCGGTGGGAATGGAGGCGGGAATCTTGTCGCACCAGCGCGGGTCGTTAGGGTGGAAGATGTACTGGTTCAGGTCGCCCTGGGGAATGCCCTCAATCCCGCGCACCACGGGCGGGTCCTGATCCAGCTTGTAGGGATCAACCGACAGATCAACCACCACGGCGTGCTCGGGCAGCCAGGCCAGCCACTCGTTGGGCACCACGGGCTGTGAAGCGTCGCGGCGCTGCGAGGCATCTACCAGCACATCCACCTGCGAAAAGAGCTCGCGCATCTGCTCTGGTTTGGGGCTGATGTTGCGCCCCACGCTCCAGGCAATCGCGCCGGGGCCGTTGTTCTCGATATGCTCATTGTTGCGCTCAATGTTGCCCAATTTTGTCGCCGCGTCGATGGCGTGCTTGCCCACCATGCCGGTGCCCAGAATCAGGCTCTTCCAGGGATGGCCGTCGGGTTTGACCAGGCCATTGAAGCGTGTTTCCAGCACATCAAAGGCGGCTTCCAGACCGTTCCAGGCCACGGCTTTCATGTTTTCCACCAGGCGCAGGTTGTAGTCGTCCACAATGCTGTCCAGTGAGATGGCCTGAATGCCTTTTTGGCGCAAGATTTGCACGCGGTTGGCCCGCGTGGGGTAATGCAGCATGGAGATCAGGCAGGTTCCGGCCGGGATCAGGTCGAACTCTTCGGGGTTGGGAGAGCGCAGAATGAGGACGCAGGGCTGCGCGAAGGCGTCTTTGCGCGACACGCGGTGCACCATCGGGCTGCCCTGCTGGTAATCGTCGAAGGTGTAGCCGCTGCGCGAGCCGTACCCTTCTTCAATAAACATCTCAAAGCCCAAACCCACCAGTTTGTTGACAAATTCGGGCAAAAACACACGTTTTTCACCGGCTTCCGCTTTCATGCGCGGCAGACCGATTTTTTTGGATCGGGATGGCATCGGATTCTCCTTTTGAAGTGATGGACGCCCAAATCAGCGGGCGGGGAGCGCGGAATCGCGCTGTTCGGGGTGGAGCAAAGTGGGTTGCCTTATTTATAGCATTGAAGCGCCCAACCGGCAACTTGCCGCATTTGGGGATATAATCAGGGGGCTTGGTGGTAGTCCAGCAGGCTTAAGGAGGCGGCAATGAATTCGGTTTCAAAATGCATGAAACGAAAAGTGGTTTGCATCAGCCAGGACGCGCCGGTGCGCGAGGCGATTTCGCTGGTAGTGGAAAATAAGGTTGGCACTCTGCCGGTTTTGGATGAAGCTGGCAGGTTGGTGGGGGTGGTAAAACTGCGCCACCTGCTCAGCCTGGCAATGCCCAACTTCCTTAACTTTATGGAGCATTTTGAATTTGTGCACGGCTTTGGGGCGATTGACCTGCGCATGCCCTTGCCGGAAGACCTGAACCGTAAGGTACGCGAGATTATGGATGAACCGGTCTACGCGGAAGAGAATTTCAGCCTGATGCACGCGGCCGCCATTCTTAACCAGAACGGATTGAAGGACCTGCCGGTGGTTAACCTGGAGGGGAAATTGATCGGCCTGGCCTCGCATGTGGATATTGGCACGGCTTTGATGAAAAGCTGGTTGAACGCTCCGAGCAATACACTGGGTAAGTGAAACGATGACAGCCATTGTGGTTTCTTCGAGTATTTTTGTTTTTGCGCTGGCTTTGATTTTCTCTGAAAAAGTGAATCGCACGATTGTGGCCCTGGCAGGGGCGGTATTGATGGTCACCGCCGGCATGATTTTTGGCTTTTACCACGAAGAACAGGCGCTGGAAATGATCGACTTCCCGACTCTGTTCTTGTTGATGGGGATGATGATCCTGGTTGCGGTGCTGGAGCCAACCGGCTTTTTTCAGTACCTGGCGGTGGTAGTGGGCAAGCTCTCGCGCGGGCGGCCGGCGCGCCTGCTGGTGCTGCTGGGCACGGTCACCACGGTGATTTCCATGTTTCTCGACAATGTAACCACGGTGGTGCTGATCGCCCCGGTAACCATTCTGATCTGCGAGATACTGGGCCTGGAATCCACGCCGTTTCTCATCGCGCTGGCGCTGCTTTCCAACACCGGCGGCGTGGGCACACTGGTGGGTGACCCGCCCAACATTCTGATTGGCTCGGCGGCCGGGTTGACGTTCACTGATTTCCTGCTGCACGCTTTACCGATTGTGGTGGTGGTGTGGGGCGCGGCGCTGTGGCTGCTGCTGCGCATGTTCCAAAAGGATTTTGAATCCGCTCAATTATGCGATCCAAAAGTGCTGGACCAGTTGAATCCGCGCGAGGCGTTGAAAGACGCCAAAACCGCCAAACGTGCCCTGGTGGTGATCGCGCTGGCAGTGCTGGCGTTTTTAATGGAAGAAAAAATTCACGTCAGCCCTTCGTATGTGGCGCTGAGCGCGTCGGCGCTGGGTCTCACCTGGGTGCGCCCGGATATTCGCAAGACGCTGAACCGCGTGGAGTGGGACATTCTGGTGTTTTTTGCCGCTCTGTTTGTGATGGTCGGCGGGCTGGAAGCGGCCGGTGTGATGCACCTGCTGGCCAATCTGGTGGCCAGCGCGCGAGGGCTGCCGCCGGTGCTGCTGGGCGTGGCGGTTTTATGGCTGGCGGCGATCATCGCGGCGGTGGTGGACAACATTCCCATCACGATTGCCATGATCCCGGTCATTCAGCAGTTGGGCGCGGCGGGGATTGATATTGCCCCGCTGTGGTGGGCGCTGGCGCTGGGCACCGGCTTTGGCGGCAACGGCACCATCATTGGCGCTTCGGCCAATGTGGTGGTGGCGTCTCTTTCCGAGCGCACGCGCAATCCCATCACCCCGGCGCTGTGGAGCAAGCGCGGTCTGCCGGTGATGCTGCTGGCCTGCCTGGTGGCCACGCTGATGTATGTGCTGGTGTTCTATACTGTGGGGTTTTAACCCGCGTTTCATCATACAGGCAAAACCGGGTTTGCATGCCCGGTTTTTTATTTGCATCGGCTTGCTGGCTGGCGGCGGAAATGGCATAATCCTTTTATCTACCGTATTGAGGAGGTGCCCTGTGAGCATGATTGACCTTTCTTACCCGCTGGCGGATCTGCACCGCCATTTGGATGGCAGCGTGCGTCTGCAAACGATTCTGGAACTGGGCGAGCAGCATCACCTGCCGCTGCCGGCCTGGAGCGTGGAGGAACTGCGCCCGTATGTGCAGGTAACCGCGCCGCAGCCGGGCGTGATGGCTTTTCTCTCCAAGTTTGAGTGGATGGTGGGCGTGCTGGCCGATGCGGACGCCTGCCGCCGCGTGGCCTATGAAAACGTGCTGGACGCGCAGGCGGAGGGACTGGATTATGTGGAGCTGCGCTTCAGCCCGTGTTTTATGGCCGAGGCGCACAACCTGGACCCGGCCGCCGTGGTGGAAGCGGTGGCAGACGGTGTGGCAGCCGCGCGGCGCGACAGCGGCATGCACGCCAAACTGATCGGGATCATCAGCCGCACCTACGGTCCGCAAAAAGGCCGCGAGGAATTGGAGGCGCTGCTGACCCGGCGCGAACAGATCACCGCCCTGGACCTGGCCGGTGATGAGGCTAATTACCCCGCCGAGTGGTTTGAAGAGCATTTCCGCCGCGCGCGTGACGCCGGGTGGCATATCACCGTGCACGCGGGCGAATCGGCGGGACCGCACAGCATGTGGACGGCGATTGACCGCCTGGGCGCCGAGCGCCTGGGGCACGCCGTGCGCGCCGTGGAAGACCCGGCGTTGATGGACGCCCTGGCAAAGCGGGGCATTGGCATTGAAAGCAACCTGACCAGCAACGTGCAAACCAGCACCGTGCCCGATTATGCCAGTCACCCGCTGCGCCAGTTTTTAGAGCGCGGGCTGGCCGCCACCATCAACACCGACGACCCCGGCATCAGCGGGATTAATATCGCCTACGAGTACGAGGTGGCCGCGCCGGCTGCCGGCTTGAGCGCAGAGCAAATTCACCAGGCGCAGCGCAACGCGCTGGAGCAGGCCTTTTTGAGCGAAAGCGAGCGCGCGGAGCTGAAAGCCAGGGCGGCCCGGCGGGCCTGATTTTTGTGAAAAACAAACAATAATTTGGCTCTTTATCAGATTAGTAATCATTAATGTTGGATAAAAATAGATGACAGGTTAGAAATTTATGCTATACTCATTTTGCGTTTTAGACATGAGCCTGAAACGCATTTTTTTTGAACCCATATTTCTATTGACAAGGAGATCTCTGTACATGCCTATCAACAAAACTGTTACCATCTCAGCCAAAAGCGTTGAAAACTTCCTTATCGAACTCAACGCCGGCCCGCACAAACAATACATTGATCAGCCTGAGACCATGGGCGGCAAAAACGCGGCCCCCACTCCCCTGGATTACTTCTTCTTTGCTCTGGGCGGCTGTATCATCACCATCGCCAAGATTGTGGCCAAACAGCGCCAGATCGAAATTCGCGATATGTCGGTAACGGTGGAAGGCGGATGTAACACCGCCGTATTAATGGGTAAATCCAAAGAAGACCGCGCCGGTTTCCATCATGTGGTTGTCAAAGTCAACCTGGATGCCGATATGACCGATGAAGAGAAAATTGCTTTCCTGGAAGAGGTTGACAGCCGCTGCCCGATCTCGGAAAATATTGTTAACCCCACTCCTGTCAAAATCGAATTGGTATAAGGTATTTGTCAAGCAAAAAAACAGCCCCGCGCGCGGGGCTGTTATGCTTTTATAAGCTTTTGAATGCGGGTTTGATGTCTAAAATGGGCGTGCCGTTGACCGCGTCCAGGCCGGCGACCAGCAGAACATTCCCTTTGATTTCCAACAGGTCTACCACCGTGGCGCCGATGGGGTTGGGGCGGCGCGGGCTGCACAGGGTAAAAACGCCCTGCGGCGCGCGCGCGGGGTCTTTTCGCGGGTGCTGCATCAACTCGTAACCGTCTTCGATGAGATGGAAGACGAACAGCACCAGCAGGCGGTCACCCGGTTGGAAGCCGCTCAGCCCTTCGGTCAGAGCAGGATGAATGATGATGCGCGATTGCAGCGCGCGAATAACCGACGGCTCAGCCAGCTCGTTGCAGGTGTTTTCCACATGGCCGATTTCGTGAAAGGTAAATTCCAATGCCCGCCTCCAGAATGAGATGCAGCCATTATAGCAGAGGTGGCCGGGCGGCACGAATCCCGACGCTCAACTTTCCACGCGCAGCACGCGCCCCCAGGCGGCGGGCAGCGGCATTTGGGCGCGGCCGCCCCGCAGCGGGAAGCGCTCGCCGGGGTTGAGCAGATCGATCAGGCTGCCGTTGGGCTGGGCAGGAAGGTTGATTTCGATCTCCGCTGGGGTTTGGGCGGCATTCAGCGCCACCACCAGGCTCTCTTCGGGCGATGAGCGCAAAAAGGCGAACTGCTCGTGCCGCACCACTAGCTGCTGGTAATCACCGCGGCGCAGGGCGGGCGAGGAATGGCGCAAGCTGGCCAGACGCGAGATGGCCTTTGCCAGGTGTGGATGCGGCGGTGCGGCTTCGCCGGGGGCGGGCAGGGCAGGGCGCAGGGCAGCGTCGCTGCTGGGAGTTTTTTCTCCGCTCAGACCCCACTCGCTGCCGTAATAAATGGATGGCACGCCCGGCATCGTGAACAGCAACAGGTAGAGCGGGTAGAGGTGCGCCGGGTTCTTCAGCACGCTGGCGGCGCGGTTGACGTCGTGATTGTCCACAAAGTTGTAGAGCGGCAGGCCGCCATACAGACCCTGCTCGCCGAACTGGCGGTTAAGCGACCAGGCGATCTCGAAGTAGTTCTGGTCGTTGAGCGAGGAATACAGGCCTTTGTAACACTCGTAGTTGGTAACGGCGTGCAGAGTTTGCGGGTTGGCCCAGCGGGTGTAATCGCCGTGCACTACTTCGCCCATCAGCCAGAAGTCTGGGCGGCGCTGGCTGGTGAAGGCGCGCAGCGCGCGCTGGAAGCCCAGGTCCACGCAGTCGGCGGCGTCGAGGCGCAGGCCGTCAATATCGAACTGCTCGATCCAGCTTTCCACTGCCTGGAGCAGGTGATCCACCACGCGCGGATTGGTGAGGTTGAGCTTGACCAGGCTGGCGTGCCCCTGCCAGTCGTCGTAGCGCAGGCCGTCACCGTAGGGGTTGTTGCCGTTAAAGCGCAAGCCGGCGAACCAGTCGCGGTAGGGGGAGTTTTCCCGGTTGTGCAGCACGTCGCGGAAGGCCCAGAAATCGCGGCCGGTGTGGTTAAAGACGCCATCCAGAATCACGCGCATGCCGCGCGCGTGACAGTCGTTGACCAGGTTACGCAGGGTATCATCGCTGCCCAGGCGGCGGTCAACGTGAAAATAGTCGGCGGAGTCGTAGCCGTGGGTGGATGATTCAAACAGCGGGCCGAGGTACAGAGCGTTGACCCCCAGACCCTGCAGATGATCCAGCCAGCCATGCAGGGCGGCCAGGCGCGGTTGGGATGGGCTGGCAAAGTCGTTGCGCGGCGGCGCGCCGGTGAGGCCGAGGGGGTAGATGTGGTAAAAAACAGCGTCGTAACTCCAGTGGTTCATGAGTGTCTCCTTGAATGTACATACCGTTCGGTATAATTTTGTGATAAAAAAACATGCCCTTATGAGAAAATACCGTGCATGAACTGGTGCACCACCTGGTAGGCCAGCGCGTCGTCCAGCTCGCCGTAGTCGTTGAGCGCCAGGCCAATGTAGGTGTGCACAAGGCCCAAAAAGGAAGCGGCGTAGGCCTGCTGTCGCCCGCGCATGTTGCCGTGGTCGTTGGCGGCCTGGGCGAAGAGGGTTTCGAAATCGCTGTGCAGGCGCAGGTGGTAGGGGCTGGCAGTCTGAAAGGCCTCGCTGGCGGGCGGGGCAAACCATAAGGCCAGGTACAGGCGGTAGAAGGTTGGATTGGCGCGCGCGAAGCGGAAGAGCGCCAGGGTGATCTGATTGAGGCTGTGAATCAGATCGCCGCGATAGGCCAGCACCGGGTTAAGCAGGGCGTCGCGTTGGGCCAGGTGGGTTTGCAGCAGGGCTTCCAGCAGGCCGAGCTTGCTGCCAAAGTAGTGGTAGAGGGTCGGTTTGGTGATGGCAGCCTCGTCCACAATTTCCTGCACGCCCACGGCGGCGTAGCCGCGCGCGGCAAAGAGGCGCAGGGCGCAATCGAGAATGCGGTCACGGTTTTCGCTGGACATAGGGATATTGTACCGATCGGTACAATTTTTGTCAAGCATTTTAACCCCATCCCCGCGGCTGGGCCGCGCCGCATTCCAAAACCGGCGGGTTTCGGGCGGGGGAATGATTGGTGGATTACGGAATCGCCGCGCGAAAGCCGACGATTCCTGGAGTAATCGGCAAGGTTTGCGATTCGTAAAACTCCTTCCCGGTCTATGCAGCGCTGCAGGGATGGGTGAAAAGAGTGGAAGTCACCTCCCCTGGCTTGCCGGGGGAGGACGGGTGGGGGTTCCATAACGCGAATGGCCGTTGTTTGCTTTGAAGTGTAAGTCATGCAAGCCCCATCCCCGCGCCGTTGGCGCGACCCTTCCCCGCGCGGCAGGGACGGGTGAAGAAAGAAGAGCCTGGGACTCCGATTCGCGCCGCGGAACCGCTGGGGCTTGCAGTTCGTCTTAAAAGTGTGAATAATGAAAGAGGAGTGCGAATCATGAAACCCAAATGGATGTTGATGATCATCGCGGCCGCGCTGGCGCTGGCAGCCTGCGCTCCGCTGGCGGGTTCAAAATCCGAGCAGACGGAAATGGAATACGGCGAGGGCGCCACCGTGGAGAAGATCGATCTGCTGGCGCTCGAATCCTTTCCGGTGCAGATCAATGCCGCGTTGAGCGGTTATCTGTCAGACGGCTGCACCGAGATCGAGCGCGTGGAGCAGGAACGCCGCGAAAACGTCTTTGAGTTGAAGGTGATCACCCGCCGCCCCAAAGACGCGATCTGCACCATGCAGCTGGCGCCGTTTGAAGAGAGCGTTGCGCTGGAGGTCAACGGCCTGCCGGCCGGAGAGTACGTTGTGCGGGTTGGCGATGTAGAAACCGCCTTCACGTTGAACGCGGATAATATTTTGAAGAGCGAATGATGCTCTTAACCCCGCCGCCCTTTGGGGCGCGGATTGGCCAGGGCAGGTGAGAAGCGCATTGCCTGGCAAAACCCTTCATTGCAGTCTTTTCATTTTTGTTCCCCGTTTTCACCTGCTGCTGTGGGCTGTTTGGGCCGGGATTAGGCCAGGGGAAGCCTGATGCACTTTAATCTCACCATACCCATCCGGCGCACGCCGGAAGAAGTTTTTGCTTTTCTGCGGGATAAACACGCTTTCCCGCGGCAGCGCGGATCGCCGGTGTTGGAGTTGGAAAAGATCACGCCCGGAGCGGTGGGCATTGGCACGCGCTTTCGTGAGGTGGTGCGCATGCTTCCGCTGGTGCGCGGCGAGATCTTCTCGCGGGTAACGCGCTTTGAGCCGTACCGCTGCCTGCAGGAGGAGTTCTGGGGGGCGGGGATGAGCGGCTGGCTGACCTACACGTTCAACCCGCACGAGGGTGGCACCCTGTTGGTGCAAGACCAGATCATTGAGGTGGATGGCCTGCTGAAGCTGCTTATGCCGCTGATGCGTGCCGTGCTCGTCCGGCGCTTGCGCGGGCGGCTGATTGAAATTCACAATCTGCTGGAAGACGGCTGGCCGGTGACGGTGTAAAACGACGCGCGTTCCAATTTATCAGGAGGACAGCATGAATCGAGATCGCTATCTTCGATGCTGGATGGTTTTGATGGGGCTGCTTTCTGCCTGCCAGCCGGCGGCGACGGCCGCCCCGCCCGCCACCCCTGAGGCGTTGCCCACCGCGCTGCCCGCGCCCAGCGCCACGCCCCTGGCGGTAACAGTGGAAGCCATGCCCACCACGCCGCCCTGCAAGCGCATTGCCTTTGCCCTGGCCGATTTCAACAGCGACAGCCCGCAGTCGGAGATTTACACCGCCTGCCCGGACGGAACCGGCCTCACCCGCCTGACGGATGACTCCGCCGCCGACCTGGCCCCGGCCTGGTCGCCGGATGGAACGCGCATCGCTTTCGCTTCCGCGCGGGCGGGGGGCAGCCGCATCTTTGTGATGGGCGCGGCGGGCGGCGAGGCCGAGGTGCTGAGCGCAGAGGGCCAGCACGATATGCCGCTGTGGATTCCCGGCGGTGAAGAGCGGGTGGCCTACCGCTGCACCGACGGGCAGGGCCGCTGGTGGTGGGAGGCGCTGACCCTTTCCAGCGGCGCGGTGGAAAGGCTGAGCGAGCCTTCCTTCGACTTTTTCTTCCAGACCCCGGCCTGGTCGCCGGATGGAGCGTGGCTGGCGGTTATGTCGCTGGCCGAGCAGGCGGCGCGCAACGACGGCGCCAGCCAGATTCACATTCAGCGCGCGGATGGTTCGCAAGAGCGCGTGCTGACCAGCGATGCCTGGGCCAACATCTCGCCGCAGTGGTCGCCCGACGGCCAGCGGATCGCCTTTTTATCGGAGCGCGACGGGGTGTATAACCGCTACGGCCTGTATGTGATGGATGCTGACGGCAGCCATCCCGAGCGGATTGGCGCAGGATTCTATTCAGAGGGGGCCGAGTTTGCCTGGTCGCCGGATGGGATGGAAATAGCTATCAGCGAGCCGGGCAGCGGGGGAATTGTGATTTTAGACCTGACCAGTGGGGCGGGCCGCCCGCTGCTGGCGCTGGAGCCCGGCCAAAGTGCCTTTTCACCGGCCTGGCAGCCTTAAACGCGGCGCGGCGTGATAGAATCAATGCAGTTGACCCAAAGGAGACGCTATGAAGAACATCATCCTGGGCGGGGTGCCGCGCTCGGGCAAGTCGCTGCTGGCGCAGCGTTTGTGCCGCGACCTGGGGCTTTCCCATCTCAGTCTCGACAGCCTGGTATCGGCTTTCAGCCGCGTATTTCCGGGACTGGGAATCACCCATGCCGCCACCAGTCCGATTGAGACGGCGCGCCGCCTGAGCCCGTTTGTGCTGGAATGGCTGCGCCATCTGGAATTTGAGGGCGTGCCTTTTTTGCTGGAGGGGTATCACTTGCTGCCTGAAGACCTGCGCAGCCTGGATGCGCGCCGCTATGTGGTGGCGTTTATTGGCTACCCATCCCTTAAAGCGCCTGAGATTAAGCTGCGCCAGGTGCGCGCTTTTGCCCGAGCCAACGACTGGACGCGCGATTTGAGCAACGAAGAGCTGCTGCCGATTATCCGCCGTTATATCAGCGAGAGCCACATGCTGGCCGACACCTGCTCCGCGGAACGCATGCTCTTTGTGGACACGGGCGAGTTCTTTGACGACGCCCTGGAAGAGGCGTTTGAGGTGCTCAGCCTGCGCGCCGAGGACACGCGATGAGAGTGATCTACCGCCTGGCAGCACCAGGCGACCAGGATTTTCTGTGGGAGATGCTCTATCAGGCTGTTTATGTGCCGCCCGGCGAGCCGGCCCCCGGGCGCGATATTCTGCGCCTGCCAGAAATTGCCCGCTACGCGGAAAACTGGGGGCAGCCCGGCGATTTGGGTCTGGTGGCGGCAGCGGAAGACGGCCAACCGCTGGGCGCGGCCTGGCTGCGCCCGCTGACCGGTGCGAATCGCGGTTACGGTTATGTGGCGGATGTTTACCCGGAACTGTGCATGGCCTTGCTGCCAGACTTCCGCGGGCAGGGAATTGGTGAGCCGCTGCTCAAGCATCTGTTAGACCTGGCCAAAACGCGCTGGCGCGGCGTTTCGCTGAGTGTGCAGCGCCCCAACCCGGCCGAAAAGCTCTACCGCCGCCTGGGGTTTGTAGCGCTGGAACAGCATGGCGATTCCATCACCATGCTGCTGCGCTTTTCCCCGTCAGGTTAACACGTTGTAAAATAACTGGATTTTTTTCGAAATCTGGTATACTGAAAAAGCTGATGTTCATAGAGGTTCAGCGACCCCCTTTTGAATCCCCACAAAACTGATCAGGAGAAGATGGCATGTTCCCTAAACCGTTTTTCCGCTGGCGCCCGCACCCCTGGCACGGCCTGGACGTTGGACCCAAACCGCCGAAACTGGTCAACGCCTATATTGAAATTACTCCCTATGACCTGGTGAAGTACGAAATTGACAAAACCACCGGCTACGTGCGCATCGACCGGCCGCAGCGCACCTCCTCTCAACCACCCACACTGTACGGCTTTATTCCGCGCACGTACTGCGGCGAGCGCCTGCATGCCCTGTCTCCCGTCTCGACCAAAGGTGACGGCGATCCGCTGGATATTTGCGTGATCAGCGAGCGGCCGATTGCGCGGGCCGAGATTCTGTTGACAGCGCGGGTGGTGGGCGGCATTCAGATGGTAGACCGTGGCGAGGCTGACGACAAGATTGTGGCGGTGATGGACAACGACACCTTCTGGTCGGGCGTAACTGATATTTCGCAGATCCCGCACGTGCTCATCGACCGCCTGGTGCATTACTTCAGCACCTACAAATTGGTCAAAGGGGAAGATATTAAAGTCTCCATTGAGCAGGTCTATGGCGCGGAACACGCTCTCAAAGCGGTCAGCGCCTGCATGCAAGATTACGAAGACATGTTTGGTGGGTAGTTAAAGCGCCGCTTTTGCAATCTCCCCTCATTTCACCGCGAAATGAGGGGAGATTTTTTAACATAAGCGTCATTGAATCAGGATTTTATTTATCCTATAATACAAAAGGCGGATCAGGTGGTCTCTTCACAAATGTCTGGCAAGAGCGCCTGTAATTTCTGGAAGAAATAATTCCGCGTCCTATCCCCCCATGGCCGCGCCCGCGGAAACTATAAATAACTATACAAGACTGCCTGTTCAAGGAGGATCTCTTATGATTCAACGGATTCCTGCCGAAAAACGGCATTTCTCAGATTTTGGCTGGTTAAAAACCTACTGGTTGTTCTCTTTCTCCAATTACTACGATCCCAACAACATTCAATTTGGGCCGCTGCGCGTCTTCAACGATGATGTGGTGTTGCCCGGCTACGGCTTTCCCACCCACCCGCACCGCGAAATGGAGATCATCACCCTGGTATTGAGCGGCGAAATCACCCACGAAGACAGCATGGGCAACCGCAACGTGATCTGCGCCGGGGATGTGCAGCGCATGAGCGCCGGGGTGGGCGTGACCCATTCGGAGTTTAACCTCAGCGAGCACTCGACGCGCTTCTATCAGGTGTGGATTTACCCGGACGTGCCCGCGCTCACTCCTTCGTATGACCAGCGTACCTTCCAGCCCGCGCAGTGGAAAAACTGCCTGCTGCCGGTGGCTTCGGGGGTGGGGATGGAGAATGTGGTTACCTTTAATGCCAACGCGACCATTTACCGCGCCGAACTGGACGGTCACCACGCGATTGAGCTGGCCAGCAACGACCACCGCCGGACGTTTTTGTACCTGACTGCCGGCCGCCTGTGTGTGAATGGGGTAACGCTGCACAGTAATGACCAGGCGCGCATCGACCTGGAAAGCGAGATCAAGATCGCCGCCGAAGAAGATTCCAGCTTCGTGCTGCTTGACCTTCCCAGTTGCAAGGGCTGGGGCTACGACGAAAAAACATTGAAAGGCACACCCGTTTAAGGGGTTTTTGGAAGAATAAATTAAACCTACACGAATGAATTTCTCCACCAACCGGCTGCTTTGAGAAAAGCGGCCGGTTGGAGTTGAATCAGACAGTCCCCCATTTTGCCCCATCCGTTTTTTGCGCGGGTGTGTGAATCTTAAAAGATTGGTATAATTTGGCATCACGCACTCGTTAGATTTCTTCATCTTATGGACGGAGCGGTTATGAATACACCCCTAGATTTCCAAAGCATTATTATGAGCCTGCAGAACTACTGGGCGCAGCAGGGCTGCATGATCTGGCAGCCGTACTACACCCAGGTAGGCGCTGGCACGATGAACCCGGCTACCTTTTTGCGCGTGCTGGGACCCGAGCCGTGGAATGTGGCCTACGTGGAGCCTTCCATTCGCCCCGACGACGGGCGCTACGGCGAAAACCCCAACCGCATGCAGCAGCATTACCAGTTCCAGGTCATCCTCAAGCCCGATCCGGGCAACCCCCAGGAGCTGTACCTCAAATCACTGGAAGCCATCGGCATCGATCCGCTGCAGCACGATATCCGCTTCGTGGAAGATAACTGGACCTCTCCGGCGCTGGGCGCGTGGGGCCTGGGCTGGGAAGTGTGGCTGGATGGGCAGGAAATTACCCAGTTCACCTACTTCCAGCAGGCGGGCGGCATGGTGCTGGAGCCGAACGCGGTGGAGATCACCTACGGGCTGGAACGCATTTGCATGGCGCTGCAGCGCGTGCGCAGCTTCCGCGACATCCGCTGGAACGAACAGCGCACCTACGGCGACGTGAACCTGCAGGGCGAGCAGGAGCATTCGACCTATTACTTTGAAATCGCCGACGTGGACAATATGCGCAAGCAGTACGATCTGTTTGAGGCCGAGGCCGAAACGGCGTTGAAGAACGGCCTGGTGCTGCCCGCGCACGATTATGTGCTCAAGTGCTCGCATACTTTTAACATTCTGGATACGCGCGGCGCGGTGGGCGTGACTGAACGCCAGGCGCTCTTCTCGCGCATGCGCGATCTGGCGCGGCGCGTGGCCGAGGCGTATGTGGAAAAACGCCGCGAGCAGGGCTTCCCCTGGCTGAGCGGCGGACAGGCGCAGGTTGTGGAAACCGCCGCGGAAGAAGCCGCGCCCCAGAGCGGCCCGCAGACCTTCCTGCTGGAGATCGGCACCGAAGAGATTCCCGCGGCGGATTTGATCAGCGCGCAGCAGCAGCTCGAAGAGCTGGCCCCCAAACTGCTGGCCGACCTGCGACTTAGTTATGACAGCCTGAAAGTGCTCACTACCCCGCGCCGCCTGGCCGTGGTGGTGGAAGGCCTGGCCGAGCGCCAGCCCGACCAGACCGTGGTGGTGAAAGGCCCGCCCGAAGCGCGCGCTTTTGACGCGCAGGGCAACCCCACCCCGGCGGCGGCCGGCTTCGCGCGCGGCAAGGGATTGGACGTGAAAGACCTGGAAGTGCGCGAGATCGACGGCGGCCGCTATGTGGCCGCGGTGGTGCACCAGGCCGGGCGCGCGGCGGTGGACGTGCTGAGCGAAACCCTGCCGGGCATGATCGCCGCCCTGAAATTTGAAAAGACCATGCGCTGGAACAGCAGCGGGGTGAGCTTCTCACGCCCCATTCGCTGGCTGCTGGCGCTGTTTGGCGCCAATGTGGTGCCGTTTGAATACGCCGGGCTGCGTTCTGGGCGGGTAACGCGCGGGCTGCGCTTCATTTCCCCGGCCGAGTTCAGCGTGCAAAATGCCGCCGATTACTTCGCGCGCATGCAGGCGCAGGGCATCATCCTCGACGCGCAGGAACGCCGCGCAACGATCTTCGAGCAGGTGCGCAAGCTGATGCTGCAGGCCGGCGGCGATGGTGAGATTGAAGAAGCCCTGCTGGATGAGGTCAACCAACTGGTGGAAGCCCCCACCGCGCTGCTGGGCGAGTTCGAGCCTGAACACCTTAAGCTGCCGCCTGAGGTGCTGATCTCGGTGATGAAGAAACACCAGCGTTACTTCCCGGTGAAAGACCAGGCCGGCAAGCTGTTGCCGCACTTCATTGTGGTGCGAAACGGCGGCGACCAGCACCTGGATGTGGTGGCCGATGGCAACGCCCAGGTGATCCGCGCGCGCTTTGCCGACGCGGCTTTCTTCATCCGCGAAGACCAGAGCACTACGCTGGAACAGCTTGTGCCGCGCCTTTCGACCCTCACCTTCCAGTTCAAACTGGGCTCGATGCTGGATAAAACCCAGCGCATTGAAAAGCTGACCGGTGATCTGCTGCGCTTGATGAAGATCGACGGCGAGGCGGCGCCCGTCGCGGCGCGCGCCGCGCGCCTGTGCAAAGCCGACCTGATGTCGCACATGGTGGTGGAAATGACCAGCCTGCAGGGCACCATTGGCCGCCATTACGCGCTGCGCGACGGCGAAAGCCAGGCGGTAGCCGATGCCATTCTGGAACATTATCTGCCGCGTTTCGCCGGAGACCGCACCCCCGCCAGCAAGGCGGGCCTGGTGGTGGGCCTGGCCGACCGGCTGGATTCGTTGAGCGGCCTGTTCGCGGCCGGGCTGGCGCCTTCGGGCACCAAAGACCCGTTTGCCCAGCGCCGCGCCGCCCTGGGACTGGTGCAGAACCTGATCGCCTGGGACATGGACTTTGATCTGCGCGAGGGCCTGGCACTGGCCGCGCAGAACCTGCCGCTGGAGGTCAAAGAATCCAGCCAGAAGGAGTGCCTGGAATTCATTGTCGGGCGCTTGCGCAGCTTCCTGATCGAGTCCGATTACCGCTACGACGTGGTCGACGCGGTGCTGGCGGCCCAGCAGCACAACCCGGCGGGCGTGATGCGCGCCGTGAAGGCGCTCAGCGCACAGGTGGCGCGCGCCGATTGGAACGAAGTGCTGCCGGCCTACGCGCGCTGCGTGCGCATCACTCGCGACAAGACCGAGAAGTTCGCCATCGACGCGGCCGCCTTCAGCATGGACGAAGAGAAGCAGCTCTACGCCGCCCTGCTGGCCGCGGAAGAAAAACCGCGCCGCGCCGGGTCGGTGGAAGACTTCTTCACCGCCTTCCTGCCCATGATCCCGGCGATTAACACCTTCTTTGACAAGGTGCTAGTCATGTCTGAGAAGGAAAGCGAGCGCGCCAACCGCCTGGGCCTGCTGCAGCGCATCGCCGCGCTGGCCGCGGGTGTGGCCGATTTCTCTCTACTGGAAGGTTTCTAACATCTGATGAAGATTGCCGACCTGCTGAAAACCTATAAAACTATTTTCAGCTTCGAGTTTTTCCCGGCGCGCACGCCCGAAGCCTCGGAAGAGCTGTATCAGACCATGACCGAGCTGATTCCGCTGCAGCCCTCGCACGTCAGCGTTACCTACGGGGCGGGCGGGTCCACGCGCGAGCTGACCCACAACCTGGTGCTGCGCCTGCACAACTCGGCGCAGCTCACGGTGATGCCGCACCTCACCTGTGTGGGTACCACCCGGGATGAAGTTTTTGAGATTCTGACCCGCTACAACGACGCCGGAATTGAAAACATTATGGCCCTGCGCGGCGACCCGCCCAAGGGCGCGGAAGAGCGCGCCATCCCCGCCGGAGAGGGTTTCCCTTACGCCGCAGACCTGGTGGCGTTCATCAAGCAGCATTTTCCGCAGCTGAGCGTGGGGGTAGCTGGTTTTACTGAAGGCCACCCCGCCACCCCCAACCGCCTCAAGGAGATTGAATATCTCAAGGCCAAGGTGGATGCCGGCGCGGATTTCATCGTGACGCAGTTGTTCTTTGATAACCGTGATTTCTACGATTACTGCGAACGCTGCCAGCTGGCCGGGATTCAGGTGCCGGTGATCGCCGGGATTATGCCGATCATCTCGAAGCGCAATATGCTGCGCATGGCCGAGCTGGCGGCTGGGGTGCGCTACCCGGCGCGGCTGCTGCGCGCGCTCGCCCGCGCCGAAGATGATGAAGATTTCGCCAAAATTGGCAGGCATTGGGCCACCGAGCAGGTGCTGGATTTGCTGGACCACGATGTGCGCGGGGTGCATTTTTACACCCTCAACAAATCGCGCAGCACCATGCAGATCTACGACGCGCTGAATTTACGCAAGGTGATGCACTCGCCGGAAAACCGTTTTTAGGAAGAAGTGACCGCCTCCCCCGCCTATTTACAGACCTTTTATTATTTGACTTACCACCATAAGTAAATTAGGTCTTTAGCTCGATGCATTGAAATCGATACTGTACACACTGCAATTGAGCCTGTCTCTAGACATGGATTATCAGTTATATTACCTGGGTTGATTTGTTTTGTCTGCTAGTATATAAGAGACAATAAATCAAGCGGCAGGTTTAGATTTAAAATACAGCTTTTTTTATTGAAGAGGTATTTATTTGTGTTCACTATATTTTGGGGGATAGCAATATTATTAATTGATAGACAAAAAATTTGAAAAAATTAGTATTATTCAGTCCATGAAGAAAATTTCTTCAGGAGAAAAGAATGAGCAAAATCTACAATATATATTGTGATGAAAGTTGTTATCTTCAAAATGATATTTCGAGAGTTATGGTAATAGGGGCTATTTGGTGTCCAAAGAGTCAAGTAAAAGAAATTAACAATGATTTACGGTTAATAAAAACCGAGCATGGTTTTCCTGTAACTTTCGAGACTAAATGGATAAAAGTCTCTCCAGCTCAGTTAGTTTTTTACCAAGAATTGGTGAACTACTTCTTCTCAAATAACCACTTACACTTTCGCGCGTTAATAGTACCGGATAAATCGAAACTTCGCCATGAAGATTATAACCAAACACATGATGATTGGTATTATAAGATGTATTTTGATATGTTAAAGATAATATTTGACCCGGAAAACCAATATCAAATTTATGTTGATATAAAGGACACTCGAAGCGCAATAAAGGTCGCGAAATTACATGATGTTTTGTGTAATAATCTTTTCGATTTTTCAAGGGATATTATTGAGAAAGTCCAAATTGTTCGATCCAACGAAATTGAGATTATGCAATTGACAGATTTATTCATAGGGGCTATTTGTTACGCGAATCGGGGTCTGACCACAAGCCAAGCAAAATTATCATTAATTGAATTAATACGCAGAAAATCAGGTTATAAGCTAACAGAAAAAACGCTATTTAGAGCGGATAAAATCAATCTCTTTAAATGGAATGCGCAGGAGAATGGATAATGTGTAATAGACCATTTTGGCTTCCAGAAATCATAAATATGGATGGTAATTGGGAAAAGAAAATAATTGAATTATTTGAAATCTTTTGCCGAGACTTTGAAATTGGTAAACCATATTATGAGGGACTTGAAGTTTGGTGGGACAAGAGAAAAATTGATGGCAATTATCCAGAGGGTTTTTGGCATATAACCACCAAGGGAAAACCGTTTAATAGAATACCCGATTTTCGAAGATCAGAGAGATTACCTTGGTGTGGACCTAGTATCAACAATTCTGGTGATCCGATCATTTTAAAATGGGATTACCAAGAAAATAAAAAAATACGAACCTATGTTTGGCTAGAGAATTTTGATTATGTGATTATTCTAGAAAAAAAGCACATTGGAAATAGAGTTATTGCGTTTCTGGTAACTGCTTTTCATGTCGATGGGAGTAGAACAAAGTCTCAATTGAAAGATAAATACAGAAATCGGATTTTAATGCATTCATCGCCATAAATGATGGCGATGAAAGATCTCTTTCTACACATGGTAGATGAGGCTATTTATATTATAGTATATTGTAATTCAATGTCAAATTAGAAAAGTTGTCTTTTTAAGTAAAATCAGAGAGGCTTTGATAATTTGTCATCTTACGGGATCACTTCGAGCCAATAGCCTTTTTCGTCGCCTTCGGCGGTCCAGCCCACCAGGCCGGTGTCGGCTTCCACTTTCCACCAGACCCAGTTGTTGGAGCATTGCGGCCCTTCCAGAATGGTCATGCCAACGCCGGGTTGAATGTAGCCCAGCGTTTCAGCCTCAATGTTCGGCTCAGAGCGCACGCGGTTGGCCTGGGGTGGAATCTCTTTGACTCTGGCTTTGTCGCCAACGTGCAGGCGCGAGAGGTAGGCCGCGTCGCAAGCGCCGTAAGCCGGTTTGGTGGGCGCGGCGGTGGGGGTAGGGGTGGGCATCGCCTGGCCGGTTACAAAATTGGCGCTGACGCGGTTTTGGGCCACATCCACGCGGAAGATTTTGCCCTCAAACTGGCTGGAGACGTAGATCGCGCCGCTTTGGGCGAAAATTTCATCCACAAAGCTGGCCACCGGAATGATGGAATAGACTTCCAGGCGCTGCGGGTCAAAGCGCGCCACGGTGCCGTTATCCATCAGCACCCACACTGCGTCTTGCGAGGCCACAATGTCGCGCGCCGTGCCGGGCACGCGGTCGAGCTTGGTGGCCGAAAGCAGGTTGCCGCTGGTCAGGTCGATCTGCTGGACGGTGTTGGGGGCGGTGGTGTTGATCAGCCACAGGCCGTAGGCGTTGGCAGAGATGTGGCTGGTTTCGTACCAGATGGACGAGTCGCCGCGCGTGGATACGGTGTTGGTGGCCGGGTCGATCTGGCTGAGGGTGTTAAAGCCCTGACTGGTGGAGATGATCCACACCTCGCCGGGGCGGAAGGCGAAATCGGTTACCGGGGCAGAGGTTTCGATGTACTGCGAAATCTCGTCGCTGCCGGGGTTAAGGCGCAGCACACCGCCCAGCGGGGTGGCGCTGGCCGCGCCTTCCAGGGGCACTTCTTCCACGCCCACCCACACCGAGCCTTCACCGGCGGCGATGGCGCGCAGCTTAAAGCCGGGCGCCAGCAAGGTGGCGGCCACGCTGTTGGTGGCGGGGTCAATGCGCAGAATGCGGTTACCGCTCACGTCCAGCACCCAGGCGCCCTGTTCGGTGACGGCCACGCCGCCCGGCTCGCCGTCCATAATCAATTCGTTTTTCAGCTCAAAGGTGCGCGCGTCCAGGCCGATCAGCTTCTGGTCGAGGCGGTTGTAAGCCCACACGTCCAGGGCGGCCGGTTCGGGTTGGCCGGGCGCGGGCGGGGTGGGCGACTGCAGCACCAGTGGTTTGGGGGTGCTGGTGGCCAGCGTGAGGCCGCCTTCGGCGTTGGTCGAGACGGGTTGAATCTCGCCGGCTGGCTCGCCAGAGGCGGGCTGGTTGGGGGCAGAGGGCGACAGGCCGGGGATGGGCAAGCTGGCGCAGGAAACGCTGATCAGCAGCAGCGCGCAGCAGACCAGCAGGAGGATGGGAGTTTTCTTCTTCATACGCTTCACCGTTTGAATGTTAATGGCGTTTCAGGCTGCCGCCCGCGCGGCAGACCTCATGTTTTAGTATAGCGATTAATACCGCCAGGCACAAATTGTCTTTGCAACGGCGTGATGGAAGGGGCGCAAGGTAAGTATTTTCTAATATTCGCTCACTTGCGGGCGCGGCGCAGCGAATCTATAATACCTCTTACCCCGCAGTGCAGATATGGCGCGGGGAAGGGTGAGCATGTCTGTCATAGATGAGATCAAGGCTCGAATCGATATCGTTGATCTGGTTTCGGAGTCGGTAAAATTGCGGCGGGCAGGCCGTAACTATACAGGTTTCTGCCCTTTTCACACCAACACCCGCACCCCCGCGTTCGTGGTCTTTCCCGATTCAGGCACCTGGCGCTGCTTCGGCGAGTGCAATGAAGGCGGCGATATCTTCAAGTTTGTAATGAAGAAAGAGGGCTGGGATTTTCGCGAGGCGCTGCAGAACCTGGCTTTGCGCGCCGGTGTGGAGTTGGAGCCGCAAACCCCCGAAAGACAGGAACACGATGACCATCTCGACCGGCTGCGCAATCTGCTGGAAGAGGCGGTGATTTTCTATCGCCACCAGCTGCTGCAAAGCGAGGCCGGCGCGCCGGCGCGCGCCTACCTGCAAAAGCGCGGCCTGCAGGCCGAAACGATAGAGGTGTTTGGCCTGGGCTATGCCCCCGAAAGCTGGGATGCCGCCCTCAACCATTTCAAAAACAAGGGCTACAGTGTGGAAGAGATGATGCAGGCCGGCCTGCTCAGCGAAGGGCGCGGCGAAAGCGTCTACGACCGCTTTCGCAACCGCATTCTCTTTGCCATCCGCGACGCGCGCGGCGGCATGGCCGGTTTTGGCGCGCGCGCCCTCAACCCCGATGACATGCCCAAATACCTCAACTCGCCCCAATCTGACCTGTTCGACAAAGGCCGCCTGCTTTACGGGCTGGACCGCGCGCGCAAGTCGATCCGCGCTCTGGACCAGGTGGTGATTGTGGAAGGCTACATGGACGTGATTGTGCCGCACCAGGCCGGGTTTACCAATCTGGTGTCGCCAATGGGCACCGCCCTCACTGAAGACCAGCTGCGCCAGTTGAAACGCTACACGCGGCGGATTGTGCTGGCCCTCGACCCTGACGCCGCCGGAGAAAAAGCTACTCTGCGCGGCCTGGAAATTGCCCGCCAGACGCTTGACCGCAGCGATGAACTTTCCTTTGACGCGCGCGGTTTGCTGCGTCACGAGGCGCGACTGCAGGCCGATCTGCGCGTGACCACCCTGCCCGAAGGTCTGGACCCGGATGAGGTGGTGCTGCGCGATCCGCAGGAATGGCAGCGGATTGTGGAGGCGGCCAAACCGATTCTGATTCATGTGATGGAAACCCTGGCCGCCCAGCGCGACGTGGACGACCCGAAAACTAAAGCGGAAATTGCCTCTCAGATCCAGCCGTTGATTGAGGATGTGCCCAACCCGGTGGAGCGCGAGGCTTACCGCCAGCGCCTGGCGCGCCTGCTGAAGATTGATGAACGCGCCCTGGTTGGCGCGCGCGTCGCCGCTGCTTCTGGAGCGGTGCGCCGGCGCGCCTCGCGCCCGGCTGCCTCGCCGCCCGACGCCGCCCCGGCCCTGGAAGGCAGCGCGCTGCGCGCTCACCGCCTGGAGCGCCACATTGTCAGCCTGCTGCTGCGCATGCCGGAGATGCTCTTTAAGCTCGATCTGAACCTGCAAGACAGCGGCCTGGCGCGCCTGAGCAGCCAGGATTTTGACGACACCGAACTGCAAGGGCTGGTGGAGCTGGTTCAGCAGTCGGTGGTGCAGGCCGAACATGACCCGCAGCCCTACATTGAGCGGCGCCTGCCGGATGAGCTGCAGGAGCGTTATGAAGCGCTGCGCGCGCCCCTGGAGAAAGGCGAACCGCAGCCCGACAAGCTTTTGGAAGATTTGTTTCACAGTATTTTGGATTTGCGGAAAATTCGCATCAGCGATCAGATCAACCAGCTGCAGTTTTTGGAGCCGGAATTTCGCGGAGAGACGTTTCAACAGCAAGTGGGGCAGATTGCCCTCACCAAAGCGCGCCTCGATGCGGCATTTGCCCGTCCCTTGCAGGTGGACTAAATCCAAATCATGGTATAGTTAAAACATGCCCAGAAAGAAACCGCCCTCAAATCTTACCGATCCGTCTGAAAATCCGCAGGACCTGCTCAACCAGGAGAACACCCCTGTAGAGAATGGCTCCACGCGGGGCCGTAAGCCTACCAAGAAAGTCGC
This sequence comes from Ornatilinea apprima, assembly GCF_001306115.1. GTDB lineage: Bacteria > Chloroflexota > Anaerolineae > Anaerolineales > Anaerolineaceae > Ornatilinea > Ornatilinea apprima. The sequence goes on along the minus strand of NZ_LGCL01000024.1, from coordinate 179,682 downwards.
CCGTCCGGCCAAAGGCAAGGCGGGGGCGGCGCGCGCCGTGGTTCCATCCGAAGACGCCGCTTCGGATGACGATTGGCCAGCCGCCATCGAGGCTGAAAGCGAAGAGCTTACCATTGAAGACCCCATCGAAATCCTCGAAGACCCTTCGCTGGCGATGGAGCTTTCCGAAGACCCGGTGCGCCTGTACCTGAAGGAGATTGGGCAGATCAACCTGCTGGATGCGGAATCGGAGTTTCGCCTGGCCACGCGCATTGAAGCGGAGCGCCTGATCGAAAGCCTCGATAAGCAGTCCAAGCCGAAAACCCGCCAGCCCGACCATTTCCACCAGATTTACCTGGAGGTGCTGCAAAAAATGCACACCGCCTGGCAAAATGTGGAGAAGGAAGTAACTGATATCGACATGGGCGCTGTGCCAGACCTGGCGCTTACGCTTTCAGAGGCGCAGCTCTTGCAGCGCAGCTGGCAGTCAGACGCGCCCTCGTACCTGCGCGCCTACCTCGATAATGGTATGTGGGGCCGCGACGCGGTGTGGGACAGCATGGTTGGCCAGATGTTTGTCGTCTTTCTGGGGTTGTATATGCTGCCGCCCAAAACCGCCGCGCGCCTGATGGACGCGCTGCAAGAATCAGGTGAGCTGCCCGGAATGGATTTCCTTGAAGCCAGCCTGCCCTCAGAAGATGAATTGGAAATCGAAGTGGAGCGCATTCACTGGCGCGCCGAAGAGGCCAACCAGGCCCTCATCCGCGCCAACCTGCGCCTGGTGGTAAGCATTGCCAAGCGCTATTTGGGACGCGGCATTTCCTTTTTGGATCTGATCCAAGAAGGCAACCTTGGCCTGCTGCGCGCGGTGACCAAGTTTGACCCCACCCGCGGCTTCAAGTTTTCTACATATGCCACCTGGTGGATTCGCCAATCCATCAGCCGCTACATCGCCGAGCAGGCGCGCACCATTCGCATTCCGGTGCACCTGTTCGAGGCCATCACCCGCCTGCTGCGCATGCAACGCCAGATGGTGCAAAAACTGGGCCGCGAACCAACCAACGAAGAACTGGCGCTCGAAGCGGGCTTCCTCTCGGAAGAGGATACCATCCGCATCAAGCGCGCCATCAAAGACGACTTGACCCTTGACCTGGAAACCCAGCGGCGCTGGATGTGGGCGACTGCCAAAGTGCAGCGGGTTTTACAGTCTGCCGAAGAACCCATTTCGCTTGAGCGCCCGGTGGGCGATGAGGACAGCTCCTCGCTGGGCGATTTCATTGAAGACGACGACGCTCTTGAGCCAATGGATGCTGCCGCTCGCGAAATGCTGCGCGAGCAGGTGCAAAACGCTCTGGCCGCCCTTTCAGAGCGCGAGCGCCAGGTATTGGAATTGCGATTTGGATTGATTGATGGCAAGGATCACACCCTGGAAGAAGTCAGTCGGTACTTCAATGTAACCCGCGAGCGGATTCGCCAGATCGAAGCCAAAGCGCTGCGCAAGCTGCGCCACCCCACCCGCAGCCGCAATTTACGCGAATACCTTATGTGATCGCGCCTTCCTCAATCCCCTTGTACCCACCCTCGGAGTGAGAGAAGCCGCCGATGTCGCTTCAGGTTTTATTGTTGCAAAAAGAGACCAGGCCTGCGCGCGCCCTCACGCGCTTCTTTAAGCAGCGCGGAGACGCGGTATGGCAGGCCTGGCAGTTCAAACAGGCTGAGGGGCTGCTCAGCCAAATGACGTTTGACCTGATTCTGCTGGAGATGGATTTTCCCCAGGCAGAATGGCGCGCTTTTATCCAGCAGGTGCGCGAAAAATACCCTTCCATCCGCCTGATTCTCACGCAAAGTTACCCCGATCTGCCGCGCGAAATGTTCGCCCGCGAGCAGGGCTGCGATGTGATTGTGCGCCAGCCCTTTGATAAATTGTGGCTCGAACGCGCCCTGGTGAAAGCCGGGCTGGTTGCCGTGCAGCGCAGCGCGGCGGTGGATGTGCCCACCGCCAGCCAGCGCGTGCGCACGCCGGTGCGTTTCAAAATCACCATTCCGTATGTCATCCTCGCCCTGCTGTTTGCTTTGGCCGGGGCTTACATTGTCAGCCAGGTGGTGTTAGAGTCGGTGCAAGACCGCTACCTCAATCAATTGGTGGAAACCCGCCTGCAGGCCGCTGATTGGATGGTGCGCAAGGAAGAAAGTATGCTAGCCACCCTGCGTCTGATTGCCAACACGCAGGGCATGATTGATGCCGTGCGCGACCGAAACGCCGAAGCCCTGCGCGAGCTGACCCTGCCGCTGGCGGTAAACGCCCAAGAAGAGGCCGTGGAAGTGCTCAACACGCAGGGAATCAGCCTGCTTTCCATGCGCCGCGCGCCCGGCGCGGCTGCCGGAGAATACATTTTCTCCAGCAGCGAAGCAATTTTCCAGACGCTGCCGTTTGTGCAGGCGGTTCTGGAAGGCCGGCAGGACGAGTTGGGCGATAAATTCGCCGGGCTGGCCATCACCGAGCAGGGCATCTACCTGTACATGAGCGGCCCGGTCTATGACGAGCGCAACCAGGTGATTGGTGTGCTGCTGGTGGGCCGCTCGCTGAACACCCTGACCCGCGAAATGAAGCAGGAAACCCTGGCCGAGATCACCGTTTATGATTTGCAAGGCGCGGCCCTGGCTAGCACGCTTTCTGCCCCCCAGGCTGACCTGAACCTGCCCGGTGATGAAGTGCAAACCGTGCTGCTGCGCCAGGGAGAATCGGCCCCGCTGCGCGAGCTGCGCGCCGCCAGCATAACCTACAACGAGTTGCTGGGCCCTTGGGAGGTGCGCGGTGGCAGCGATGTGGGCGTGCTGGGTGTTTCGCTGGCGCAGGCCTTTTTGGTGCGCACCAGCCAGGTAACCCGCCTGCAAATTTTTGGATTGGTAGCCGGGGCTATTTTGCTGGTAGTGCTGGTTGGCTCATACCTGGCGCGCCTGATCACCGCGCCCCTCGAGCGGCTGGTGGCGGCTACCGGTGAGGTGGCGCGCGGCAACCTGGAAGTGAAAGTGGAAGCCAAAGGCGACGACGAACTCACCGCTCTGGCGCATTCGTTTAATTATATGATTGCCGGATTGCAGGAAGGTGTGATCTACCGCGACCTGCTGGGGCGCACCGTATCGCCGGCCGTGCGCGAGCAGCTGCGCGAGACATTCTCCTCTGGCGACCTGCGCCTGGCCGGTCAGCAGGCGGTGGCCACCGTGATTATGGCCGATATTCGCGGCTTCACACCCATTTCCGCCCAAACTGAGCCGGCTTTGCTGTTTGCCTGGTTGAATGAATATTTTGGCCGCCTGGTGCCGATTGTTACGGCGCACGGCGGTGTGGTAAATAAATTCGACGGCGACGCCATGTTGGCCTTCTTTGGTATTTTACCGGTGCCGCAGACGCCCGCCGAAAGCGCGCAAGATGCCTGCCAGGCGGCGATGGAGATGATCCAATCGATTGAGGAATTTAACCGCCAGCGCGAAGACCAGGGTTTGCCGCCCTTCCATACCGGCATCGGCGTGCATACTGGCCCGGTGATGGCCGGCGGCCTGGGCAGTTCGGACCGGATTCATTACACCATCATTGGCGACACGGTTAACACCACTCAGCGCCTCGAGGCGCTGACCCGCGACTTGATTGAGAACAGCGGCATTCTGATTAGCAGCGCCACCTGGGACGCCCTGGGAGAAAACCAGCGCATGCATTTTTCACTCTGGTCATTAGGTCAATTTACCGTAAAAGGCAAAGTGGAGCAGCTGGAAGTCTTCAGATTGCTGCCCCCCGAGCCGATAATAAAGGTAGAGGACGTGCAGGATGCAGCGGAACATGAAACGGACGAATGAAGCGCACATGCCATCTTTTTGGCGCATGATGATCTTACTGGTGCTGGCCGCCGGGCTGGCGCTGATCGCCTGGCTGTTGTTTAACCCCAACCGCACCAACGCGCTTGGCGCAACCGAACTGCCGGTCAGCCTGCATTCGGGGCTAGTGGCCAACTACAGCGCGGACCTGCGCGAATATGTGGTCCCCGCGGTGCGCATGGAACTGGTGGAAGAAGCTCTGGCCGACGCGGCCGCCCAGGAAGAGCAGGTAAGTGAAGTGCTGCAAAACCTGGAGACGCCGGTTCCCACTGTAACGCCGCGGCGCATTGATCCCACCGCGACCCCACGGGAAGAAGATGACGACGATGACCAGCAGGAGCAGAAGCCAGCGCCGCCCACCGCGGCGCCTCCGGCCGCTACTGCCACATCACAGTCCCAACCCACTCAGGCGGCTCCCAGCAGCACGTCCGTGCCGCCCACCCAGGTGGTGAACGCCACGCCGACATCCATAAAACCAACCGCCACCCAGGCCGTGCCAACCAGCATCATCATCGCGCCCAGCGCCACCAAACCGGCGCCAACCGCCACCAGCCAGTGGAGTTGGCCGTATTGGACGCCGATCTGGACGCCGCGCTGGTGGCCCACCAGTACGCCGGTTCCCCCCACTGCAGTGCCTTCCCGAGTGCCAACTCAGGCACCCACCCAGGCGCCGACTCAACCGCCAGCGCCGACCAGCCCGCCGCCTGCGCCGACCAGCGCGCCGGTGCAGCCTACCTCCGCGCCGGTTGAGCCGACCCCAGAGAACACCCGCCGCCCGCGCTGGTGGCCAACGCGCAGCAGTTATTTTGCCCCCTTCGATGTGCCGGATGAACGAATGGCGTCTCAGGCCACCCTGCCGGTAGCGGTTACCGGCACCCAAACACCGCCAAACTCGCTTTGGAGCAATCTTGAAAGTTTCTGGCAGCGGGTGGTGGATTGGTTAACCCCCGATTAGACGCCGGTTTCTCGCGAATTTTTCTCGCGGGGCTGCCATCCAGCAGCCCCGTTTTGCTTTTTGTGATGCGAGAAAGCAAGGAAGCAGCGGTCTGACTGCTATAGGGTCAACGCATCATCGATAAGGCATTCCGTGATGGATAGAAAACCGGGCAGCTTTGAGACAGCCGCATTTTAATTTTGAGCTTTTGGCCTCCCCTGCTGTCGAAAAGCTCGGAAAATTCTGCTCATGAGCGGGAGAGCAGGGTGGGGGATAACCGAAAATGTGGCGAATCGGCAAGGGATTCGTAGAATATCAATCTATGGATGCGTTCACCTGTTGGGAAGGCAACGCGCGCGCCTTTCTGACATTGTTGTATTACAATTGTTTCAAAAAGAGATCGGAAACCCTTTTGAGCAAACCGCAAGTCATCATTTACACCGACGGTGGAGCGATTGGTAACCCTGGTCCCGGCGGCTATGGCGCGGTCATTTTGCAGGCCGGGCAGCGCAAAGAGCTTTCCGGCGGCTATCGCCTGACCACCAACAACCGCATGGAATTGACCGCCGCCGTTGAGGCGCTTCGCGTTCTGCCTGTCTCCAGCCAGGTAACTTTGCACACCGATTCGAAATATCTGGTGGATGCCGTTACCCAGGGTTGGGCCAAACGCTGGCGCGCCAACGGCTGGAAGCGCAACAAGAAAGATAAAGCCCTCAACCCCGATCTCTGGCAGCAGCTGCTCGATCTGCTGGAAAAGCACCAGGTGGAATTTGTGTGGGTGAAAGGCCACGCCGGTAACCGCGAAAATGAGCGCTGTGACCGCCTGGCCGTGCAGGCTGCCAGCGGCAAAAACCTGCCCGCTGACGCTGGTTACCGCCCGGATGATGAAACCGGCGGCGAGCCGCGCCAGCTCAATTTGATCTAAACCGGGGTAGCATGCAGAAGGCAGACGCATTTCAATTTTTAGGCCGCCGCCTGCGCGCCGTCATTGACCGGCCGCTGGGCTGGCAGGATGCGCGCTTCAAATGGGCCTATCCGCTCAATTACGGCTACATCCCCGGCGTTTTCTCCGCGGATGGCGAAGAGCTGGACGCCTATGTGCTGGGTCCGCGCCAGCCGCTGGCGGAGTTTGACGGTGTATGCGCGGCGGTGATTGAGCGCCTGGATGATGTGGAGTGCAAACTGGTGCTGGTGGAACCCGGCGCGCGTTGGAGCGAGGCCCAAATTCGCCGCGAGGTGGATTTCATCGAGCAGTATTTTTGTTCCCGGCTGAAGATGGCCCCCGGGTTGGACGGAGTGGGTAAGGATGCTGATTCGTAACGCCCAACAGGAAGACGCGCGTGCCATCGCCCTGGTGCGGGTGGACAGCTGGCGGACCACTTACCGCGGGCTGCTGCCGGCCAGCTTCTTGAACGGCCTTTCGTACCGCGATGTCGAGCACTATTGGAACGGCATTTTGGCCGACCCCGCGCAGCACGGCTGGGCGTTTGTAGCCGAAGCGGATGGCGGCCAGGTGGTGGGGTTCTCGCTGTGCGGCCGCACTCGCGACCCGCTGCTGCCGCTGGAAGGCGAATTGTTTGCCCTCTATTTGCTGCAAAGCCATCAACGGCGCGGCATTGGCCGGCAGTTGTTTTTGGCCGCGGTAAACCAACTGCGGCGCGCCAAGCTGCGCGGCATGCTGGTGTGGGCGCTGGAAACCAACCAGACGGCGCGCGCATTTTACGAGCGCATGGGCGGCGTGCCTGCCGGGCAAAAGAATGCTGTTTTCGGCGGTATGCGCGTGATTCAAGTGGCCTACCGCTGGGACGATCTCTCTCAGTGGGATGCCGAGTCCCCTTAAGGATGGCAAACTGACAGCGAGGTGAAAATGATCCCTGAACTTTCCTTACCTTCCATTCCGCTGGACTCTCTGCGGGTTGCCCCGCATGCCTTATTCGATCAGCAGTGGCTGCTGCTCACTGCCGGTGATTTTGCGGCAGGCGATTTCAACAGCATGACCATTTCTTGGGGCGCGTTGGGCACCATCTGGAACCGCCCGCTGGTTATGGTGGCCGTGCGGCCCACCCGTTATACCTATGTCTTTATGGAGCGCTATCCCAATTTCACGCTCTCGGCTTTCGCGCCAGTCTACCGCCCGGCGTTGAACCTGCTGGGCAGCCGTTCGGGGCGCGAGATGGACAAGATTGCCGCCTCAGGCCTGACCCCGGCGGCGGTGCCGGGCTGCTCTGCGCCGGCGTTTATGGAAGCCGAACTGGTGCTGGTTTGTGAAAAAATGTATTGGCAAGATGTAAACCCCGCCCAAATGTGCGATCCGTCTTTCTATCTGGATTCGGCGCAGCCAGATCCGCACCGCGTCTACTTTGGCGAAGCGCGCGCCGCCTATGGGCTGGCTCGCTTTGCGGGAGAAGCAGCATGAGACCGCGGCGCGGTCTGCGTTGGAGCTTGTGGCTGGCGGCTGTGCTGCTGCTGGCGGCCTGCCGGCCTTCTGCCCCTGCCGCGCCAACGCCCCCCGGTGGAGAGGAAAACACGCCCACCCCGGCGGAAACCACCTTGCCCACGCCACTGCCGCCCTTTAACATGGCCGGGGTCAGTGTGGATGTGTATCCGGAAGAAGATGACCAGGCCAGCTACCTGGCTGTGTACCTGAACCTGTATAATGACTTCTTCTCCTATTTTGGAATTGCCCAGAACGAAGGCGCGGAATGGGTCAACAATCCGCTGGAAGTGGCGCTGCGCTTTCAGGAATGGCCGCCCGCCGAACCGAACTGCAGCAGCCGTAAAGTGTATTATCTGCCCGGTGAAGACAGCCGCCAGGTTACCATTATTCTGGTGCTCAGCGGCTGCCCGGACGAGACTATCAGCGAGATGAAGCTGCGCGTGGAACTGCAGCAGGTGGAGTCGTATTGGAATATCAAGTGGGCCGGAAAAATGTGGAAGTGCTCGCGCAGTGAATACGCCGAGTACCGCGACAACTGGAACCTGTTTCCCTGCCCCTGAGATGACTTTAAGCGTGATAAGGAGAGCAAAATGGAATACCGTTTCTTAGGAAAGACCGGAGTGCGCGTTTCTAAACTGTGTTTTGGCGCGATGTCGTTTGCCAAAGACGCCGATGAGGCGGAATCGGCCGCGCTCTACCGCCGCTGCCGCGAAGCCGGGATCAACTTTTTTGACTGCGCCGATGTGTATTCTAACGGCCAATCGGAAGAATACCTGGGGCGCTTCATCGCCAGTGAGCGCGACCAGGTGGTGATCACCTCCAAGGTCTACTTTCCCAGCGGGGCGGGGGTGAACGACCGCGGCTCTTCGCGCTATCACATTGTTCGCTCGGTCGAAGGCAGCCTGCGCCGCCTGAACACTGACCGCATTGACGTGTACTTCCTTCACCGCTTTGACGATTTCACCGACCTGGAAGAAACATTGCGCGCCCTAGATGATCTGGTGCGCCAGGGCAAGATTCTCTACCCGGCGGTGAGTAATTTCGCCGCCTGGCAGGTGGAAAAGGCTTTGGGCATCTCTGCCCGCGAGGGGCTGGCGCGCCTGGTGTGCCTGCAGCCGATGTACAACCTGGTTAAGCGCCAGGCCGAGGTGGAACTGCTGCCGATGGCGCAGGCCGAAGGCCTGGGCGTGATCGCTTACAGCCCGCTGGGCGGTGGTCTGTTGAGCGGCAAGTATGACCAGACCCACCGGCCAGAGGACGGCCGCCTGATGACCAACAAAATGTACATGGCGCGCTACAAGGATGATTGGATGTATGCCGCTGCCGGAGACCTGAACGCCTTCGCGCGCCAGAACGGCTGGGAGCCGGCCGCGCTGGCCGTGGCCTGGGTGATGTCGCACCCCGCCATAACCGCTCCGATCATTGGCGCGCGCAATGTGCGCCAGTTGGAAAGCTCGCTCAAGTCGCTGGAGATTGAGATGACCACCGAACTGCGCGAGCGCGTTTCGGCGTTTACCCCCGAACCGCCGCCCGCCACCGACCGCAACGACGAGCGCGATATCGATTTTATGGGCAAGCGCTGATCGCGGCGCGCCACACGGAGACCGGCATGAATCGAGGGATAAAAATTCGCAAAGCCGCCCCGCGCGACGTGGAAACCCTGGCGTTTTTTAACACCGCCATGGCCTGGGAGACGGAAGGCAAACGCCTCGACCCGGAGACCATCACCCGCGGCCTGCAGAACCTGCTGCGCCGCCCCGAGCTGGGCTATTACCTGGTGGCCGAACTGGATGGCGAGGTGGCCGGGGCGCTGATGATCACCACCGAGTGGAGCGATTGGCGCAATGGGCTGTTCTGGTGGATTCAGAGCGTGTATGTGCGCCCCGAATACCGCCGCCAGGGTGTCTTCAAACGCCTGTTTGTGGAGGTGGAAAATCTGGCGCACCAGGAAGCGGAAGTCTGCGGCTTGCGCCTGTATGTGGAACACACCAACCACACCGCCCAACGCACCTATCGCGCCCTGGGCATGCAAGAATCGGGTTACCGGTTATATGAAAAGGAATTTGACCGTTAAGAGAAATGGAGATAAGAAAATGATGGCAAGAGCTGGGTTTGTTTTCGCGAATGTTTTATTTTTCATGCTGATGCTGATCTGGCCGGTGTTAAGCCTGGCGGCGCTGTTTGTGCTGCGCGGCAAGCCGATCAAAGATACCGCCCGCGCCCTGTGGGCTTTGGTTATTACTGCTATTCCGCTGTTGGGCGCGCTGGCCTTTTTCATCGCCGCCGATGAGCCTGATTCGGCTGCCTAAACGCGCGCGATTTCGCTACAATTAAAGCATCTACAAGCAGCACAGACGGAAACCCGTCAAGGAGGAAGGCAATGACCGGAAAAATGGTTGGAGTCCTGACCGCCGGGGGAGACACCCCGGGCCTTAATGCTGCCCTGCGCGGCTTGGGTAAGGCCGCTTTAGGCGAATACGGCATGCACCTGATCGGTTTTCAGGATGGTTTTCGCGGGCTGATGCAGAACCGCATGGTGCGTCTGGATGAGCACGCCCTCTCCGGCATTCTCACGATTGGCGGCACCATTTTGGGCACCAGCCGCGACAAGCCGCATAAAATGCCGGTGGGCGGCAAGCTGGTGGATATGACCGACGAGATTGTGGCGGTGTACCAGTCGCACCACCTGGACTATCTGGTGTGCCTGGGCGGCGGCGGAACCCAGAAAAGTGCCCTGCGCCTGAAGAACAAGGGACTTAACGTGGTCACCTTGCCGAAAACCATCGACAATGACGTGGCCGGCACAGACACCACGTTTGGGTTCGATACCGCGCTCAGCATTGCCACCGAGGCCATCGACCGCCTGCACAGCACCGCCCACAGCCACCACCGCATTATTGTGGTGGAAATTATGGGCCACAATGCTGGCTGGCTGGCGCTGGGCGCGGGGCTGGCGGGCGGCGCGGATGTGATCCTGGTGCCGGAAATTCCGTACGATGTGGAAAAAATTGCCGAAGCCATACTTCAGCGCAGCCGCGGTGGCAAGCGTTTTAGCATTGTGGCCGTCTCAGAGGGCGCGCTTTCGGTTGAAGACGCGCAGGTGAAGGGCGCCCTGCTGAAACAGCTGGAAAAAGGCGACAAGGCCGACCGCAAAAAAGCCGAAGAAGACCTGGCACAGTTTGAGCTGGCGCATGTTGGCAACACCATGCGCCTATCGGCCAAATTGGAAGAGCTGACCGCGCTGGAGTCGCGTGTAACCATTTTGGGCTACCTGCAGCGCGGCGGCGCGCCTTCGGCGGCCGACCGCCTGCTGGCCACCAAGCTGGGCACCAGCGCGGCCTGCTTTATCCATGAAGGCAAGGCGGGTGTAATGGCGTCTGTGCGCGGTGAAAAAGTGATTCCGGTGCCGCTGGAAGAGGTAGCTGGCCAGCGCAAGCTCGTTCCGCTCGACCATGTGTGGCTCGACAGCGCGCGCAAGGTGGGTACCTGTTTTGGTGATTAACAAAGGGAGATTTCATATTTCCGGTGGCGGCTGAGTTCCTCTTGCCTCTCCGGGCAGCGAAAAAGGGGCGCGTGGGCACGTCCCTTTTTCAATTTTGTGAATTCAATTCGATTTTGCTACAAATTCTGCCGTTTTCACGCTACAATGATTCCAGGCAAGCGGGCGCGAAAGCGGCTGGATGCCCTGGCATGCATACCCGCTTTTCTTCCAGATGGATGGTGTCAATTGAAAGGATATTATCGGGCCATTGCGGCGCACCAAGCCGCGCCTTATGGAAACTTGATTATTTCCAAGGGAGATGTTTTACAGGCGGAAACGCGCCCAAGTGAATGGCCGGGCTGGGTGTGGGTAACCACCTCCAACCAGGTAAGCGGGTGGATGCCGCTGGCCTATTTAGATCCGGACGGCGCGGCCTGGCGTGCGGTTTGCGATTACCGCGACGTAGAACTGAGCGTGCAACCCGCCGACACGCTGGAAGTGCTATATACGCAAGACCAATGGGCCTGGTGCCAGCCGGCGCAGGGCGAGCCTGGCTGGGTTCCGCTGGCGGTATTGGAAAGGCTGAATACTTAAACGATTATTTGTTGTTGAGGACTGCTGAATGAACACGATTGAAACACTGCGGCAAATTGGCCTGTCCCCAGAATTTCTCAGTGGTAAAGTGGCGGTGGTGAGCGGAGCGGGGCGCGGAATTGGCAAAGAGCTGGCCCACGCACTGGCCTGGTGCGGCGCGCGCGTGATTCTGGCCGAGATTTTTAATGAAGGCTTACAGGTAGAAGAAGAGATCCATGCCGCTGGTGGTTCGGCGCGCTTCGCGCGCACGGATGTTTCTGACGCAGCGCAGGTGGAACGGCTGGTAGAATTCACGCGGAAAACGTTCGGCCCGGTTGACCTGCTGGTGAATAACGCCATCGTTTGCCCGGTCGCCTCTGTGGTGGAGATGGAACCCGCGCTGTGGGATAAAACCATCGCGGTGAATCTGCGCGGGGCGTATCTGATGGCGCGCGCGTTTGTACCGGAGATGATCTCCCGCCACAGCGGGGTGATCATCAACATGGTTTCCACCGACGCCATGCCCGGCCTTTCGGCGTATATTGCCAGCAAGCAGGGCCTGGTGGGTTTTTCGCAATCGCTGGCGGCCGAGGTAGGCGCGCAGGGTGTGCGGGTGATTGCGTTTGCGCCTGGCATGGTCGATACGCCCGGCATTCGCGGTGTGGCGCGCGACCTGGCCCCGCGTTTGGGCGTTACAGAAAAAGAATTTCTCAACCTCTCGCTGCACCCGGCCTACACCGGGTTGATGCCCGCGGCGCACGCCGCTACCGCTGCCGTTTACCTGGCCGGCGCGTTGGCAGAGGAATATCACGGTGATGTGGTGGACGGTTACGAGATTTTGCAGCGCTGTGGACTGATTGCGGCCCCTCAATCGGCGTTGAAAGAGACGGATGCCCCGCCTACCGGCAGCCCGGTGCGAAAGATGACCCCCGGCAGGATCGAGCTGATCCGTCAGGGTATTTTGTTGTGTCAGGGATTGGTGAAAATCCTCGAAGAAACCAGCGATGAGTTCAATCACCTGCCGGTGTTCGCGCGGCCGATGGCGCGCGCGGGGTTTAAGAATAAGGCGGGCGCCAGCATTCAGGAATGGATCCGGCTGGCAGAAAACACCTGCGCGCAATTGGAAGAAGTGGAAGGGCTGGACAGCCAAACCGAAAGAGAGCTGGGCGACTGCTATCCGCGCCTCAAGGAGTTGATGGGACGGCTGATTCAGTATTTGCGCGAGGTGCCGGACGAAACGGCGCGCTTTACCCGCGACGCCGCTCTGCTGCGGGAAGTGGCGCAGCGCGCCGCGCAGCGCGAATCATTAATCCGCTCGTTGATGGCCGTTCTGGATACGCTGCTGGAGGTTTAACCGCCAGCGCGCTTTTTGCTTCCGCGTTGTGGAAAAGGCAGGAATTTAATATCCAAATTCGTCGTCAAAAGAGGGCTTGCGCAGCTTGCCAGTTTTATGGCCGCGCTTGGCGGGTTTGCCTCTTTTGACGCCGCCAAATTCTTCCAATTCGAATTCTTCGTCGGTATCCCGGTTTTGGTCTACCCGGTTGAAGCGCTCCTGGCGGCGCCTGGAGAGTTTATCCGGGCTGGCCGCGCTTTCCACCGGATTCATTCCCCAACTAACCGATAACACTTCCAGTCTCAGCGGGTGGAGCGAGATAACTTTGGTCATCTTTTGACAGTTGGGGCAGGTTACATATTGGCCCAATCTTGGCTCTGTCTTGATGCGCACTAATCCATTGCAGGACGGGCACATAACCGTGAACATTTCAGAGACTCCCATAAATGATTGTGTTTTTGGTGTTTGGAATTGGAAAGATGTGAGTGGCCTGGATGCAGACGCGTTGGAAGGGCGAGGGCGCAGCCCTCAACGCGTGATAACGCAGTTCTAAAATCTATGGATGGATTCATCAAAAAGTGGAGTTTGTTTCTCGTGGTCGAAGATACCTGTCACTAGCGTTTAATTCTCTCTAATTATAATCGAAATTGAAGCGAAGAAAAGCGTGTTGATCGGGTTTGTAAAAGTTAAAACCAGCCGCGGCAGCTTTCGTTGCGCGCCGCGCGCGCTTTGGTTGCATGGTTTCTGCCTTTTGGGTTAGCCAGCCTGGTTGCCTGCGCCGGGTTTCAGGCGGCAAATATCCATTAAAACCCACCCGGTATTATAATTAATCTACTAGATGGTACGCTGGCTGCGGGCACTGATGGCAGCCGGGCTGCTCTTTTCCAAATGAAGGATGGTTGGTCTGGCTGTGCCGGCAGGCGGGTTCCCAATGGGAAGACCGCCAAGCGTACTGGATAGGCTGCCAAATGCGAGCATGAAAGAACGCCTTTCCAGGTAAAGATCTGTGTTTTTGCGACAGGAGAGGAAGAGACAATGACAACGTATTTGACACAGGAAGGGTACCAGAAGTTCCAGGAAGAACTGCACGACCTCATCTACCGCAGGCGGGACGAAGTGGCCGCTATCTTGCGGGAAACCGTGGGCAATGGCGAAGATGAAAACCCGGAATATGAAATGGCGCGAGCTGAACAGGCCTTTATTGAAGGCCGCATTCGCGAGTTGGAAATGCTGCTCTCCAGCGCGAAGATCATTGAAGAATCGGCCATGCCTTCCAGTGTTGTGCAAATCGGATCGAAGGTAACCATTCAAGAAGAGGGCTATGACCCTGAAACGTATATGATTGTTGGCTCGGCCGAGGCCAACCCCAAAGAGGGACGCATTTCCAACGAGTCGCCAATTGGAAAAGCCATTATGAGCCGCGCGGCGGGTGATGAAGTGATGGTGCACACACCCACCGGCAACTACACGGTGAAAATTCTTCAGGTGGAGTAAGGTTCGCGGCAGGAGAAAATTAAGGAAAAGGAAAAATAAAAGCAAATGATGGAATTAAATCCGATCTATGCCGGAATACTGGTGTTCTTTTTACGGGTGATTGACATGTCGCTCGACACGCTGCGCCTGCTGTTTGTGATGCGCGGCAAAAAACTGTTGGCGGGCGCGGTGGGCAGCATTCAGGCCGCCGTGTTTGTGGTGGCGATTGGCGCCGTGCTTACCGGCCCCCTCAATGTGTGGACGGTGCTGGGTTACGCCGGCGGCTTTGGCACGGGTGTGATCCTGGGCATTTACCTGGAGCAGCGCCTGGCGATTGGTTTTGGCATGCTGCAGGTCTTCTCGGCTGAACGCGGCGCGGAAATCGCCGCACGCCTGCGAGAAGCAGGCTACGCCGCCACCATCTCCACTGCCACGGGCATGAAGGGTGAGGTGTTTATTATCCACTGCGCTGTGCAGCGCAAGGAAATTGGACGCGTGCAGCTTTTGATCACCCAGGTAGACCCAGACGCCTTTATCACGCTGGACGATGTTCAGCCATTGCACAGCGGCTATTTTAAGCCATCTGACCGGCGAAAGTGGGGCCGCAGCGCAAGGGTGTAACCCCAGCAGAAGATTGAAAGACTCGCCGGCGCTCATTATCGCGCCGGTGATTGTTCTCCGGACGGCGCGGAGGAAAGATGAAAGAGAAAATGATTCCGCTGATTTCCATATACGGCAGTCACCGCCAGATGGGCAACCAGATTGGCGAGGCTTGCCGCCAGCAGGTGGCGCACAGCATAGAAAACGCGCGCACCTTATTATCCGATGCGTATAACGATCTTCAACTCACCTGGGGTGGCGCGCAAATTCAGTCGCGCAAGTACATTCCCTTTGCCGAAGAGCGCTACCCGCAGTATGTGGAAGAACTGCATGGCATTGCCGAAGGCGCCAACGTCTCGTTTGATGATGTGGCGGTGGTCAACGCCATGGAAGCGGTGACCACTGACGCCCTGCATCTGATGAAATGCACCAGCCTGGCGGTGAACCAATCGTGTACGGCCAATGACAATGTTTTGGTGGCACACAATGAAGACTGGGTCCCCGAAGATGAGGACGATGTGTTTTTGGTGCACGCCCAGCCCGCAGATGAGCCGCCCTTTCTGGCGATGACCTACGGCTGCCTGTTACCCAATATTGGCTTTAATGCTTACGGCATTGCTCAATGCTGCGATTCTGTTTACACTGAAGACTGCCGCATAGGTATTCCGCGCATCATTGTCTCGCGGGCGGTGCTGGCGGCCAAACGCCCCTCTGACGCCATCCGCCACATGCTGGCCCCCAAGCGCGCGGCCGGCTACAATCACCTGCTGGTGCATGAGAGCGGTGAAATATACAGCGTGGAGGTTTCGGCGCGCCAGTTTGCTCTGCTCTACGGTGAAGACGGCTACATGGTGCATACCAATCACTATGTTGACCCGGAAATGAAAAAGATTGAAAGCGAGCCGGATGAGTTGATCAGCACGCGGGTGCGCTATTGGCGCGCCAGTCGTCTGCTGACCCAATCGCGGCGCCACACGGTGAAAACGCTGCAAGAAATCTTGCGCGATCATCTCAACTCTCCCGACGCGATATGCAACCACGATACCGCCGGCGATCCGTTGGACCGTGAGAAAACCATCACCTCGCTGGTGATGGACCTCACCACGCGCCAGATGCACGCCGCCTGGGGCAATCCGTGTGAAAATACGTACCATACCTTCCAGTTAAACGCCTGAAAACGGCGATTTCAAACGATCAAAAAGGACCAACCAAACCCAACATGAAAAAATTCCGTGTGGCCGTTCTGGCCAATCTCAAAAAGAATGCCCCCCGCATTGATGGTATGCCCGCCGACCAGTGGGACGACTTGGATTCGGAAAAGACGATTAATGCCCTGGTCGACGCTGTACGCAGCGGCGGGCACGAGGCCGAGTTCTTTGAGGGCGACACCAGCCTGGTGAATACCCTGCCAAGTTATCAGCCGGATATCTGCTTTAATATTTGCGAAGGCCACTTTGGCGACTCGCGCGAGGCGCATATCCCTTCTATTTTGGAGATGCTGCGAATCCCCTACACCGGCTCTAAAGTGCTCACCCTGGCGCTGGCGCTGGATAAACCGATGACCAAGCGCATTCTGGCCTGGCACGACCTGCCCACCCCGCCGTTTCAGACCTTTGAGCGTTCCAATGAAAAACTGCACGATGACCTCACCTTCCCGCTGTTTGTAAAACCCAGCCGCGAAGGCACAGGCATGGGTGTGAGCCGCAAGTCGATTGTTCACAACGAAGAAGAACTGCGCGAACAGGTAAGCTACATCATTGAGCGCTATCACCAGGTGGCCCTGGTGGAAAACTACATTGAAGGCCGCGAGATTACCGTGGGCATGGTGGGCAATCTGGTGGGGCCGGTGGCGCGTCGTTTGCCGGTTAACCCGCGCGCCCCGCGCGTGCAGGCCGGCTTGCGCTTCTTCCCGCCCCTCGAAGTGGACTTGCAGCCGTACCACGACAGCGACGAGGTGTACAGCAACCGCCTCAAGGTAGACCTGGCCGACCAGCTCACCTACTTGTGCCCAGCCAGCCTGGACGACGAGGTGATTGACGAACTGAACTGGCTGGCGGCGGCGGTGTTCCGCGTGACCGGTGGGTTGGACGTATCGCGGGTGGACTTCCGTCTGGACGCCAACGACAACTGGAAGCCCTACATTCTGGAGATCAACCCCCTGCCGGGACTTTCGCCGGGCATCTCGGACATTGTGATCGAAGCCGCCGCCGACGGCGTGGAGCATGCGGAGCTGGTTAACATGATCCTCAACACCGCTCTGCGGCGCTACAATTTGATTGAAGATTAATTACCGCCGCCTCTCCGCTGCTGGTTGGGAGAGGCGGTTTTCTTTTGCTTACTGTGGTATTGATTCTACCCCCATTTTTTTGTTTTGTCTTCCTTCGTTAGGCTGGAAATAAGACTGGCCTTCTGCCCAATAGCTTGCGCGCCGGCGGGCGGGTATACTGTGCATGAAAATGGAGGTTTTGCCCAATGAACAACACGCTTTACCCTGCTCCGCTCTATACGTTTTTATCGCTGTGCCAGCGTGAAGCCCTGCCCAAAGAAGTGCTCGACTGCGGCGCGGGCGGCGCCAACCCGCCCCTCAACCTGTTTTGCGCCTATGGCTATCGTGCCGCCGGGGTGGAGATTGACCCGCAGCGCGCCCAGCTGGCGCGCGAGGCCGCCCGCCAGCACGGCTTTACCGTGGATATTCGCGAGGCGGATATGCGCCGCCTGCCCTTCGCGGACCAATCCTTTAGCTTTGTTTACTCTTACAATTCCGTTTTCCACCTGTCCAAAGCGGATATTGCCGCCGCCATCGCGGAAATGCGCCGCGTGCTGCGCCCCGGCGGCCTGTTTTATGTGAACTTTCTTTCGGTGGATGACGGCGGGTTTGGCGAGGGCCAGCCGCTGGAAAAGGGCGAGTTCTTGCAGGAAGAAGACCGCGGCCTGGTGCTGCACAGTTATTTTGAGGACGACGAAGGCGACTGCTATTTTGACGGCATGCAAACCCTGATCAAAGAAAAGCGCGCGCGCCGGCAGCTGCACAGCGACGGGCAGGTCTACCGGATGGCGTTTTTGGACTATATGCTGCGTGTGTAAATCCTCTTTAAGTAGATGGCGGCGGAGTTTTTTCTATGGTATAAAGGGAATCATCAACTGGTTGTTGAAAAGTAAGGAACAGCCCCATGTTCGTCATTATCTGGTTGGTGGGCGTTTTTGTGCTCGGGGCGGCCATCATGGTTGTGCTGGCGCTCCAGGGATTTGAAATCCGCCCCAAGGCATTCCGGGCGCCAACTTCGCGTCCCGCCCCAGAACCCCAGCCCCTGCCTGAAGACCATTTGCCGCTGCCTGTGCGTGACTATCTGCGCGCCAGCCTGTGCGGGGCTGCCGCCTTGCCGGAGAACGCCGCTGTGTGGGGGCGCGCCCAGGTGCGTTATAAGCGCCGCTGGCTGCCGATGCGCTTCAAAACCCTCTACCTGCCGGGGAGCGCTTTTTACCGCCGCTGGCAGGGATCGTGGTATGGCATGCCGGTCGCGCGTGGAGAGGAATACCTGCGCGGCGGGCGCGGCGTCATTCGCATGTCGCGGCGCGCGCAAAACGGCGATACCATTGATCACTGGAATTTACTCAAGCTGTGGGTAGAGGCGGTGTGGCATCCTTCTATTTACGCGCTGGATAGTCGCGCGCGCTGGGAGGGACTTTCCAATCTGGCGGCAGAGCTGGTAGTGCCGTACAATGGCGGTGAAACCCGCCTGACGGCTTTCTTTGACCCGCAAACCAACTTGCTGTCGCATTTTACCGCGCTGCAGCCCCGCTCTGGGTATGCCCGGCCGCAGCTCTGGCGCGTGGACTTCTCCGACTGGGAGCGGATTAATGGCGTAATGCTGCCCTCACAGGCAGTTTTCCGCTGGGAAGACGACCCGCAGCCTTACGCGCGCTGGAAAATTGACGGCGCGGCGGTGAATATCAACGCTGCGCGCTGGTTGGGCGGGGCGCGCTTGGAAAAATAAGCGCGGGTTTCAGATCACCTGGTCGTTTTTGCCGGCCAATTGGCGCAGCAGTTCCATTTGCCCAACATGGTAGGTTTCGTGCCAGGCCAGGCTGGCAATTTCTTCTCCTACACTGCTCTGGCCGTTTTCCCCATCTTCCAACAGATAATCGAGGCGTTCTTGCGGCGTGGCGCGCAGCGCCGAGAAGATCATCTGCTGCGATTCGTCCAGGTTGGCGAGCAGCGCCTCCAGCGCGACGGCGCCGTCATCGCCGGTAATGGGCGCGGAGCCGGTCTCGTACAGCGCCATCTGATCGGCGGTCAGCACCGGCGGCTCGCCCAGCAGGGCCAGCACCGCGCAGCGCCCGGTGAGGATGTGTCCCAGCACCCAGTTAAGGCAGTTACCGCGCACCGGCGGCTGGATGAGACTGTCGGCGTGGGTGAGGCCCTCAACCTGCTGCCTGATCACCCAGTAGGTGAGATGAAAACTCTGCGCGAGATGTTTTGCGTCTGGATAAGCCATGATGGGTTCCTCCCTGGTGTGGATTGCGAGACATACTTAATCATCTTATCGATGATAAAATGGACTGTCAAGCAGCAAAGCCCGCATTTCTAACTCTTTCCGGGAGCGTTATGTCCACCCCTGAATTAACGGAAGAAAAAATCCATTCACCGGCAGCCCGCTGGATGAGCGGCATGGCCAGCGCCCTGCCGATTGTGATCGGTTATGTCACCATTGGTTTTGCCTACGGCGTGCTGGCCAACAAGGCCGGGCTGTCGATGCTCAACACCCTGCTGATGTCGCTGATCGTCTTCGCCGGGTCGGCGCAGTTTATTGCCGTGGGGTTGTTTGCCGCCGGCGCGCCGCTGCTTTCGATCATCGCTACCACTTTTGTGGTCAATTTGCGCCATTTGCTCATGTCGGCTTCCATCGCCCCTAAACTACAGGGCTGGGGCAAGGCGCGCCTGGCCTGGTACGCCTTTGAGCTGACCGATGAGACCTTTGGCCTGCACAGCGCGCACTTTGCCCAGCACACCCCCGATCCGCTGTGGGTGTTCGCCGCCAACCTCACCTCGCAGGTTGCCTGGGTGGCGGGCAGCTGGCTGGGCGCGGCCTTCGGCCAGTTGATCAGCGACGTGCGCCCCTATGCTCTGGATTACGCCCTGCCGGCCATGTTCATCGCCCTGCTGGTGATGCAGCTACGCGGTTTGAATACGCTGCTGGTAGCCGCCGCCGCGGGAGTGGTTTCGACCGGGTTGATGCTGGCAGGCATGGATCAGTGGAGCGTGATTCTGGCCACCCTGCTGGGAGCCACACTGGGAATGGGACTGGAATTATGGATCAACAAAGAGTCTTAATCGGCCTGTTCGGCATGCTGCTGGTAACCTACCTGCCGCGCGTGCTGCCGGTGCTCTACCTGGCCGGGCGTACCCTGCCGCGCGCCGTGGAGGTGTGGCTGCGCTACGTTCCCCCGGCGGTGCTGGCGGCCATGCTGCTGCCCGCGCTGGTGATGCCCAACGGCACGCTGGATTTGAGCCTGAACAACCTGTATTGGCTGGCAGCCATTCCGGCTTTTGGCGTGGCCTGGAAAACCCGCAGCCTGTTCGCCCCGGTGTTGACCGGCATGGCGCTGGTGGCGCTGGCGCGTCTGCTGGGCTGGGGGTAGGGGGAGATCGGATTCTTTGTAGGGCGGCGTTGAGGGCGGTTCAATTCTCTCGCGCCAAAAGAATCTCAAAACCGCCCGAACCCCACCGTTTGTTGATTGATAATTCGCGATTGACCGCCATCTCCAAGGCGGTGCGGCAGCGCCTGAGGAAGAACCTGATCACCATTCTTATGTACGCGCGCGAGGCCTCGCGCCCGTTTTTTGGGTGTCGCGCCCGTTCTTTGGGTGTCTTTTCTCGGGCGGACAGCCGTCCGCCCCTACCGAAGAACCGTCTTCTCATTGGCGGCGCGGCGCCAATTCATACCCTGCGCTTAACCTCACCATCCCCGGAAAACCTCTTAATGGTTCTTAACCTGCAAAGGATTGACATGCAGGCCAATTGCCCTGAAAATTAGCCGGTTTAATCACAACCCATTCATAATCTCAAGGAGGTGCTGGTAAAGTTGAACGGTCAGTTGAAACTCGGGGAACACTATATTTGTGACCTGTCGAACTGCGATCAGGAACGGTTGATGGACGCCAGGCGTTCACGCGATCTGTTCTATCAGGCAGTGTTTGAAAGTGGGTTAACCATCGTATCCGAAGGATACTATGAGTTTTCTCCGCACGGGTTCACCTGTTTCCTCCTGCTGGCGGAGTCCCATGCCAGCTTGCATGCGTGGCCGGAACACGGCTATTGCGCGATTGACCTGTTCACCTGCAATTTAGATCTGGATATTCAGCCGCTGATCAACCGCCTGCAGGTGATGTTCGGTGCCGCCGATATTTCGGTGCGCAAAATTGAACGTGAGGCGGAGGTAAGAGAACCGTGTCTGATTTAACGCTTACCCCGACCCCCGTATTAACCTATCTGCGTATGCCAGAGCCGGAAAAAACCCGCGATGCTGAACCGTGGGGCTGGCACCTGGTGCTGAACATTTATGACTGTTTGCCTGAGCAGATTTGCTCAGCCGACGTCATCCGTGACTATGTGGTGGATCTATGCGACCTGATCGAGATGCGCCGCTTTGGAGAGCCTACCATCGTCAATTTTGGCGAGGACCCGCGCGTCTCCGGCTATTCTCTGGTCCAGTTGATCGAAACCAGCAACGTGTGCGCCCATTTTGCCGAGCAGACCAACTCTGCTTACCTCGATATCTTCTCTTGCAAGAAGTTCGACCCGGAAATTGCGGCGCGCTTTACGATTGAGACATTTGGGGCCCAAAAAGCCTCGGGAGTGTTTGTAAGCCGTGACTGAACAATGGTTTAACGAAGAATTACATCCCTGGTACCGCAAGTCGTTGAAGGTGCTGGAGGTGCTGGAAGACGAGCAAACCGATTTCCAGCATTTGCAAATTGTGCGCACCGAGTTTTTCGGCAAGGCACTGATTCTGGACGGCATCATCCAGCTCACCGAGCGCGACAATATGGGCTACCACGAAATGATCACCCATGTGCCCATGCTGGCAGTGGACAACCCTGAAACCGTGCTGATTGTGGGCGGCGGCGACGGCGGCACCCTGCAGCAGGTGTTGAAGCATGCCAGCGTGAAGAAGGTGGTGATGAGCGAGTTGGACCGCCGCGTGGTGGAGCTGAGCCGCAAGCACTTCACCGAATTCGCGCCGGCCTTCGACGATCCGCGTTTTGAGCTGGTGATTGAAGACGCCTTCACTTATATGCAGCGCAACCAGGCCGTTTTTGACGTGATCATCTCCGACACGACAGACCCGATTGGTATGGCCGAGCGCCTCTTCAGCGAAGAGTTTTACGAGCTGATGAAACACGCTCTTAAACCGGGCGGGGCGGTCTCGACCCAGTGCGAGCAAATGTACTTTGACACGCAGTTGATCAAAGACATTCTGGCAGTGGCCAAACGATTGACCCAAAACCCGGCTTACTACTACTCGCTGGTGCCCACCTACCCCGGCGGCGGAATCGGCTTTATGTATATGTCTGATACCCCCTGGAGCAACGGCCTGGGCAAAACCTACCCGCAAGGGTTGAATTACCTGAACCCCGAAATGCACCGCGCGGCCTTCGCGCTGCCGGAATTTTTCCGGCGCGAGCTGTAAGCATTGAGGGTATAGAGCGTTGAAAGAACCGGTCCGTGAAAGCGGGCCGGTTTTCTTTTGCGCTGGGCGCGTTATTCTGGATAAAAAAAGGCCATCTGCGGGTATACTCAAGAAAAACACAGGATGGATGAACATGCCCATTACCCGCCTGCCCGCCGCAACCGATGCGTTTATGCAAGCCCTCGCGCGCCTCATGCCGCAGCTTTCCAACGCGCCCGTGCCTACGCGCGAGCATATTCAGGCCGTGATCGAGTCGCCGGCCAGCCAGATTTTGCTGG
This sequence comes from Ornatilinea apprima, assembly GCF_001306115.1. Lineage (GTDB taxonomy): Bacteria > Chloroflexota > Anaerolineae > Anaerolineales > Anaerolineaceae > Ornatilinea > Ornatilinea apprima. The sequence goes on along the minus strand of NZ_LGCL01000024.1, from coordinate 157,033 downwards.
CGGAGGAGGACGGACAGATCGCTGGCATGCTGACTTTGGTGATTTACGCCACGCCAGCCGGCACGCACGCCTGGATCGAAGACGTGGTGGTGGATACGGCCTTTCGCGGGCGCGGGCTGGGCGCGGAATTGACCCGCGAGGCGATTCAGCTGGCCCGTGAGGCGGGGGCCAAAGCCGTCAGCCTCACCTCGCGCCCGTCGCGCGAGGCGGCCAACCGTCTGTACCAGAAGATGGGCTTTCAGCGCTGGGAGACCAATCTCTACCGCCTGCTGCTGGAGTGAAACCATCTTTCAGGCGGCTCATCAAGGATCGAATCAGCCGATGCAAAACAATCCATTTCCCTCTCACCAGACCCTGCTCACGCGCCGCCAGTTTCTCAAGGCATCGCTGGTGGGTTTGGGGGGCGCGCTGGCGGCCAGCTATCCGGTTTTCATCGAACGCTATTGGGTGACGGTCAACCGCTATCGGGTGGCGCTGCCCGGCCTGCCGCCGGCTTTTGACGGGCTGCGCGTCGCTCATCTGAGCGATATTCACGCCGGGCCCTGGTCGCCGGACGGCTGGCTGCAAGGGCTGATGCGCACCGTGATGGATTTACGCGCCGACTTGATCGTCTGCACCGGCGATTACGTGCGCGAAAAGAACGGCACCACCCAGATCGAGCGCATCTGGCCGCTGCTGGCCGGGCTGCAAGCGCCGCTGGGGGTGTATTCGGTGCTGGGCAACCACGATCATTGGGCGGATACGGACCGCTCGCTGTACTGGCTGGAGAAGAGCGGGCAAAATCTGCGCCACAAGGTGGTGCGCCTGGAGCGCGATGGACAGCCCTTATGGCTGGCGGGGGCGGGGGACTTGTGGGAGGACGAACTGGGATTGGAAGAAACGCTGGCCAATATTCCGCCGGATGAGGCGCGGGTGGTGCTGGCGCACAACCCGGATAGTTTTGATGTGCCTTTTTCGGGGCGCGTGGATTTGATGTTGTGCGGGCACACGCACGGCGGGCAGGTGCGCCTGCCGCTGATCGGCGCGCCAATGCTGCCGGTGAATAACAAAGCCTATGTGAGCGGCTTGTTGCACCTTTCGCGCGGGGCGATGTTCATCTCGCGCGGCATCGGCTGGTCGGGCGTACCGGTGCGTTTTAACTGTTCGCCCGAGATCGCGCTGCTGGAGTTAGAGTATAAAAAAACAATGAATGATTGAGCAGGGAAATAGGATGAATCAATTCAAATTCAAAACAATGGCAGTGCATGAAAGCGGCTTACCTGAGAAGCCACTGGTGATCTTTTTACACGGCGGCGGAGCGGCAGGCTGGATGTGGCAGCCGGTGGCAGACCTGCTGGGCGATTCCTATCGCTGCTGGATGCCCGACCTGCCCGGACACGGACAAAGCCGGGAGGCGGGACGTTTCCGTATTCGCGGCGCGGCGCAAATGGTCATCGACCTGGTGCGCGCGCAGGCGCCGGACGGGCGCGCACACCTGGTGGGGCTTTCCGAAGGCGCGCAGGTGTTGGTGGAGATGCTGTCGCTGGATCCGGGCTGCATCCGCAGCGCGCTGGTGAGCAGCGCGTTGTTGCGCCCGCTGCCGGGCATGGGCTGGCTGGCCTCAGAGGGTTTGCTAAAGGCCACTTATGTGTCTTCTGTTGCCCCGTTCAAGAATTGGGATGCCTATATTCGTCTGAATATGAAATCCGCGGCAGGTATTCCGGATCAATGGTTTGAGCCGTTCAAAGCGGAGTTTCAAAGCCTGACGGCGCAATCCTTTGCCGATGTAATGTTGGAAAACCAGCGCTACCGCCTGCCGGCGGACCTGGATAAAGCCCATCTGCCGGTGCTGGTGTTGGCGGGAAGCCGCGAATACGCGGCCATGCGCCAATCGGCGCGCGAATTGGCAGCGGCTTTACCTAACGCGAAGGCGTACCAGTTCCACCTGCGACGGCCTGCCTCGCTGGCCGAGCAGCATAACTGGCCGCTGAACGATCCAGAACTGTTCGCCACGGTGCTGCGCGCCTGGTTGGATGAGGAACCCTTGCCGGAACAGTTTTCCGCGCTCGATTGACATCCTCCTGCCGGTCGATTTCTTGACCGGCAATTCTTTTGCTCTTGACAGGTGAACATAAATTGCATAAAATATGAACCATGAGTTCACAAGAATATACTATCCCATTATCTGCCGAACAGATCTACCCGCTGCTGCTGAAATTGGAAGATCAAGGGGTGATCACCCGCACCTTCCGCCGCCTGGACCCTGACCGCCAACAGGCGGTGATTGACGCCATTCTGGCCGAGGCGGCCGTCAGCGGCCCGGCGGGGATCAACATCAAGCATGTGGCCGCCCGTTCGGGCGTGGCCGTCGGTTCGCTGTACCAGTATTTTGGCAACCGCGAGGGTCTGATTAATTTTTCCATCGAGCTGGTTACCCGCCAGGTGTGCGAGACCTTCAACTATATCCAGCCCTGGCTGGCCGAAATGCCGCTGCGCGAGGGTCTGCGCGCTTATATTGAGGGGGGCGAGGCGTGGAGCGAAGCGCAGGCCAGCTTTGTGCGCTTTTTCGCCGCCGCGGCCTATAACCAGAACGCGGAAATGCAGGAACGGGTGGTGCGACCGGTCGCGGCTGTGATGCTGGAAAATGTGCGCCAGATGCTGGCGGCGGCGTTGGAGCGCGGCGAAGTGCGCGCGGACCTGGACCTGGAAGCCGCGGCGCGCCTGCTGCACGGCATGACCATCATTCTGGGGGATTCGCAAATACTACCTTACCTGAACGCTTATTTCCAGACCAGTGAGGAAGGCGTGGAATGGCAGCGGGTGATGAATGTGTTTTTGGATGTGTTAACCCACGGCATGCTTGCCGTGAATCAATTAAACAATGAAAATTTGGGCGTTGAAACCCGGGAGTCATAAATCATGGCCATCAAAACCAGCAGAGCAGAGGGTGTGGCTGAGGTACGAATTGATGATGAGAAATGCAGCGGCTGTGGCCTGTGCGTGAAGGTATGCAAGGGCGCGCCGCTGATCATGCGCGAGGGAAAACCTTTTGTGGACCAGACGCGCCTGTTTGGCTGTATCGCCTGCGGCAAGTGCGTGGTGGTGTGCCCCGAAGACGCCATCACCGTGGAAGGGCGCGATTTATTCGCCGCGGATGTGCTGCCCATTGCCCCACGCGAGCAGCGCGCCAGTTACGCCCAGCTGCATAATCTGATGCTGGCGCGGCGCAGCACGCGCGAGTTTTCCAGCCGGCCGGTGGAACGCGAACTGGTGGACCAGATCATTGAGGCGGCGGCCAGCGCGCCGATGGGCCTGCCGCCCAGCGATGTGAGCGCGCTGGTGCTGCACGGCCGGGGGCGGGTGCGCGAACTGCGCGACGCGATGATGGTGGATTTGAAAAAGATCAAGCCGTTTGTTACGCGCACCTCATTAAGCCTGATGCGCCCGTTCATGAAGCGCGAGGAATTTGAATCCTTCGATACTTTTATCGTGCCCACCATGGACACCTTTCTCCAGATGGAAGCCGAAGGCGCGGACTGGTGGCTGTACGACGCGCCGCTGGCGGTGTATTTCTACTGCTCGCCATATTCTGACCCGGCCGATCCATTCATTGCCGCCACCTATGCCATGCTGGCCGGCGAGGCGCTGGGCCTGGGCAGCATTATGATCGGCACGGCGGGTTACTTCTTTAAGTACAGCCGCCGCCTGCGCCAGCAGTTCAACATTCCCCATAACGCCCAGCAGGGGCTGATGGTGCTGTTCGGTCACCCGGCGGTGAAATACCGCAAGGCCATCCGCCGCCGCCTGGCGCGGGTGGAGGTGCTGGGCGAAGGCTAAACGGGATTCCGGGCGGGGTTACGGCAGCATCTGCGGCATCAGGTAGTCTTGATACTGGTAGGTGAGGAAAACGGTGATGACCTGCATGGCCAGCAGAGCGGCCAGCGCCCAGCGGCTGCGGCGGAAGAGCGGCAGAAAGGCCTGCACGGCCAGCAGGGCCATGACGGGGATCCAGAACATCCACAGGCGCGCCACCTCGCCCAGCACCACGCGCAGGGCGATGAGGGCGGCATAGGCCAGGAACAGGCTGGCGTTGATGGGTTCGGCCTCGCCGGGCTGGCGGCGGATAACGCGCAGCAGGCTGCGCACCCCGACAAAGACGAAGAAAATGAAGACCGGGAAGCCAATCGCGATGCCCATTTCGACGTTGTTGAGCACAGCGGCGTCCCAGGTTTGACGCAGTTTTTCCAGCAGGCTGGCGTCGCCAGCAGCAGAAAGCCCCAGGCGAGTGTAGAAATCGCCCTCGATGCGCGTTTGCATCATGCGCTGGTAGCGGGTGAAGATGTCGTAGCGCCAGAAGAGCCTGAACAGCAACATGGAAAGCAGCCCACCGAGACCCATCGGCAGCAGGGTGGTTTTGAACGCCGGCCAGAGTTGGGCCGGTTTGTTTTTCTGCCACTGCGCGGCGGCAAAATAGAAAACGGGCACGGCCAGCAGCGGCAGCATGGAGAAGCTGAGGAAAATCACCCCGTAGAGCAGCGCGCCAATCGCAAAGCAGCCCGCCCACGATTCTTCGCGCACGGCCAGCAGCACCGCGCCCGCCATGAGCAGAAAGAGCGGCGGGTAGAGCGCCTGGTCGAGGAACAGGCTGAGCATGATCAGGTTGGGGGCCAGCACGCTGAACAGCGCGCTGTAGGCGGCCAGGTTTTCGAAGGCTTTGCCGCGGAAGAGACGCTGGCTAAAGGCGTAGATCACCCACACCAGCGAGGCCGAAAGGAAGGGGAAAGTGAGGCTGACCAGCGCCATGCTGCGCCGGCAGGCGCTTGAATCCATGCGCGGCAGGAACTCCGAAAGGGTGAAATAGGCGGCAAAGCGATCCAGCAGCGGCGCAAGGGCGGGCGAGTTGGCCAGGGCGTTGATCTGGAACGACAGCCACAAAACACCGGGCGGCTTGGTCTGCAGGAACATGGAAGGCAAGAGTTCTTCGTAGCGCACCACCGCCTCGCGCGCCGAGATGCTGGCGCTGCAGGCTTCTTCCAGGTAGATGCGGTGATAAGAAAGGAAGAAGCGCTCATTGAGCGAGGCCAGCCCGCGCCCTTCAAAAGAGCCAATCAGAAACTGCAAGCCGAGGAAGAGCAGTCCGCTGAGGGCGATGTGCAGCAGCGCGGCGCGCGGCCAGCGGCGGATGGACAGGCCCAGCGCCAGCACCACGCCCAGCACCACCGCGAAAGCAGCCGCGTGACGCAGGAAGTTGGATTTGAAAAGAATAGGCCAGTAATAGCCAGGGATGAGGTAGAAGGTGTTGAGCTGGAAGAAAAACACCATCCAGGCAAACAGGGTGGCAAAAACGCTCAACACCGCGGCGAAGCTGGCAATGAGCAGGGTTGGGTTTTTGTAAAAGCGAATGTTGAGCGCGCGGGCGGCATACAGGCTCCACACCGCCAGGCAGGCGGCGGCGAAGAGAATCACCGGCCACAGGCGCTCCAGGTAGGCGGCCAGGCGCGGCAGAAAATTGCCGTGCGTGAGGGTGAGAATCGTCAGGTGTGGGGCCACCGCCAGGCGGAAGAAAAGGAAGGCGGCGATGGTAAACAGGACAGTCCAGGCGGCCAGGCTGGCGGTAAGCGCCGCGTCGGGTTCCACCACGCGGCGCGCCAGGGCGCCGAGACGCTGGTAGTGGCGGGGGGCCAGGCGCGGCAGGGCCAGCATGCCCAGGCTGAGCAGCAGCCCGCCCAGCGGAATGGCCGCCAGCGCCAGGCGCTGCTTCGAAAACCCCAGCAGCCAGGCTTTCTCGGCGCTGGAAGGTGAGAGCAGAATGGCCGCCAGCGCCCCCAGGGCGGCGGCAGCGGTGAGCATCCAATACAGCGGGTGAGATTTTTTCATGGGCGGCCGGAAAGGTGAATGTGATTTCAGGTTGTGATTATATCACCGGAAGAAGGCGGGGTTGGACGCGGTCGGATGATCTATTGGCAGCGGTGTGGAAGCGTTTATAATAAAGAAAGTTGTTTAATCAACTCAGCGGAAACTTTTCTTTTGAAAAAAGGGAGTAATACCATGCGCGCAATGCGCTTTTTTTGGATTGGCGTTCTGGGGCTGATTTTGGCCGCCTGCGCCGGCTTTCCGCCATCTTCTACGGCCGTGCCTGCCAGCGACCCTGCAGCCGCGAGCATACCGGTAACAGCCGGCAGCCCGCCCACCCCGGTGGCGTATACCATGCCAGAGCTGGCGATTTATTTTGAAGGCTTTGAGGGCGCATTTGTGCTGTATGACCCCGCTCAGAACCGCCTGCTGCGCTACAATCCGCGGGGAGGCGCGGCGCGCTATTTACCGGCCTCGACCTTTAAGATTCTCAATTCGCTGATCGGCCTCGAAACGGGGGTGATCGCCGATGAGCATGATGTCATCGCGTGGGATGGAACTCCCCAGCCGGTAGATTCCTGGAACCAGGATCATACCCTTGAGAGCGCGATTCAAAACTCGGTGGTGTGGTATTACCAGGCGCTGGCCCGGCGGGTGGGGGAAGAGCGCATGCGCCAGTGGGTAGAGGCGGCAGGCTACGGCAACGCCGATATTTCAGGCGTGATTGACACTTTCTGGCTGGAGGGCGCGCTGCGCATCTCGGCTGATGAGCAGGTGGATTTCCTGCGCCGCTTTTACGACGGCGAGCTGCCTTTTTCAGCGCGTTCGGTGGAGATCGTGAAGAAAATTCTGGTGTTGGAAGAGGGAGAAGGCTACCGCCTGAGCGGCAAGACCGGCTCGGTGGTGCGCAGTGTGGAATATGTGGGTTGGTTTGTGGGTTATCTGGAAATAGACGGCCAGGTCTATTTCTTTGCCACCAACATTCATGGCAGCCAGGCGGCGGCGAATGGTGTGAAGGCACAAGCGATTACCCGCGCTATTTTGCAGGGGCTGGGGCTGCTGCCTGCAGATTAAGCAAACGGCCGTCCGCCCCTACCGAGGAACAGCATCTGTTGTAGGGTGGTGTTGAGGGCGGACAAATTCCATTGAGTCAAAAGAACTTTGCTCCAGCCCTCAACCCACCGTTTCTTTTGATGAATCGGTTTCGAGTCGATCCATTGCATTGGGTCAGAATATCGCCAAATCAGACCGGTGCGGCGGCGCCGCACTACGGGCCCCACCCCAAACCCTCCCCAAAATGCTGGAAAACGCATTTTAGGGAGGGAGAAGCGGATGGGACTTCTCTTGTAGGGTGGTGTTGAGGGCGGACAATTTCCATTGAGGCAAAAGAGCTTCAGCCCCGCACTCAACCCACCGTTTCCTTTGATGGATCGGTTTCGAGTCGATCCATTGCATTGGGTCAGAATATCGCCAAATCAGACCGGTGCGGCGGCGCCGCACCCTACCGAGGAACGGGATTCTGGTATGGACGGCAATGTGGGCGGACGCGCTGCGTTGCGTCAGCCCAATCTCGAAACCCTCCGAAGAAAAATCATTTCGCGGTGAGAGTTATGAGATTAATCTCAGGCGTGTTGAACAGGCGGAAGTTCAACAGCGGAATGCCGCTGCTGGCCCCCAATCCACGCGAGACGTACTGCTGAAAATCCCCCCAATCCTTCAGGCCGCTCACTTCGTCCCGCGCCGGGAAGAAACCGCCGCGTTCCGACGCGCCGTCGGGGATGTAGACGGCCCCGATCAGCGGCAAGCGGATCTGCCCGCCGTGATAATGCCCGGCCAGCACCAGGTCGTAGGAAGGCGCGATGGCCGGCATCTCGCTGACAGAATCGATGGAAAACGGCACATGCGTGATGCCAATCAGCGTGTCGCCGGGTTGAATGGGCTGCAGTTGGGCGAGCAGCTCCTGCCCGTACTGCTGGGCGGCCTGATAATATTCGCGGTCGGCTGCCGATAGCCCCGGCTGGTCCAGCTGCTGTTGGGAAAACCCCAGGTTGTAAATCTTGATCACATCCAACAACCAGAACTCGCCCACATACAGGCGGCTTTCTCCGCGCTGCAGGGTGTAGAGCTGGTTCAGCGGCTTGACGCCTTTGCTTTGCAGAACCTGGCCGGACTCGGTCAGCGCGCCGGTCAACTCCTCAAACGCGTACGGTCCGCTGTTGCCACTGGTGTAAAAGATGTTCTCTTTGTTTTCAAGCCCGTCGAGCAGCTCGAAGAATGGCTGGCTGTCGGGCTGGTAGCCGCTGTCCATGTCGCCGGAGATGGCCAGCATATCGTAAGGCGTGTTGTTGATCAGCTCCAGCAGACGCTGCTGGTTGGCGCCAAAGCGTTTGCCGTGCAGATCGCTGACCTGCAGAATGGTGAAGCCTTCAAATTCGGGCGGCAGGTTCTCGATCTCAACCTGCTGCCGGACCAGGATCACGCGCTGGTTGTCGAAGTATGTGTAGGCGGCGGTGAGGATGATTGCCGCCAGCAGAATCCAGAGGAGGGGGAAAAAGCGAGTTTTCATAACAAGAAGTACCTGATCAATTGGGTTGAACAAAAAAAAGTATAACCCGTTTTGCAACGGGTGTAGAAAAACCCGTCAGGTGGCCAGGGGTCATGAGTTTTCAATTGCTAAAGTTCTAGAGACGAATATAATTAATGAGGATGGGGGAAAGATCGCGACTTCTAATTTGATCAAAATAACCATCCTTATCGCGGGTCATACAATCAGATTTTCGTTATCTGATCACTGCTATTAACAAATGGGGAACGATAAAATGTTAAAGATTTCGGAAAATCAAATAAAAGAAATAGAAGCGAAGTACCCTGGTTATCGAGACACACTCATGCATTTTGAGAACGCAACTTTACCAACATGTTCACATTGTGGATCAGATGATACTGTCTCTGTGCAATGCGGCATTATTGGACGAACGATAAATTTATCGGCGGGAACTACAAAATTTAAACTAATTCCAAATGGTCCAAAACCTGGAAAATTCTTTTGCAATGATTGTAGAAGTTACTTTGATGCGGCTGATTGATAGATATCAGGTAATTCTTTCGATAATCCTACACTAAAAAACAATGTTGAGGAAAATAAAATTCTTGCGAAAACTGGTCATCAATTTAGCCCGATAGTTGTCCTTTTCCTAGTTGTATACATTATCTATCCAGACATAATGGGGCAGGTTTTTCAAACCTATTGCATGTTATTTGGACCGCTTGGGCTATTATTGCTTGTCGCGTCTGCATTGCCTCGAAGCAGGCGAGGTTAAGAAATTAGAATCCTAAGATTTGATTCATCTCTCTCATTCTACTCTGCAAAAAGGATACACAAGTGCACATGAACCAATATCCAATCAGAAAACTGGAAGAACAGTTTGAGCCAAACCAAGTGAAGCGAATTAGAACTTTGCAAGGTGATATTTCAAAAATTACCCTAATCGGAGGCGCTGGTGAAAATTATAGAATAGAGGTGTTGTATGCGTTAGAGGCGGGCTTACTCTTAGCAAGTCTAAATTTAGTTTGCAGTCTTTTAGAGTTATTTGTTAGAGATCTTTTAATATATTCAGAATGTCAAAGAAATCAAGGGCGGCTAAATTATGAAAAAGATTTTATTTTAAGAGAAACTAATATTGAGAATAGTAAAAAGCCACGTTGGGATTTTAAACCAATGATAGATGTATTAAAAGAACAGAATTTAATCCAAGATAACGATGCAAGTGAAATTAAAGAATTTTATGACCAAGTACGAATACCCATTCAACATGGACTTTCCCAACGATTTACAAATATACATGACCCGTCAATTACAGAAATTGAGCAGTTACTTCAAACAAGATCTTTACGTTTCTATAATTTCGAAGGATTAATTGAGGATAAAAGTCTGCAACTTATTGAACTAGCCGTTGCTTTTATGCTGATTTATGGTCATCATTTTAGATAAATTTCTTGTGCTGTTGTTTCGCTTAACTTTCTCCTTATTTAACTTAATCCAATCTTCAATAGTAAGTTTGTTTTTCATTTCCATCTTGAATCCCCATTCATTTCATGCTATGCTATTATCAGTCGGTTGACCGACCGACAAAACTCACCTGCACAGGAAACCATCATGGCCAGGCGCATCCATTCCCAGGGGGAAGAAACCCGGCAGTCTATTCTCGCGGCAGCCAGCCGGCTGTTCGTGGAAAACGGTGTGGGCAGCACCAGCCTGAAAGATATTGCCCGCGAGGCGCAGATCAGCCCCGGCACGCTGTTTTACTATTACTCCTCCAAATCCGAACTGATTTTTGAGGTAACCGACCAGCATTTTGACCGCGTAACGCGCCAACTGCTGGACTGGGCGCGCACCTCCGACCTGCAGGCCGACCCTGCCGCGATTCTGGAGGTGGTGCTGAAAACCATTGTGGGCGACCAGGTGCGCGGCAAGCTGCATCATTATCTGATCGAGGCGGCGCTGAGCAGCGACGCGGCGGTGCGCGAACGCTTTTTGCAGAAATACCGCGAGTGGCGCGCGATGATTGAAGACGGCATCGCGCCCTTTGTCGCGGACGATGAGCAGCGCAGAATCGCCGCGCTGATTTTCCTGTCCACCCTCGACGGCCTGGTGATGCAGGCCATTCTGGGGGTGGAAGAGCTGCCACTGGAGAAAATTGCCGACCGTTTCGCGGGCGGCATGCTGAATTAATTTTTTTGCTTTGCGTGTTTCAGAGGAGGTGGGCTGTGGAGATGGCAAAATTTCCCGAAATCGCGCCGCGGCGCAAACCACTCAAGCGCCTGATCAATCAGGTGGTATTGTTCGTGCTGGGGCGGGCCTTGCAGTCGCTCTCGCGCCTGGACCCGCTCATCCAGCACGAGGTGCAAACCTGGCCGGAGGGCTTTACCCTGATGATGCGCATTCGCCCCGACGGCGGCTCGATGGCGGTCACGCGCCTGGCGGGCGGGTCGCTGCGCTACCAGGGCGCGCGCTTCGATGAATCCAAGGCCGATGTGGTGATCTATATGAAGAGCATCGAATGCGCTTTCGCCATGCTCACCGGTCAATTGGGCATCGACACGGCTTACGCCCAGCACGCCATGTGCGCGCGCGGCGACCTCTCGAACACCGTCTCGGTGGTGCGCGTGCTCAACATTGTCGAAGCCTATTTGTTTCCGGCCTTTATGGCGCGCCGTCTGATGAAGCGCCTGCCGCCCATTCCTTTCCTGCGCAAGCAGCTGCTGCGCCTGCGCACCTATTTCATCGGCGTTCCTCTGGGATTGTAGTGATAAGGAGAATCTCATGCTACCCACCTATTACGAATTTTGTTTCCCGGTGAAAATCATCTCCGGCCACACGGCGCTCAACAACCTGCCCGCCGAACTGGTGCAGGCCAACGTCTCGCGCCCGCTGATCATCTCGGACCAGGGAGTAACGCGCGCCGGGCTGGGCAAGATTGTGGCCGACGCCTTCGCCGAGAGCGGCATCACCATCGCCGCTATTTATGACGAGGTACCGCCCGAATCGTCCACCCTGCTGGTTAACCAATTGGCCGAGCTGTACCGCGCCAAACAATGCGACTGCCTGATCGCGGTGGGCGGCGGCTCGGTGATCGACACGGCCAAGGGCGTCAACATTCTGGTCTCGCTGGGCGGGCAGGATGTGCGCGACTATCGCGGCGCGGAAGTGCTGCCGGGGCCGCTGCGCGCTTTCTTTGTGGTGCCCACCACGGCCGGCACCGGATCAGAAGCCACCAATTCAGCGGTGATCGCCGACCCGGAGAAGGGCGTGAAGATGCTCTTCGTCTCTGAGTTCCTCATGCCGCGCGCCGCTTTTCTCGACTCGCGCATGACACTCACCCTGCCGCCGCGCCTGACTGCCGCCACCGGCATGGACGCGCTGACGCACGCCATGGAAGCTTACCTCAGCATTCAGAAGAACCCGATGAGCGACGCCTACGCCTGGCAGGCGGTCAAATTGATTGGGGAAAACTTGCGCAGGGTGGCCCAAAACCCGGCCGACAAAGACGGCCGCCTGGCGCTGGCCAATGCCAGCACCATGGCCGGCACGGCCTTCTCCAACTCGATGGTGGGCTGCGTGCATTCGATGGGCCACGCCACCGGCGGCGTCGCTCACATCCCGCATGGCGTGGCGATGAACATCTTTTTGCCCTTTGGGCTGGAATTCAACCTGCCGCGCCGCGCCGAAATGATTGCCGAGCTGCTGATGCCGCTGGCCGGCCCGGAAACCTACGCCAGCACACCCGCCGACCAGCGCGCCAAACAGACCATTGCCGAGGTGCGCCGCCTCAAGCAAGACCTGCACGAAATCACCGGCCTGGCGCGCTCCTTGCAGGAAGCCGGCGTGCGGGGCGATCAATTGGCAGACATCGCCAAACTGGCCATCAACGACGGCTCGGCGATGATGAACCCCGAAGAGCTGCGCCTGGAAGACGCCCTCGAACTGGCAAACCGCGCCTTCACACAGGGTTAGTATAATTATTTCAAATTGGGTTGGGTTACCTGCCCATTGTTGCGCAAGGAAAAAACTTGGATGAACGCTGTTTCCGGAAAAATCCTGTGGGTAGACCTGACCCGCCAGACTTGCAGCGAAGAAGCCGTGCCGCCCGAAGTGTATGAAACCTACCTCTCCGGGCTGGGGCTGGCGGCGTATTATCTCTATCGGCGCATCCCCCCCGGCGCAGACGCGCTGGGGCCGGAGAACGTGCTGGCCTTCGTCTCTGGTCTGCTGACCGGCACGGGCAGCATGATGACCGGGCGCTGGATGGTGGCGGGAAAGTCTCCACTCACCGGCACCTGGGGCGACGCCAACTGCGGCGGCACCCTCTCCCCGGCGATCAAGCAGTGCGGCTATGACGGCATTTTCTTCAGCGGCATCAGTGAAAAACCGGTCTACCTGTACATTGGCCACGGCAAGGTCGAATTGCGCGACGCCAGCCACCTGTGGGGGCTGGACACGCGCCAGACCGAAGATACTCTCCTCGCGGCACACCAGAACAAACGCAGCGCCAGCGTGGCCTGCATCGGCCCGGCAGCGGAAAAGCTTTCGCTGATCGCCGGCATCTCCAACGACCAGGGGCGCATGGCCGCTCGCTCCGGGCTGGGGGCGGTGATGGGTTCCAAGAAGCTCAAAGCCGTGGTGCTGCAGGGCGCGTACCCCATCCAGGCCGCCGATCCCGAAGAAATCAAGCGCCTGTCCGACCGCTTCGCGCGTGTGGCTGCCTTCCAGCCGCCGTTTCTCAACGGTTTTGGGGCGCGCCTGCTGGGGGTGCTGATGCGCCTGATGCCGCTGTCCATGCGCCAGGACGGCATTCTGTACAAATTCTTTCTGCAAAAATATGGCACCACCGGCCTCAATCAGTACAGCATCGAATCGGGCGACGCGCCCATTCGCAACTGGGCCGGCAGCAGCGCGGATTTCCCCGGCCAGCGCTCGGCCAGCGTCAACCCCGACCGCATCCGCGCGCGCGAGACCGAAAAATATCACTGCTATTCCTGCCCGGTGGGCTGCGGCGGGATGACCCATTTCAACAACGGAAAAGCGGACACGCACAAACCAGAATACGAGACCGTGCTGGCGCTGGGCGGTCTGCTGATGAATGAAGACCTGGAGAGCATCTTCGCTGCCAATGAGAAGCTCAACCGCGCGGGAATGGACACCATCTCGGCCGGGGGCACGGTGGCCTTTGCCATCGAATGCTACCAGAACGGGCTGATCACGCGCGAAGACACCGGCGGCCTGGAGCTGAAATGGGATGATCCGCGGGTGGTGTTGAATCTGCTGGATATGATGATCGCCCGCGAGGGGATTGGCGATCTGCTGGCCGACGGCACGCGCCTGGCGGCGCAGCGCCTGGGCGGACGCGCGCGCGAATACGCCGTGGAAGCTGGCGGGCAGGAACTGGCCATGCACGACGGGCGCAACGACCCCGGTTTTGCCCTGCATGCCGTGGTCGAACCCACCCCTGGGCGGCACACCATCGGCGCATATCTCTATTATGAGATGTACCAGTTGTGGCGGCGGCTGCCCAACGCGCCGCGGGTCAAGCAGCTCTTTTATCCGAAGAAGAACAAATACATCGACAGCGCCGAAAAGGCACGCTGGGCGGCGTTGAACAGCCAGTACACCGCGCTGCTGAACGGGGCTGGGGCGTGCATCTTTGGCGCGTTTTTGGGCGCGCAGCGCTTTCCGATCTTTGAGTGGCTTAACGCGGCCACCGGCTGGCAGAAAGGCCCGCAGGAGTACATGCAAATCGGCTGGAATATTCAGAGCCTGCGCCAGGCCTTCAACGCCCGCGAGGGTATTTCCCTGCGCCATGCCATCCATCCACGCCCCATCGGCGACCCGCCGCAAACGCAGGGCGCCAACCGCGGGGCCAGCGTGCCGCTGCAGGCGCTGACCCGTCTCTACTGGCAGGAGATGGGCTGGGACCCCGAGACCGGCCGCCCGCCGGAAGAAGTGTTCGCCCGGTTGAATGGGCACAAAACCACCAGGGAGGAAAAAGAGTATGCCCACGCAAATCACTGAGAAATGCACCGGCTGCACTATGTGCGTTCGTTACTGCCCGGTGGACGCCATCCGCGGTGAGAAGCGCCAGCAGCACAGCGTAGACCCCCATTTGTGCATCGACTGCAACGCCTGCGGGCGGGTGTGCGCCTTCGGCGCAGTGTTGGATGCCAATGGGCAGCCCGTGGAACACATCAAACCGGCCCAGTGGGCGCGCCCGGTGTGGGACTACCAGACCTGTGTGGCCTGCAACATCTGCGTGCAAGCCTGCCCGGCCGGGGTGATTGGCCAACTTTCTGCGAATGGCAACGGCAAGCCGCGCCGGTACCCCTACCTGGCAAACGCGAAAGCCTGCATCGGCTGCGCCTTTTGTGCCCAGGCCTGCCCGGTGAGTGCGATTTCGATGCGCGCGCCGCAGCCAGAGCCGTAAAACTCCAGCCGCACCACAGACCCCACCCCAAGCCCTCCCCAAAATGCTGGAAAACGCATTTTCGGGAGGGAGATTTGTATTCATGGGTTGGGTGGCCGCGGAGAACGGATTCTTTGTAGGGCGGTGTTGAGGGCGGACGATCTGTTGTGAGTCGAAACGATTTTGTCCCCGCCCGAAACCCGCCGTTGTTTTCAAACATGATGGATGGTGGGTTTCGGGGCAGCAAACTTGTCGAAATACCAACATTCCCATGCCCCTGCACCACCCTGCGGGTGGCCTCCCACCCTACCAAAAACGCATTTTCGGGAGGGAGATTTGTATTCATGGGTTGGGTGGCCGCGGAGAACGGATTCTTTGTAGGGCGGTGTTGAGGGCGGATCAATTATTCCGCGTCAAAACAATGCTGAACCCGCCCAAAACCCGCCGGTATTGGATGACTGCTGCGGAAGAGTGGGATTCTGCGCCCGCATTTTTTGGGGCGGATGGCCATCCGCCCCTACCAAAGATAGGAATTCTCTCCGAAACCCGCCGTTAAAATAAATCACCCGCTGCAATCACATTGGCAGATGGCCTGGCAGACTGGCCTGGTCAGGTGATTAGTTTTTTATGGAGCAACGAAAAAAATATAGATAAAAGATTAGGTCGGGTATATAATTCAGATATCGCAGTCCACTTTCTTGAGCAATAAAGGAAATTTGTTATGAAAATACTGATTATTGGCGCGGGTGTGCTGGGCAGCATTTACGCGGCCAAATTATCTCAGGCCGGGCGGGACGTAACTCTGCTGGCGCGCGGCGCGCGCCTGGCACAGCTGCGCGAGCACGGCATTGTGCTGGAATCTTCGTATGACGGCGCGCAAAGCGTGGCGCGGGTGAAGCTGGTGGAAACGCTGCGCCCGGAGGATGAATACGACCTGGCGCTGGTGATGATGCGCCAGAACCAGGCGGCTTCGGTGCTGCCCATGCTGGCCGCCAACACGCGCATTCCGGCAGTGGCGTTTCTGATGAACAATGCCGACGGTGGGCGCGTGTTCCGCGCGGTGTTGGGTGATGAGCGCGTGCTGCTGGGCTTTGCCGGGGCCGGCGGACTTCGCCGCGAGCATGTGGTGGTCGTTTCTACCGGCAAGAAGGGCTTTGAAGGCCTCACCATTTTGGGAGAAGCGCGAGGCGGCATCACGCCGCGCCTGGTGGAGATTGCCGAGGTATTCGCCGGCAGCGGTCTGGAGGCGCAATTGGAAACGGACGTGGACGCCTGGCTGAAGTCGCACCTGGCGATTGTGCTGCCCCTGGCGCTGGGTATTTACGCCGCCAACGGCGACGTGTACCGCGCAGCGCGCACGCGGGCTGTGCGCGCGCTGATGGTGGGCGGGATTAAGGAAGGCATCCGCGGGCTGAAGCGCCTGGGCGTTCAGGTAACGCCGCCAAAATTCCACTTCTTTGCCGCCGTGCCAGACGCGCTATTGGTATGGTTCTTAAGCAGAATGCTGGCCACACGTTTAGCCGAGGTCAGCCTGGCCGGGCATGCCAACGCCGCGCGGGACGAGATGTGCTACCTCAGCGAGCAGTTCTACGCTCTGCTCAGCAGCTCTGGCGTGGCGCTGCCGGCCTGGGAGCGGCTGTACGCCTTCACAGACGAACAGACCGCTCTGATCCCCGACGGCGTAAAGCAAATCGGATAGTTTTTGATAGCGTGAGTATTTGAAGTTGGCCTTCAGGTTGGCTACAATGGTATTAAGACCAGATTCTGAAAGGAGGTCAGCATGTTGAACACGATCCGCCACATTTTGCAGGTCAAGGGTTGGGACACCTGGTTTGTCCGGCCAGATTCAAGCGTGTTTGAGGCCTTGAAACAAATGGCAGACCGGGAGATTGGCGCGCTGCTGGTAATGGAGGGCGACCACCTGGTTGGTATTTTCTCGGAGCGCGATTACGCTCGCAAGGTGATCTTAAAAGGAAAAGCGTCGAAAGATACCCCGGTTGCAGAGATTATGACGTCCACCGTTTTCACCATCCACCCCGATCAGACGGTGCAAGAGGCCATGGAGCTTATGACCGAGAAACATGTGCGCCATTTACCCGTGGTGGAAGGCGATAAAGTGATCGGCATGGTTTCGATTGGCGACGTGGTTCGCAGCATCATCTATCAGCAGAAA
Source organism: Ornatilinea apprima (assembly GCF_001306115.1). Lineage (GTDB taxonomy): Bacteria > Chloroflexota > Anaerolineae > Anaerolineales > Anaerolineaceae > Ornatilinea > Ornatilinea apprima. Next base: position 140,071 of record NZ_LGCL01000024.1, on the reverse strand, counting down.
AAGATTATCAGCGAAATGGAGAACAAGATTATCTCCGGTTAACCGAAAGGTCAACAAGACATAGTGCAGGCTGGCTTGCAAGCCGGCCTGTTAATGTTTTAACCTGGTCAATTGGGGGGCGTAAAATCCCCCCAGTGGGGCAAACGGAGCCTGCTCAACTGGCAGACGTGAAACCTTTTTCAGACCGGCATAATGAAAGTATCCAATGGATGATGAGCATAAGGAGCAAGATGATGGCGAAAACCGTTCTGGTTACATATGCCAGCCAAACAGAGGCAACCGCGGAGGTGGCAGAATTCATCGGGAAAACCCTTGAAGATCAAGGATTGTTGGTTATGGTGAAACCCGTAACACAGGTGCCGGATGCAAGCCCTTTTGAGGCGGTTGTGGTGGGCAGCGGGGTTCAAATGGAGCATACCTACCGCGAAGCGCAGCAGTTTTTGAAGCGCAGCCGCTCCGTGCTGGCCCATAAACCACTGGGGTTGTTTATTACCTGCGCCAGCCTGTCCAAAGATACGCCGGAAGCGCGCGCCAAAGCCGAGAATTACATGGCTCAGTTGACCGGGGCGGCGGGTGTGCCGGTAGTGGACCAGACTGCTTTTGCCGGGCGCATGGATATGGCGCGCGTCAAGGGGTTGATGGGAATGCTGATGCGAAAGTCGGATGTTCAGGCCGAAGACTGGCGCGACTGGGAAGCCATTCGCCAGTGGGCGTTGGGCCTGGCGCGCCAATGGAATGCGTAAAAGTCAGCCATCATTTACGATGCAGCATGTTTCACGGACGGCCCTGGTTCTTATTTCAGGCCGTTGTAGATACATGTTACAGGCCTGCATCGAAGTCGGTTGCAATTTCTGGAACAGTGTGTTTTTCCCTCCGCGAATATGCCGCAACACGGCCTCTCGCGGAGGTTTTTTTGAAACCGCAGCCAGGAGAATCGATCCTGATCGGCAGGCGGACGGTGTCCCATTGGTGTCTTTTATATACCAACCTGTCCCATTGGACTACCCAAATGAATAGTTTTTAATTAAAAATCGAATTAAATGTGGTATAACAGTTGACAATCTGCTAGACTATTACTAGAATTATGTGAACCTTTCTATACAACGGAAGGAGGCACCCCCCATATATATACAATTTAATCCTTGCTGTCGATTTTGTTAGATTGCCCGATACAAAATCCCAAACATTGTCCAATAACTGAATAGTATTCACGAAGGAGAACTGAAGAATGAAATCGAAGAAGCTATATGCCCTTATAGCTGCTGTTATGCTCTTAAGCATGCTGTTAGCAGCTTGTGCGCCGGCCGCGACCGAAGCTCCTGCTGAGCCGACCGCTGCCCCTGCAGAGCCGACCGCGGCTCCTGCCGAACCGACCGCGGCCCCCGCGGCTGAAGAGGCTCCTGCTGAGCCCCATCCCCTGTGGAATAAAGAATTGAAACAGGCCATCGCCGCCGCCATCGACCGCGAAGTCATCGTTGACCGCGTGTTCGAAGGCCGCAACATTCCCGCCTACCACATGGTCCCCTCGGGTTACCAGTTTGCCACCGAGCCGTTCCTCGATAAATACGGCGTGCGCGACCTGGAATTGTCCAAGCAGATCCTGACCGACCTCGGTTACACTGCAGACGCCCCGTTTGAGTTCGACCTGTGGTTCCCCCCCGAGCACTATGGCACCACCACCGCCGACGTCATGCAAGTTATCAAGGAACAGCTCGAAGAGACCGGTTTGATGAAAGTCAACCTCAAGTCGATGAACTGGGCCGAATATGTGGACGGCTTTGTGGCCGGCCAGCTGCCTTTCTTCATGCTGGGTTGGTTCGCCGACTTTGCTGACCCCGAAAACTGGCTGTCGCCGTTTGCCTCCTGCCTGCAGTCGCCCGACAATGGCGTGAACTACTGCAACGAAGAAATGGACGCCCTGCTGTTGGCCGCTGCTTCCTCTGCTGACGAAGCTGAGCGCGAAGCCCTGTACCAGCAAATTGGCGAGCTGTATGCCGAAGAAGTTCCCACCATTCCGCTCTTCTGGGAGCCTGAGTTCGTGACCTATCGCGATGGTGTGGAAGGCGTTTTGATTGGCGCTCCGTTTGAGTTCAACTACAACATGCTTAAGTTCACCGCCGATGCCGTCCCGGCTTCGGGCAGCACCGACACCATCATCATCGGCACCACCGATGAGGTCAACAGCCTCGACTCGGTCGACGCCTACGCCACCCACGACTGGGAAATCATCAAAAACACCGGCGTGCCGCTGCTCAAGTACACCCCCGGAACCTCGGACCTGTACCCGGCTGCCGCCGCGGACTTCCCGACCGTCAGCGAAGACGGCCTGACCTACACCTTCACCCTGCGTGAGGGCATGCAGTTTGCCGACGGCACCCCCGTTACCGCGCAGACCTATGCCGATCACTGGGACCGCCTGAACACCCTCGAGGGTCAGGTTTCCGGCCTCATCCAGCTCTACGTCGAAGACGTGAACGCTGTGGATGATTTGACCGTGGAATACAAACTGAAAGCCTCCTTTGGCTTCTTCCCGGCCCTGGCCGCCACCGCCCCGTTTGTGGTCACCAACCCGGCCGAGTTCCCGATGGACGAGATCGTTCAATTCCCCGAGAAACTCGACGGTATCGGCCCCTACAAGATGGTTTCGCACACCCCCGGTGAGCAGATGGTTTTGGCCGCCAATGAGCTGTATTTCGGCGAAGACAAACCCCTCATCCCGAACGTCATCATCAAATACTATGCCGACCCGACCACCATGTCCAACGCCATCGAAAAAGGCGAAATTGACGTGGCCTGGCGCACCCTCGGCCCGGTGGAAGCCACCCGTCTCTCTGAGCTGGAAGGCATGACCACCGAGACCATCCAATCGCCCGCGCTGCGCTACATGGTCTTCAATCACACCTTCATGGTTGGCGGAGAATAATCCCCGGCCTGTGAAGTAACAACCCTCAGGCAGCCCGTGAAAGCGGGCTGCCTGACTAAAACCACACAACTTCTGCATAGAAAAACTCTGCAAACGGGCATAACCGGTGAGGCTGACAGCGTCTCCGCCTGTGCCTGTTGGAGGAAAGAGCATGTCCTCTTCACTTAGAAACTTCTTAATCACACGCATCTTGCTCACCATTCCGATGGTGTTGATCCTCATCACCATGGTGTTTTTTGTGATGCGTGTTTTGCCGGGTGACCCGATCCGCTCACAGCTTGGCCCGCGGGTCAGCGAGGAAAAAGCCACCCAGATCCGCGAACGACTGGGGCTGAACCGCCCGCTGCACGAGCAGTATTTCAGCTTTCTGTGGGATATGGTGCGCCTGGACTTTGGCAACGCCTTAACCCAGGGCGAGCGCCCCATTCGCGATGAACTGGCCGAGCGCCTGCCGGCCACCATGGAATTAACGATCCCGGCGATGGCGCTTACCGCCGTGTTCGGTATTTTCAGCGGCGCGTATGCCGCTAAAAACCGGAAGAAGCCGATTGATTACCTCATTCGTTTATTCAGCATCGTCATTTATTCCATTCCGGTATTTTTCCTTGGGCTTGTCTTTCAGATTGCCTTCTCGGTGCGCCTGCCACTCTTGCCGCTTTCTGGCCGCATGGATACGCTGCTGCTGACCAGTTTTGATTCGCCAACTAACTTCTACGTGCTGGATGCCATTCTGACGCAAAACTGGCCGGCGCTGCGCTCGGCGCTGTCTCATCTGGTGATGCCTTCGGTTACCCTGGGCCTGGCGCTGACCGGCGTTTTCATCCGCCTTACGCGCGTCAATATGATCGAAATGCTGCAGTCCGACTTTATCACCGCCGGGCGGGCGCGCGGTCTGGCAGAAAAACGGCTGGTGTACCGCCACGCGCTGCGCAACACTTTCATTCCCATTATGACCCTGTTGGGTTTGCAGTTTGCCATTCTGCTGGCCGGCGCGGTGCTGACCGAAACGACCTTCTCTTGGCCGGGCATGGGACGTTATCTGGTGGAGCGCATTCAACTGCGTGATTACACCGCTGTGCAGGCTACCATTGGCGTATTCGCCCTGTTTGTCGGCCTGATTACCCTGATCATGGATGTGATGTACGCCTTCATCGATCCGCGCATTCGCTACTAAACGGCGCCCGCAAAAAGGAATTGAACCATGGAATCTCAAGTAGAAAAATCTCCCGATGCCGTGCCGCAGTGGATGCTTGACCTGGACCAGGTGGGCTTTGTGCGCCGCCTGTTCCTGGCGCGAAAATGGTACGGCGGCGACTGGTGGTTTGTGCTGATCAGCGCCATCATGCTCCTCTTTATTATTATTGTTGGTATCTTCCCGCAGTGGTTTGCCCCTTACGACCCGCGCGCCGAAGTTGGCCCCAGCCTGCTGGCGCCCAATGAGCCCCCGCCTTCTTTTGAGCTGCTGGTGCTGGACGGCAAGAATATCCAGTCGCTGCGCGATATTGGCGATAAAACCAACAATATTGGCTTTGTCATTGGCAGCCCGGCCAGCCAGGCCCTGCGCGACGCGGTGGATACACTGAACAAAGAGGCCGAAGAAGAAGGCCTGAGTGTGCGCTACCAGCCGCGTCCGCGCCGCTACGAAACCCTGGAGCTGGGACTGACCGATCTGGTGGAGGGCAAAGTAGACGCCTTTATTGTGGCACCTGAGGAAATTGAAGGCACTATCGCCCAATACCCGCAGATTACCGTGCTGCGCAGCCTGACGGGCGCGAGCGGAAAAGGCTTTTTCCTGGGCACCAACCAGATCGGGCAAGACGTGTTCAGCCGCATCATCTGGGGCACGCGCATCGCCCTGATCGTTGGCCTCAGCTCGGCGATTGTCTCCTTTTTGATCGGCGTGCCGCTGGGCCTGATCAGCGGTTTTGTCAGCGGTCCGTTTGACCGCGTGCTGACCCTGATTATGGACAGCCTCTACTCCTTCCCCGGCCTCATCCTGGCTATCTCCATCGCCGCGGTGCTGGGTCCGGGTATCGGGAATATTATTGTTTCCATCGCTGTGCTGTATGTGCCCACCTACTTCCGCATTGTGCGCGGCCAGACGCTTTCGGTCAAGCAAGAGCTGTATGTAGAAGCGGCGCGCAGCCTGGGCACCTCGCCGTTGGAAATTTTGACCAAGTACATTTTTCCCAATGTAATTCCCTCGGTGGTGATCATCTTCTCGGTCAACGTGGGCGACGCCATCCTCACCGAAGCCGGCCTGAGCTTTTTGGGCTTTGGCCTGCCGCCCGACACGCCCGACTGGGGCATTGACCTGGCACGCGGGCAAGACTATCTGCGCCGCGCCTGGTGGTTGATCTTCTACCCCGGCCTGATGGTCAGCCTGGTAACCTTATCCTTCAGCATGTTGGGAGAGAGCCTCTCCGAGATCCTCAACCCCAAACTGGCGGAGCTGTAATATGGAAAATAAAGAAACTCTTTTGCAGGTGCGCAACCTCACGGTCACGTACCACACCCGCCTGGGCCCGGTGAGCGCGGTCTCGGATGTGAGCTTTGATGTGTATCGCGGCGAAATCTTGGGCCTGGTGGGCGAAAGCGGTTGTGGAAAAAGCACCATGGGCAAGGCGCTGATGCGCCTGATTGCCCCTCCCGGTGAAATCAGCGAAGGGCAGATCATTCTCAGCGGCGAAGATATATTGAAGTATGACGAAAACCAGCTGCGCGAGATGCGCGGCGCGCATGTGAGCATGATCTTTCAAGACCCGATGACCTCGCTTAACCCCGTGCAGCGCATTGACCAGCACGGCATTGAAGCCATTCAGGTGCACGAGCCCAAAACAAAAATTGAACAGGCGCTGGAGCGCGTCTCCAAGCTGTTTGAGCGCCTTGGCATTCAGAAGCGCCGCCTCACCGATTACCCGCACCAGCTTTCTGGCGGCATGCGCCAGCGCGTGATGATTGGCCTGGGCCTGGCCCTGAACGCCGACCTGATCATCGCCGACGAGGCCTCGACCTCGCTGGATGTGATCGTGGAAGCCAAGCTGGCTGACCAATTGCGAGAGATTCGCGACGAATTTGGCGTTACCCTGATGGTGATCACCCATAACATTGCCCTGGTGGCCGAACTGGCCGACCGTATCGCGGTGATGTATGCCGGGCGCATGGTGGAACTGGGCGATGTGTACGAAGTGTTCGACAATCCTTTGCACCCCTACACACAGGGTTTGCTGGCTTCGGTGCCGAATATTATTTTGAATGAGCGCGAGGAGCTGTATAAAATGCCCGGCGAACCGCCCAACCTTACCCATCCGCCTTCCGGCTGCCGCTTCCACCCGCGCTGCCCCAAGGCCATGGACATCTGCTCGCGTTACCAGCCCTCTTTCGAGGAGGTAACCCCCGGACGGTTTGTGCACTGCTGGCTGTACCAGGATCACCCGGAAAAAGAAACCCCAACCCTGAAGGTGGCCGCATGAACGAACAAACCCCAACCCCCATCTCGGACGATATTCTGGTCAAAGTCGAGAACATTAAGAAGTGGTACCCGGTGCAGACCACCTTCCTGGATCAACTGTTCACCCAGCAGCGCGATTTTGTGCGCGCCGTGGACGGTGTGAGCTTTACGATTAAACGCGGTGAGGCCTTTGGCCTGGCCGGCGAAAGCGGCAGCGGTAAATCGACCATTGGCCGCCTGACCCTGGGCCTGGAAGAGCTGACCGAAGGCCGTGCCATTTTTGACGGCATTGATTACTCCACCCTTTCGGTGGACGAAAACCGCAAGCTGCGCCGCCGCATGCAGGTGATTTTCCAGGATCCGATGGCCTCGCTCAACCCGCGCATGTCGATTGGCTCGGCCATCACCCAGCCGCTGCGCATTCACTACCCCGAAAAGGCCGCCGAGCACCGCGATATGGTGCTCTCCATCATGGATAAGGTGGGTCTCACCCCACCGCTGTTCTTCTACAACAAATACCCGCACCAGATCTCCGGCGGCCAGCGCCAGCGCATTGTCATCGCGCGCGCTTTGGTCACCCAACCCGAACTGGTGCTGGCCGACGAGCCGATTGCCATGGCGGATGTGAGCGTGCGCGCTCAACTGCTGGACTTGATGGTGCAGTTGAAGAAAGAGTTCAACCTCACCTATCTCTTCATCACCCACGACCTGGCTACTGCCAAATACATCTGCGACCGCATCGGCGTGCTGTATTTAGGGCGCATGGCCGAGGTGGGCCCGCTGCGCGAGGTGTACGCCAATCCGCTGCACCCCTATACCCAGGCGTTGATGGCGGCCGTGCCCAAGCCCAACCCGCACAAGCGCCGCACCTACCCCATGCCCGAAGGCGAAATTCCCAACCCGATTAACCCGCCTTCCGGCTGCCGCTTCCACCCGCGCTGCCCCTTCGCGAAAGATGAGTGCTCGCGTGTGGAGCCTGAACTGCGCGAACTGCGCCCGGATCATTTGGTGGCCTGCCACTTTGCCGAGCAGTTTGTGAAGTAAGCGTTCAGACGACAACAATCAAGAAACCTCGGAATGCCTGATTGGCGTTCCGAGGTTTTTTCATGGATGGGAGGCGCAGGCGGGTATGCCCAACGCTGTGCGTTTTGATGAGACGGGCTGTGCTCAGACGATGGTTCCCATGTTCAATGTTGAAAATTCCATCGCGAAGAGGGGATCTTGAAATTCAAAGACAACAAAAGATTGGTTATCGAATACTCCTGGCAATTTGAAGGATTGGATTTTCGCGCATTTCTGCACTTTTTTGCGTCTTTCGCGTTGTTCGGGGGTGAAGCCTTTCATGTCAACTTCATTTACCAGTTTATTGGTGCCAATGATAATGGCGGTTATTAAGACAGCCCCACTCACAATTGAAACCAATGGATTTTTGATCGCATCTGTTGCATTTAATCCGGCGATTAGCAGACAGGCTGCAATGACACCAATGAACCCAAGCGCTTTGAGAAACTTGCCTGTTCCGCTGACAACATTGACCTTTGCGCATTCCTCACAAAGCGGAAGTTCAACAGTCAACGTGGCGGTTTCTTTGCCAGACCAGTTCGATTTGGAACTGCTGACTTTCAGACCTTTTCCATACCCGTTCGGGCTGTGGCAGGCGGCGCACATGGTCGGCATGTTGAACCTGCTAAGGTACAGTGTCTTGACTTTGGTTGTCATCGATCCCTCCTTCTTTATCTATCACTAAAGACCAAACACGCATTTGAAAACGACAGATGATATCAGCACGAATCAGCCGTCTGACATCTGGCAGACCGGAAACGGCTGGTAAGTTGTTCTATTGAGTTTGCGATGATGGGATGGATTTTTTTTGTGATTTCTGATCGGGCACAGGAATAGCTTGGCCGAGCGGTCTGAAAAAAGATGGATGCTGGTTTCTGATTAACCCGCCGCATGGCCACTCCCAGATAAAAGAGGTAACCTGAATTTGTTATCGCGCGGGGTTGAAAAGAAGATGATGAAACGCCGTGCGTGAAAGGTTCGGCAGACCATCAGGGTGGAAGCAACATTGCTTATTCATGTCCCTGATTTTATTGTAGCACGGAAACAGACGGGTTGCGCAGCAGCAATGATATTCAAACAAGGAAAGGGTTTACTCCATCCGCACCGAAAATCTGCTGCGCACCCTCTGCCGCGGTGGAAGTAAAAAAGCAGCGATTCTTCCCTGTTGAGCGGCGCTAAATCGCTGCAAAAAACCAGCTCTTCTTTCCCAAGCCGGGCAAGGGCTGCGTAACGGGGAAACCCGAACGCAAATTCAAAGGTAACAGCAGTCACGATCATCCTGGGGGGACAGAGCCGGGCGCGCCCGTCAGCGCAAAAGATACACAACCGCGGCAATTACCAGGCCAAATACCACCGAGAACAGCGTGCCGATTAGAAACCCACGGAAGTGGAATGCGTAGTCTTTGTAGGCAGCCATGCCCTGCGTGCCGGGGATGACCATGATGGACGGTGTGATCGTGCAGAAAATCAGCCAGTCCAGCACCAGCCAGTCGATCACGTTGAACACAAACATCACCCCAGAGGCGTTGGCAAACAGCGCCCAAAACGGCAAGCTGGCGCGCTGCGGCAGGGTGAGCGTGGAGATGAATGGCCCGGCTGCCAGCAGGATGAGAAACGGGATACCGAAAATCAGCGAAAGACGTTTTTCTTCGGCGGTTTTGGGAGGCACGGCGGCCTGAATTTCTTTGGGGTAATCATGCAGCCAGATGCGCGGGTTGGTGCGCATGCTGATCGAGATGAGCAGCGTTGCCAGCGCGGAAAGAATCGCGCCGTCGATGGCGATTTTTACCAGATCGATCATAAAAACTCCTTGCCAACCGGGTATGGGAATCTCATCACGGGCGGCTTTTTTTTAGTATACACCCTTGCTCAGCGGCTCAGCGAAACCCAGGCCGCCGCGCTGCTGGCGGCGGTGAGATAGGGCAGCAGCTTATGCGCCCAGGCGACGGCCGCGGGGGCGGGCTTCTCCAGGCTGACCAGCCCGCCGGTGGCGATGGTGGCTACAAAAAACACTGTCGCGGCTACGACCAGACTGAATGCCAGCGCGGGCAGGGGCGCGGCGCGCTGGGCGCGCGCGGCGGTAACCAGCAGCCAGGCCAGCGCCCCCAAACTGACCAGTTTGTGCAGGGTGAACAAAAGGGTGTGGTACGGTTTGCCCAGGCGGTGAAGCCCGTACCCGGAAAGAAAGATGGCCAAAATCAAGGCGGCCACACCAATCGTTTTCAGCGTGCTCATAAGAACTCCTTCAAGGTCATTTCTTAATCCCATCCCAGAAGAGCTCAAAACCCTGCGAAATCAACGCGTCTTGCTGGCGCGCACCGGGCTGGCGCTGCAGAATTTTCATCATCGCCACCAGGTCCTGGTACAGAAACTCGCCAATCAGGTCAATGGGGTAGGGCTTGATCAGCGCTTCGTCCAATCCCTGCTGGATGGTGGTGTAGTAATAATCAAAGAACAGCGCGCTTTCCTGGATCACCGCCGCTTCGATGATGCCCGAGTCGCGCACCTGCAGCACATACTGGTAGGCCAGCGGATTTTGCAGAAACCAGCGCAGCGTGCCGCTCCAGATGGTGAAAAAAGCGTCGCGCACATTCTGGCCCGGCGCCAGCAGCGCATGAATATGCGCGGACTGCTGGCGCGTGATGTGCAAAATCAGCTCGTTGACCAGGCTTTGCTTGGTGGGGAAGTAGAGGAAGAGGGTGCCGGCCGCGCTGCCGGCCAGGCGGGCAACCTCGGCGGTGGTGGTGTTGTGCACGCCCTGGGTGACGAACAACTGCAGGGCGGCGGATAAGAATTTTTCTCGTCTTTCTGGGCTGAGCTGGCGCGGCATGGTTTTATTTTCTTTCTATAATGACTGATTAATCACTCATTATACAGATTCATACACAATTGTCAAGTTAAAAAACCGGCGCCCTCCTGTTCCTGGAGGGCGTCTATGCGTTTATCTCTGACTTGCGAAAGCGGATCACTCCATCTTTTCAAGCGCATACACGCGGCGCGGCTCGCCGCTGGGACGAATGACTTCTTTCTCCAGGCGCATGCCCAGGCGCAGTGCCACCCGCTCCGACGGCGCGTTTTGCGGCTCGATCAGCGCGATCAGGCGGCGCAGCCCCATGCGCTCAAAGGCGTGCGCGACCAGCGCCGCGCCGATTTCGCTGGCGTAGCCTTGGCCCCACGCCGAGCGGGCCAGCACGTACACCAATTCAATCTCGGCCTTGCCGTCCACTTCTTTATCCAGCAGTCCGCAGTGGCCGATGGTTTGCCCGCTGCTCAACTCGACCAGCGGCCACAGGTCGTAGGTCTCGGCGGTGGGGTTGGCCTGGGTCTCGTCGAAGGCGGTTTGCAGGCGTTGTAAATCGCGCGGGCCGCCCATAAAGCGCGTTACCTCGGGGTCGCGCCACAGGGCGATCAGCGGCGGAATATCGGCGGGGGTTTGATAGCGCAGCAGCAGGCGCGGCGTGCGCAGGATTTCGGAAGAGGGCATGGGCGCGTCCTTTGAGCAAAGGGGTGATTTCGTTTTTTTACATGCAATCAAACACCCAAATAGAAAGAGTATGGATTTTTGTGCGGGTTACTTTGCCCGGTAAAGATTGAGATTGGTAAAGCTGCCCTCGCTGAAAACATCAAAAAAGAGGCCAGCCTGTCCTTCAGGGTAAAGGGTATCCTGCGCCCGGCCTAATTCCGCACCGTTTAGGGTGAAAATCAGGTCGCTGCCGCTGCAGGTGGCGCTGAGCCGCATGTTTTCAGGTGAGAAGTTTTCCACTATGCCGTGCGCCAGGGTGGTGAGATGTTTGGCTTGCGGCAGATAATACTGGGAGATCACATTGCGCCGGATATACCACTTGCCGTCTGGTTGGATATAAAACTCATAACGCCCAACCGGTGTCGCGCGGCAGAACAAGGCTGCCGCGCCGCCTTTGCTGGTAAGGGTGGCTTCGGCGCTGATTTCGACCGGTAAATCGTACAAGTCGGGCTGATATGTAAAAAGCGTCAGGATTTTTTCGTTTGGTTTTACGATAATGGCATCCTCTGTGACAAATTGATCAATAACATGTTTGTTGTAGGGTTTTTGCCACCAACAGGGGTTGGGGTCACGCCCCCACCAGCCGTCGCCGCACCCGAAGACGAAAGAGTTTATATCCCAGGCAAAAATTGTCTCATTGGGCTGGTAAGCCCTGGGCAGAGTCGCCTGGTTGAGCAGGGGAACGGAGGTAAGAATTGTAGAACCCTGGAAAGTTTTTATCGCCAGGCTGTTGACACGCAATTGGGCATTGACCCACAAGACAATGCGCCCTTTCGCCGGGGTATAGGCGGCATGATAGGTTTCTTCGGCTATCGTTTGACCGTTTGCGGTCAGGCTCAGGCGTTCACCCTCACAGCGCATGGTCAAGATATTTTTGCCGGGTTGAATGGCCGGGCTGCTGCCGCGCGCGATTTCCCGGTCTTGCCAATGTAAAAACCATTCCCCATTCCTTCTGACTTCAAATACAGCATGAGCGGGGCTTTCGGAGCGGCATTGGAGGTAGAGAAGCCCATTGTCCAGGAACTCAACATCCGCTGTCATTTCGGAGTTTTCAAGCAGGTCGCTATTGCTGGTCAGGCCAATTCCATCATCTGCGTCCAACGTGAGAACATTGTCATTTCTCTTGACCATTGGATTGTTTTGCAAATCCAACCCCCAGTTGGCGGCAATTTCATCCGGTGAATTGAAGATCTTCTCATTCACGAATGCCCCTGCCGGAATGGCTTGCGCCGGGCGGACGGTGTAATTGAGCAATGTATTGCGAAGATTGCCTGGCGGGGTATCCATTATCACAAAACCATAGCGCCCGTTTTTCCAGGTGTCGTCTTCGGCATACAATACCTGCTCGCCGTTCAGTTTGACCGAAATCTGATTTCCGGCGCAGGTCAGGGTCAGGTTAACCGGATTTTGTGAACCCGCGTATGCTGTTCCCAGGATGGTGTCTGCGCCTGTGAATTTGCCCTGCTCTTCACGCTGTTTCCGCAACAGGACAATCGGGTTTTCTATATCGTCCTTCAAGTAATAGGCTTCATACCAGCCGTCTTCGCTGTAGCGGCAAATCAATCCGCGCCTGTATAAGTAAAGAGGGTGAATATCTGCGCTGATTTCCACATCCGCTGCGGGATCAAAATCGTTGATATACAGGTAGGTGTGCGGGGCATACTGCCCGCCGGGTCCGCCAATCAGGATGGGAGAACCGGGAATGCCAATGATTCCCCAATCGGTTTTTGCCCAGTAGGGATTCAAATCGTCCAGTTTAGCAAAATCGGTGCTGTAGATCGTCCCATCTGCGCCGGGGGTGGGGGCGGGGCCGCTCAGGCTGGTCTCGTTCCATTGGGCGCGGCGGAGGGTGAACTCGTCCACGGTGTTCCAATCGTCTCCGATGGCAAAAGTCCAGCCGAGGAAGCCAGCCTTTCCAGAGGGAAAAGTGGAATCATGCAGCGAGGCCATCTTTTCACCGTCAATATAGAAGGTCAGACGGTCGCCCTTGCACTCGGCGCGCAGTTCTACACTCTGCTGAAGCCATTTATGGAGACCGGAGGAAATGATATGAAAGTGAACCCGTCCGTTTTCATCGGGCTTGACCAGCCGGATGCTCCACGCGCCATCTCTTGGTTCGACCATGAACTGATACCAACCGGCCTGGCTGTAGCGGCAAACCAGCCCCAGACCACCGTGCCCCTCGAAGGGCGGGTTGCCGCGCGCGGAAATGTCCATATCGGCGGTGCCCAGGTCTTTATCGTAGATGGCATAAACGCGGGTGTTGGCTTCCTGCTCAAAGCGGAAAATTCCATTCGCCGTCCAGGTTTTATAGCCTTCGGTGACAAAATCCTTCTTGTCCATCGAAAAGGCAAAGGTTTTCCAGTCGGAAAGGGTGGTATCGCTGTCATCGAAGCCGGTTTGGTAGAGAACCAATTCATCTTCTGGAATGGTGGTTGGGCGCAGGGTGGCGGCAGGAGTCGGTATCAAGGTGGGGGTGGCTGTCGACGTGGGAAGCGGTGTGGCGGTGGCCGGTTCAAGGGCGGCTGCCTGCGTGGATGTGGATTCGCCTTCTGGAGCGGAATCCGCCCGGGATGTTTTGCTATCTCCCCAATCTTCCACCGTAATGGCATCAAATGTCCCTGCTCCGGCGGAATCGGCCGCGTAGTTAAAATTGAGACCGCCGCTAACGAATGTGCCATCGTGCGCTGAGCCGATTTCCACATCATTGACCAGTAGCGTGAGCGTGTCGCCCACGCAGCGTGCTGCCAGGCGGTTTCTTTCGGTTTGAATGGCGTCTGACCGCCCCTGCGCCAGGATGGTTTCGCCATCGTTCCATCTGCGAATGTCCCAATGCCCATCGTTGGCAATGCTGAAATAGTAGCGCCCGCCTGCCTCAGGCTGCATCCGGCACGACAGGCCAGCTTCCACACGGGTCTTGACCAGAAATTCGACATCCACCGCGATTTGGACATCACCAAATTCGAAATCCTGACTTTCAAGGAAACCGGAAGGGTACTCGAACAGGTATTTGCCGTCTTGGGTGTTTTCCAGCCACAGGTAATCAGTTCCTGGCCCACCAACGTGCCAGCCGGAGAAGGCGGCATCGTTGTCGAAGGTGAGGGCGTAGAGCAGGTTGTGGCCGGCCGAGGCAGTGGGGGTGGAATCGGTATGCGAACAGGCTGTCAGCAGGAGCAACAATCCGAGGTAGGCAAAAAGGTTAGGGTGGATGGTTTTCAATATTTTGCTCCGAAAAAATGGAATGTGGCGCAAAGCATCCCCCCTTCGTGTTGTGGCACAAAAATAGTTTATGCTTTTCTGGCAGGCGTGTCAATTAAAACTATCCACCTCAAGCAATTGATCTGGCGTAATCTAGAAATCAAACAGCGGGCGGAAATTTCCGCCCGCTGTCGTTAAGCTTAATCCATCAGCAAATAGGGGCGCATGGCGGCCCATTTCTCCTTCCACGGGCCGGGCAGCAGCTCTTGCGTAATGACCGGCGGCATGAGACCCATCATTACTGCCCGCTCCTGGGCAGGCAGATTGTAGAGCACAAAGGGAATGACCAGATAATCGGGGCCGGAATGCTGCTGGGCGTGCTGCGCCATGCTCTTGCCCAGCTCGGCCTGCTCTTCAGCGCTCATTATCGTGTTGGTGATTTCCGGGGAGATGCTCTCTTCTTCGCGTTTGATGTGCGCGCGCCAGATTTCCAGGATTTGTTGAAGCGCGCGGTTTACCTCGTTGAGGGTCTGGCTGTTGGCTAAGTTGGGCAGCATTTGCTGGATGCTGCTTAAGAGACCGGCCATCTCTTGATGCTCTTGGATGAGGATTTCATAGGGGGCTGGCAGGTTTTTTTGCCGCAGATAAGGGAAGGCCACATCGTCTTCGACGAGGTGGTGCGAATCGAGCACGCTGACCAGCGCGCGCAGGTAGTCGACAAAGCCGCTGTCGGCTGCCATTCTTTTTTCCAGCAGCTTATGCGTGTAATGCACGCCGACTTCCAATCCGCGAGTGATGGCGTGGTGGATGCGGATCAAGTCATTTCCCACATTGGGTGCGCCAGATTGAGACATTTGAATATCCTCCTTTCAAATGGTCTGAACGCTCTTTTGACTCAATGCGCTGGGGTTAGGTTTTTGGTTGGGCGCGGTGCCAACGCGTAAACACGGTTTGCCGCTAAATCCACTCGGCTTCCACGGTGCGCTCATTCTCAACGTTGCCGGTGTTGCGCGTGGATTTAGGTTCCAGCATCAGCACGTGCGCTTCTTCAACGGCTACCGGGCAGTGCTCCACGCCGCGCGGGATGATGGCCAGTTCGCCTTCGCCAATCCACAGGTCGCGGTCGCGCAGTTTGATCAGCAGGCGGCCTTTGATCACCATGAAGAGTTCATCCTCTTCGTCGTGGTGATGCCAGACGAACTCACCCTGTAGTTTGGCCAGTTTGACGTAGGCGTCGTTCAGTTCGCCCACAATTTTGGGCTGCCACTGCTCGCTAAAGCGGCTGAATTTCTCGGCCAGGTTGATGGTTTCGATCTGCATTTGTGCCTCCATTCGCGGGTGATGATCTCTTACTCTCATTCTACCCCCGGCAGGCGAAAATGGAGAACGAAAAATCGCTTATCCGCGCTGGGCCAGCATCCAGAGCACCCGGTCGTAGGAGAGGGCGTAATGCACGATCAGCGCCGCGGCCAGGGACCAGGCCAGAGCAGGCAGGCTGGCGTTGTACAGCGCCCACACCGCGAATCCAAAGTAGGCCAGTTCCAGCGCCAGGCGCAGCAGGCCGGGCACGGCCACCGGCGCGGAGCCGGGGTCGTTGGGCACGCGGAAGATGCCCCACAGGGCGGCTGCCAGCAGGGGAATACCCACCGCCAGCAGAAAACGCGGCCAGCCTTGCGCCGCGCGCCAACCCCACACGCCCATTGCCGCCAGGGCGGCCAGTTCCAACGCAAAACGCAGGCCCAGGTTGAGAGGGTTCTGGCTCATCAGGGTTTCCTCCTTTCAGGTTGGCTCAGGCGCTGTGCGGGTTGGCGAAGTTGATCATCCACTGCACGCCAAAGCGGTCAGTGAAGGCGCCGTAATAGTCGCCCCAGAACATGTCTTGCATGGGCATTTCCACCACACCGCCGGCGGAGAGCTGGCTGAAGAGGCGGTCGGCTTCGGCTTTGCTTTCTGGTTCGAGCATGATGGAGAAGTTGTTGCCCACGGCCAGTTTTTGCCCGCGCGATTCGAGCGTGTCGCTGGCGTGCAGCATCAGGTTATCGCCCACCGGCAGGGTCATGTGCATCACTTTTTCGGCGTCTGCGGCGCTCATCTCCGGCGCGCCGGGCATGTCTCTAAAACGCATAATGCCCAAAAACTCGCCGCCCAGCACGGAGCGGTAAAAGGTTAAAGCTTCTTCGCTGCTTCCAGCAAAGTTTAAGTAAAGGCTGGCTCGCGTCATCGGATGTTCCTTTCGATTCATCAGGCTAATATAAGACTATTATAGACCTTTTTTATCCTGAATTAATCAACGATTTCCATCCGTTTTTTTCCTTTGCTGGCTGAACGCCTACCAAATTCCCGGAATCAGGCGGTAGCGCACCTTCTGGCGGTATTCGGCATAGCCCTTCAGCTCTTTGACCAGCAGTTTTTCTTCGCTGATAATGCGGACAATGATGAAGGGGATAATCATCAGGGCGGGGATCATGCCCCAATACGAGCCCAGGGCCAGCGGCGAAAGGCGGTAGAGAAGCATGACGCCCAGATACATGGGGTGGCGGACGATGGCATACGGTCCGCTGGAGATAACCGTCTGCCCCTCGCTGACTTCGACAATGCGCGAGGCGTAGCTGTTTTCACGGAAGACGAGGAAGTTGATGACGTAGCCGCTCAGCACCAGCAGTTGGCCGGTCACGGCCAGCCATACCGGCACGTGCGACCAGCCAAAGCGCCGGTCGAAGCCCGGCAGGATAAACGCCGCGAGAAAAGGAAGGATGGACAGGCGGGTGATCAGGTTTTGGTCGGCAGCCCGCTCACGAAATTGCATGCGGCGCGCCAGCAGTTCGGGGTCATTGCGCAGCAGGTAGACCATCACCAGCAGCATGGGACCCAGGATGACCACCATGTAAACCCAGGCCTGCCAGTACTGGAAGGTGCCAGCCGGCAGAAAGAACAGCAGCATCAGCAGGGCTGCCGCCAGCAGATAAAACTTGATCACGGTGAAGATTAATTGGCGGCTGGCAACAGGAGACGGTTTCATATTTTGCCTCCGTTTCAGGCAGGCGATCCACATTGCCCGCCTGACTCTGATTATAAGCCGCGCGGTCAGCGGGTCAATGCACAGTTGCTGGGGCGGCGCTTTCACTGCTATTGATCAATAGCGGAAGAAATGTATGATGAATAAAAGTACATTTTTGCCAAAGCATATGAATCTGCGGTCACTACGTGCTGGAATCATGAAACTGATATCAGCCTTCACTTGCAGGAATTCACTGCTTGAAATGACAGCGAAGAGACCTGAGGTGAGCGAGCATCCTCCCGAAGTGGGCTTGCCGCGCCTGACCGAAAAGGGCCGCGCGGCGTTTAAGGCGTATAAGAGAAACATGCAGCAGGTGCTGGACGATTTGCCGGAGTAATCGCCGGAAAGGACTGTGAAGGGTGCAAAAACTCACCCCAAAAAATTTGGTTTGCCTGGGGATAGAGCTGCTGATCGCCGGGCTGCACATTCTTGGGCCTGGCCGGCGGGCTGGCGGAGAATGGTTTGTTCTATCCGCCAGTTATTTCTCTGACCTGACGCTGCCATTTGGGTTTTACTTTTTGCTATGCATCAGCGAGGATCAATTCAGGTTTCTGCGCCCGTGGTGGGTGAAAGCCCTGCTGGTGTTTAGCGCGGCGGTGGCAGCCGAAACGCTGCAGGCGCTGGGGGTGTACGCGCTGGGGGGCACCTTTGATCCGCTGGATTATGGAATGTACGCGGCGGGTGTGCTGCTGGCGGCGGCGCTGGAGCAGGGAATCATGCGGCGCGTGCTGCCTTTCTGGGAGGAGAAGCATGCTGCGGTTCCGCGCGGTTAGCTGGCTTTGCCGGTAAAGCGCCCGCCGTAGACCTTTTGCGGAAATTCGCCCAGAGAAAGCTCCAGCTCACACAGGCCGGTTTCCAGGTCTTCGTCGGCGTAGGCGTCCAGCACACGGGCGATGAACAGCCACTTATCGCCTGCCGGCGCGCGCTGCTCCACGCGGCATTCCACATGCGCAACGCATTCGGCGATGATGGGCGCGCTCACCTGGCGGGCCGGCAAGGGCGTGAGGCCGGTCTCTTTGAATTTATCCACGTCCCGCCCGGAATGATAACCGCAGTAGTAAACCTGGCGGCGCAGGCCGGGGGCGGGCACATTGACGACAAACTCACCGGTCTGCTGCAGGAGCTCGGCGCTGTGCATGTGCTGGCCAATGGCGCAGGCCAGCATGGGCGGGTGGTTGGAGACCGGCATGCAGAAGCTGACCGCGATGATGTTGGCGCGCGGCAGTTCCCCGCAGGTGATCAGGTAGTGGCGCATGGGCCAGAAATACTTGAGATACTCGGTTTCGATTTTCTTGATCATCCCTGCCGGCCTCCTGTTCGTCTACCTTAATTATAGCCGCGCTGCCCGATCGATCCAACCGCGCCGGCAGGCGGCAAAAGGTAAATGGCGTTTTGCGGCTGCTCATGCCCCAGCAGTTTCACATTGACCTTCGCCATGCCTTCCACTTTGTAGGTTGGGCACAAGATGGCCTGCTGCGGGCAGATGGTGGCGCAGTGGTAGCAATGCACGCATTTGTGCTTATCCAGCACGGGATAATCGTCCATTTTCAGCGCGTTGGCGGGGCATTCGCGGATGCAGCGCTGGCAGCGCAGGCAGCGCTGCGTGTCAAAGTGAATGGGCAGGCGGCGCAGCTCTCCGACGATCTGCGCGAAGGGGTAAATCAGCCTGACCTTCCAGCCCTGGTAGCCAAAAGCCTGTTCCACCTGCGGCCAGGGCATGGCGCGGAACAGATTGGCGCTGACCTGCGCGCAGAATTGGTCAATGGTTTGTAGCGCGGCGGCATCAGGGTATGACTCGCTGCTGTAGAAATGCGGCGCGCGCACCTTGAATCCGCCTACTACAGGGATCTTGTGCTGCTTCAGCAGGCTGGCCGCGTTGAGAAAAGCCTTGCCAGAGGTGATTCCGCCGTAGGTGATGTAGATGAATGCTTTGACATCTTTGGAAAAATGAGGCAGCGCCTGGCGCAGATACTGCTTGAGCGGCCGCAGGATGCGCAGGTTGAACACCGGGCTGCCAACCCCAATTACGTCGGCGTTCTCAAAGAGGCACGGATCCACTTCGATGGGGCTGCGCTGGCCGGGCTTACCCGCGTCCAGCAGTGAAACGCTGTGGCCGTCTTGCTCCAACCGCCGGGCGAGAGCCAGGGAAACTTTGTGTGTGGTTTTGTTGGGGGAGAGATACAGCAATACGATGTTCATGCTTCATCCTTGTCCGCGATGGGTTGGATTTCGAAACTCACCGAGCCGGGAAGGGCGTTGCGGCGCATGAAGCGCCCCTGGTAGGATTCAATGTAGGTCTGGGCTGCCTGCGCGCTTTCCCACTGGTACAGGCCGCAGAAGCTGCTCTGCTGGGGGTTGACCAGATAGGTTTTCGAGATAAACCCTGGCGCGCCAGCAAAGAAGGGGATGCTGCCATAGGGCAGCAGAGTTCGCTGCCAGAAGTTTACCTTATGTACCCGAAAGGTTACGCGCAGCGCGGCGGCGGGGCTGGCGGTGGGGGATTTGCGGGCAACCGTTAAGAACGGGCGGTATCCGGCGGGCGCGCCGGGCAACGCCGCCTGGCCGCGCGGGGAGATTTTCACCTTGCCGGTGAAGAAGCGGGCATGATAGCGCAGAAAATCAGCGATGGGTCGGAGCGGCATGAGCCTTGTTCCTTTCTTGCCGTGTGTTATAATTTATATTACTATCAGTATAAAACTATGGTATAATATATTCCGTTCCAGGGAGAATGTCAAGGCACCTGCGCCGGGAATTTGGAAACCATCAACCAGGAGAGGAGCAAGCAGATCGGATGGCCGCGAATAAAGCCAGTGAAAAAACCAGACAAAAAATATTGGACGCCGCCCAACAGGAATTTCTGGCCAACGGCTACGAAAAAACCAGCGTGGAAGAGATTGCCCGCCGCGCCGGCGTGACGAAGATGATGCTATACTATCACTTCAGCACCAAGCAAAACATGCTGCATGAGATGATGGCAAAGCTGGTGGCAGAAATCAAAGCGGAGCTGCAAACCAGGATGGCGAGCATGGATCTGAACGACCCTGCCCAGTTCCACACGCATTTGCAGGGCATGCTGGCCTTTTACCAGCAGCGCCAGGCCCTGATCCGTCTGATTGTGCTGCAATCCATCGACAACGCGGAGGCGCGCAGCCTGGCGGCGCTGAAAGACGTGTTTGAAACGGTGATCGCGCTCAACGGCAGCCAACCCGGGCAGGTAAGCGAAGAAAGGTTGGTGCGTCTGTTCTTCTTCAACGCCCTGCCCATGGCGATGTACGCCCTGCTGGCAGACGCGTTCTGCGCCGATTTTGGCATCGCGCCGGAGCGCTGCGAGCAGGTTTTTTTGGAAACCTTTACCCGCGAGTTTGTACACCCAGGGGCTTCCGGGGAGGGGTAAATTTCCCTGGCGTTTATCCTTTTTGCGAGGGCGCGTGCGGCATGCCCATATACACGCCGCCTTTTTCCAGCTCGTCCAGCATTTGCAGCAGGCGCTTCTGGCGGGTTTTTTCGCGTTTGGCTTGCAGAATCCAGCCGATATAGTCGTTCTGCTGGTAGGGCGGGCGCTGCTGATAGGCAGCCTGCAGCCCGCGCTCGGCGAGCGCCTGGGCAACAAAGGCGGGCATGGGGTGGCGCGGCCGTTTGGGTAGGGAAGGTAGATGATCCATCGCATCCTTATATTTACGCGCCCTCCGGATTTCATGTCGGAGGGCGCATTGAGTTTATGAGAGAGAAAGAAAACCGGTCAGGCCTTTTTGATCAGGCGCACCAGGTAGAGCAGTACAATCGCCCCGACCAGCGCGGTCACCAGCGAGCCGATCAGCCCGCCGGCCGAAATGCCCAGCAGGCCAAACAGCCAGCCGCCCAGCAGCGCGCCGATAGCGCCGACAATGATGTTGCCCACCAGGCCAAAACCGCCGCCTTTCATAATTTTCCCGGCCAGCCAGCCGGCCACCAGGCCGATGAGCAGGAACATCAATAAACTCTGAATATCCATGAGATTGCCTCCTTTATGGATTTCCACCCGCGGCGCTCCCCGCGCCGCTGAAAATAAATTAGATTTTCTTGATCATTATTCTAACATTTGCTGGGCTACGCTGGCAAATCGCGTCCGGCGGCTTGCCAGCCCTGGCGCAGCCAGGCGCGCACCTCGGCGTCGATCTCGGCTGCGGAGCGCAGCTCCAGGTGGTGCATGAAGCGCGCGCGCGACACCTGAACGATCTCCTTCCAGCGCGGCGAGGGATCCGGCGCGGGGAAACTGAGGCTTAATACCAGCGGGGCGGTTCTGCCGCGCAGGTAGCGGCCCGGCACCCACACCCAGGCAAAAGGCCTGGCGCGGCGCAGCACGATCTGGCTTTTTTGCACGGTCAGTTCCACCTCACCCAGCTCTTCTGCCGCGCTGAGCAGCGCGTCGAACAGCGGGCGCGAGGCCGGAAAGCCGTTGAAGAACTCGTCGAGGGTGGGAGCTGGCATGTAGATTGAAGAGAACAGGATGGTCTAGCTCAGTTTTTCAATGATGAGTAAAAAATTGACACGGTGCGCCCAAAAAAATCCCAGGCCCACGTTGGGAATGATAGCCGCGATTTCGCCTTGCAGTGAATTTAAGAACTGCTCCAGCTTGCTTTGGTCGGCCGTCATGCGCAGATCAAAGCGATGCACCCGGTACTTCATGTTCGAACTCCTTCATTACAACCCGCCATCCGCGGCAGGCCGCGCGAACAGGCCGCGCGCCAGGCGGACGCCGCTCACGGCAATCACCACCATCGCCAGGATGAATCCCACAAACAGAGTCAGTACCAGCACAAACCAGGGTCCGCTGGCCTCGATGCGCCCGCTGGCCAGCCCGCTGACGACGGCCAGCCCCTGGCTGCCCACCAGCAGGGCCACCATGCAGCCCAGTCCCCAGGCGATGATTCGCACTTGCGAGCGCACCCTAAGCGCCGCCCACAAGAGCAGCAGCGCGCCGGCCAGCGCCGCCGGGAAAAGCTCGCCCGGCATCAGAAAATCGAAACGGAAGGGGCCGCCCTGTGCCAGCCGGATGGCGGTAAACATAACCGGCGCGGCCAGCGGCAGCCAGATCAGCACACAGCCGGCGGCCGCCAGAATTTTGGTGAAGGTATTTTTCTTTTGCACGGCTGACTCCTGTTTATTGGATGGGCCTGCTTTGATTATAGACCTTTTCGGGCTGTCATTGTCCATCCAGCTTGGATCCGCACCGGTGGAAATGGCTGCGAGATAGGCTGGAAATCAGACACGGCATTCTAAATAGTAGTATAATTGTTCTACAATCAAGTTGTGTACTTCGATGGAGGGTAATATGGATGTGTATGAAGCCATCGCCGCGCGGCGCACCATTCGCGACTTCGCGCCGCGTGAAGTGAGCATGGAACTGGTCAAAAAGATCATCGCCGCCGGGCTGCAGGCCCCCACCAATGATCACCTGCGAAGCTGGCATTTTGTGCTGCTGCAAGAGCAAGCACAGCGCAAGGCGCTACTCGACCAGGTGATTAAACCGGTGGGCGGCAAAGGCGCGCTGGGGATTGTCAACCGTTGGGGATTGACAGACGAAAGCCAGCGCGAAATGTATGTGGACGCCATCCCCAAACAGTACAGCATGCTGTACAACGCCGGGGTGCTGATGCTGCCGTGCTTCCGCCAGCCGGCCCCGCTGCTCAAGCCTAAAGACCTTTCCGCGCTGAATTATTTTGCTTCGATCTGGCTGTGCATTGAGAACATGCTGCTGGCCGCCGCTGCTGAGGGTGTGTTTGGTGTGGTGCGCATCCCCTTTGAGTCCGAGCGCAAGACAATGCGGCAATTTGTGTGCTTGCCGGACGATTACGAGATCCCCTGCTACCTGGCGCTGGGCTACCCGGCCGAGGGAGCGCGCAGGGCAAACCAGGTGGAGATCAGTTTGGAAGAGCGTATTCACCTGGGAACGTGGTAAACCCGCTGGCAGCGTACATAAAAAAACCGCCCTCCGGTTGATGCGGGAGGGCGGTTTTTTGTGATTCAGCGCTGGCGCTCAACGCGCCGCGATTTTTGCTTCCAATTGGAAGAAGGGTTTGATCAGCAGAATGCAGAACACCGCCCAGGGGATCAGCGAGAGCAGCGAAAAGACCAGCCCCAGCGTGCCGGCTGTGGAGGGAATCGACATCAGCACCCCGGCTGCCAGGCCGATGATGGCCGTGGCGCGGCTGAAGAGCGGGCTGCGCAGCATGACGGCGGCGAAAATGAGCAGGGAGATGCCGTTGAGGATGTAGTAGGTATCAAAGACGGTGCCTTTATAGGTGGCCAGCATGGCCTCACCGGCTGCCAGGGCGATGACGCGCTGCGTCTCGCTGGCGGCCGCGGCGTACTGGCGGCTGAGCGAGAGCATCTCGAAGGCGGTGTTGGAGGCATAATAGGCGGTGATGCCAATCAGCCCCAGCACCAGAGCGATCAGCACCGCGGTATCACCGGCCGGTTTGAGCGCGGCGTAGAGCGCCAGGTAGATCAACACCAGCAGGGTGTTGTTGAGAATGTAGAGCAGGTCCATGCTGAGCAGTCCCAGCAGCCAGTTGCTCTGGAAGAGGGCAAAGAAGCCGGAGACGCTGTCGGGCGGCGGCCAGGCGATGTAGATGCCGATCTGCGCGGCCATGATGGCCAGCATGGCCAGAGCGGCAACCGCACCAATGCGGTAAATGCCGTTCCAATGCGGGCGGGCGGCGGCGGATGGGGGCAGCATGTTCATGGAGGGGTTTCTTCCTTTCCGCGAGTGAATGCGCGGGTGAATGGGCTGCCTGGCGGCATCCCGCCAGGTAAATTTTTGCTGCGTGGATTATACCCGTTCTACTGGCCGGGCAGGGAATTTGCGTGCCGGCCGCAGAGCAAAAAAGACTAATCGAGGTTCACCAACTTCTTGTGGCGTTCAATCTCATTTTCTTTTTCGGCGATGGCCTCGCGATAGGGTTTAAGTCTGGCGTTCTTGTTCTGGTCTTCTTTGAGGCCCAGCCAAACACCCACAGCGAACATGATCAGCGATACCACCACCGCCATCGCGATGGTGCTGCCATCACCGGTCATAATCCCACCAATGCAGGCGAACATGGCTATTCCTGAAAGCCCCATGCCCACTTTGGCCAGGCAGCCCTCATTGGATGTGTCGGGCATGCTGCGGCGGATCTCCTGGATTTCTTCTTTCAGGCGGGCAATGGCCAGCTCGGAGGCAGTTTTATCCACCCCGCTTTGCACCTGCTTGATCTGTTCGATGACGGGCGCGAGAGAGACAATCCCGCCGTCGCGCTGGACGACGTGCTCATTGCCGCAGTGGCTGCAGGCAAACCGGTCAACATGGCTGCCAATTTGCAGCTTCGCGCCGCAAGACGGGCAGGAGAGGGTTACAAATTCGGGCATGGATGGATTCTCCAGTACGTTGGGGTATGGTTTTTATTATAGGGGTTTTCGGTGAGAATGCCAGGCGTCAGGCTTCGGAAATGGTTCGGATCAACTGAACCACAAAATATGCGATGTGTGAGTGCGTCCCTTTTTAGCGGCTTGTCAGAGCATGAACTTTCATGTGTGTCGAACAGCGTACATCGCTGGCTTTGCTCTCGTAACTCAATGGGATTTCAACTGTTTTGGCGATCCGCTGGCAGCCGAAACATGCGCTCCTATTCGGTTGCAGGCAGCTTCTGGTTCCAAACAATTGGCTCTTTTGAAAGATGGTGTGCGGCATGGATGGCCTCTTCGATACTCGCGTGATCCGAATCATTTTCTACTTCCCACTCGCTGTTGCAAGAGAATTTGTAGAATAGTTCTTCTCCCCCATAACGACAGATGGCAAAACCATGAATGGGTTTGTAATTTGAGCCATCTTCAAATAACATCATGAAAAATGGCTTTTCGGGGTTATATGCCCATAGAAGCACTTTCGCCCCATCCAGTTCGTCGGGCGGCTCGAAACACTCATTGATTGGCAAAGTTGTCATGGGCATCCAAGAAGCTTAAATAGAGTAGTCATCCAAAGGCATTGCACGGCAACATTCATACTATACAAGTCTCGCCGTGCAATTCTTGCAGGGTCAAATTGAGGGCGGTTTTAACATTTCTGTTTTTTGCGGCTGACGATCTTCTCTTGATTCCCCAGCCCAATGCGGTCCGGTCAGTCCAGCGGCCGGCGGGGACGCACCTGCGTGCGCTTCCAATCATTTTTGTTGAGCACGCCGTCAGCGTCGTTGGGATTGTCGCTCTCGTTGTTGGTGTAAAACTCGTCGCCTTGTTCAGTCACCCAGCGGTAATTAAACTGATTGGAGCCGTAATCCACCAGGTTGGTGTAGGGATTGATGTACTCTTCCTGGTTGGTCATGGTCAGGTAGGCGTCGTTGCGGATCTCTTCGTTGGTCACGCGCTGGTGATCGAGCATCTCGTTGAGCGTGTTCTGAATGTGATGTTGGGTTTCGAGCAGCTTCTTGCCGCGCTGGCGCTCGGCGGCCAGGGCCTGGTTGTACGAGCCGGTCAGCATCTGCTGGCTGGCGCGCTCCTGGGCCAGCCACTGCGGGTTGAACTGCCACGAGCGCGAGATGAGAAACAGCACCGGGTCCCAGTCCTCAAACTCATCGAAGGGGGCGCGGTAAAAATAGGTGGATTTGTTCGACCACTGCCCCATGGCCATCTGCCCCAGGTTTTCGATGATGACGCAGGCCTTTTCTTTGTAGCGCACGCCCCGTTCTTCGTAAGCAAAGGTAACCTGCGCGCCGTCGTAGGTGGTGGGTAGACCGTATTGGGCCGTCTCCGCGCGGTATTTATTGGCGTACTCTTCCCAGGGCTGGGCGTCCAGCATCTGGGCGTTGGCGGCCTGCGGGTGCGCCCAGGGGAACATCATCTGCGCCAGGAACTGGGCCGGGGGCATGAGGGGGCAGACGGTCATGCCGCCGTAATTGCTGCCCACCGGGAAGAAGCCGCCCATTAAAAAGCGCGGGTCGCAGTATTTCATCTCTGGCACCACGCGCAGCATCACGCTGCCCTGCGCGTCTTTTTGAACGGTGAGGTCTACTTTGGCTTCAATGTTCTGCGCGGAAACTCGCTCGGCGTAGAGGTTGGCGCGCAGAATGCCGCCCTGCATTTGCCAGCCCTGCGGCACCAGCAGGGTGGCGGCGTTTTCGGTGGGTTCGGGCTTGCGCTGAAAGACGATCTGGTTTAATTTTGAGGCCATTCGCATTTCCCTCCTGGCCGTTTGCCGCAGCAGACCTGCCGGACTGCTGTGGGGGGCGGAAAGCAAAACGATTTACAACAACAAAGTGAATGGATATTCACAAGTATATACCGGGTTGGTTAAACCGATGGGCTGAAAGGAGGGTTGCCCAGAGGTTGTTAACCTTGCGCCGGGGATTCCGCGCTGACCCGCAACGGCGGTGTCTCTTTGCGCGGCGGCCGAACTGACAATAGTACTAAAATAATATTGTATTTATGACTTATTTGTACTATATTAATAGTACAAGAGAAGAAAGGAAGAATAGAATGGCAGGTCGTAGTCAAGACAGGCAGCGAATCCGAACCATGCGAATGCAGAGCCAATGGCGCGAGAGTTTGATGCAGGTGATGCAGTCTTCCGTGACCAGCCATGAGCCAGCCGAGATTAATGTGGGGCGGCGCTTGCAAGAGCTGCGCGCCCTGCGGGGACTGTCCATCCGATCGCTGGCAGAGATCAGCGGGTTGAACTTTAATACCCTGAGCCTGATTGAAAATGAAAAATCCTCCCCCAACGTTCTAACGCTGCAGCAGTTAGCCAGCGCGCTGCAAGTGCCCATCACGGCTTTTTTTGAGGTTTCCTTCCTTCCCAAAGATTTTGTTTTTCAAAAGGCGGGCCAGAGGCCGCGAACCTCGTTTCCGCACGGCGAGCTGGAAGATATGGGCGGGGGGCTGGCGCTGGGCGAGGCAACCCCGCTCTTGATGACATCCAAGCCCAAAACCAACAGCGGGGCGGATACCATTGTGCATACCGGGCAGGAGTTTGTCTACTGCCTGGAAGGTAGCCTGGTGTATTGGGTTGGGCAGCAGGAATATCACCTGGAGCCGGGCGACAGCCTGATCTTTCAGGCGCACATTCCCCACCGCTGGGAAAACCGGAGCAATGAGATCAACCGGTGCATTCTGGTGGTGTGCCCATCCGATCAGGAGGATCGCTCTGTGGGGCAGCATTTGATGAATGAGGAGTAACCGGCGGTTGGCCTGGAGAGGAAGTGATTGGCGATGACTGTGATTGTGAATGAGAGTTTATGCAAAGGCTGCGGCGTTTGCGTAAATGCCTGTCCGTCTGGCGCAATTCACATGATGGACGGGAAAGCGTTGATTGATCCGCAGCGCTGCGATGCCTGCGAAAAATGTATCGGCATTTGCCCCACGGGCGCGCTGCAGCGGGTGGAAGTGATTGACACGACCCCGGTAAAATCGATCGTGGTTTCTCCCCAAGCGGCTGCCAACCGGGGGCTTGCCAGGCGGCCCGGCTGGGTTGCGACAGCGTTGGCCGGCTTTGGATATTATTTGATACCGCGCATCGTTGACTTTTTTGCTTCTGGTTTGGAGCGCAAATCATCCACACCTCAGTCGCGCCTGACAGCAAGTGCCAGGAATGATTCGAGGCGGCCGCGCCGGCGAAGGCAGCGCGGCGGTCGGAGTGGATGGTAATCTTTTATGTACGAAGGAGATGATGAAATGCCAAGAGGAGATAGAACTGGACCTGCGGGATTGGGACCCATGACGGGCCGGCGCGCCGGCTATTGTGCTGGATTTAACGCTCCAGGTTTCACGGGCGGCGCGGGTAGATGGGGAGGGTTTGGCTTTGGCGGGAGGGGCATGGGACGCGGTTGGCGCAATATGGGCTACGCCGCTGGTGTTCCGGGCTGGCAGTGGTTTGGCGGCGCGCCGGTTCCCCCGGCTCAGGAAGAAACTGAATACCTGAAATCCCAGGCGAGCTGGCTTAAAGATCAACTCGCCGCGATTGAAAAGCGAATCGAAGAACTGGGACATAGTTAGGTGCTGTTTGGAGGTTTAAGGTGTTTACTCGTTGGATGTATGGAAAACGAGGGGTCCCTACACCTGGCAGCGGGGAGGGATTGGGCAAAGGAAACAAACCGGGGTCTGGCCCGGGAGGGAATTGCGTTTGTCCAAAATGCGGTTACAGCATGCCGCATGCGTTGGGTGAACGCTGCATGGATCAGGTTTGCCCCAAATGTGGGAGCAAAATGATGAAGGAATGACCGCGCAGACCTTCACTTGCGAGCGGATTGTGACACAATGCCGCGCATCCCGCAAATGAATTGCGCTTTGGTGAAGTGAAATTTAACCATCGAAAAGGAAAGACCCACTATGGCCACATCAGCCAGCAAAGATCAAACATCTGCTTCAGCAAAAATCACGGAAGGAGCCGCGGCAGCTTATAACCAGGTCCAAAATATCATCGCGGTTATGAGCGGCAAAGGCGGCGTGGGAAAGTCGTTTGTTACCGGCCTGCTCGCCAGCGCCCTGGCCAAAGAGAATTACCGGGTTGGCATTATGGACGCGGATATTACCGGTCCCAGCATTCCCATGCTGTTTGGTCTGCACGGGCCGGCCGAGCCAGGTGAGGTAGGCATCAATCCGCTGGAGAGCCGCTCAGGCGTAAAAGTGATTTCGATGAATTTGCTGCTGGCCAGCGAAGACCAGGCGGTGATCTGGCGCGGGCCCATGATCAGTAAAGCGATTAAACAACTGTGGGGAGATGTGATGTGGGGCCAATTGGATTATTTGTTGATCGATTTGCCCCCGGGAACTTCAGACGCGGCGTTAACCATCATGCAGTCCATGCCCATTAAAGGGATCGTGATGGTTACCACTCCCCAGGGGTTGGCCAGTATGATTGTGCGCAAAGCCGTTCACATGGCGCAAACGATTGGCGTGCCCATCCTGGGGGTGGTGGAAAATATGGCTTATTTCACCTGCCCGGATACCGGCAAGAAGCATTATGTGTTTGGCGACAGCAACGCGATCCAGGTGGCTCAGACGGCAAACTCACCGATTCTGGCGCAAATACCGATTAACCCCGCTGTGGCCAGGGCCTGCGACCATGGTCTGCTGGAAGAGGTTGACCTGCCCGAAATGCCGGAACTGCTGGAGGCTTTCACCTCGGTCGCCCCGGTTGAAAAGCGGGTGGGCGCCGCAAAACCCTCTGACAGCCAGGCAGGCCCAGACCTGGTTACCATTCAAGTCGACCAGCAACTGCACCACAGTCACCATCATCATGAAACGGATCAGGAGAAGTACAAGCGAATCTACTCGCCGATTGCCCGCATGTTCATTGAAAGCCGCGAAAATATGGGGATGCTGGATCATAAAAGCGTGCGCAGTCATTACCGCGGGTGGTGCGGCGACAGTATGCAAATGGATTTACTGGTCGAGGGAGATGTCATTCGCGATGCGCGTTACACCACCGATGGGTGCGGCGCGACCATCGCGTGTGGAAGTATGGTAACAAAAATGGCGAAAAACAAAACGCTGTCGGAAGCGCAAAGGATTACCCCCGAAGAAGTGATTCAGGCTTTAGAGGGGCTGCCCAAAGAGCACGAACACTGCGCCCAATTGGCAATTAACACGCTGCGTCAGGCGATCAATGATGCCATTCACCAGGCACTTCATCCTGTGGAGTAGTTGGCTTGTGTAGAGAGACGGAGCGGTGAAGAACCGGATGGAGAAGCCAGGCCGGCTGAGGTGCTGAGGAGATGGCAGCTAAAAAAGTGAGAGAACAATGGCCGTACGCGAGATTTTGATTTATCCACAATCGAAAAATGAGCTGCGCGCAAAAAGCCAGCCGGTGGAAAAGATTGATAAATCGCTCAAGCACCTGATAGCAGACTTGAAAGACACTTTGCAAGCCCATGAGAATGGGATTGGCCTGGCATCTCCTCAAATCAATGTTCACAAACAGGTTGTGATCGTCTGCCTGGGGTATGAGCAGGAAGGCGAGTGGGTAACCGGCCCGCCGGAGGCGCTGATCAATCCGCGGGTGATTGAAGCCGGGGATGAGCGCCGGGATTTTGACGGTTGTTTGAGCTTCCCTGGTTTATATGGCGAAACCATACGGCCGCACTTGCTGCGGGTAACCGGGTTGGATGAGCAGGGACAGCCGTTTGACCGGTATTATGAAGGATTCAACGCGGTGGTTGTTCACCACGAAATTGATCACCTCGAAGGCGTTTTATTCATCGACCGGGTTCAATCGGCGAAGGATTTATACACGCTGGAGAAAAACACGCGCGGGCAAACCATTCGAGTGCCCTTCAACGCGAAGATACCGGGTTAATGATGGAATTGCTTGTGGTGTAGGAGGCAGGCATGTTCCTAAACACGTTTGGTGCGGTTACCCTGGCGAGCTTTTTGGCCTGCCTGGTTACCAGCATCGGCATCTATACAATCAGCGCGCACGAGCAATGGGGAAACCGGAATGTAATTTATTTCATGAGCTTCGCGGCCGGGGTGTTAATTTCTGTCTCTTTTATTCATATCATTCCAAAATCAATCGAAATGACGAGCCAGGCCCCGATCTATCTCTTGGTCGGGTTTATGGGTCTGTATATCATCAACCGGTTCGTTAGCCGTTTTGTGTGCCGGGAGACCGACTGCAGGAATATTTCCATTGGTGTCATTCCCA
Organism: Ornatilinea apprima; assembly: GCF_001306115.1. GTDB lineage: Bacteria > Chloroflexota > Anaerolineae > Anaerolineales > Anaerolineaceae > Ornatilinea > Ornatilinea apprima. Next base: position 109,202 of record NZ_LGCL01000024.1, on the reverse strand, counting down.
TGGTGGGCATTGGCTTGCACTCGTTTATTGATGGCGTGATTTATTCGGTTACCTTCAACGTGAGCATCTTTACGGGTGTTTTGGCCGCGATTGGAATGGTTCTGCATGAGTTCCCGGAAGGCGTGGTTACCTTTTTGCTGTTGGAACAGGCTGGCTTTCCGCGCAAGAAGGCGGCTGTTATGGCGTTTTTGGCAGCCGCGCTGACCACCCCCCTGGGTACGCTAATCTCATTCCCGGTGATCAACCAGATCAACCAGCGCTCGCTGGGGAATTTGCTGGGTCTGTCCGCCGGCGCGCTGGTGTATGTGGGCGCCACACATTTGCTCCCGGCGGTTGAAAATGAAAAGAAACAACATTCCATGATTTCTTTAGGAGCAGGGATATTGATCGCTATTTTGATTGTGATTTCAAAGGGTTAATCTCATGATTGAAAGTTCGCTCAGAATTGTAGAAGCCGTAAAAGCCATTCGCAAGACCATCCCAGCAGGGGTTACGCTTTTGGCTGCCGCCAAAACCAGAACACTGCCCGAAGTGGAAGCAGTGATTGAGGCCGGTGTTACGCATATTGGCTACAACTATATTCAAGAGTCGCTGCCCATTATTCGGGCGATTGGCAGCCGCGCGACCTGGCACATGATTGGCCATTTGCAGCGCAATAAGGCGAAAGTTGCCGCGGAATTCTTTGACATCATTGAAACCGTGGATTCGTGGGCGCTCGCGCAGGCGTTGGAACGGCACGCGGCCAGCTTGCAAAAGAAACTGCCCATTCTGGTAGAGATCAACAGCGGGCGCGAACCGAACAAAGACGGCGTTCTTCCTGAGGAGGTGGATGAGCTGATCGCCCAATTGAGCACGCTGACATATTTACAGGTACAAGGGCTGATGACGATGGGGCCGCGCTTTGGCAACCCCGAAGACAGCCGGCCTTTTTTCGTGGCCACCCGCCAGGTGTTTGACCGCCTGGCAAAGCAGAGCCTGCCCAATGTGGAAATGCGGTACCTGTCGATGGGGATGAGCAACAGCTACCTGATTGCTATTCAAGAAGGCGCCAATATTGTGCGAATTGGCACCAAACTATTCGGTGAACGGAGTGAATGAGGTATCGGATGAAATATGTATTTGGGCCAGTACCATCCCGGCGATTAGGGCAATCTCTAGGGATTGACCCCATTCCATTGAAAACCTGCAACTGGAATTGCGTGTACTGCCAGCTTGGCCGCACCCGGCCGCTGGTCAATGAGCGCAAAGAGTTTTTCCCGGCGGATGAGATTCTTTCCGAGGTGAAACAAGCCCTCGAAGCGCACCAGCCAGATGGGATTGACTGGGTTACTTTTGTGGGCTCCGGCGAAACAACCCTTTATTCCCGGCTGGGGTATCTCATCCGGCAGGTGAAGCAGATGACGCCGCTGCCCGTGGCGGTGATTACCAATGGCTCGCTGCTTTACCAGCCTGAGGTTCGCCAGGAACTGGCCGCCGCAGATGCGGTTTTGCCGACCCTGGATGCGGGAAACGCAGAGGTTTACCGAAAGATCAACCGGCCTCACCCCGACATCACCTATGACCGCATTCAGCAAGGGCTGATCAGCTTCCGCGAAGAATACCGGGGCAAGTTGTGGATTGAGGTGATGCTGGTTCAGGGACTGAATGATACGGAAGAGGCTTTGCAGGAAATAGAACAGGTTCTGATCCAGATTCAGCCCGATGAAGTGCACATCTTGCAGCCCACCCGCCTGCCGGTGGAGCCGTGGGTTAAACCCCCCAGCGAAGAAGGTCTGCTGCGCGCGCGCGCCATTCTGGGAAAAACCGCCAACGTTATTGCCCCGGCGAGCGGTTCATTTGATCTGAGCGGGAATGAGAATTTGGTTGATTCGATTGTTGGCATTATCACCCGCCACCCCATGCGCGAATCGGAATTGATCGAAGCGCTAACGCGCTGGTCGCCGGCGGATGTGAAAGGGACACTGAAGGCGCTGGAAGAAAGCGGAAGGGCGCAAATTGTAACGCGGTACGGCGTGCATTTTTGGAGCGCTGCTCCCGCCCGTTACCCGGTAAATGGTCAAAACGAGACTGTAAATTCTATTGAATCCAGCACGGAAAGTTAACGCCATGTCTAAATTTTCTCTCGAGGTTTTAGAACGTTATGTTCATCCCTTTATTCAAAACAATGATCCAGATGTCATTCTGGGCTCTGTTTTTGGAGAAGACGTGGCCATTACACGGGTGCATGAAGGCGTATTGGTCTCTCATGTTGACCCCATTGTGGGAGCGGTGAAAGATATAGGCTGGCTGGCGGTGCATGTTGCCTGCAATGATATTGCCACCAGCGGCACGCCGCCGCGCTGGATTCTGGTGCTTGTTCTGGTTCCGCGCAGAGAAGACGAGCACCTTTTGGAAGAAATTATGCGCGACGCAAGCCGGGCCGCGGCGGAATTGGGCGTAACCATTATTGGCGGTCATTCCGGTTATTCTTCCAATCTGGCGCGGCCTTTGGTAGCGGTAACGGCGCTGGGAACGATTACCGATCTGCAACCCGTGCAAACGCGGGGGGCCAGGCTGGGTGACCATGTGCTGATCACCAAGGGCGTTGCCCTGGAAGGTACGGCGATTTTGGCGAATGATTTCTCGGATACGGCCATCGAACTCGGATTGAACCAGGCAGACCTTGAAGCCGCCCGCCAACTGATGAAGAGCGTCAGCATTGTTCCAGAAGCGTTGATCCTGGCAAAGCATGGGGCAACTTCTATGCACGATGTTACCCGCGGCGGCCTGTTGGAAACTCTACTGGAGATGGCGAAACTGTCACAGGTGAAAATTTTGGTGGAAGAAGGGCAAATTTCGCTCTCTCCCATCGTAGAACGGTTTGCAAAGGCGTTTGACTTTAACCCGCTCAAAATGATTTCCTCTGGAACGCTGGCGGCCACCGTTCCGCCCGGCCAGGTGGAGGCGGCTTCTGAGCAGTTGCGACAAGCAGGGATCTCTTTTTCGGATATTGGGCAGATTGTTGCAGGAGAGGGCGTGCAGATCAATCACGGTGAGACGATGCGGCTTTACCACGATATTCATTGCGAAGAGGATGAGCTGGCGAGGATATGGGAGCTTTATCCCCGCTAACGGCGGCGCGGAAGAAAGAGAAAAATCTGCGCATCCCTCCACGGTACGGTTTGAACAAGCGCCAGTTTTAATCAAAGGTATAAAAGATTGCCTGATCAAACAAACGAATCGGAAAGCGGAGGTGAAAAATGGAAAGCCATCGGGTTAAAGATTGGATGACAAAGAATCCAATTACGGTAAGCAGCAGTGTTACCATCCCAGACGCGTACTGGTTGATGATTAACAATAAAATCCGCCGCTTACTGGTTGTGGATGATGGCAAGCTGGTGGGAATCGTTACCATTGAAGACCTGCGCCAAAAAATTCCTTTCACCACCTTTGCCATCGATGCGGTCAAGGCCAGCGATATTCTTTCTCGCTGCCCCGTTCGCCAGGTCATGTCCACTGAGCCAAAAACAACCACCCCCGATACACAACTCATTGAGGCGGCACAGTTCATGCTGGAGCAAAAAATCAGCACCTTGCCGGTGATGGAAGGCAAGCAAGTGGTCGGGATTATCACCGAAGGAGACTTCTTCCGCGCTTTTGTAGAATTGATGAAATAGGTTGTCCTATTGTCAAAAACTGTGGAAGCGGAAACGAATCGCCCTTTGTGGGAGCTGTTAATGTTGATCCAGGAGGGGAAAGAACCTCTGGAGTTAACCTGTGAAGAATGTTTTATTCTTCTGGATTATGATACCGATTTGGTCAGAATGGGCGCCATGACGGACAAAATTCAAGCAGCCATTCATCATCATCTGTCGATTTGTTCTGTGTGCTTGCGCAAGCTCACCGAGCAATAAAGCGGAAGAAGTGATCTTGAAGCGGTAAAGGTACCGGAAAAAGGAAAAGAATTATGGCGATCAAAATCATTTGTGTGATTGATAATGCTGTCAAAGAGCAGTCTGGCCTGCTGGGTGAGCACGGGCTGTCTTTTTGGATTGAAACGGATCACGGCAATCTGCTTTTTGATACCGGGCAAAGCGAGGCGGTTTTGGCGCACAACATGAAGATGCTGGGACTGCACCCAGAGGATGTGGACGCGCTGGCGTTGAGCCACGCCCATTATGACCACACCGGCGGTTTGAATAGTATCCTTTCTAAAAACCCCGGCGTGGCTCTGTATGCTCACACAGACATCTTTCAGGCGCGCTATTCTTTGCGCCACGGCAAATACACCTCCATTGGGCTGGAAGAGAAACACATCGAACCCATGCAAAAAGCGAATCTTCAGCTCAGCGACCAACCGCTGGAGATTCTCCCGGGGCTGTGGATGACGGGAGAAATCACTGAGAGGCCCGAACCGCAAGGCTCGAGCGCGCACCATTTCATCCGCACGCCAGAGGGCTGGCAGCATGATCCTTACCGCGACGATATTTCTCTGGTGCTGAAACGAAAGCAGGGGTTGGTGGTGATTTGCGGCTGCTGCCACGCCGGAATCCTCAACACCCTCCAGCATGTTAAGCGCGTCTTTCACGAGCCCGTGCTGACCATTGTTGGCGGCACGCATCTGGTGGGCGCGGATGAGGCTTATCTGGAGCATGTGGTGAGCGTGTTTCAAGCGGATTACGCCCAAACCGATTTTTATCTCAATCACTGCACCGGCGACAGCGCGTTTCAGCTGCTGCTCAGCCGGTTGGGCAGCCGGGTGAAGAGCTTCCCTGCCGGGTCGGTGCTTGAAGTTTGACAAAACGCGCGCGGCACAACAGCGGACCTGTGCGTTTAACGCGATCAGCGCTCAACGGGTTTTTCCTTCCGTCGAGCGCTGATCTGATTCCTTCAGCAATGAATGGCTGTTGGCTTACTGGCCGTCTTTCTCCGGCCCAGGTTCAGGGTCTACAAAGACCACGCCGCCGCCGGGCAGGCGCCGGTCGCGCAGAATGGCTTCCAGCACCATTTGCTCCTTCTCGTTGAGTACCGGGTCGCGGCCGCGTTGCTCCATCAGCACGCGCATGGCAATGTGCAGACCACCGGCGGTGATCTTCTCGGGCAGGTGGCCGGTCTGGCGCACATGCTCCACCACCGACCGCACCGTGGCGTAGACCATGGCGGTTACTTTGAGACCAGCGAGTGAATACGAATTGTCTTCCATACGATTTTCCCTCCTGTGGAAATAAAAATTCGCAACCCGATAGGCTTCGCCTCAGGGTTGCGAATGATTGATGCATTCATTATACAACAAAATTATCCGTTCTGTTCGTACGACTCGCGCAGCAGGGCTGCGACCTCCTCGTCAATTTCTTCCAGCGAGCTGACGGATAGTTTATGCGTGGCCTGGCCGGGCGCTTTGGCCGGGGAAAGGCGCGGCGAGGCGGGCGGGTTGGTGAAGCGCAGTCCCACCTCGATGCGCGCGCGGCTGGCAGCGGCCACGGCGGCGAACTGGCGGCGGCGTACAAAGGGTGTGTAGGTGGAACGGCCTTCGGCGCGCACGTCATCGCCCAGGGCTTCGATGATTTCGCGCAGGCGGTCAAAGAGCGGCCGCAGGTGCGCCTTGGGGCCGGTGTACTGCGAGTCGATGTAGCCTTCCACGCTGGGGCGCACCCAGCCTGCCGCGCAGGCGGCTGTTTCGGCAATTTCCCACTGCGAGTTTTGCGGCACGCCGTGCTGCGTTTTCAGCCAGTTACGCACGGCTTTCTGATCCAGCGGATCGATGCCGCTGGCGTTGACCAGCTCTACCCATTCGGACAGGCTGCGGCCGGTGCGCTGCTGCAGGTTGGCGGCGACAGCGGCCATCATTTCTTGCGGACTGCGGGGCGGCATGATGAATTTCCCTCCGGTTTTCTGGTGATTGTACCCGCGATCAGCCCTGCTCGTAGGCCTGTTTAAGCAGAGCGATATCGAGTTTGACCATTTGCAGCATGGCTTTGGTCACGCGGCGCACTTTTTGTGGGTCTTTGTCTTGCATCATTTCGCCCAACACGGTGGGCACAATCTGCCACGAGAGGCCGAATTTGTCTTTCAGCCAGCCGCACTGCTCGGTAGAACCGCCGGCTGAGAGCGCGTCCCACAGCGCGTCCACTTCGGCCTGGTCCTGGCAGTTGACCGTGAAGGAGATGGCCGGGGTGAAGGAGAAGTAGGGGCCGCCGTTGATGGCCTCGAACTGCTGCCCGTCGAGGGTGAAGCCGATGGTCATCACCGTGCCGGCTGGGCCGGGGCCTTCTTCTCCGTAATAGGAGACGGCGTCAATCTGTGAGTTTTTGAAGATGGACGTGTAGAAAGCAACCGCTTCTTCGGCGTTGCTGTCAAACCACAGGGAGGGGGTAATCTTCTGCATGAGTTTTTCCTCTCGTTAGGAATCACCAAATCCGAATATGACTAATTTAGCACTAATTATCAACTTTAGCAACGCCCGCTGCGCTGCCGGGTTGTTGGGCGAGAGGAATCATTCTATGGGTTGGAATGGGCTGAGCAGCGGCTGGCGTTCAAACAAAACGCGCATACCGTCTTCGATCACCCGCCGCGTGCCCGCGTCCAGCGGCCGGGCGGCCCAGTCCGCGCCAGTGAGGCCGAACTCCACTTCCAGGCCGCTTTGATACCACACGCGCAGCGAAGTGAGCCGCCCGTAGTCTTCCATTTGGGAGCAAAGCAGCTCGCCAAAGCGATTGACCCAGGACTGGTCGTTGAGATATCTTTGCGGATCGCGCGCCAGAATCACCAGGTCTACGTCGGAGGTTGGGCTGGCCGTTCCGCGCGCGTGCGAGCCAACCAGGGCGGCGGCCAGCACGTCGGGCTGGCTTTGCGCCCAGGCGGTGAAGTTTAGCAGAAAGGGGGAAACGGACAAGGCTGCGCTCCTTTTGGTTCTTTAATGATTATAAAGGGTTGCACGGCGGGTGGGGCAGGTTAAAAAACACCGCCGGGCGGCTGGCGCTGCCAGAAAACCCGGCGGTTTTATCTCTCTTTCAGATAGTGGGGCTGGCTATTCCACACTGACCAGTACGGCGCGCACCACACGGCGCAGGCGATAATTGTCTTCTTGCGCGTCGAAAGACTCGCAGGTTACCAGGGTGAGCCAGTCTTGCTCTTTGGGCTCAAATACCTGGGTGACGCCGCGCGCGCTGATCAGGTTGTTCTCGCGCACTTCATAGGTGTAGGTTTGCCCGCCGGTGATGATCTGCAGCGGGTCGCCGTAGCGCAGGCTCTTCAAGTTGGCGAAGATGCCGGGGGTGTTGTCGGCGTCCCACACATGCCCGGTGAGAACGGTGTTGCCCTGCCAGGTGGGGTAAGCCGAGCCGTAGAGATAACCGGCGCGGCTGCCCAGCCAGGAGACGTCCCAGCTTTGCTCGCTGCGCGGCACGCCCACAATGGCGGTCTGCACCCCCAGGCCGGGGATGGACAGCGTCAGCCCGCTGCTGGCGTAAGCCAGGTTGGCCGGTTGAGCAGGCAGGGTGGTGAATTTGCCCGGGGCAAAGCCGGTTTCGGGCAGGCTTTCGGGTTCGGGGCGCACGCTGAAGTCGAAGACCGCGTCTTCACCGCCGTTGATGGGGTTGCCGGCCAGGTCAACGATGGAGGTGGTGCCGCACACAAACAGGCGGTAGCTTCCCACCGGCAGGCGGCTGGCCAGACGGATGGTGGAGGTGTTGGTTTCGCTGTCGTAGTCCACGCTGATGACGGCGAACTGGATGTCATCGGGGGCCAGGCCTTCGGCGCAGGAGAGGGTGTCGAAGAGCTGGTTGGGCCCGTTTTTCACCAGCAGGTAGTTGGCCGGGTTGGTTACGTCATCGGGGTCGCTGTGGCCTTCGGGGTTGAATACCGGCTTATTGAAATTCACTCCAAAACTGGCCGGGCCAGAGCCGGTATATTCGACCTGGATTCCGGGGATGCTCACTTCGGGGGTGGACGTGTCGAAGGTAACGGTGTTATCGGTGCTGGTGCTGGCTGCGTTGGGGTTGCTCGAAGCGTCCAGCACGCGGTTGGCCGGGATGGAGACCACGACGGTGCCGTTGCCGCTCATGCCGCTGACCGAGATGGTGTAGCGGGATGCGCTGGAGATACCTTTATCCGCGCCGGGCGCGGCGCTGCCGGACGGCTCTTCGTCTTTCATGGCAGAGCTGATGGTTGCGGTTAATGTGCCGGGGGCGGTGCTGCCCGCAAAAGAAACATCTTCCGCGGTAAAGCCGGTTACCGCTTCGCTGAAGGTGGCGGTGAAGCGGATCGGTCCGGTGTTGACCGGGTCGGCCTGATCGCTGGCCTGCTCAACGGTAACGGTGGGGGCGCTCACGTCATAGGTTACGGTGTTGTCGCTGGAGGTGCTGGCGTCGCTCTGGTTGCCGAGCGCGTCGGCGGCGGCATTGGCCGGCAGAGAAACCATAACCAGGCCGGAGCCGGTCATACCGCTGACCGAGATGGTGTAGGCCAGCTCGGTGCCGGGGTCTGGGTCGCCGCCGGGCAGTGGATCACCCGACGGGGAAAAGGCGCTGATCTCGGCGGTTAATGTGCCAGGGGCGGTGCTGCCGGTAAAGGAAACGTCTTCCGCGGTTAAGCCGCTGACCGGTTTGCTGAAGGTGGCAATAAAGCGGATGGGACCGGTGTTGGCCGGGTCGGATTGATCACTGGCCTGTTCAACGGTAACGGTGGGGGCGCTCACGTCATAGGCAACGGTGTTGTCGGTGGAGGTGCTGGCGGCGCTCAGGTTGCCAGCCGCGTCGGCGGCCGCGTTGGCCGGTATGGAAACGATGACCGTACCGGAGTCGGTCATGCCGCTGACCGAGACGGTGTAGACCGCTCCGCTGCCGCTGATCTCGGCGGTTAATGTGCCGGGGGCGGTGCTGCCTTCAAAAGAGACATCTTCCGCGCTGAAACCGGTTACCGCTTCGCTGAAGGTGGCGGTGAACAGGATGGGTTCGGTGTTGGTCGGGTCAGCCTGGGCGCTGTCCTTTTCCACGGTAACGGTGGGGGCGGCTGTGTCATAGGCTACGGTGTTGTCGGCGGAGGTGCTGGCAGTGTTGCTGTTGCCCGCGGCGTTGGTAACCTTCTCTGCCGGGATGGAAACGACCACCGTGCCGGGGCCGGTCATGCCGCTGACCGAGACGGTGTAGGCTGGTCCGCTGCCGCTGATGGAGGCTGCCAGCGTGCCGGGGGCAGTGCTGCCCGCAAAGGAAACATCTTCCGCGCTGAAACCGGTTACCGCTTCGCTGAAGGTGGCGGTGAACAGGATGGGACTGGTATTGGTCGGGTCAGATTGGCCAACCGCCTTCTCAACCGTTACACTGGGGCTGACGGTGTTGACCGCGTAGGTGTTGGAATCGGTGGTGCCGCTGCCCGCGTTGCCGGCCAGGTCGGCAATGCCGCTGTTATCGAGCGTGATGACGTTGGTGGCATCGCTGGTATCCGCGGCCGGGGTGAGGGTAGCCGTCCAGGTGATGCCGCCGTCGCTGGAAGTGGGACTGCTCAACGTGCCGCTGCCCACGCTCAGGTCGGTGGTGGTCAGGCCGCTGACCGCCTCAGAGAAGGTGAAGGTTACCGCGCTGGTTTCCCCGGCGGCCAGAGAGGTATCGAATACAACGATGCTGGTTGTGGGGCGGATGGTGTCTACGGCGTAGTTGTTGGAACTGGCGCTGCCGCTGCCTGCGTTCCCAACCGCATTCTGCACGCCGCTGTTCGTCAGGGTGATGGTGTTGGTGGTGTCGCTGGTGTCCGCGGCGGGGGTGAGGGTGGCCGTCCAGGTGATGCCGCCGTCGGAAGATGCGGGTTCGCTGAGGCTGCCGCTGCCCACGGTCAGGTCGGTGGTGGTCAGGCCGCTGATCGCTTCGGAGAAGGTGAAGGTTACCGCGCTGGTCTCGCCAATGGACAGAGAAGTATCGGATACAACGATGGATTCAGTGGTGGGGCGCACGGTGTTGACCGCGTAGGTATTGGAATCGGTGGTGCCGCTGCCCGCGTTGCCGGCCAGGTCTTGCACGCCGCTGTTATTCAGGGTGATGACGTTGGTGTCATCGCTGGTATCCGCGGCGGGGGTAAGGGTGGCCGTCCAGGTGATGCCGCCGTCGGAAGACGACGGTTCGCTCAGGCTGCCGCTGCCCACAGTCAGGTCGGTGGTGGCCAGGCCGCTGACGGCTTCGGAGAAGGTGAAAGTTACCAAGCTGGTCTCCCCGGCAAGGAGAGAGGTATCGAATACAACGATGCTGGCCGTTGGGCGAATGGTGTCTACGGCGTAGGTATTGGAATTGGTAGTGCCGCTGCCCGCGTTGCCGGCCAGGTCTTGCACGCCGCTGTTATTGAGGGTGATGACGTTGGCAGCATTGCTGATGTTCGCGGTTGGGGTAAGGGTGGCCGTCCAGGTGACGCCGCCGTCTGAAGACGACGGTTCGCTCAGGCTGCCGCTGCCCACGGTCAGGTCGGCGGTGGTCAGGCCGCTGACCGCTTCGGAGAAGGTGAAGGTTACCAAGCTGGTCTCCCCGGCGAGGAGAGAGGTATCGGATACAAGGATGCTGGCCGTGGGGGGAACAGCTTCCAGGAAGCTGGCGCTGACGCTGAGGGAAGCGGTGATGTTGGCGTCCTGGCGGGTGGCGGTGGTGAGGTTGTCGCTCCATTTGTCAAATTTGTAATTGGTGCTCGGAACGGCGGTTACCGGGCTGCCGGTTCCGCCGGGGCTGACGGTTTGCGACGTACTGCCGGTCAGGCTGCCGTTGGCACCAGCGGAATAGCTCAAGGTGTAGCGGTTGAAGTAAGGGTAAGAACTGCCTTCGTTGATTTTCCAGAGGGTGGTAAAGTCCCAGCCGCTGAAGGTGCTGGCGGTTTGCATGGCGCTGGTGGGCTGCGGAACGCCTTTGCCTGTGTCTGATTGCCCGGAAATGCTCGAGTCATAGTAAGAGCTGGTGACGGTGCCGCTGTTCAGGCCCACCAGGCCGCCAAAATTGCTGCCGGTCTCTTGCACGCGGGTGGCGCCGCCGAAGACGGTTCCATCGTTGTGGTGGCTGGTGCTGTCTATAGCCGTCGTTCCACTAGTTTCATCCAGCTTCCAGTAGCCGATCAGGCCAGCTTCGTCGCCTTCGAGCTGCTTGTTTTTATCGGCGTAGATCTGCTCACTGCTGCGCACGGTGTTCCAAAAACGCACATCGCTGATTTTGCCTTTGAAGGGAAAAGAGTCGTCTGATCGGCGGCCAATTCGAAAATTAAACGAATTATCCGCGTAGGGATTCGTTTCCGGATGAAGCAGCGGCACCGGCGCTTCAGTTGTGACATTAACACCTGCCTGGTAAATGTCTTGCGGCTGGCCGTTGATGTAGACCCGCGCGGTCTGGGTGGAATAGTCCCATACGGCTGCCACGTGAAACCAGCCCGGCCGGATGACGTTTTTAACATCCTGGTAGGCTCTCCCATCTGCATAGAGGGTTTTAGGCCGGTAAACCGGAATAAAGCGGATGCCGTTAACGTCCGAACCGCCGCCGGTGTGGATTTCAAACTGTTCGAATCCTTTGCCGGTGATAAATTGCACATTATCCGTGCCCACATCATCCCACTCGAACCAGGCCTCGATGGTGAAGCTGTCGGTGAGGTAGTAGGACTGATGGGGAATCTCAATGTAATCATCCACGCCGTCAAACTGCAGGTAGTTGTTCAAGACCGACGTTGAAACCACGGAGGCCGCGTAGGAGGTTTGCACGCTGCCGCTGTTGGAACCGGCCAAACCGCCCACGTTGTTTTTGCCGGTTACCTGCGCCTGGGTGAAGGCGTTGGTGATCTGCCCGGCGTTGCTGCCCACCAGGCCGCCGACATTGTCTTGCCCGGAGAGATTGCCCTTGGCGGAGGAAGCGCTGATCTGCCCGTAGTTAGCCCCGGCCAGGATGCCGGCGGTATTGCCGGCCGAGATGTTGGCGTTTTCCACCACCACGTTGGTCAGCTTGCCGCCCGCGCCGATCACGCCGAACAATCCCTGGTCAGCGGTGGAGGTGTTGGTGAGGCCCAGGTTGCGGATGACTTTGCCGTTGCCGTCCAGTTGGCCGGTGAAGCGGGAAGCGTCTGTACCGATGGGTGTCCAATTGGGATAGCCGCTCAGGTCGATATCGGCCGTCAGGCGATAGCTGGCGGTCAGATTGTCGCGGATATTGTTAAATTCTGAGGCTGTATCAACCTCAACCCAGATCGTTTCTTGAGCGAATACCGCGCCGGGAACGCCGGCCGGCCAGAGAAGGGCAACGATCATCCATGCGGCTAAAAATTGGGCGACGAGTCTGTGCTTCATAGTTTTGAGCCTCCTTGCATCTTCATGCTTAACGCTATTAAAACCGTTCACCCCCAGCGGGCGGGAACGGTCGTCAGTCCTTGTGATATGGCACAGAAGGGTTCGCGAGACCTTCTGTGGATTTCTTGCAGTGCCCCTTCTTTCGGCCCGCGATCCATGCGAGAGGGAAAATAGGGTGATTCACGTCGCCAATCAGGGATTTTGCCCTGCAGGTCATTGGTTAGAATGAATAGTTTTATTATCTAAAAGAATCGATTCAAAGTCAATAAAGGCAATGATTTTGGTTATTATCTGGTTATTTATGGATGTTCGCATCTCTTCAGAACCGGCGCCCTGCAGCCGATACTATACTAACCGGACAATCCAGCTCCGTTACAGGTACATTCATCCGGCAGAAAAAAGGAAAGTGGGAATATGATCACGCGCGGCGTGATAAAGCGAAAAAGAATGAACTTACCGGTTGTTAACCACTTCTTGCGCTGGCTGGAAGCACCATTTTTTGCAGGCGATGAAGAGAAAACCCATCAGGCCCAACTGCTGAACGCCATCGCCCTGGCGGTGATTTTCTTCATGGTCTTGCTGCTGCCTGTGATTGGATGGAGCAGGGATATTCCCACCCTCACCAAGGTCATCGATGGTTTGATGCTGCTGGCTGGCTTGTGGCTGCGGCGCCGTTTGTTCCAAGGGCGGGTTAAAAGCAGCGGGCTGTGGTTTATGGTGCTGGGATTCATCCTGATCACGGCCTCCATCATCAGCCTGGGAAGCGTTTTTACCCCCACTACTTCCACCTATTTGTTTATGGTGGTTTCTTCCGGCATTCTGTTTGGGGTGTGGGGCATCACGCTCTCGACGATTGCCAGCTCGCTGCTGTTGGGCGGCTATGTGCTGGGACAGCAGGCGGGCATCTTTCCTGAGCAGACCTATGAAACCCAACTGATCATCTGGGTGCTGTATGTGCTGCTCTTTGGCCTTACCGGCTGGTTGTCGTACTTTTCGCACCGCATTCTTGCCAGGGCGCTGGAGCGCTCGCGTAAAGAGATCACCGAGCGCGCACAAACAGAAGCGCGCCTGCGCGAGAGTGAAGCGCGTTACCGCAATTTGTTTGAGCAAACGCACGACGCGGTGCTGATGATTGATCTGCAGGGGCGCTGCCTGGCGGCCAACCAGCGCGCCGCCGAGATGTTCGGCTACCCGGTGGACCGGTTCCCTGGCCTGCCGGTGAGCCAGATTGCGCCCGACCGCGAGCAGAACCGCCAGGCGCTGGAAACGCTGCTTTCCGGCGAATTGCTGCCGCACCTGGAAAGCCAGTTCCGCCGTAAAGACGGCACGCTCTTCCCGGTGGAGGCCTACTTGGACCTGGTGCGAGACATTCAGGGCCAGCCGCAGCAGCTTCAATGCGTGGCGCGCGACATCAGCGAGCGCAAGCAAACCGAAGACGCGCTCAAAGCCGCCAATGAGCAGTTAAATCACCGCGTGGCCGAGGTGGAGCGCCTGCACAAAGAGCTGCGAGAGCAGACCATTCGCGATCCGCTGACCGGGTTGTATAACCGCCGCTATCTCAGCGAGACGCTGCCGCGCGAGCTGCAGCGGGTGATGCGCGAGCAGAAGAGTCTCAGCATTCTGATTGCCGACCTGGATCTGTTTAAGAAGATCAACGACTCGCATGGGCACCAGGCCGGTGACCGCATGCTGGTGGAGGTGGCGCGCGCCATCAAGAGCCTGACGCGCGGCTCGGATATTGTTTGCCGTTATGGGGGAGAGGAATTCATAATTGTGATGCCGGGCATTGACGTGGAGCAGGCCACCGCCCGCGCCGAACAGATCCGCGCGCAGATTGAAAATCAGACCGTTGAATGCCAGGGCAGCCTGCTGCGCGTTACCATCTCGCTGGGGGTGGCTGCTTACCCCGATCACGGCATGGAGGCCGAAGAAATTTCCATCAAGGCCGACCAGGCGCTCTACCAGTCCAAACAGACCGGGCGCAACCGCGTAACGGTTTGGAGCGAGGCGCGCGAGCCGCAGCCCTGAGCGGGCACGATTACCCTCCGGTTTCTTCCAGCACGCGGATGATCTGCACCACGGTTTCATTGACCGGGGTAGGCACGCTGTGCGCTTTTCCCAATGCCACCACCTTACCGCCGAACATTTCCACCTCGGTTTTGCGGCCGGCTTCCACGTCTTGCAGCATGGAGGTTTTGCCCAGCGGAGAGAGCTGACGCAGCACCGGGTACCAATCGGTGATGTCCTGCTCGGAAAGATTGACACCCGCCACCTGGGCCAGCGCCACCACCTCACGCATCAGGGCTTCCATCAGTGCCTGGGCGTGGGGGTTATTATGGAACACACCGTAGGGCGCGCGCATTACCGCCGAGGCCTGGTTGACACCCACGTTGATCATAAATTTCCACCATAGCATGCGCAGCATATCCGTGGGGGTCTGGTGGCGAATGCCTGCCCGGTCGAAGGCCTGCTGTACGCGGTGCACGCGCGGGCTGATCTGTTCGTTGCGCGCCTCGCCAAAGTAGTGCGTGCCGGGCCTGGTGTAGGTTACCCGGTTGCCCTCGCGCACCGCGTCGATGCCCAGCGAGATGGCGTAAAGCACTTTCTCCGCGCCGTAACGCGCCGCGATGATCTCTTCACTCTCCAACCCATTCATCACCGAGAGGAAAATGGTCTGCTCGCCCACCAGCCGGTCGAGCTGGCTGACGGCGTCCGCGAGCTGGTGATGTTTAAGCGCCACCAGAATCAGGTCAGCGGTGGTGGTGGCCTGCGCCGGGTCGATGGCGGGGATGTGATAGGTTTGCCCGTTGACGGTCAGCCCGTCGCGGTTGAGCCGCTCGCGGCGCTCTCCGCTGGCAATGAGGGTGGTGGAGAAGCCGGGTGCGCTGGCGAATTGGGCAGCGAAGTACGCGCCCATCGCCCCCGCGCCGAGAATGGCCACGTTATGAATGTCTGGCATGGATACATCCTTGAATGGGGATTGGGTTGGGTCTATTGTGCCACAGAAAAACGAGAAAGAGTAGGGTGTGTTCGCAGCCGCGCAGCGGCGTAGAACGCACCATGTTTTTTAAGCGGTGCGTTCACACAACGAACGCACCCTACGGGATTTGGACCGATCATTTGAATGGGGATTGGGTTGGGTCTATTGTGCTACAGAAAAACGAGAAAGAGTAGGGTGTGTTCGCAGCCGCGCAGCGGCGTAGAACGCACCGGGATGTTAAGCGGTGCGTTGACCCCGCTCGCTTCGCTCGGGGGCGCAAAACCCGCGACAACGAACGCACCCTACGGGATTTGGACGTAAAAAATTTCATTCTCTGAAGAATTTCCACCATCTGCCGATACTATGAGTATGAACCTTGCAACATTCTTACACAGAAAGCGGCGCACGTTCGCGCGCCGCCAACAACCGGGTCCGCAAAAGAGGGGATTTTATTGAACCAGGCCGGCACACCCGCGATATTGGTCCAACTGCTCAATCGCACGGGCAGGTGGTACCCGATTCTCACGCTGCTGCTGATGCAGCTGGTTAACACACCGTTGATGTTGCTGCTCACCGCGATGCCTGTGCAAACCAACGCGGGGTTGAGCCGCGATCAGGGCTTGAGCCTGCTGCTGTTTGGTGGGGTGGCTGTGTGGTTGCGGAATTTTTCTGTGCTGGGCCAGTTTTACCTGCGCAACCGCGATCTCTTCGCGCGCCTGGCGAGCCTCTACCAGCCGGGCGAGGCCATGCATGATCCGCGGCAGGAAGAGCGCGCCTGGGAGCAGGCCAACCAGGCTACCCGGTTTTTTGTGGTGCGCGAGTTTGTGGAACTGCTGTTGGTGGTGCTGCTGCCCACCCTGCTGTATGGCTATTTTGGCCTGCGGCTCAGCGTGGTGCAGCTGGCGCACATCTTCTTCGCGGCGATGGCTGCCAGCCTGGCCAACCTGATCATGGAAAACCTGCTGCTTGACCAGTGGTTTAAGCCCGTCATTCAGGCTTTGCTGCCCCGCCAGTTTGAAACACAAATCACCGGCCTTAAGGGTATGCGCCTGCGCGTCAAGCTGGCCCTGTCTGTGCTGGGCGTGGTGCTGATCAGCTTGCTGCTGACCGTGCCGACGGCTTATCACCAGGTGCTTTTGATTCAGGATGACATTGCGCGCTCTGACCAACTGGTGCGGAACGCGCTGCTGGTGATCATCAACGCGGGGGTTGGCGGGGTCGTTTTGGGTATCTTTTTAGTCTATCATCTGGTTTCCTATTTCTCTGCGCCGTTTCGCGCCATGATCGACCTGTTCCGCAAGGTGGAAACCGGTGATTTAAGCCAGCGGATTGAGGTTTCCACGTCCGACGAGTTTGGCGAATTGAATACCTATCTCAACCACATGATCGACCGCCTGCAGGCGCTCACCGCGGGTCTGGAGCAGAAGGTGGCCGAGCGCACCGCGCAATTGCGTCAGGTGAATGAGCAGCTGCAGGTTGAGCTGGTGAGCCGCAAGACAGCGCAAGACCAGCTGGTCTATTCCGCGCTGCACGACCCGCTGACCGATACCGCCAACCGCAATTTACTGATGGACCGTCTGAGCCATGTGATGGAACGCGCCCGGCGGCGCAAGCAGTATAACTACGCGGTTTTATTTTTAGATCTCGACCATTTTAAGGTGGTGAATGACAGCCTGGGCCACAATATTGGCGATCTGCTGCTGATGGAAAGCGCGCGCCGCCTGACGGCCTCGGTGCGCGGCGAGGATACGGTGGCGCGCCTGGGTGGGGATGAATTTGTTATTTTATTGGAAGAGCTGGAAACAACCACCGGCTACCTGCATGTGGCTGAGCGCATTCAGCGCGCGCTGGCTGAACCGGCGCAGTTGGAACAGCACCGCGTGTTCATTTCGGTCAGTATGGGCATTGTGCTGGGCGACGCGCGGTATGCCAGCGCCGAAGAAATTCTGCGCGACGCCGATATTGCCATGTACCGCGCCAAGCGTCACGGCCGCGGACGCTATGAGGTTTTCGATCTCTCCATGCTGGAGAGCGTTTTGTCGCGCCTGGAGCTGGAGAACGATATGCGCCGCGCGCTGGAGCAGGGCGAGTTTTTGGTTCACTACCAGCCGATTGTGGACCTGACCACGCGCAAAATTATCGGCTTTGAGGCACTGGTGCGCTGGCAGCACCCGCAGCGCGGTCTCATTCTGCCGGCAGAGTTCATCCCCATTGCCGAAGAGATTGGACTGATTGTGCCGATCGGTTACTGGGTGCTGGATGAAGCCTGCCGCCAGCTGCGCGACTGGCAGACCGTTTACCCGCAAGACCCGCCGCTGACGATGAACGTCAATCTATCTACGCGCCAGTGTGCCGAAGTGAACCTGCTGGAAAAGATTGTGGAAATTTTAACCAAATACCAGCTTTCGCCCGGCAGTCTCAAATTGGAACTGACCGAGAGCCTGATTGTGGAAGATTCGCAGGCCACCGGGCGCATGCTCGACAGGCTGCGCGCGCTGGGCATTCAGGTGCAGATTGATGATTTTGGCACGGGCTATTCCTGGCTGGGCTATCTGCACACGCTGCCGATTGACACCTTAAAAATTGACCGCACCTTCATCAATCGCCTGGAGCCGGGCGGGGGCGGTCAGGAGATTGTGCAAACGATCTTGACCCTGGCGCACGGCCTGGGCATGAAGGTGGTGGCTGAAGGGGTGGAGACGGATGATCAGCTTGCCAGGCTCAAGGCGTTGAAGTGCGAATATGCCCAGGGATTCTTGATTGCCCGGCCGGTGTGCGGCCGCGAGGCGGGCGCCATGTTGGCCCAACCGCCGGTCGCGGGTGATTGATCCAGCCGTATCGCTATTCTCCCATGCTCCATAAATGTCTGTATAATCAATAGTAAGCGGGGAAGAAAAATTGTCTCCGCAGCGTGCAAATGCGCCTTTGACAGCCTCTCCACGACTGGTCAGCGGACCGCGGGGCCAGGAGAGATTGCCTGTTTTGAGAAAAAGGAGAAAAGGCCATGAAACGAAGCGCACCGAAAGCGGCAACCTGGTGGATTGCAGTTATTCTTGGAGCGGTAGGGATCATTTCGTACCTGACAGCGGTCCCCACAATCTCAGATTTCGCGTTTTGGCTGGTGGCGGTTGGGCTGGTGATTCTCGTATTGGGAACGCTGCTTAAGAATCTCTAGTCCATTTTTTTGGGGGCGGGCGCCCTGATCATCAGGCCGGCTCCGCGTGAAAGCCGCCCGCTCTCTTCTCTTGATTGGCCTGTTCAACGCTTCTTCTTCCCCGGCTGTTGGATTTGGAAAAGGAGTACGAAATGAAAAAGCGCCAGATGGATCTGCTTGGCCTGGTCTTGCTGGTGTGTTTGAGCCTGCTGTGCGCCGCTTGTGCGCCTTCGCAGGAAAAGATGGATACACTGGCGACTGAAGTGGCGGCAGGCATCTATGCCACCCTCACCGCCCAGGCGCCCATAGAAACGCCTACCGCCACCATCATCCCCAGTCCCACGGCCGTTCCCTCGCCGACGACCACACCCACCCCCGGCGCGATGGTGGCCGTGAGTGTGTTGAATGTGCGCGAGGGGCCGGGAACTACGTATACCGCGCTGGGACAGTTGAATCGCGGTGAAGAACTGGACATTACCGGCCAGTTTGAGAACTGCAGTTGGGTGAAGATGAAAAGCCGCAGCAGCGGGCTGGAAGGCTGGGTGGCGGGCGGCGAGCAGTATATTGAGCTGCGCATCCCCTGCGAGCAGATCCCTCTGGGCGTTTTTCACCCCCAGACGGGCTGGATCCAGCGCGGAGAGGGCGGCGGGTATGGCACCATGACAGTCGACAACGGCACAGCGAAAGATGGGGTGGTGATTCTGACCGCCAACGATCAGGCGGTGATGGCTGCTTACATTCGCGCCGGAGAGAAGTTTACCCTGCAGGGCATTCAAGACGGCACCTACGCGCTCTACTTCAGCACCGGCTCGGATTGGAACGGCAAAGAATTCATGACCGATCCCCGCCGCCAGCGCTTTACAGACGCGTTTGAATTTTCCACCAGCGCCAGCGCGTACACCATTTGGGACGTAACCCTGCACACGGTCACCGGCGGCACAGCCTCGGCGCAAGATGTGGGCGAGGGAGATTTTCCCGCGATTGGCGAGTAGCGGCGGCCTGGTCAATTGTGAGGCAGGCGGATTGAACTTCTGGCGGCGGCGGTTTACAATGGTGCGTACAAACCGGCTCGAGCCGAAGGAGGCGATCCCATGCAAGTGAATCCGCTGACGATTGACGCGTATATTGCCGGCTGCCCCGCAGCGGTACAGCCGCTGCTGCAAAAAATCCGCGAGACGATTCGCCAGGCCGCGCCCGAGGCGCAAGAAAAGATCAGCTACGGCATGCCCACTTTTTATCTGCACGGCAACCTGGTGCATTTTGCCGCGCACAAAAAGCATATCGGCTTTTACCCCGCTCCCTCGGGCATTGAGGCCTATTCGGAAGCGCTGGCGCCGTATGAAACTTCGAAGGGCGCGGTGCAGTTCCCGCTGGAGCAGCCGATTCCCTTTGATTTGATCCGCGAGATTACCCTTTTTCGGGTGGGGGAAAACCAGGCCAAGGCCGCGGCGAAGAAGAAAAAATAACCAGCCCGGCGCCTTGTTTGGTAAAATTTCTGTGTCCGGCGTAGGCTGGCGCGCAGTATGATCAGAATCATCCGGTTGAGCGATTGAAGGGCAGGAATGGAAGGGTGGATGAATTCACTGGCAAATTGGACGGTTACTCACCTGGCTGCGTACGGTGTGCCGCTGCTGCTGCTGGTGGCGTTTGCCGGTTCGCTGGGGATTCCGTTTCCGATCACGATGGTGATTATTGCCGCGGGCGCCTTTGCGCATGAGGGGCTGCTGGACTGGCGGCTGGCCGGGCTGGCCTGCCTGGCAGGTGCCTCGCTGGCCGATCACTTTGAGTATTTTTTGGGGCGCTGGGCCGGCGAGCGTCTGCGCCTGCGCCTGGAAAAAAGGGCGGCTTGGCAGCGCGCGCAGTCCGTGATCAACCGTCAGGGGGCGTGGGCCATTCTGCTGACGCGTTTCTGGTTCACCCCGCTGGCCCCGGCGGTCAACTTCATCGCCGGCAGCCGCTACCCCTATTTGCGCTTTCTGTTGTATGATGTGGCCGGGCAGCTCTTGTGGGTATTCATCTACGGCGGGCTGGGCTATTTGTTCGCCGAGCAGTGGCAGCGCGTGAGCGAGACGGTTGGCAGCTTTACCAGCCTTTCGATGGTTGTGCTGCTGCTGGCGGCGCTGCTGTTCATCTTATGGCCGCGCCGCGCGCGGGAGTGAGCTGACAAGGCGGTGCGCCAGGGCAGGCGGCTTGCTCAATAATGACGCTGATGGCCGGATCATCTTCTTGCGGGTCATGATTGGTTGTCATTGGTTTCTCCCTGGCTTGAGATTGGTCTGTTATAACAAAAAAATCGCCGATATGGTCGCCGTGACTAGCGCACCTGCTAACAAATAGATTGATATTTGTAGAGGAACTTTTTTGATGAATGCCCATGCCAGGTTGGCCTGGATGCCAAAGATGGCCAGGAAGGTAAGGAACATAAACGGAAGAGCAAAGGCCTGTGAAGCAATGAATTCAATGGTGGAATCAACCGGTGAGTCTTCGCCGCCAAAGCCGATTTTTAATGCGTTGATCATCCAATTGTCAGCTTGAAAATCCATATTGAGCAGGGTCGCAAAGGTGCTTTCATAATCCGCCGGGGCGGTAGGGGGAGCGTAAATGAGGTAAACCAGCCCCCCTGCGACCAGGCAAAGCCACAGGGAGTAGAATCCGACCAGTATTGCAGGGAAATCATCCTGTGCTCTTTTTTGCACGAAGGCCCAGGCGAGCAAGCCCACCGCAAACACCGATAACCCAATGGTTACCCAAAAGCTGATATTGAGAATTTGGTTGACGTAACGAACATATTGGGTCGCGACCCAAACCATTCCAATGATGGTGGCGACAAAAAAAGCCACTAAGAGTATAAACTGAAGGCTGGCTTCATCGCTCTTGCTGTCGCCTGCATTTTCTGTCGCGCTGCTGTTTTCTTGATCGCCGGCGGTTGGAGAGCCTGACTGGTCTTTCAGATCTTGACTTGGATGATCCATGTGAAATCCCCCTCTGATTGGTATTTTTATTTATTCCTGTTTTCCTGCAATCAAGGTTATGCTTATCCCTTCTTTAACTCCTCCCATGTGAAGGGCTGGCCGTGGCCGGGGTAGACGCGCTGAATGTTCAGCCCCGCCAGGCGCGCGGCGCTGGCCTGGGCGGCGGTCGCGTCGTCGAGCAGGGAGTTGAGCGTGGGGGCTTCGCGGTTTTCAAACAGGTCGCCGCAGAACAGTTCGCCGTTGGCGGTCAGCACGCCGATGGATCCGCGCGAGTGGCCGGGCAGCCACACAACGCGCGCATCCAGACCATACGGTAAGAGGTCGCTGCCGTCTTCGAGCAGCACGTCCGGACAAAAGCGCTCGGCGCGCCCAAAGCCGGTGAAGAACGGCACCAGCACGCGCACCAGCGCGCTGGGTTTTTGGCGGTTGGCAAACATATCGCCGCGCTCGGCCATGCAGGCTTCTTCGCGGTGCATGGCCAACGGCACACCGCAGCAGGCGCGCAGATGGGCCGCGTTGCCAATGTGGTCGAAATCGCCGTGGGTGAGTAAAACCAGGCGCAGGCGGTCTTCCTCACAGCCCGCGCTGGTGAGCTGCTCGCGCAGGGCTTTGCGCGCCCGCGGGCTGCCGCTGTCAATTAAGATTTGCCCGGCCGGATTTTTAATCAGGTAACTGTTGACCGCCCCCATGCCAAAGGGCATGGGCAGAGTGAGGATGATAATTTCTTGAGTCATTATTTTCTCCCCGCCTGATTCAATTATCAAAATGGGCTTTGTCGCGTGGCCAGCGCCTGGCTTTCCGGCTGCCCGGCATTGCTCAGCGGATATTGTTGATGCTGGAATAGTGGAAGAACGCGATGGTGAGCAGGATGCAGATTACAGCCGCCGCGCTCAGTCCCCATTCCAGGATGGTAAAGCGCGGCTGGTTGGCAAAACCAATCAACAGCGCCATACCCTGGGTGATGAGGAACACGCCCTCGCTGGAAAAAATGGCCGACGGGTAAATTTTGCCGCTTTGCGCTTCGCGCAGCCGGTTCTTTTGGCGCTCGGTTTCCCACCGCAGGCCGGTCTGCGCGTCTTCCAGGTTTTCGCGGATGTAGCGGCCCAGGTTGCTGATCACGGTGTCGTTTTGCACCCAGGCGGCTGCCAGAAACATGGCGATGATTGGGTAGAGCAGGGCCAGCGCTGGGGTCTCCAGGCCGAACCCCAGCAGCGCGCCGGTAAAGGTCAGCGTGCCGAACACAATCGAATTGCGCATCTCCATGCGCCTGAGAATCTCATCGCGCAGGGTGCCGTACTCGGCCATTCGCCCCGGTAAGGGCTGCTCCGATATGCTTTCCTGTGGATCTTCTTCCATATATTACTCCCGCCCCGGTTTTATTTGAGAGGCAAGCCCTGATTAAATTATAGTGCGCTGATCGCGCGGATAAAAGGAAGCTTTCTGCAAGGGATAGCCAAAAAGATCTTCCAACCCGGCAGCGGACCGCGCTATTTTCAACCCGGATGATTCACACGCAAACCGAATCCGCCCGTCCCTTTCAGGTGAGTTGTTCAAGCATGGCTTGCACAGCCGGATTGGAGCGGCCATAACTTACAATGCTGATCTCGAGATTCGACGCTGCGAAGATCTGCAGCGCGCGGTGCAGCGCGTCCAAAATCCATTCCGGTTGATTCCCGAACACACCACCGCCCAGCAGGGTGAGATAGGCGCGCGGGCGCGCGTTCAGAACAGCGGCGCACAGGGTCGCCTCGTAGGCAGCCTCCAGCACCAGGCGGGCGAAAGCCTCCCATCGCTCTGCGGGTTCAGGGCCATATGCGACCGGCAGAGCGGCGCAGTAGGCTTGCGTTACGAGGTGCGCGCAGTTGGGCAGGGTTACCTGGGTGTTCCACTGAAGGCCAATGCGTAAAAGCTGGCGCAGACTGTCCCGCTCGGTTTCGCTGGCGGCGCGCAGGCGGGTGGCAATTTCGTCCAGGCCCTGTGCTGTGGCCAGGGCGTAACCATTTTTCATCTGCCACAGGCGCGAATCGGAGTTGCCCAACGCGCGGCCCAGGTCTGCCAGGCAGTCGATCTGGTTGTGGGCGGTTTGGCCGGTTTGACCATTCACCGGCGCGAAATAATTGCGAAAAATGGTGCCTGCCCCGGCCGCGACGGCGCAAGCAGGCCCCTGCGTATGGTCGTTTTCATAGCGGCTGATGCCGTCTTCCGGGGTAACAGACGGCGAAACCATTTCCAGCAGGTTGAATTGCGAGGCGACCTGAAAGAGCGCGCCGGCGTTTTCAACATTAGCGTGCAGATCGCGCACATCGGCGATCACTTCACGCGCGGTTAGCCGCCCTCTGTTGGACTGGTTTGCCCGCGCCCGCTGGCGCAGATCGCCAAGTGAGGGGGTCTCGAGGCGGCCGCAAACCAGGCGCCGTCCGTTGACCGTAGAGGTGAGCGTTTCGCCGTCCAGAATCAGTTTCTGGCGAACGTCACTGGCATCTGTTTCGTTAAAACCGGTCAATTCTTTGAACCAGGTCATACAGAACCTCCCGCGTGGAAAGAGGGGTTTGCGCGCGGCACTCTGCTGGTATTCACCGCCAGAGTTTCATTATAATTCGGCTCGGTTTTGATCGCGTGGAAAGGTTGCCAAAAAATGGGCAGCGCGCCCTTTCTTGGTCATAGAAGGGCGCGCTGCTTCGCGAACGCCGGATTAATCAGACACCAGGCGCGGGCTTTCTACATAGGCGCGCAGCGATTGAAAGTACGGCATACTCACTTGCAGCTGTTCCCCGGTTGTTCGCACATCAGAAAAGATGGCTTGCAGCTCATCCACCGCGGTGTGGGTTTCCATAATTCTGCGGGCGGGGAGGTTGGTTTTCATCATGGCCCAGATCGCGACTGCTCCCAGCCAGGCTGGCTGAGAAAACGAGCGCGCGTCTTCAAAATCGGCGATCTTGACACCGCGCCGCTTACAGACTTCCAGCGCTTCGCGGCCAGCCAGAATGGCCTCACGCAGGCGAGGGATGCTGTTGAGCAGCGCGCGCGCGCCACCGGCTTTGAAGGCGGCCCCAATGACACCGCTGTTGATTGCGAAATGCACCCACAGCCAGTGCAGGATATTTGCCTGCACATCCACTTTCAGCTCCGCGCTTTCGAAGGCGGCCTTGATGCGCTGCAGCCGCGGAGTTTCTTGCCCGTCGATTTCACCCAGACGAATTTCATCCAGCAGAGCGGCGTTGAGCGTGCTATCCGGGGTATAACCGCCGCCCGCCACCGGGAAACCCCACAAATAGCGTGAGCGCGGCAGGCAGGCGTCTATTTCATCCAAACCCTGCCAGTTGCCGTTGAAGAACAAGATATCTGCCTGACCGGCATGCTCACGCAGCAGCGGCAGCAAGGCCGGTAGCTGATAATGGCGCACGCTGACCAGAATGAGATCATAGTCGGGCTGCGATGCCAGCGTTTCTGTCACCTTCAGATCGTAGTGGGTTTCATATTCGTGCGGTTTTTTACCGCGCCCATCTAAGATATGGACGCGGATTCCGTTGGTGAATTGCTGGCCTTTACCTGGACGCACATAATGGGTTACCTGATGCCCGGCGTTGGAAAGTGCCATGCCGTAGATTGTTCCGATGACCCCTGTGCCAATGACTAAAATGTTCATGATTGCTTCCCCTGATTTTGCAGATAGATATACAGGCTGCGCAATGCGGGCACGGGCGTTCCGGTCTCTTCCGCGGTGAGCAGCATCGCGTCGAAATTAGCTTTGGTTTCGCGCAGGCTTCCAGCGGAAGCCGCGTGCGCCGTATACCGCTGCATGCTGCGGTTGGTGGCAAACATCCAGCGCATAATCCCCAACACCAGCCAGTCTGGCCAGCCCATATAGGAAACCTCAGGGTAATCGGCCAGCCGAACGCCGCGTTTTTCACACAGGGTGAGCAGTTCGCGGGTGGCGTGCAGGCAGGTCTTGAGCAGATCATAATCCTTAAAGTAGGATTGGAACTCTTTATATTTGGCGAAACCGGCCGCAAAACCCACCGCCGAGGCGTTGTGAACCCACAACCAGTGCAGCATGTTGGCCTGCATGTCGGGCTTCATGCCGGCGCGTTCAAATAATGTTTTGATAGGGAGAAGCCGCTGTTCGTCCTGGCCTTCAATCACGCCCAGGTGAATCTCCGCGCCCAGATTGGTCCAATACACGCCATCGCGGATGGTCCCACCGCCGTCTGCGTAGCCCATCCAGTAGCGGTTGCGCGGCAAATAATGGTCTAGCACGGCAGGCCCTTCCCAGTTGGCGGTGAGGGTGAGAAAGACGGCCTGTTCGCCCACGCAAGGCACCAGGGTTTTCAGCGCGTCTTCCAATTGGTTTACATTCACCGGAACAATGACCAACTCGTAGCCGTCTTGCGGCCGCACTTCTTCCACGCAGCGGATGGCGTAGCGGGTCTGTTGGTTGGGTTTATAACCCTTCCGTTCGTCGAGCACGTCCAGCGATACGCCGTTTTGCAATTGGGCGGCTTTTCCCGGCCGCACAAAGTGCGTTACATCAGCGCCGGCTTCGGCCAGCGCCCATCCATAAATGGTGCCAATCACACCGCTTCCAACAATTAATGTTTTCATTCTGTCTCCTTTTTGTTTGACAGTATGATCATATCGCGGGGAGGGCATCTGCCCATCCCCCGAAGCGGGTTATTTTTAGGGGTATGTTTTTGTGCTTGGGCGGGTTAGATCAGGCGCATCTGACGGGCTTGCCATACGGCCTGGCGGCGATTTTGCACCCCCAGCTTCTGGAAAATGTGTTTGAGGTGCACTTTGACCGTCTCGTTGGAAAGGACCAAAGCGGCGGCGATCTCGCTGTTGGTGTGGTTTTCGGCCAGCAGACGCAGCACGTCCAGTTCGCGGCGAGTGAGCATTTCAACCAGCGTGGGGGCTTGCGTTTCTTCGGGCTGGCCAAACAAGGCGCGAATCGCCTGGGGGGCAGAAGGCATCTGTGCCAACAAGCCTGCCAGGGGCGCGCCGAAGTCGAGCAGCAAACGGACGTATTGCTGGGGCGCGGCCAGTGCCAGCGCTTCTTCCAGGCAGTTGTTGACCCGGCCTATTTCTCCTTTTTGCCAGAGCAAGCTGGCTTTAAGCAGCAGAACGGCGATGCTGGCGCGGATGTGATGGCTGTTTTGCGCGTTGAAGAGCAGGTCTTCCAGCAAGGCGCTGGCGTCACCCCATTCTCCGCGCTCGATCAGACAACGCGCTTTGAAGATAAACTCCATTTCCCGCGCCGGGTCATCCGCCGGGGTGGGGGGCAAGTTGGCTTCTTCCAGCCAGGCATCCACCGCCCGGCGCTCGCCCATTTTTAAGGCGATTTCCGCTCGCAGCAGGTCGAAGATTTGTCGGAAGCCGGTGAATGCTTCTGAACGGGTTTTGCGCCGGTTGGTTTGCACCCGCTGCAGCGCTTCACCGTAATCTTCGCAGGCAATCAGCCACTGAACGCGAATAAGGTCCGCGGAGATGAGAAATCCGCTGACCCCCAGCTGGCTCAGGAGCGATTCGGCGGTTTCCAGCGCCAGGCGCATTTCTTCCAGGGCGTTGGCTTCCCAATGCAGGCGTGCCATGAGCAGGTGAACCAGCCCAAACAGTGGGTGGTTGGATCGCGCCTGGTTGTCTTCAAGGGTTTGCTGGCACAGATCCAGCGCGCGCAGCCGCTGGCCCTGTTCGTTCAATTCAATGCCCAAGCCGGCCAGTGAGAAGAGGCTGGAAAGGAGGCTGCCCGCGCCACGGTTGGCGCTGATAGCTTCCTGGTAGCTGGCCGAGGCCTCTTCAGAACGGCCTAAAGCCTGCAGGGCGTTGGCGCGCGAAGAAAGCAGCATGCCACGGATGAATGTCTCGCTGCTGGCGCTGGCTAGCGCGGAGTTGGCATAAGACAAAGCGGCCTGATTTTGTTCTTGCAGAAGGGCCAACTGACAGCGCAGTCCGCCCCACCAATCTGGGCGCTGCGGCTGGAGGTCCGTGGTGAGGCTCTCAATCGCGCTTGCAGTTTGCTGCGCGTCCAGGTTTTTTCCTTGCAGGTACTGCAGCCACGCGCGCAGAACCAGCAAATCCGCATTTTGCGAGAGAATATCCGCGGGAAAAGCGTCCAGCCAGCGTTCCAGCACGCCCATTTCACCCCGCTCGAAGAGCATGCCGGCCTGGCGCAGAATCAGGCGGCCGGCAGAAGGCCATTCTTCCCCATTGAGGGCGTGCGCAATGGCCTTCTCTGGTTGAGAATGGTTTTCATACCAGGCAGCAGCGCGCTGGTGCATGTGTTGAATCTCAACCGGCGGAAGCTGCTGCAGCAGCGCCTCACGCAGGAATGGGTGAAGCTGCCAGCTTTCACCCTGCGTCTGAACAAACAGACCCGCCTCGAGGATGCTCTCTAAGAGCGCGTTTTCCGAGGCCTGCCCCGAAACATACCAGGCCATCTCCGCGGTGAACTGTTCGTCAATTGCCGCGGCGGATAAGAAATCCAACCAGTTGGGTGGCAGGTTTTGCAGGATTTCACTGGTCAGGTAATCAGCAGCCAGTTTGCGTCCGCGCGTTAATGCCGATAGGCTGCCCGATTGCTCGCGCAAGGCAAAGTCAATCAACCGCAGTCCGGCAGCCCACCCGCGCGACAGTTCCAGGGCGCGCCGCAGAATCGTTTCATCCACCGCGCTGCTGGCCCCGCGGCTGAAGAACTCTCGCGCCTCGTCGGGTAGAAAATTCAGGTCTTTGACACGGATTTCAGAGAGCGCCCCCCGCGCCCGCCAGCGCGCCAGCGGCAAGGCTGGCGCCACGCGGGTGGAGAGCGCCAGGTGAAAATGGGCCGGCTGGTGCTCGGCCAGGTATGCCAGCGCCTGAAGCAGGTGGGGGTTGGAGATGCGTTGAAGATCATCCAGAATGAGGGTGAATCCGGGCGGCGCCTCGAGCAGGCGGTTGCACAGGGCATCCAGCCCGCTGGTGAGCACGGTCATGCCCATTTCGGGCAGAGTGAGGGGCGTGTCGAGGGAAAAACCTGGCAGCACTCGCTCCAGCGCGGCCAGGGTGTAGCGCCAGAAGCGCGCCGGGTCGTTATCCGATTCTTCCAGCGAGAGCCAGGCTGTTAAAGCGGCATTTTCCTGCGCGTAATCGGCCAGGCCGGTGGTTTTGCCACACCCGGCCGGCGCGCACACCAGGCATACCGGCGCGTTCAGGGCGGCGCGCAGGCTGTCGCGCAGCCTTTCGCGCGGCGTAAAGTCTCTGGGCAGGCTGGGCGCAATTAATCGAGTTTGCAGTACTGTCAACATGGAGGATCTTTCGCTGCTAGAGGCTAGATGGCGTTCTTATACCAGCTTTGGCGGGTTCCCTGTCCACAACCGGTTCGCGGTTCACTCTGGTTTTTCTTTATCTGCTGCTTACGTTACACTCATTATAGACCGACTTGTTTATTCTTGGCACAATACTGGCACGGTCAGCGGGGTTGCCCTGCCGCGCTCTAAATCGGACTAACCTATCGTTTTTGTAAGAAAGATAGTAATTAATCTTTAATTTGTTTATAATGATTGCATTGGTTTATTCCCCCCCGGGGTTTTTTTCATTTGATCTTGGAAACGATGATCATTTTGCAAGACCTTACAACTTCACGGACGGTGTGCAATGGCCGGTTTTGGAATCAGAATTATTGGACAAAATGGGTGGACAAAGTCTGTAAAGATTGAAAAGGCTATCACCCGTGTTGGCAGCGCGCCTTCTTGTGATCTTCAAATCCAAGCGCCTGAGGTTTCCCCTGAACATTTGCAGCTTTTCTTCTTGCAAGAGTCTCCTGCGACCTGTCAGGTTCTCAATCTGGGCGCGGGTGTTCTCTTCAGGCAAGGTGGCCAGTCCGCGGCAGACCTGCCCGCCTACGCGGTAGCCAGCGCCCAAAACGGGGATGAAATCTGGCTGGGGGACTACCGCATTCAATTTGATTTGCCCCTGTCCAACCGCAGCGTGCAGACCTCTCAAGTGGTGGAAGCAACCCTGGAATTTCCTAACGCGATTCTGCGGCCGGACCTGGTAACAGCCGGCCGCATTTTCATTCGGCATGTCGGCCCGCAGCCGACATGCCAGTTTCAGGTGACGTTGAGCGGCCTGCCCGCCGGCTGCGTGCAGGTGGACCCGCTGCCGCTACTTTTTTCCGGCGGGGCGGGTGAGGCTGGTGTGCGCTTGTTCCACCGCGGGCAGTCCCCGCGCGCCGGGTTCCACGACCTGACCATCACGATCACCGCTCCCGAGACTTACCCCGGTGAGCAGGCCGTCCTCCAGCAGCGCGTGTATGTGTCGCCGGTATTTGAACAATCCCTGGAGCTGCAAGACGATCTGGCGGGCGCGCGGCTCGCGCAGCCCACCGTAATGGTGGAGCCGCCACCGGCCGCCCCCCAGGTGACCTTGCCCGCCGAGCCAGATATTCTGCCGACCGCGTGGGAAGCCGCGGCCATCCCCGCTCCACAGCCTGTTCGCGTGGGGGAACCGGCCCCCAAGCCAAAACTGGTCCGCAATCCTTCTGAAAATTTCTGGGACGGAGAATGATTACCATGCCCTGGGCCGATATCCTCACTGACATTTTTCTGACGGTTGCGCTGCTGCTGGTTGTGGGGGGCTGCGGCGTGCTGGTTTCTGTGCTGCTGCGGCGCGTTCTACAGGTGAAGGCTGACCGCGAGCACGCGTTGAAGCTGACCAATCAGGGTAACTGTCGCAGCCATTACCGTCTCTCGATTGTCCAGCCCCACCCAGAGCTGGCCTTTACCTTTTTATCCAATCATATTCCGCTGGCGCCCATTGTGGAGCCGGTTGCGCTGCCAAACGCGGAAGAGGTGGAGCGCAGCTCGGCGCAGATTGATCCCACCCCCGCTCCCCAGGCCGCGGGGAAACCGGCTCTTCCCCAACCGCCCGCGATCAAACCAGATGGCGCGTTGAAGGCCGGCCAGAATGTGGCGGCTAAAAGCGGTGTGGCAGCGGGGTTGTTGGGCACTTTGGGCAGCCTGCTGCCGGGCAAGGCCGGCGCGGGTTTGAAGGCGCAGGCCGGCGCGGCGCGCCAGGTGCAGGCCGGCGCTTCCAAAGCGGTTCAGGCCCCCCAGGCCATGCAGCGCAAAGCCAGCGCGCTGGGCCAGGCGGGCGGTCGTTTGGGCGTGCAGGTGCCTGCCCCGGCGGGAACGTCTGCTGCTCAAGCCAGCCCGGCGTATGCGGTGAAAACGTCAGCGCCAACGGCCCCGGCGGCTGGAAACAAACCGCTGGTGGTGCAAACGCCCGCGCTGGAACCGGGCGAATCGCTGCTGTTAACGCTGCGGATTGGGAAAACGCAAAAGCGATACCCATCGGGCAGTTTTCATTACACGCTGGAATCACTGCCGGTGCCGGAGGATGCCAGCCTGGTCAGCCCAGACGCGGTTTCGCGCCAGGGCATGGTGTACTTCCGGCCGGTTGGCGCGTGGCGTTACTGGCTGCCGGGGATTGCCAGCGGCCTGATGCTGTTGGGTGCGCTGCTGGGCATTCTTTACGGGTTGGTCTTTATCTGGGGTTAGGGACGCGAGTGAGGACAGGCTTATGACGGCATCTCATTTACCTTTGAATCCGGCGGTAGACGCGGAGCGCGTCTTCCGGCAGCCTGTGGTGAGCATTGGCAGCCACCCCGAGAACGAGCTGGTGCTCGGCGGGGCGGGCGTGCTGCCTTTCCACGCTACGCTGGTTCTGGAAGAAGGCGGAACGATGCGCCTGATCCCCATTGCGGACGGCGCGCCCACCCTGGTGGCGGGCGCGGACCTGCAGGGCGCTCCGGCTGTGCTGAATGCCACGCAGAGCGTGCAGATTGGCCAGCACCTGCTGGTTTTTCAGCCCAACGGTGGCGGTAGTCTGCGGGTTGTCATTCACTCGCTGGCCGAAAATGAGATCCCCATCCAGACGTATAACGCTGGCGATGAAAGCGTCATACTCCTGCATGTTCTCTCCGGCGAAGCCGAAGTGGACGTGGAGCAAACCGCTCTATATGAATTGGAAGTGGTCAATGCCGGCCCGATTGTGGCCAGCTTTGCGGTGATGGTGAAAGGCGCGCCCGACCGTTGGGTGGAGGTTTCGCCGAACGCCTTCAACCTGATGGAAGGCGAGCGCCACCGCGTGCAAATCCGCGTGACCCCGCCGCGCCACCCCGACAGCACCGCCGGTTTGCACACGCTGGAAGTGGTGGCTTACTCGCCCAATTACAGCGGGCAAATCCAAACCGCCAGCCTGGCGCTGACGATTAATCCCTATTACGAGTTCGCGGTGGGCAACCTGAACCCCAAAGACCAGCGCATTCCCTGGCGCAAGCGCACCGGTCTCACCTATTTGCCCATTGCCAACCAGGGCAACGGCCCCGCTGAATTTAACCTGCTGGCCGTGGATGATGAAAACGGCTGTTCCTTTGATTTCTACCTCAGCGATGAGTTGCAGCTTAACCGCCAGGCCACCCTGCAATTGCAGGCGGGCGAGTCGGCGGACCTGCCCATTCAGATCACGCCGCTTAAGAATCCCATGTTTGCCATGCGCAACAAGCGCTATCACTACACCACCACGGTGCAGATTCCGCAGAAGGCCGCCACTCCGCAGAGCATCAGCGGCTCGGCCACCAGCGTGCCGCTTTTTGGCTGGTGGAGCATTGTGCTGGGCGTCGCCACCTTTTTGCTGGTGATGTTCTTTCTGCTGCAGCCCAATATCCGCTCGTTTGAAGCCGTGGCCGGCAAAGACGTGATTGAGCTGGGCGATTCGACCAAACTGGTGTGGAACGTGTCGCCCTTTGCCACCCGCCTGAGCCTTTCCAATGTGGAGACGCCCATCAGCCGCGGGCAGGTTTCGCTAACCGTCGCGCCCACCCAGTCCACCACCTACGAGCTGGTCTCGGGCAACTGGCTTTCGGGCCTGTTTGGGCTGGACCAGAAGCGCAGCGTTTCGGTGCTGGTGGTGCCGCCCAGCCCCCAGATCAATGTGTTTGAGGTCGACCAGACCCGCGTGGCCGAGGGCAAGCCGGTCAATGTGCGCTGGTCGGTGCTGGAAGCGGATGAAGCCCTGCTGACCATCGACGGGGTGGTGTACAGTCTGCCGCCCGAAGAATTCAGCGGCGAGCAGGAAGTGGTGCTGGAGAAAGACGCCCTGATCACCCTGGAGGCGAAGAACGCCAGCGGCAGCGAACTGCAGAGTTACTTCATCAATGTGGTTGAGCCGTACATTAATATCAATTCCTTCACGGTGTGGGTGCGCCCCGACGCGGCCGCCGCCAACCCGCTGGGGCCAGCCATGGCCAGCGTTTCGACCGGCGGCAAGCTCTTTTCGCGCGTGAACGCCCCCGACCCGAACTTCCCGGTGAAATTTGTGGAGCTGACGCCCGATTCGGGCAGCGATACCGGTTACCGGGTTACCTTTAACCCGTCTGTCCGCGAGGAACTGCAAAAAGGCGAACAGGTCATTCTGGAATGGGACATTGAAGGCGTGGATACGGTGCAGATCGCCCCGTTTACCGACGCGCTGCCCAGCCGCGGCAGCCAGCCTTTCTTCCCTCAGGAGTCGATGAATTTTGTGCTGACTGCCGAGAGCGGCGACCTGAAGGGCATCTTCATGCTGCCGGTGAAAGTGTACGACGGCGAGCCGCCCAAAGCCCCCGCCATCGAGTTCTTCCGCGGCGCGCCGCTCAGCATGCAGGGCGGCGGCGATGTGGAATTCACCTGGTCGGTTTCCGGCGAGTGGACCAACGTCAGTCTGTCCAATGCCGACGGCGTGCTGGCTGATAACCTCAACCCGGTGGGCTTTAAGAAGCTTAACATTAAGAAGACGTCCACTATCATCCTCACCGCCTACAACGGCACGCTCTCTTCGGCCCAGCCGCTCGAGGTAACCGTTGACCCGGCGCTGGCTGAGATTGGCCTGTATTTCAAATCAGTCTTCCCTGAATCGGGGCGCATGTCGATCAACGATTCGGTGCAGGTTACGGTGGGCTTTTACGACCCGGCCAAGTCGAACCTGACCAGCGTGCCGCCAGTGTATGTGGAGCCGGATGCTTTACCCACCGGGCAGGTCTTTGTGACCGACGGCGTTTCGATCTGCACCATCACCCTGCCGGGGCGCACCTGCGATCTGGTGTTTTCCACTCCTGGCGACCCCAAGGTGATCACGGCCAGCTACCCCGGCGACAAGGTGTACCTGCCCGCCGATACCGATGAGCCTTATGATGGTTACATCGCGGTGGTTGGCTCGACCGTGTCGCTCACCCCCACCTATTACCTGCTGGACCAGAGCAACACTACGCCCACGCCGGTGGGAAACCCGATCAGCATCAACTCCTCACCGCTGAAGCTGGACACCGGCCTGTATATTCAGGTGCGCGTCATTCCGCAGGGCGTGCCGCTCTCCAAAGACGACCCCGGCAAAGTTACCCTGAACATTTGCCAGCAGCAGACCAATTCCAGCGGGCAGTTGGAGGTCAAACCCGGCACTTGCCAGCCGATCAGCACCAGTACGGTGGCATTGGATGCCAGCGGCACGCAGGGCACTGCTGTGCTGGCGCTGCGCAGTTTCCCCAAAGCCGGCCGCTTCGCCCTGCTGGTGTCATTCTCCGCGCCTGGCTTCATCCCGCAGGACCGCGCCGAATTTAATGTGCAGGTTGAGCCCATTCCGATTTACCTGAGTCTGGCTTCCTGCACCGACCCGAAGAATTTCACCGGCTGCGAGATCGGCACCTCAGACCCGTCCAGCACGAAAATCATCTTCGACATCCGCAAAGTGTCTGACGGCCAGATGATCTCTTCGCAGCTTACCCCGCCGCCCACCGCCGCGTTCAGCGTTTACGAGGTGAGCGGGTCAACTGAAACGCCCTGGAACTGCCGCGTCATTCCCATCACCGAGAATGGACAGGATTATCACAAGCTGGAATGCAGCGCCGATTTCTCTTCCGGCGGCGGGGTGCGCACCCCGGTGAACGTCAATTACCGCTTTGATAACTCCAAAGGCGAGAATTACTCCATGTCTGGTACGCCGCTCGCCGCGCCGTTCCAGTTGCGCGTCAAAATTAACACGCAAATTTCCCTCGATTCGACCAGGTTCCTCAACGTCAAAGTCGGGCAGAGTATTCAGCTCACGTCTTCCACTACCACCAACACGGCTGCGCCCAATGGGGCCGTCATCCTCACCGATTACGCCTTCCGCGGCATCACCTCCAACGGCGACATTCAACTGATCGCGGACGCGCCCGGCGTGTTGGGCATCGACCCGGCCAACTCCAGCACCACCTCCGATAACTGCACGGTGGATACCGCCGGTCAGATCGTCACCATGAAATCCATCAATGTGGACTGCGCGGTGTACTTTAAGAAGGTCGGCACGGTTAAACTGACGGCATCGTTTTACGATGATCCCAACTATTACAACAGCGCCAGCCTGGTTCCGCTGAGCGTGAGCGTGGCCAGGCAGGACGGTGTTACGCTAACGTGGAAGCAGGGTGCCAGTTATGCCGATTGGGGCGATCTCTCGGCCATTAACCCCAACACCACACTGCCGGTGCGGTTGATCCTGGGCGGCCCCAGCGGGTTCACCGGCCAGTCGTTGAGCGGCAAAAACCTGACGATCAACCTGAGCATCACCGACAATCCCAATGGCGGGAGCTGTCAGGTATCGGGTCGCTTCCCTGCTTACACTGCACCCATCAACACCAGCACATCCACTCCCTACGCGGACTTTTCGATCTTGTGCGATAAAGAACCGATGACCATCATCATCTCGGCCAGCCTGGATGACAGCACCAACTTCAGTTATGCCGCCGGGCAGACCACCTCGCGCATTTTGGGCATTGCCAATCGCGGCAACCGCATCATGGAAGTGACGTTCACCCGCGTGGCCGACAGCGACCCGGTGATCTCCGGCAGCAGCCTAAAGACCCTCTACATGGGCGAAACCTACTCCATGCGGGTCAAGGTTTACCCGCTGTGGGCGGACGCCAGCGAATACTCTACCTACACCACGCGCCGCGGGGTGATTAATGCCTATCTGGCCACCAACCCCACAGTCTTCATCGACCTGCCGGCCAGCCTGGCCAGCTTGATCGACAGCACCACCTGCAGTTCTCCGCGCGCGCCCACCTCGCCCAATGATATTGCCATCCGCCTGGATACGTACGAGGTGGTGAACTATTTTGGCAACACCAATCTGGATACCACCGGCATCACCGATATTGCCCTATATAACAACACTCCCTGCACGCTGCGCTTCAAAAGCGGCACGGAGCTGAGCACCTCTCAGGGCCCAACCACCTTCTCGTTCACCATCACCAATCCGAATACCTCTTCCCAGGTGTGGACGGCCAGCAACCCCTATTCCACCAGCGGTCTCACCAAGCAGGCGGTTACCATCACGCCTTCCTTCACCAGCTACAACGCTTTCATCGACGACACCGCGCGCACCCTGACCCTCAACTTCACCCCCGCGGTGAGCGGTACGTCTCTTGCACCATTGAGCACCAGCAGTTCATACAGCGCGCAGATCAACAACAGCATCACCTGCACCAATTTGATCTCGGCCACCAGCATCACCGGCGCACGCGGGGCCAGCCTCACCCTCTCGCCCACCAGCCTGGGCGGGACCACCTGCAGCTCGACCCTCAATATTGATTACCTGGGCAATGATTGGTTCAAATCCAACAACGCCACCGACGTTACGATTGCGGTGGTCAAGCACAGCCCCAGCGTGGCCACGATTGAGTTCAAGCAAGGCTCGAATTTTGTTACCTTCCAGCCCACCTACCCCAACATGAAGGTTGGACAGTTGCTGGAGATGCGCGTGAGAGTTTCGGACGGCGATGGGCTGGGGCATACCCTGGTACCTTCGGGAACGGTGGAAGTGTGGATGGAAAACAGCAGCGGTGACGTGCTGGACCCGGCCGCGGCCACGCCCACCTATACCGTTACCCTGGGGCCCGGCATTACCTATAACAGCGGCAACAAGGCCTATCAGGTGGTGCTCAACGCCAGCGGAGAGGCGCTGTTCACCCTCAATTTTGGGGCCGCCGCTGAGAATCTCACATTGAAGTACCGCTACCTGGGCAGCTCGCTGTTCAATGCCAGCAGCACCCTCTCGGCGGGGTCGATCACGTTTGCCCCCTAGCGTGATGGTTCGTTCTAGCGCAATCGCATCGAAGGAGTCGCTTTGATCAAGCACATTCGTTCCTGGGGTATCGTTCTACTCCTGCTCACCGCCATCCTGTCTGCCTGCCGCCCTGAGACGGCGCAGGCGATTTCTGTTGGCAGCCTGTGGGACGCGCCCGCCGAAAACGGGCAAATTGACTGGGCCGCCGCCTCGCTGCTGGCGGGGGAGGCCAACCGTGGGTTTGAGCTGGCCAGCCAGGACGCGGCTTTTGAATCACTGCGCTTTGCCGAGGGCAACCGGCAGGACGATGTGCAGGCGGCCGTGCGCCAATTAGCGGAAGGGCAAAAAGACACCCCCACCGCCGGGCCGGTTCTGGCACTGCTGGGCGCGACTTCCAATGAAGCCACCGCCCGCGCGGCCGCCCTGGCCAACTTTTTCAACCTGCCGATGATTGTTCCCAGCGCCAGCGGCGACAACCTGCTCCCTTCCAACAACTTGTGGGCGTTTCAGTTGAGCGCGCCCAATTCAACGTATGCCCGTTATCTGCTGGGCACAGTGCTGACCGCGCAGGCGTTGGGCGGTGGCGCGGAAGATGAATCCGCGCCCGTTGCGCGCATTGCCATTCTCTACGAACAGAATACCTACGGGGAGAACGCCGCTGTGGCCGCGGCCGAGGCGGCCATGCAGCAGAACCTGGAAATTACGGTGTATGACCGCTTCCCGGCCGAAAACGCCAATCCCACCCTGCTGCGCGGGCTGGCCAACGCGGTGATTGATGCCGACGCGCATATTGTGATTTTGATCAGTTCCGACCCGGCTGCCGCGCGGCTTTTGGCACAGACTTTCAAAAATCTGCTCGACCCGCGCGCCATGCCGGTGCTGGTTGGTATGGCGGGTGGTTTTACCAGCCAGAATTTTCTCTCTTCGCCGGAAGCGGAGGGTGTAACCGTTTTGCGCCAGCAGATGCAGGCTGAAGGCTGCCCGGCGGAAATCCAGTCGTTGTACGCCGCGCAGAACTATGCCGCTGTGAAGCTGCTGGCCTACGCCGTGGAAGAAGCCCCCAACCTGGCCGCCGACAGAGAGCAGCTCTCGCTGGCCAGCGCGGACGGCATCAGCGCCTACCGCGAAGCCGTGCGCGACGCCCTCAAAGCCGCCAGCCTGAACCTGCCCTGCCTGGGTCAGGTGGCTTTTGACAACGCCGGGCAGAATAAATTTGCCCGTATCGAACTGGTAACTGCCGAGAACGGCGCCGCGCGCGTGCTGTCTGCTGAAGAGCTGGTTGCCGCCGTCAAACAACGACTTGCGCCGTCTACCGCTGAATAGATACGATTGACCATGAGCGAATTGACCCACCCTCACCAAACCTACCTTGCCGCGGCCCTCGCCTGGCTGGACGCGCGCCTGGAGCGCGACATCCGCCGCTGGCAGTTGGCCGGGCAAGACCCATCTGACCGCTTCCGCGGACTGTACCTTTCAGGCGCCGCCGCTTTAGACCTGGCGCGGCGCGGCGCGGGCGGCCGGTGGGGCACAGGGGTGGACCTGCCCGAAGATGAGGAGAAACGGCTTTCTGCCGCGCAGGAAGCGGCCCGCCAGGCCATGCGCGACCTTGAGGCCGCGCCCGTGCCGCGCCTCAAAGCGCTGCAGAGCCGCTTTGGGCTGACCGATTTTGAGTGGTGGGCGTTCATCATCTGTCTGGCGCCCGCCGTGGACCTGCGCTACGAGCGCGTGTATGGCTTTTTGCAGGACGACGTAACCCGCACCTGCGCCAGCGTCGACCTGATTCTCAGCCTGCTGCTGCCCGAGGCGGGTCTTTCGCGCTTGGAGGCGCTGCCTGTGTTCGAGCCGCGCGCCGCGCTGCGCACCTTCCGCCTGCTGCTGCCGGTGGAAGAGAACGGCAAACCTGCCAGCCTGTTGCGCCAGACCTTCCGCG
This sequence comes from Ornatilinea apprima, assembly GCF_001306115.1. Taxonomy (GTDB): domain Bacteria; phylum Chloroflexota; class Anaerolineae; order Anaerolineales; family Anaerolineaceae; genus Ornatilinea; species Ornatilinea apprima. The sequence continues at coordinate 70,787 of NZ_LGCL01000024.1, read as the reverse complement.
TGGAGGCGGGTGTGGTTAACTGGCTGCTGGGTGAAGACGCGCCTTCCGCCAGCCTGGGCGACGCGGTGGAGCTCTTCCCCGCCCCGCCCCAGGCAATTCAGGCGTTCTCGCACCCCCAGATGCCCGCAGCCGATACCCTCGCCCGGGTCAAACCGCTGCTCTCTCTGCATGGGCCAGACGCCCTGCAGCAAGAGCTGGCCGCCCAGGAAGCGGCAGCCGCCCTGCGGCGCCCGCTGCTGAGCCTGAAAATTTCCAGCGAGGTTGAACGCGAAGAGGCCGTGCAGCAGCTCTACACCGCCGTGCGCGACGCCAGCCTGCTGCAGGCGCTGCTCTTTGTGCGCGGCTGCGACGCCTTCATTGACGCCGACGGCTGCCTGCTGCCGCGGGCTTTTCACGCCTTTAACCTGCTGGATGGTCCCGTGCTCACTGGCAGCCTGCGCCCCTACCGCTTCCACTCTGAGATGCCCGGCAGCGACTCGCCGCTGATGAGCGTGGCGCTGGATCGTTTAAGCGCCGCCGAGCGCGCCGATTTGTGGGCCGCACTCCTGGAGGGCGTGGATGAAGCCATCCCGCGCAAAGAGATGCTCATCCTGGCCGGGCAGTTCAACCTGACCAGCGGCCAGGTAACCGCCGCGGCGTCCACTGCCATGTCGCGCGCCTTGCAGGAAGGCCGCGCTTTGCAGGCCGCCGACCTGTTTGAGGCCGCCCGCGTCCATTCCGGGCATCACCTGGGCGACCTGGCGCGCAAGATCGAGCCGCGCTATGTGTGGGAAGACCTGGTGCTGCCCGAAACACCCATCACCATGCTCAAAGAAATGGTCAATATGGTGCAGTCCCGCCCGCTGGTGCTGGAAAACTGGGGCCTGGGGCGCAAACTGGCCGCCGGAAAGGGTGTTTCGGCGCTCTTCTCTGGCCCTCCCGGCACCGGCAAAACCCTGGCAGCGCAGATTATGGCCAACCAACTGGGCATTGACCTCTACCGCATCGATCTGTCCACGGTGGTGAGTAAATATGTGGGCGAGACCGAAAAGAACCTGGAGAGCATCTTCAGCGAGGCTGCTGAAAGCAACGCGATTCTGTTCTTCGATGAAGCCGACAGCATTTTTGGCAAGCGCTCCGAGGTGAAAGACGCCCACGACCGCTATGCCAATATTGAGGTGGGGTACCTGCTGCAGCGCATGGAAGATTACAGCGGCGTGGCGATTCTGGCCACCAATCTGCGCTCGAACCTGGATGAAGCCTTCACCCGCCGTCTGCAGTTCATTATCAATTTCCCCTTCCCCGATGAAGCCTATCGCTTGAACATCTGGAAGGTGCTGATGCCGCCCGATTTGCCGCGCGCCGAAGACCTGGACCTGGCCTTGATGGCGCGGCGCTTCAAACTGGCGGGCGGCAGCATTCGCAACATCATCGTCAGCGCGGCCTACCTGGCCGCCGTTGATGGTGGAACGGTGACCATGTCTCATCTCATGCACGGCGCCCGGCGCGAGTTTCAAAAAATGGGCCGCCTGGTGCAGGAGAGTGATTTTGTTCTGTCCTGATGAAAAGGAGTGATAAACCATGTCCGGCCATCAAAAAACACAACAGACACAACATACGCCTGCGGCGGGTAAGCTCAAGAAAGCGGACGTGCAGGCCCGGCAGCCCGTCAATCTGGAGCAAATGTTCTCCGCGCCCGAAACTCTGCGCGAAGAGGATGTGCTGGCGGCCCAGCAGCAGGTGGGCAACCAGGTGGTGCAGCGCGCTTTGGACAAGCGCCCCTCTGACCGCCAGGTAACTGACGAGCAGGGCAACCTGCTGCCGGAGATCACCGACACCATTCAGCAGAAGCGCGGCGGCGGCGCGCCGCTGCCAGACGATATCCAGCGCGAGGCCGGCAAGAAGTTCAAGCGCAGTTTCAAGAATGTGCGCATTCACACCGATGAGACCGCCGACTCGCTCAGCCGCACCATCCGCGCCCGCGCTTTCACCATTGGCTCCGACATCTTTTTTAAGCGCGGTGTGTTTGCCCCCGGAACCAGCCAGGGCCGCGAGACCATGATCCACGAGCTGACCCATGTGGTGCAGCAGTCGGGCAGCAAAGGCGGCGCGGGGCGGCTGAAGCTGGGCGCGCCAGACAGCGTGCACGAGAAACAGGCCGACCAGATGGGCAAGAGCAGCGCCGCTGCCAGCGGAATGGCTTCCGCGGCGGTGCAGCGCGCCCCCATGGAAGAAGACGAGCTGCAGATGCAGTCCTTCGATGAGGACGAACTGCAGATGCAGGCGGAAGAGGAAGAAGAGCTGCAAATGCAGGCGGAAGACGAGGACGAACTGCAGATGCAGGCAGAAGACGAGGACGAACTGCAAATGCAGGCGGAAGACGAAGACGAACTGCAGATGCAGCCAGACACACCCGCGCTGGTGCAGCGCGCGGGGGACGACGAAGAAGGAAAGCAGAAAGACGCTGCACAGGTTTCTGCCCCGCCAAAAAAGCCGCTGCCGGTTCCCCCGGCGAAAAAGGCTGTGTCATCGGCCAAGCCGCTGCCCACTCCGCCGGTAAAAGCGTCCAGCAAACCGCTGCCGGTTCCTCCGGCTAAAAAACCGGTCGGGTCAACAGCCAAGCCGCTGCCCACCCCGCCGGTCAAGTCGTCCAGCAAACCGCTGCCGGTTCCCCCCGCCGCGAAGGCGGCCAAGACGGGGCATACGCCGCCTTCCAAGCCGCTTCCCGCCCTTCCGGTGAAACCGTCCGCGTCTACTGCAACGGCCCCATCCCCCGCGCCAGCCAAGGCCCCCGCGGCCAACTCGCGTGAGGCGTTGATGGAAAAAATTAAAGACCCCAAGACCAGCCAGGAAGAAGTGGAAAAAGCCCAGGCCAAGCTCAACCTGCTGCACAAACGCGGCACCAAGGAGTCGATCAAGGCTTTCTTCACCCGCGGCCAGTCTTCCAAGAGCTGGGCCAGCCAGGCCATGTCTGCCCGCAAGGAGAATGTGAAGCAGGCCCAAAAAGCCAAAGAAAAAGAGCTGCGCGAGACGGCCTTGAGCGACGACCCGGCCAAAGCCGAAGCCGCTTATGAAGAACTGCAGGGGATGAAGAATCCCAAGAAACCGGCCAAAGCGCCGGAAACGAGCGCCCAAGAGCCCGGCGCCGCAGAAAAGAAAGGCGAGAAAAAAGGCGACGGCATTGGCAGCAAGATTGGCAAATGGTCGCTGGGCAAGTTGGCGGATTTTGGAAAATCGAAATTGAATCAAACCCTGAGCCATTTTTTTGGCGTCAAATCGGGCGATGATGAAGAGAAGGATGAGAAACCCGGCGTCAACGTTAAGGTGGAGAACCATCTGGGCGCGCTCGCTGGCACTGGCGGCGGCGCAAATGCCGGCGCTGGCAGCACAGGCGGTGGTATCAGCGAGATGATGGAAAAGTACGCCGATCTGCGCGAGGAGAATAAAAAGCTGCGTGCTGAAGTCGCCGCGTTTAAGCAAAAACTCGCCGCTGACCAGTAATCAGCGCGCGTTATGTCTGTTGAGGGTCACTCAGGAGAACCCCGCCTATGCTTTCCGATGTTGATGAAGTTCTGCGCAAGCTGCTGATCCGCGAGATTGATATTCAGGGGAATGAGGTCGATATTCAATTCGACCAGCCCAAACGCGAGTGGTCTTCGCGTTTGAGCAAGCCAACCATCAATCTTTTCCTGTTTGATCTGCGCGAGAATCTGCGCCTGCGCGGCGCGGAGCAGTACCGCACCATCACCCGCCCCGACGGCATGGCCGAGATCAGGCGCAACCCGGTGCGCATGGACCTGCGCTACCTGATGACAGCCTGGGTGAAAGAGGCGGAAGATGAACACCTGCTGCTGGCTTCGGCGCTCACCGGCCTGCTGCGCAATCCTTTTCTGCCCGAAGACCTGCTGACGCCGCGCCTGCAGAACCAGCCCACGCCCATCCCGCTGGACGTGGCCACCTTTCCACCTGAGCCTGGGCCGATGGATAAATTTTCGGAGATCTGGGGCGTGCTGGATAACGAGCTGCGTCCCGGCATTCTGGTGACGGTGACCGTGGCGATTGACCCCTACAGTCCGATGGTCTACCCGCGGGTGCGCAGCCTGGAGACGCGTTTCGTGCAGGATTCGGCCATCCAGCAGCCTGCCGCGCCGGTAGTTACCCGCGCGCCTTCCAAAACATACCATTCGGTGGGCGGCCGGATCAAAAGCGAAAAATACACCCCGTCCAGTCTGTCTATGGTGCTGGTCGAGACCCACTCTGCGGTGGAAATCTCGGAGGACGGCGGCTATACCTTACACAAAGTGATGGATGGAGAATATCACCTGGATATTCTCTTTAACCAAAAAGTATTGAAACGGCAAAAAATTGTTGTGCCTTCCCCAAGTTATGATATCCAGATTTGATCTGGTATTTTTCGGTACGCACCCGGCACAGAAAGGAGCTACTCATCCATCAAGAGCCAGCCATCCAGACTTCTGTTCAGTCGATCAACCAACCAACTCAATCTGTTAGCAGGAGGAAGCTATGCCCGAATATTTGTCACCCGGCGTATATGTCGAAGAAGTAGACCGGGGACCCAAGCCCATTGAGGGCGTGGGAACTGCCATGGCCGCTTTTGTGGGCTTTACGGAAAAAGCCGAACTGGCGCGCGAAGTTGACGGCGAACTGGTTGTTGAAAACCTGCTCAACCGTCCCCAACTCGTTACCAACTGGACGCAATTCGTCGAGCGGTTTGGCGGATTTGTCGCGGGCGTTAACCTGCCGCAGTCGGTTTACGGGTATTTCACCAACGGTGGTTCGCGCTGCTATGTGGTCAGCGTGCGGACTTTCCCCAAGGCTGAGGCGGTGCTGATGAATGCCCAGGGCAAGCCCGCCCTGTCGGTGCGCGCCCGCCAGGCCGGTGTGGAAGGCTTGAAGATGCGCGTGCGCGTGGGCGATCTGGCCCTGCCCGCCCCCAGTGGTAAGAAAGCCGCGGAAGGCGCGGAGGGTGAAGCCCCCGAAGCCCCGGCGGCCGGAGAGTACAGTTTTAGCGTTTTTGTGGAGAAAGAAGCAGCCAGCGGCGGCTGGAAGCCGGTTGAAACCATTACCGATGTGAAACTGCAAACTGTGGTGGCAGACACCAAAAAGCAGGTGGCCCTGGCCTTCAAGAACAACAAGCTGCCCAAGTTTGTGGAGTTCACCGTTCTTGAACCGTCTTCGATTGAGAAGGCCATGCCGCGTGAGCAGGAACAGCCCCTGACCATCGAGAAGAAGCTGCTTGAACCGGCTGTGGCCAGCGATTTCCGCGGCGACGTGAGCGAGCGCAAGGGTATTGAGGGCTTGGAAGTGCTGGACGATGTAACCATGGTGTGCGTGCCCGATCTGATGACCACCATGCCCGGCGAAAAACTCAACCTCGATATGGTCAAAGCCGTGCAGGGCATGATGATTGCCCACTGCGAGCGCATGGGCGACCGCGTTGCCATTCTGGACGCGCCCCCCGACCTGACCCCGCAGGAAGTGAAGAAATGGCGCATGGACATCGCCGGTTTTGACACCAGCTACGCTGCCATGTATTACCCGTGGGTCAAGGTGATGGACGCGGCTACCGATTCGATGGTCAACATGCCGCCCTCTGGTCATATCGCCGGTTTGTGGGCGCGCAGCGACAACACGCGCGGCGTTCACAAAGCCCCCGCCAACGAAGTGGTGCAGGGCGTGGTGGGCCTGGCTTACCAGACCACCAAAGGCGAGCAGGATACCCTCAACCCGATTGGCGTCAACTGCATCCGCAGCTTCCCTGGGCGCGGCATCCGCGTGTGGGGCGCGCGCACCCTCTCCAGCGATCCGGCCTGGCGCTACATTAACGTGCGCCGCCTCTTCAACTATGTTGAAAAATCCATCGAAAACGGCACGCAGTGGGTGGTGTTTGAGCCCAACAACCGCAAGCTGTGGGCGCGCGTCAACCGCGACGTGTCGGCCTTCCTGCGAATGGTGTGGCGCGACGGCGCGCTGTTCGGCTCATCGCCGGCCGAGGCTTTCTATGTCAAAGTGGACGATGAACTTAACCCGCCCGAATCGCGCGACCTGGGCCGCCTGGTGATTGAAATCGGCATGGCTCCGGTCAAACCGGCCGAGTTTGTCATTTTCCGCATCAGCCAGTGGGCTGGACCGGGATCGGAATAGCAGGTACGCATTAACGAATTGGTTAAAGAAGGAGCATAAGTATGCCAACCCGTGAGGATCCTCTTGTATCATTTAAATTTGGCCTGGAAATTGAAGGCAAGCTCACCGGCTTCTTCACCCAGGTCAGTGGCATTGGCTCGGAGTCCGAAGTGATCCAGCACAAAGTCGTCAACTCGGAAACCGGCGAAACCATCATGCAGCAAATCCCCGGCCGTCTCACCTGGACGCCTGTTACCCTCAAGCGCGGCGTTACCAGCAGCATGGACATTTGGGAGTGGCGCCAGCAGGTGGTGGAAGGCAAAATCGGCGAAGCGCGCACCAACTGTTCGATTGTGGCTTACGCGCAAGACAACACAGAGATCGCGCGCTGGAACTTTGAGAATGCCTGGCCCAGCAAGGTGGTCGGCCCCGAAATGGACGCCGGGTCTACCAATTATATGATTGAAGATGTAACCATTGTCCACGAAGGCGTGGAGCGCGTCAGCTAACGGCTGGCTTGCGCATTGTGGACTGCGCTTTCCGTCCCCAGGCTCTTTCCTTTTCGTGAGGAGAGAGCCGGGGCGGGGCAATACACGCAGATAGGATGAATTATGACGGACGGACTGTACCGGGCTATACCGAAATCACAATATACCCTCTACGAAGTGGTGGAAGGCAAGCCGCCGCGCGCTTTGGGCGCCTTTGACTCGTTCACCGGCGGCGACCAGGTGATCTCGATGGTTCATTACAACGTCATGGACGAGCACGGCAATGTAACTACCAAGTTCATCCCCGGCCAGACCACGTTTGAGCCGGTGGTTCTGCTGCGCCCGATGGATATCGTCGCCAAGGCAATCTACAAACGCTTCTGGAAAGCCGTGGCCGGGCAGCTCACCACCATCAAGAAGAACTATTCGGTGTCAATGAATGACTCGCAAGGCGAGCCGCTGGTGTACTGGCATCTCGCCAACGCTCTGCCGGTAAAGGTGTCTGGCTTTGACTTCAATATGACCACCGAATCGGAATACACCTCCTTTGAAATTTCTTTACAAGCCGAGTCAATCGAGGTGGAATTTACCAAAGCCGCCAAGCCCAAGGTGGTCAGCGAAGCGCTGGATGCCTGGGACGAGGCCGAGAATGGCTAATCCGCGGGCGTTCATCACCCGCATCTCGGAAGAGAGTTGACTTATGACCCTGAAAACCGAATTTGAATTTGAGCTCCCCATGGGCTATGTGGATAAAGAGGGCAACCTGCACAAAAAGGGCACCATGCGCCTGGCCACCGCCATGGATGAGATCACCATCCTCAACGATATGCGCGTGCAGAGCAACGAGGCCTACATCGTCATCGTGCTGCTGGCCAGGGTGATCACCAGCCTGGGCAGCGTGAGCCATATCACCACCAACGTCATCGAAAACCTGTTTGCCGCCGATCTCACTTTTCTGCAGGAGTTTTACCGCCAGATCAACGAAACCGGCCACACCCGCCGCGAGTATACCTGCCCGCACTGCCAGAAACCGATTGAGGTGGACCTGTCGACCCTGGGGGGGCAGTCTTAGGCTACCCCCTGGAACAGCTCTACCAGGAGGTAGCCTACATCGCCTATTATTTCCACTGGCCGCCTGAGTCGATCCTCAACCTGGATCACCGCTTCCGGCGGCAGTGGGTAACGGAAATCGCCCGCATCAATAAGCGGCTGAATCAGGGAGCGTGAAGAGATGGCCGAAACCAGCCAACCCCGAGAAGAAACCCCGGCGCAGCCGGCCAGTCCGCGGCTGACGCGCGCCCAGTTGGAAGAGCTGGCCGAAGAGATTGTGGCGCGGTTGAAGCGAGAGCTGGAAGTGGAAGGCCAGCGAAGCGGTAAAGCTGCTTAAGGAAGGTAACCATGGGCTTATTACAGAAGACCTCTTCTTTGCCAAAACCCGAATCGGTGGCGCCAGGCAGGTTCACCACCGAAGAGATTCCCGTTCCGGTGTATCAGTTCGCCGTGGAAATTGACGGCGAAACGGTGGCGCTTTTTCAAAACGTAACCGGCATGTCGGTGAAGCGTGATGTGGAATCGGTGCCGGTGGGCGGTGAAAACTCTTTCGGCAGAGAATTTCCCGGGCGGGTTTCGTACGGCCACATCACCCTCGAGGTGGGCCTTTCTTCTTCCGATTTCTTCTGGAAGTGGATGACCGGCGGCCATCTTGACGGGTACGCGATCAGCAAAGACGTTACCCTCATCCAGCGCCGCCCGCAGCCCGACCCCTCCGCGGCCCCTGATGAAGAGAAGATTTTTCAGGTGGTGAAGTACTGGTTTTTTGACAACGCCTTCCCGGTGGGCTGGAAGATTTCGGACCTGAACCTGGACAATTCTGAGAATATCGTCATCGAAAGCCTGGAGCTTTCGTTCGACAGTTTCTCGCTGTACACCACCCGCGGCGAATTAAGAACCCGCCAGCAGAGCTAGCGGGCCGTTAATACCGCAATCGCAGCGCAAGAGATGAGGTTATGGAACCTGGCAATCCGTTGATTTCACGCTTACAACAGCAGCGCGGCCGCATTCAGGGCATGCTGTCTCCCGGCCTGCGGGGCCAGCCGGGTGAACGCCTGTCGCCGGTGGCTGCGGATTTCGCCGGACGCAAGTTTAAGCTGGCCGCACAGCAGATGCGGGCGCTCGATCCGCGCCGGCTGGGCCCGGCGCAGCCCGCTGATCTGCCGCCGCTCAGTCGTGAAGTTCCCGCCAAATTCCAGAACCCGCAGCAGCTCATTCACCTTCGCCCCGGTGTGCCCGGCGGCAAGAACATTTGGAGCAGCCTGGAAACGCCTCTGCCCGGCGCGCCCGCCGCCCGCCCCGAGCCGCCCGCCGATGAACCCGGCGTGCTGCGCCAGGGCAGCGTGATTCAACGCATGAACACCCTGCCCAAACCGGGGCAGACGTTGGAAGCTTTCCGGCAGCAGATCCAATCGCAGGCGCAGCCCGCCAAAGCCCCCCGCCCGGCCAGCGAAAAGAAACCGGCCGTGCCCGCTAACGTGCGCCTCTTCTCGCGCGTGCAAGAGATCACCGCCGGGCAGAAACCCGCCGAGCCGCAGGCGGAAGAACCGCTCTCCACGCCGCTGGCAGACCTGCCCGCCGCGCAATCCATGCCGGATGACCGCCCGGCACCCGCCGCGCCGCCGCCCGCCCGGCCGGAAGCACCGCGCCCGCCTGAGACCTCCGCACGGGCAGAGCCGCCAACCGCGCCGCCTTCCGCCGCACCCCAAGCAGCGGCCAGTTCCGCTCCCTCCAGTGGGGTGGTGCAGCGCCAACCGGATGAATCTATACCCGCGCAGCCGCTGGCCCGCCAGCGGCCAACCCCACCGGCAGAGAGCCCCACGGTTGTTCAAGCGCCCCAGGCGACCCCAGCCCGGCCAGAAGCCCCGCGCCCACCCGCCTCTGCTCCGGCTGAACAAGCGCTGCCCGTTGAACCCGCACCGGCGCCCGCCGAACCCGCGCCGGATCGGGCCGCCGCGCCGCAGGAGCCGCCAACCCTTCTGCAGGCTGACCAGCCCGCCGAAATGCCCCTGGCTGCCCGGCCTGCCGCGCCGCAAGCCGCTCAGGTCCGCGAATCGGAAGCGCCTGCCCGTGCGCAAGAGTCCCCGGCGGCCGGGCTGAAGCAGGCATTACCGGCCAAACCAGCCAAACCGTTCCAGGCGGCGGACCAGCTTGAGGCGCAGCGCCCGATGGTTGCCCAGGCCGCGCCGCGCGCCCCGCAACCCGAACCCGTGAAACCCGCCGCGCAGCCCGCTTCACCCCAGGTGGACAGCGCGCCCAGCGCTTTGGCAGCCGAACAACCGCTGCCCGTGCCGCCTGCCGCGCCGCTGGCCGGAGAAGCGTTGCAGCCCCGCCTGCCCGCCGCCGCGCAGATGCCGCTGCGCCAGCGCGTTGATTACCGTAAGTCCGCGCCGGCCGCGCTGCGCGCCCTTGAACCCGAAAAAGTGAAACCCGCCGCGCAGCCACCGCTGCTGCGCGCATCCGAGCCGCCGCGCCTGGCGCTGGCAAAGGCGCAGCCGGCGCCCGCTCCCGTCTCTGAAACGCTCCCCGCGGACCTGCTGGCTTTCATGCCCGCCCCCGCGCCCGGCCAGCCGCCGCTGCAAGCGCGTGTTGAAAGCGCGCCCGCGCCGCGCCCGTCCGCGGCCAGCGCGCCCCTGCCCATGCCGGTGGCGGCTTCACCTGCCGCGCGCCGAGAATCCCCCGCGCAGCCCCAAACCCAGCCCGCCGCGCAAATCACTGCTTTGCGCCCGGCGCAGAAACCCCGTCCGTCCGCCGCCCCATCGCCGGTGAATGGGGCAAATGTGGTGCAGCGCATGTGGGACGAGCACGAAGAACTGCGGTCAGCGGGCGGTGAAAGCTCCCCCGGCCAATCGGGCGCGCAAAGCGCCCCCGCGGCGTCAACTGATCTGCGCGCTTTGGCCGAAGATGTGTTCCCGTATGTGAAACGCATCCTCGAAAATGAAGCCCACCGTTCTTCCGGTCACCTACGCTGAGAAAGGTACAGGCAGCCTTATGGCATTAGAAAAAGCAAAACTCCAATGGTCCAGTCTCATTCCCCCGCTCAAGGGCGAAATTGAATGCCAGTTCAATCCGGCCGAACTGACCATTAAAAAAGAGGTGAGCTGGGAAGAGACTACCATTCCCAGTTTCAACGCCCACCGCCTTAAATTTGGCGGCGGCAAACCGGCTACCTACAATCTGTCTCTATTCTTTGACTCATACACCACCGACCCGCCCAAGCCCGGCCAGGACCCCAAGCCCCCGCAGGATGTGCGCGAGTACACCAACCAGCTCCTGCGCCTGACCCTGCGCGGCGCGGGCGCGCTGCCAGCCATGTACCTGATCCCTTTTGCCAGCCCGCCCAGCGTGACCCTGGTGTGGGGCAAGATCACGCTCTTTACCGCCGTGGTCGAATCGGTGCAGGTAACCTTCACCCTCTTCGCGCAAGACGGCACGCCCATCCGCGCCAAGGCCGACGTGGCCTTCAAACAGCACGAGCTGTTCGGCGACGACGTGCTGCCGGCGCAAAATCCCACCAGCCGCAGCGATCCGCGCAAGACGCGCTTTGTGCATGCCCGCCAGCGCCTCGACCAGATTGCCTTTGAGGAATACGGCGACGCGCGCTACTGGCGCATGCTGGCCGAGGCCAACGGCATGGACGATCCCTTCAACCTGGCGGACGGGCAGCTGCTGGTGATTCCCCAGAACCTGGATTAAGGAAACCCTTTATGGCAGAGTCGTTTTCGGTCAAGATCAACTCGATTGATATCAGCACCTTCACCGGTGACCTGGAAGAATTTGTCGTTGACTCGAATGTCTTCCTTCCCACCATGTTTACCATCCTGCTGAAAGATGAGGTGCTCGATCCGCTCACCGGGGCGCTGAAATACACCGACAACCAGCTGCTTTTCAAAGTGGGCGCGCCGGTTGAGATTTCGGTAACCACCAGCGATGTGCCGGGCGAAATGCTGCCGGTGAAAAACACCTTGATTAATGGAGAGATCACTGCCATTGAGCCGGTTTTTGATGAAGACGGCGGGGTGATGCTGCGCCTGCGCGGCTTTGACCGTGGTCACCGCCTGACGATTGGCAAGAAAACGCGCACCTTTGGTGATGCCAACCCCCAGTTTGCCACGCTGAACGATATGCAGATCGTCGCAAAAATCGCCGGTGAAGCCGGGCTGGCCCCAAAAGTGGATATGAGCGGCCTTTCGGGGCTCCAATACCATTATGTGATGCAGTACGACCAGAGCGATTGGGACTTTCTCTGGTCGCGCGCGCAGCTGCTGGGTTACCAGGTGTATGTGGAAGACCGCGTGCTGCACTTTGAAAAAGCCGGGGCCACCCGCAGCCTGCCCATTCCCACCGACGAGCCTGCTAGCCTGCATTGGGGCACCAACCTTACACGCTTTGAGCCGCGCATCGTCAGCATGACGCAGGTCAACTCGGCGGCGGCCTATGGCTGGGACCCCAAGTCGAAACGCGCCGTCACATCCGAATCCAAATCACACAGCAGCAATACCGCCGCGCAGATCGCCGACCCGCTGTACGGCGCTACAGCCCTGGCAACCGGTTATATGATCACGCGGGCCAATGACACCGTCATGTCGCCGGTGATTCGAGACAGCGGACAGGCCAAAGCCCTGGCCGCTGCGCGCTTTGCCGAGCATGAAAGCCAGTTTGTGCGCGCCAGCGGAGAGCTGGGCATTGGCGATCCGCGACTGCTGGCCGGTACACTGGTCGAGGTGGAAGACGTGGGCGTGCGCTTTGGCGGCAAGTATTATATTACCGAAGCGCGGCACATCTTCCGGCGCGGGCGCTATACGGTGCGCTTCGAAGTGTCGGGGCGCAATCCGTACACCATCCGCCATTTGCTGCTCGGTCACGACCAGCCCGCGGGCAGAATCAACGGCGTGGTGATCGGCGTGGTGACCGATATTGCCGACCCGGAAAAATTGGGGCGGGTGAAAGTCAAGTACCCGTGGATGCCCAAAGACGGCGGTGCCGAATTGAGCAGCAACTGGGCGCGCCTGGCCGCCCCTGGCGCGGGTAAAGACCGCGGCCTGTTCTTCACCCCCGAGGTGAACGACGAGGTGCTGGTGGCTTTTGAGCAGGGCGATATGAACTACCCCTATGTGGTGGGCGCGCTGTGGAACGCCAAAGACAAACCGCCCGCCGGCAAAGGCCAGGTGGTCGATGCTGGCCGCAAGACGACCAACCAGCGCATTGTGCGCTCGCGCAGCGGGCATGTGATTATTCTGGACGATACCCAGGGGGAAGAAAAGATTATCATCGAGGATAAAACCCAGAAGAACAGCATTGTGATCGACTCGAAAACCAAGTCGATGACGATTAAAGCTGAAGGTGACCTGACCTTTGAGGCCGGCGGAAAGGTGATTGTGAAGAGCAAGCAAGATTTCAGCGTCGATTCTAAGGCCAAAGTAGACCTGAAAGCTCAGACCAGCCTGGCGATGGAAAGCAAAACTACCGCGTCGCTTAAATCCGGCCAATCCGAAGTGAGCCTGCAGGCCTCGGGCGCCAGCCTGAAAGGCACCAAGGTCGATATTCAAGGCCAGGCCCAGACGGCCATTCAGGGCGCGCAAACCTCTGTCAAGGGTTCGGCCATGGTGGAGATTCAGGGCGCGCTGGTTAAGATCAATTAAGGAGACGGAACGATGCCACCAGCAGCAAGAATGGGCGATACAACAGCCCACGGCGGGGTCATCACGGTGGGATTCCCCACGGTGTTGATCGGCGGCCAGCCGGCCGCGCGGGTGGGCGATTTGCACACCTGCCCGATGGTCAACGGGGTGGTGCCGCACGTTGGCGGGCCGATTATGCCCCCCGGCAGCCCTACAGTGCTGATCGGCGGTCTGCCGGCTGCGCGGCTCGGTGATATGGCCACCTGTGTGGGTCCGCCTGACAGTATTGTGATGGGCTGCATGACCGTCATCATTGGCCCGTAAGCATTGACCGGTAATCAGAATCGGAGACGAAACGCGGAGAGGGTATGCCACTGAACGCCAAAACATTTTTAGGCAACGGATTGAACTTCCCGTTAAAAACGGACGCGCGCGGGCAGCTTGTGCTGGTAACCGGCGCGGAAGATATTGAACAGTCGATCCGCATTATTTTAAGCACGCGCCCCGGCGAGCGGGTGATGCGCCCCACCTTCGGCTGCCGGGCGCACGAGCTGTTGTTTGAGCCGCGCTCTGCCGCCACCGCCAGCCTGCTGCAGGAATATGTGTACCAGGCCTTGCGCATGTGGGAGCCGCGCATTGACATTCTGCAGGTCAATGTGATCCATGACAGCGGCCAGGAGGGGGCCCTGCTGGCGGAGATTCACTACGAGATCAAAGCCACCCACGACGCCCGCAGTATCGTCTTTCCTTTCTACATTGCCGATGAACCGGAACTTGATTAACGCAGGAGCCTGCCATGACCTTACCCGCACCCAACCTGGATGACCTCCGTTTTCAACGCGACCTGGTGGACGAAGCCCGCAAGCGCATCGTCAGCTATTGCCCGGAGTGGACCGAGTATAACCTCAGCGACCCCGGCATCACCCTGATTGAGCTGTTTGCCTGGATGACCGAGCTGATGGTGTACCGCCTTAACCGTGTGCCAGAGAAGAACTACATCAAATTCCTGGAGATGCTCGGCCTGCAGCGTGTGCCTGCCAGCAGCGCGCGCACCGAGCTGACCTTCTGGCTTTCGGCCAACCTGCCGCTCAACCCCGGCGACACGCAAACCGTGACCATTCCGGCGGGGTTTGAAGTGCGTTCGGAGCTGTCCAGCGAAGAAGTGCTCTTTACCACCACCCGCGCGCTGGAGATCTTCCCGCCCTTGCTGGAGCATGTGCGCAAAGAGCAGGAATTCAACAAGAATTACCAGCCGCGCCTGGGGCTGGAGCCGTTTCTGCCCTTTGACGAAAAGTCCCCGCGCCCCGGCGATACCTTTTACCTGGGCTTCAGCCCTAAAAACAACCTGTCCGGGCATATCCTCAAGCTGGAGTTTGAGTGCGACCCGACCGAGGCGGTGGGCATTCGCCGCGACGACCCGCCCTGGGTGTGGGAATGTCTCACCCGCGACGGTTCCTGGCAGGAACTGCGCCTGAGCACCTTTGAAGGTGAAAAAGATACCACCGGCGGCCTGAACAACGAGCGCGGCCAGCTGGTGGTGTACCTGCCGCTGCACGCGGAAGCCAGCCCGCTGTATGGGCTGGAGGCCTTCTGGCTGCGCTGCCGGATTGAGCAGCGTAACTCCTTGCAGGGCATGTACACCGAGTCGCCGCGTGTGAAGCAGATCGACTGCTACAGCCTGGGGGCGGCCGTGCCGGCCATGCACGCCGTGAACGTGGATGGTGAGCTGCTGGGTGTGAGCAGCGGCGAGCCGGGCCAGGCTTTTACCCTTCAGCACGCGCCGGTGTTAGCGCTGCAGAGCGGCGAGACCCTGGAAGTGGAAGAGCAGCGCCACGGCGAGGTGGTGTTTGTGCCCTGGGCGCAGGTGGATGACTTTGCCCGCTCCAGCCAGTTTGACCGTCACTTTGTGCTGGATATGGCCAGCGGCAGCGTGCGCTTTGGCCCCTCGGTGCGCCAGCCCGACGGCACGGTGGTGCAATACGGGCGCGTGCCTGAGAACGGCCGCCGCCTGCGCTTCACCCGCTACCGCCACGGCGGCGGGGTGAGCGGTAACCTGCCCGCCGGCAGCCTGACCACCCTGGGCACCTCGCTGGCGTATATCTCGCGCGTCTCCAACCTCATCCGCGCTTCGGGCGGCCGCGACCAGGAAACCCTGGACGAGCTGAAGCTGCGCGCCCAGCGCGAGCTGCAGGCGCAGCGCCGCGCGGTTACCGCCCAGGACTACGAACAGTTTACCCTCAGCAGCAGCCGCTCGGTGGCGCGCGCCCACTGCCTGACCCCCGACCAGGCGCAAGAGAGCGCCGGGACGGTTTCGGTGCTGGTGGTGCCGGCGGTGGCCGAGGCGCTTAATGCTGGCGGGCTGGCTGCCCTGGCGCTCAGCGACGAGCTTCGCGCCGAAATCCGCGCCCATTTGGACCAGTACCGCCTGATCACCACTTCGCTCAACATCCGTGAGCCGCGCTACACCGGCGTGCGGGTGAAGGCCAAAATTGTGCCGCAAGACTTTCTGCGCCCGGCGGACGTGGTTCAGCGCGTCAGCGATGAGCTGAAACGCTTCCTCACCCCGCTGCCGGTGGATGACAAACCGCCGCTCTTGCCGGGCAGCGAAGCGTTCGCCGGCTGGCCGTTTGGCCGCGACCTGTTTGCCGCCGAGGTGATCTCGCTTATCCAGCAGGTGCCTTCGGTGAAGTTTGTGCTCGACGTGGAAATTTCCTCCCGCCCGGTGGCGCCGGTGGAGGAAAAAGCCCTCTTTGAAGACGCGCCGCCGCTGCCCCTCTCACCGGTGGACAAGGTACTGCGCGTCCCCGCGGACGGCCTGATCTGCTCGCTGGAGCACGAGATTGAGGTAGTGAGCATGGAAGACGCTTATGGGAAAGGACCCTCTCAATGAACGCGCCGCGAGAAACCCTGGCGTTAGCGGCAGATTCCCTCAACCGCTACCCCGGTGAGCTGGCTACGTTTCATCTGCGGTTCAGCGTGCCAGACCAGCCGGCGGGGGCTACCCTGCAACTGGCCATGCCCAAAGTGATGCAGATCGAGTCGCTGGAGCTGCCGGAGGGTGTGCCTGGCACGCTGCCCAGCGTGGCGGAAGTGGATCAGGACCTGATCGTGCTGATTCCGCTGGGCGAACACTTTACCCCCGGGCAGACCTGCACCGTCGTCGCCCGCGCGCGCCTGAACACCTTTTACGCCGATCAGCACCTGCTCACCGAGGCGAGCCTGGTGAGGGAAGACGGCAGCGTTGACGCCGCCGAGACGGTGCGCCTGGCGGTCTACGGCAAGGGCAAATATTTGCAGTATCTGCCTGAGCTGTACGAGAGCGATGGCTTCACCTCGCGCTTCTTGATGTTGTTCGAGAGCTTTTGGAAGCCCATCAGCAGCCAGATTGACCAGATGGATGCCTATTTCGACGCCGACCTGACCCCGCCTGAGTTCATTCCCTGGCTGGCTTCGTGGGTGGGGCTGCCGGTGGACCCCGCTTTGCCGGTGGATCGCGTGCGCGCCCTGCTCAAGCAGGCGATTCTGTTCTTCCAGTGCCGCGGAACGGTGCGCGCGTTGAAAACCTATCTGG
This sequence comes from Ornatilinea apprima, assembly GCF_001306115.1. Lineage (GTDB taxonomy): Bacteria > Chloroflexota > Anaerolineae > Anaerolineales > Anaerolineaceae > Ornatilinea > Ornatilinea apprima. The sequence goes on along the minus strand of NZ_LGCL01000024.1, from coordinate 53,934 downwards.
AAATTTATACCGCCGGGCAGGTGGAGATCACCGAGCGCCGCGCGCGCAATTTTGTGCTCGGCCCCGCGGGCACGCTGGGGCACGATGTGGCCCTGGGGTCCAACAACCAGCCCAATTCGGTGCAGATTCGCATCCGCGTGCCGGGCGGTGAGCTGGAGCGCTGCGGCTATTCCGCGGCCATGTACCAGCAAAAGATGCGCGAGATTGTGCGCGCCATGGTTCCGGCCCAGACTGTTTTTGAAGTTTCCTGCGCCTTCGACGCGCAGCCAGCATGAGAGGAGAGGAACGACGATGAAAGAGACAGGCGCAATTAACCTTTATCCCCGGATGCAGGTCAAACCTTTTGACGGCATGTCGGTAACCGCCGAGGTGTGGGCGCAGGCGCACGACGAACACCGCCAGGCGCTCAACGCCCATAACCTGGTGTCGCACGGCAGCGGCATCCTCACCGGGCTGGAAGTCACCGCCAACGACCCGGCCGACCAGTATGTGTTCATCTCACCCGGCGCGGCCGTGGACCCAGCCGGCAATATCATCGTGGTGCCAGAGGCGGTTACCTACGACTTTGGCGAGAGCAGTGAAGGCACGCTCTACCTGGTGCTGGGCAAGGGCGAGCGCGAGGTGGGCGGGGTGGGCAGCGACACACGCTACCTGCAATCGGAGTTTGTGATTGCCGCGCGCCCAACCATGCCCAAACGCCCGGCGGTGGAACTGGCGCGCGTAACCCTCTCGAAAAGCGGCGCGGCCATTCACAACGCCGCCAACCCCCTGCGCCCCGCCGCGGACATGCTCGACCTGCGCTTCCGCAGCCAGGCAGGCCCGGCTGTGCCACCCCTGGCGCGCGTGCTGGTGATGGCAGCCGGCAGCACCGGCCCAGCCGCGCTGAGCGGATGGGAGCATCTGGCGCGCGCCTGCCAGCAGGCTGGCGCGTACCGCCTGGTGATCGACGCGGCGGCCTTCACGCCGCCTGACTTGGGCGCGTATCCCCTGGTTTACCTGGGGGCGGGTGAGGGCTTCGCGCCGGAGGCCGGACTGGTGAAGGCGCTGGCCGCACATTTGCAGCAGGGAAAGTCTCTGCTGCTGGAGGCGCTGGACGCCGCCGCCCAACCCGCCTGCCAGGAACTGCTCGGTTTGCTGCAGCGCGCCCCGGCCGCCCTGCCTGCCGGCAGCCCGCTGCTGGAAGAGCCTTACCTGTTTGCCGCCCCGCCCGACGGGGTTGGAGGCAGCGAAGTGCTGCTGGCCGGTCAGGTGATCTACTCTACCGCCGCGTACAGCCTGGCCTGGGCAGGGCGCTCTGCCCAGGGACCGGCCGCGCGCGCCGACATTCGCTCGGCGCATGAGTGGGGCATCAACCTGCTGCGTTACAGCCTGAAAGCGGCCGGAGTTTAGCTCGCCGCGCCCGGGACCCAGCCGATGAGGTGGAAGAAGCCGACCTTTCCGATCTTTGCCAACCGGGTCGGATTGCGTTTGCTTTTCTCCCGCCTGGCGCAGTCGTTTTTGGCGTTCGCCCTGCTGCCGGTGCTGCTGCTGGAGCCGGTGAACCCCGCTGACCAGGGCGATGAAGGCCGCCTGCTGGAGCGCGAGGTCTCGGTGATGGGCAGTCACTGGCAGCTGCTGTTGTGGTCAGACGGCAGCACCGTCTGCGACCTGTACCTCAAGCACGATCAGTGGCCCAGCCAGGGCGACGTGCAGTATTCCTGCGGCAACGAGATTTTGGAGCAGTGGCTTCTCACCCCGGCCTGCAGCGCCGCTTCTGGCAGCGCCTGCCGCGGCCTGCTGCTGCGCTTTGTGGGCAAAACCCCGCTGACCTACACCGAAGAGATTGCCCTGCCGCCCATGCAGCTGCGCCTGGAGCCGCTCAACTGCACCCCCGGTGAGTGGTGCCCCACCCGCCCGCTGGTGCGCCTCAGCGCCGCCGAGCCGCTGGACGGCTATCAGATTAAGAGCGTGCACGCCCGCGTGGAGGGCGTGGAGAAAGCCTTTTACGACAGCAGCGGCCAGTTCAACCTGCCGCTCACCGGCGAGCAGGGCAGCTGGCTGGAGGTGTGGGCTGAATCGAGCTACGGTGACCGCAGCGAGATCGCGCGCCTGCGCTACCGCAATGTGGCCTCGCCCGATGGCGGCCAGTTTCACCTGGATCTGTTGAGCGAGCCGTGGCGCGACCAAACTGCCAGTGGGTCGCTGTTGTGGAATCTCTTTGCCCCGGTGGACGGCAGCCTGCCGCGCGTTCTGCAGCAGCCGCAAAGCGCGCAAGAGCTGGCCACCGATCAGGAATACCTGTACCTGGCGGGGTATTTGATCCAGTCGGGCAAAGCGGACGCCAGCGCCTGCCCCGACGGCGGTCTGTACCTGGGCGGCTCGGCCTCACCCTGCGGTGTGGAAGCGGCCGCCGGGCAGACACGCGCCTGGCAGAACCAGTACGACGCGCAGATTTACCAGGCCGCGCTGAAATATAACGTGCCCGCCCGCGCCCTGAAAGGCATGATCGCCCAGGAGTCGCAGTTCTGGAGCGCCGCGAGCGGGCCATACGAGCGCGGCTTGGGGCATGTTACCTCGGACGGCGTGGATATGCTGTTGATCTGGAATGTGGACTACTACCTGCAGGTATGCCAGACGATGTACCAGGAGCAGGCCTGCGCGGGCGGCTACGCCAGCCTGCCCGAAGAGAACCAGCGTATGCTGCGCAAGGCCGTGCTGGATAAGCTGGGCGGCCCCGAAGAGCTGGACGTGCTGGCGGCCATGCTGCTGGCCAGCGCCAGCCAGACCGGCCAGATGGTCGCCAATCTCTCGCGCCAGGAGCCGATGTACACCACCACCTACACTGATATGTGGAAGCTGTCCATCGCCAACTACCACGCCGGGGCGGGCTGCACCGCCGAGGCGATCACCCGCGCCATTGAGAACAAGCAGCCCATCACCTGGGACGCGGCCGCCGCGCAGCTTTCGCCGCAGTGCCAGCAGGCGCAGATGTACATCGAAAAGGTCTTCGACGCCGCACCCTGACGCGCCCACTCCCCTTTTGCTGTGACAGCCCGGTTGTCATAATTGGATAAAATTGGTATGATTACCGTATGAAACGCCTGATTTTCCTCGGCCTGGCGCTCACGGTGGCGCTTTCGGCCTGCGCACCCATCCTTACTGCCGCCTCGGCAGGTGAGCCATCCCCGGCGGCCACCGCCACCTCCGCGCCGCCCAGCGCCACGCCGACCCTCACGCCTACACCCACCCTCACCCCCACACCGACGATACCGCCCAGCCCCACGCCCACCCCGCACCCGATGAGCATTGCCGGCCAGCGCGCGGCCAGCTACCCCGGCAGCGAGATCGTCATCGAGCGCGAGCTGACCGCCGCCTACAATCACCGCCGCTATTATGCTTCCTATCTCTCCGAAGGCTATAAGATCTACGGCCTGCTGACCGTGCCCAGCGATGAAATGCCCCCTGGCGGCTGGCCGGCGATTGTCTTCAATCACGGCTACATTCCGCCCGATGTGTACCGCACCACCGAACGCTATGTGGCCTATGTGAACCGCCTGGCGCAGAGCGGCTACATTGTCTTTCGCATTGACTACCGCGGGCACGACCAGTCCGAGGGCGAGGCCAAAGGTGCGTACGGCGACCCCGGCTACCTGACGGACGTGCTCAACGCGGTGGCGGCTTTGCAGCGCTTCCCCGACGCCAACCCGGACAAGATCGGCATGTGGGGGCATTCGATGGGCGGCTACCTGACCCTGCGCGCCATGGTCGTCTCTGACCAGGTGAAGGCCGGGGTGATTTGGGCGGGTGTGGTGGCCTCGTACCCCGACATGCTCTACAACTGGCGGCATAATGATTTCGCGCGCATTCCCACCCCCAGCAGCGGAGCGCGCCGCTGGCGCGACCTGTGGCTGGAAACCTACGGCACGCCCGATGAGAACCCCGAGTTCTGGGCTTCCGTCTCGGCCAACAGCTACCTGGCCGATCTCTCCGGACCGGTGCAACTGCACCACGGCACCGCCGACACCGACGTGCCGGTGGCCTTCTCGGAAGGGCTGTACCAGCAGGCGCTGGCCGCCGGGCAGAATGTGGAGTTGTACACCTATGAGGGCGACGACCACAATTTATCCGGCTATTTCAGCCTGGCGATGAACCGCACAATTGAGTTTTATGACCGCTATTTGAAATGAATTTTTTCGATGACGGTGCGTTCTGCGCCGCTGCGTGGCTGCGAACACACCCTATAAGCTCACCGCCTCGCCGCGAACCACACCCCGAATAGCCCGTAGGGTGCGTTCGCTTTCGCGGTTTTTGCGCCCCCGAGCCAAGCAGGTGGGGCGAACGCACCTTTTTCGGTTATGGTGCGTTCTACGCCGCTGGGCGGCTGCGAACACACCCTACAAGCTCACTGCCTCGCCGCGAACCACACTCCGAATAGCCCGTAGGGTGCGTTCGCTTTCGCGGTTTTTACGCCCCCGAGCCAAGCAAGTGGGGCGAACGCACCTTTTTCGGTTATGGTGCGTTCTACGCCGCTGGGCGGCTGCGAACACACCCTACAAGCTCACTGCCTCGCCGCGAACCACACTCCGAATAGCCCGTAGGGTGCGTTCGCTTTCGCGGTTTTTACGCCCCCGAGCCAAGCAAGTGGGGCGAACGCACCTTTTTCGGTTATGGTGCGTTCTACGCCGCTGGGCGGCTGCGAACACACCCTACCTAAACCGCTGCTATTTGTAATGAGAGGAGTGTGAGTAGCAGCCATCCCCACCAAAAAAAGCTGGCGCCATCAAACACCGCGGATACAGGAAACGGCGCGGCTATGCCACCTGGTAGACCATCTCGTACTGGTTGACGGTGTTCTCGAAACCCAGGGCGAGCAGGTCGCGGTCGAGCGCGGAACCGGCCTCCACGTTGAGAAACACCAGCCGCTCGCTGAGGGTATGGGCGCGCAGGCGCGCGATCATCCCCGCCACCTCGGCTGTGGAGCGGCACGCCGGGGCGACGCCCAGCTGCATCACATCGCCGCGCTGCTTGTGGACAATGCCATAGGCGTGCACCTCACCACCTTCGCGGATGATCTCGAGGTGATATTGGCCGGGGTTGTTCTGAACCGATTCAAGCGCGTTTTGCCAGGAGGGGGCGAAAGACAGGTAAGCGGGCAGATCCAGCGCGCGCAGATCCTCCGCGCCGCGCGAGGATGAGGGAATTTGTTCCGCCTGGGGCGCGTCGAAGGACTTCTGGTAGCAGTTGAACTTGCGTGAAATTTCAAACCCGTTGCGCCGGTAGAGCTTTTGCGCGGCGGTGTTGTGCTCTAAAACTTCCAGCACAAAGGAATCCACGCCCCAGGCGGGCAGCCGCGCCAGCAGATCTTTGAGCAACCGGTCTCCCAAACCCTGCTGCTGGTAGGCGCGCGTCACCCCGGTAGCCACATCGTAAACCACAGTCTCGCCCGCCATCTGCCGCGCGCCCAGCAGGATAAACCCGGCCATGGCCTCGCCGTCAAACGCGCCCAGCGACCAGGCGGGGCTGAAGCTGCGCGTGGTGAGCATCTCGGCCAGCTTTTCGATTGGCATCTCTATTTTCACTTCGTATTCAGAGAAGGCATCCACAAAGGCGCGGTGGATGGTTGTAAGGGGAGTGTGTTCGAGGGTATGGTGGGTGAGGGTGGGCATATTTATGGTGTTTGCCAGCATTGTTCTAGTTGGTGAGTTCGCTTGCGCGGTTTTTGCGCCCCCGAGCGAAGCGAGTGGGGTGAACGCACCTTTTTCGGTTACGGTGCGTTCTGCGCCGTTGCGCGGCTCCGAACACACCCTACATAACACTCTTTCTCACGCACAACTCAGCCCGCCGCCCGCAAGCCTTCGATCGCCAGCCTGGCAGACTCGACGGCAGCGCCGGTTTGATTTTGGAAAATGGCTACGGCTTCTTCGTCGCGCGCTTCCGATATCAGCTTGCGCAGCTGCCGGTCTTTGGGCAGCGATTGTTCGGCCAATCCGGTCAGTCCAAACATGGCTTCAATCACCTGGGGAACAAGCGCGCGCCCGGCTGCGGCGGCCTGGAAAATATCTCCGCCCAGGTTTCTGATCTGCTGCACCAGCGCTGCCGCGCTGCTGCTTGTTTGCGCGGACCAGGGGAAGACCTGTGCCACTTGAAAGACTTGCAGCATCACGCTGCTGTTGGCCTGGCTTGCTTCCAACAAGATCTTTGCTCTCACGCCTCTTTCCTCATCCTTCTCAATTGGCGATAAAACTATCGTTCTGGCAAACGAATCGTTCCAGGTATCTTTTCCCAGGCTTGCCAATTCCGCGGCCGCACATTCTCGAAGGAATTCACAGGGGGAACGCAGCGCAACGAGAAGGCCACCGGTTCCCAGGCTGTGGGCGGCAGAGCGGCGAACGTTGGGGTCGGGGTCGGCCAGCATAACGGCAAGCTGGTTTTGGGCTTTATCCTCTTTCAGGTATTCCAGGCCAACCGCGGCGGCCTGACGCGTGCTTGCGTCCGCTTGCAACGCTGCGCGATAGAGTGAATCGCCCGCCTGGCCGCCAATTTTTCCGAGCGCTTCGCCAGCCATGCTCTGGATATGGGACCCCGGATCGTTGAGAGCGGCTGCCAGCGCGGCTGCAGCACGCGCGTCTGCCAGTTCCCCGAGCACACTGGCGGCGGTAAAGCGCACGTCTGTGTCGGGGTCGTTCAGCGCCTGGATCAGCGGTTCCACACCGCGTGCGTCGCCAAGCGCATGCAGCGCCCATATCGTCGCTCTGCGGACGGATGGTTCGCTGTCCTTGAGGGTAATGATCAACATGTCCAGGGAGCGCGGGTCGCTGATGCTCCCCAGAGCGCTGGCAGCCTGGGCGCGCACAGCGGCGCTCTCGTCTTTAAGGGCGATGAGCAGTGATCCAACGGCTTGCGGGTCGGCGATGTCGCCCAACGCCTCGGCGGCCTTGCGGCGTACTTCCGCATCTTTCGGGTAAGAAAGCGCTTTCAATAATCCTTTGATGTCGCGTTTCTCGACCAGCTTACCCACATTGGGTGGTCCAAAAATGGACATTTTCGCCTCCTCTGTGAATCGATGGGAAGGGCTGCATGGCCGGTAGGGTGCGTTCGCTTGCGCGGTTTTTGCGCCCCCGAGCGAAGCAAGCGGGGTGAACGCACCGCTCTTCTTTTTTGATTTTCCCCACACTCCCTTAATTATACCCATGCCTCGCTTGCACGCAACTCACTTCCCCTGCTGCATAGGGCACCTTGGCGAGAAAAAAGGTTTTTCGGCTTTGATTTTGAGCGCAATTGTGCTCAAAATCAATGCCTTTTTTGTAATTCCCCGCCTTGAGGCGGGGTTAGGGGTGGTGTAAGATCTTTCTGATCAGTGAAAATAGCATTAGATGAGATTGCTGCTGCAGCGCCTTTCAAAACCGCGGCGAGTATGCCAAAGCGGTTGGAATTGGAATACAATAAAGAACTGCCGCGAGGGGCAGGCCCGAGAGTGGGAGGGAAAGTAAACCATGTTTGTGGGTGGTGAATTTTATGCAGACGCGCGCTGGCTGCTGGATGAAGCGAGCATTTCCACCGGGAAGATGATTTTTCTCAATGGCGGGAAGGCCTGCCTGATTGTGATCGCCGATTATTTGCGCGCTCACGGTGTCGAAAAAATTTTGCTGCCGGCTTATCTGTGCCCGACGATTGTGAACACTCTGGAAGGCCGCGGGCTGGCCTGCGCGTATTATCCCATCCGCCCCGACTTTTCGATTGACCTGGACGCGCTGGCCCACAAGTCTGCTGGTTACCAGGCGGTGTATTTCATCAATTATTTCGGCTTCTCGCAACCCGCGCCGGCGCGGGGTTTTCTGGCAGACCTTCGCCAAAAAGGGGTGCTGGTCATCGAAGATAACGCTCAGGCCGGTTTCGTTGAGCAATCCACTGGCGATTTCATCTTCAACAGCGTGCGCAAACTGGCCGCGTTTAACGGCGGGTATTTATCCACTGCATTGGATGTAACCGCTTCCATTGAAAAATATCGCGGCCTCCCAAACCGGCATCTTCCCTTGATCCGTGAATACCGTGAGCGTCTGGCCGATTACCTTTATCGGGGCGCGGGCAGTCATACCGAGTTGGAGCAAATGCTGCGTCTCGCGGAAACTTATTATGAATCAGACCTGGTGGTGGAGGGCGACCCGCAAGAGCGGCGGCAGATCGAACGCCTGGATTGGAAAGGCATTAAGCAGGCGCGCCGCCAGAATTATGCCTATCTGCTGAGTTTAATCGCCGGGGTCGAAGAACTGGCGCCGGTTTTCCCCGCGCTGCAGGAGGATAACATGCCCCTCGGCCTGCCGGTTTATGTGCGCGGTATTTCGCGGGATTGGTTATTGGATGAGTTGGGAAATGCCGGAATCGGATTAACCATCCACTGGGATGAGCTGCTGCGCGACCCGCGCCTTAACGGCGACCCGGCTGCGGTGGGCATGGCCAGCCAGATTCTTACCCTGGTGATCGATCAACGCACCAGCCATAAGCAAATGGATTATCTGGTTCAAACATGCCTGGACTGTATCCGCAAAGCAAAAGGCAAACCAGCGCGCTGAGCGGCTTTGTAATATGCCCTGAAGACAGGCAGCCGAGGGCGGTTGGCTCTATTTGGCAGCCAAAAACTGGTACTCACACGCACAACCCATTTTTGCTATACTGAATTTAATAGCTGAGGATGTGTTTGTCCATTCAGCGGGGGAGGAATATGGTTACCCAAAATCCCTCGGGGCCTGTGGCGCTCAAGTGCCCGCAGTGCAACGGCGATCTGCCTCTCACCACTCTTGACGCGATCATTTGCCCTTATTGCGGTTCCAGCCTGATCTTAGGTCGTTCCCAACCTGGCGCGCCCAACGCGCCCTCTGGCGAAACGCTGGTGCACGGCCTGCGGTTGAAGCCGCTCACCTGCACCGATGATCAGGGCACGCGCCTGCCGCTGTTCCGCATGCTCATTCCCGCCGGCTGGCAGTTTCAGGGCGGATGCCGCTGGCAGCTCGACAACCCGGGCATGCCGGCCGTGGTCCAGTTTCTGGTGGCCAATCCGCAGGGCGCGGAGGCCTTTGAAGTGCTGCCGAATATGAACTTTGTGTGGAACAACAGTCCGTTAAGCCGCGTGCTGTTTCCCGCGGGCAGCCGTTATTTTGGCGCGGAGGTGCGCCCGCCGGTGAGCATTGCCGACGCTTTTCATTCGTTTATTTTGCCGCGCTTTCGCGGGGCGGCGCAAGGGCTGCAAATCGAGAGCATTACCCCGCTGCCCGATCTGCCGCGCCTGGTCAAATCCGACGCGGCCATCACCCCCGGCGGGTCGGCGGAGGGCGGCAAGGCGCGCGTGCGCTACAGCCTGCAGGGACAGGATTTTGAAGAGGAATTCTACGGCGTGGTGGAAGTGTTCCGCGTTCCGGGCGGCAGCCTGCTGAGCCCGTCTGAGTTCATCGTCTGGTTCATTGATTATCTCTTCAGCTTCCGCGCCGCGGCCGGCAGGCTGGATGCCACCGCTGATCTCTTCACGGTGATGATCCAGTCGTTTGAGCTGAACCCGGAGTGGTACGCGGCGTTTAAGACCATCGTGCAGCATATGGCCCAGCGGCAGATCACCCACATTCGCCATATCGGTGAAATTGGAAACATCCTCGCCGAGGCGGGCCGCCAGATGCGCGAGCAAAATCTGAGCGACTGGTACCGGCGGCAGGATATCTACGACCGTCTGGCCGTGGACCGCAGCCGCGCCATCCGCGACGTGGACGGGTTTTACGACCCGCACCGCGAAGAGGTGGTGGAGCTGCCTTCCGGCTATGGGCATGCCTGGGCCAATAACCTGGGGGAATACATCCTCACTGAAGATTCCAGTTTTAACCCCAACCTGTATTCCACCCAGCACTGGGAGCCGATGACGCAGCAGTAGTCAGGCTCGAACATGGCCTTCTACAGCCTCCACAAACCAGCGGGTGATGAGGGTCGCTTTCCGCATCGATGCGTGAAATGCCAGTAGAGAGGCGCGGGGTCGCGATAAAAACTGTATAATGAAGAAAAGCAGTATCCGGCGCACGTCAGGGAGGTGAATATGATGCGGCTCTGGCCCCGTGTTCGATCCTTTGTTTTGGCGCTCGTTTTCCTCAGCATCGCCGTTCTGTGCGCAACCGATTCCACCCCCGCCCAATCCGACACCGAACCCCGCACCGTTCCCAACGCCTGCATGGGCAATTGCGTGGTGGACGTTAACTTTTTGCACGCGGGCATGGGCGATACGCAGGCCAAAAACGCCTTTCATGCCTGGTACGACACCTATTACACGCTGACCGGCTGCGATGACCCGGCCTGGAAAACCGATCTCTTCTTTCTGCTCGATGTGGCCGGTGAGATTGTCGGCGCGCCGGGGGCGCCCACCTTGCAGTGCTGGCAGGGGCTGATGGGCCAGGCCTCGCTGTGCGCCGATTCGTGTGCGGAATACTTCATTCCCCACGCCAAATACGCCCCCAATGTGCGCCTGACACTCGGGGCGGGCCAGCCCGGTCTGCTGGAAGTAACCCTGGACAATGACGCCAACCTGAACAGCCTTCCCGAACTGCAGCCCAACGCTTACAGCCGCCAGTTTCACCTGCTCACCACCCTGCAGCGCGAGGGCGGCAGCGCGCTGCTGGTCAACGACACTGCCATGCCCAGCCTGAGCTTTCCCAACTGGGTTACGCGGGGCGGTTACAGCGACTGCGCCAGCGCCTACGGGGCAGACGCTGACCGCTGCCGGTTGCTGGAAGGATTGAACACCCCCAGCGAAGCCTCGGCCGCAGTTGAGTTTCTGGACGGTGTGCTTTATGATTTGAGCGGCCAGGTGGATGACCTGAGCGACGCCAGCGGCTCTTTCAGCGCGGACGGCTTTGTGCGCCTGCTGAGCAACAACGACAGCCTGACCATCAATCAGGGCGATTTTGCAGGTTATGTGTGGGTGAAAACCCACAACCTCTCGGAGAACACGCACACCCAGCAGCTCATCCCCTGGGACGCGCAAAATCAGCCGGTAACGATTGTCAATCACGAATGCAACAGCTGGCTTTCCACCTGCTGGATCACCGGCGACCGCACCGAGTCGGACGCGTACGTTTTTGCTCTGCGGGGACCGGCCGAGAAGCGCCTGGAAGGCAGTTACACGATTACGGTTTCGGCGGAGATTCAGCACGATAAAGACATCCTTGATAACCGCGCCAGCTACAGCTACGACGCGGCGGCGGCAGGCGGCGTGGGCGAAGCGCAAGACGGCGTTGAGCCGCCCGACCAGGGCATATCGGTCAGCGATCTGCCGGTGATTGAGCTGCCCGGGCCGGGGGTGTACCCCAACAGCCTGCCCGCGCAGGGGCCGGGTCTGCTCTACCGCCTGGACGTGCCCCCCGGCGTGCGCTTTCTCTTTGTGCAGCTCGAGTCGCTGGACGGCGGACCATTCAGCTATTTTGTGCGCCGCGGCGCCATTCCCGTGCCGGATTACCCGCAAATCTTCGAGGATTATCACTGCTGGTCGCAGTCCGATGCTGACTACGCGGGCGGCTGTCCTTTCCCCCAGCCCTACCCAGACGCTTACTATATTTTCGTCAGCCGCTTGCAGGGTACGTCCTTCCAACTCAAGGTGGAATGGAGCACCAGCGCGGACGCGGCCACCCCCACCGCGCAGCCCACCCCACCGGCCGGCGGCGGCCTGAGCAGCGGCTTCAGCGAGGTGGAAGTGAACGACGGGCGCGCCACCGCCAACGCCTGGGACCTGCAGCAGCCCTTCACCGGGCAGGTCTCCCGTTTTGCCGACCGCGATTATGTGCTCTTGAACATCCCGCAGCCCGGCATTTACACCTTCACGCTCAGCGACGCCGGCCCAGACCTGCGCGCCAAATTGACCCTGGTGCGCACCAGCAGCGGCAACTCCATCGATACCAGCCGCGCCAGCGCCAAAGGCCAGCCGGTGAGCTTAACCTTCGACGGCTCGGCCGGAGAGCAGTACAACCTGATTGTTGCCGCCGCTGAGATGACCTCCGGCGCGGCGAACCAGCCCTACCAGCTCGCGCTGACCGGTTTCATCCCCGACCCCGACGAGCCCAATGACGAGCGTGCCACAGCCACGTTTTGGGATGTTGCCCAGGGGCCGGCGCTGGGGTACTTCTGGGATACCACCACCGGCCGGGCGGACTATTTTCGCCTGATCGCGCCGCCAACGCAGGCAGGGACAGAGGTGAGTTTTCAGCTCAGCAACCCCGCGCCCGATCTGCGCGTGCGCCTGACGCTGATCAACGCGGTGGGCCTGTTCCAGGAAAACACGCCCTATTCAGCGCCCGGCCAGCCGGTAACGCTCAGCCGCGCGCTGGAGGCCAATAAAGAATATTATCTCAAGCTGGAGAGCATGGACTACAAAACCTCTCTGCAGCCGTATACGCTCAGCGCTTCCTATACCCCCGCCAGTACGCAGACTGGTCCAACCGAGACCGGCAGACCAGTTCGGCTGCACGGTATTGTGTTCAATCAGGGCAGCTTGCTGCCCGGTCCAATCCGGGATGTGGAAATCTACGCTCAGGTTGGCAGCCAGCCCGCCGCGCTCATCGCCACCACCGGCACGCTGGGAAGGTACAGCGCGACAGTTCAGGCGGCCGAAGGGCAGACGGTGCGCATTTGGGCGGTCAAGGCGGGCTGTGTGTTTGAACCGGCGCAAGACCTGTGGTCGCCCGATCCGCGCCAGCGCTCGCACCGCAGCGTGTTTCGCCTGATGGGCGCGCAGCTCATTCAGGCGACGCCCACGCCCCCGCCAGCCAGCGCCGAAACACCGCTGCCTCCGCTACTGCCGACCCTCCCGGCGACTCTGGCAGCGCAAACCCCTACACTGCCCGCCGCGCAGGGCGAGACCAGCATCTCCGGCAGCGTGTGGCGGCTTTTCCCAGGCTCTCCGGCAGCCGGAGTGGGCGCGGCGCGCCTGATTCTGACCGTCAACGGTGTAGAGCAACCGCCTGTCTTGAGCGGCATTGACGGCTCGTACAGCCTTTCGGCGCCAGGGTTGCGGGTTGGCGATCAGCTCAGCCTGCGCGCTGAAGGCGACGAAGACCAGTTTGAACCGTCCGCCTACTCGTGGCAGGCCGAAGCTGGCGTGAGTGCGTGGACGTATGATTTCTATTCCTATTGGGGAGAGATCACCACCTCCGCGCCGGATGACCAGAACCGCCTGTACGGGCGGGTTACCGGCAGCCAGGGGCAGGGCGTGGCGGGGGTGTATGTGGTGGTGCAAATGGGCACGTCAGACGCGCTGCAGCGCCTGGGTCCCACGGACGCCAACGGGTTTTTTGACGGCTATGTTCGCCTGCCAGCGCGCGTGATGGTGACCGTGTGGGTGGAGGGGGGCGGGTATGCGCCTTCGCGGGCGCAGTTCTTCCACGCTTATCAGCCCGAAGACCGCGCGATCAACTTCACCCAGATTCCGGCGCAAGGGAAATAAGCTCGCTCCCGGCCTGAGCTGCCTTACCCCACCCGCCTGGCGATGGGGTGACCGGCGTTGAACTGCACCAGGTCCCACAGCGTGCCGTACAGGTCTTCAAACACCGCCACCGTGCCGTAGTCGGCCTGCTTGGGCTCGCGCACAAAGTGGATGCCTTTGGCGCGCATGGCCTCGTAGTCGCGCCAGAAATCGTCGGTGTGCAGGAAGAGGAACACCCGCCCGCCGGCCTGGTTGCCGATGAACGGCTCCTGCTCCGCTTTGGAGGCGCGCGCCAGCAGCAGGGTGGTTCCGCGCGAGCCGGGCGGGGCGATCACCACCCAGCGTTTGTCCTGCTCGGGTTGGTAGGTGTCTTCAATCAGCTCGAAGTTGAGCTTGTTGAGGTAAAAATCGAGGGCTTCGTCGTAGTCACGCACCACCAGGGCGATGTGCACAATGTCTTGTTTCATCGTGTTTTCCTTATAAAGAATTTGACCGCAGTGATGGGTCAACCCCCGCACATCTCGCGGATGGCGTTGGCCATTGCCGGGCTGACCTCAAAATGCTGTTCCAGCAGGCTCAAAATGGCCAGCGCGGATTGTGGGTTGCGCTCATAGCCCTGCAGGCACGCGCCGAGCTCTCGCGCCAGGCGCGGAAAGCGCTGCTCGAATCGCCGCTCGTTGATGAAAATGTCTCGCGAGGCAGCCTGGGCGGTTTCGATGCTTTCGGCCAGTTCCACCACACGGTCCACCGCGTAGCCTTGACTAAAGCGCGTGGCCGAGAGCTTTTCGCCGCGTTTCTCGCGCGCCAGCCCCACCAGCAGATTGGTGAGGGCTTCGCCCAGCAGCCATTCTTGCGACCGTTTTGGCGGGCTGCCAGTGGTGACGCTGGGCTGGCTGATGTTGTCGGGAACGCCTTCTTTTTTCCAGACCACCCGGCCAGGCGCGAACGGAATGGTTGGCAGTTCGTCAATTTCGATCACGCCGAATTCGCAAAAAATACCGTCTTCGTACAACAGCTTATATCCGTCTGCGGTGTTGGCGAAACAATAAGCAATGGGGCATAAATCGCTCAACCAGGACAAATCGTCCAGATACGACTGCTTTGCCCCCGGCTCCACGATGGCCAGAAAGTCGAGATCGGAATACTCGTCCAGCCGTTCCAGTTCCAGGCCCACCGAACCGCAGCCGATCAGGGCCAGGGCGCGCCCGCTGCGCGCCAGCGAGCCGCCAATTTCATCCAGGCGTTTCAACAACAGATGAGGGTGCATACCCACCTCGAGCAATTCTGATTTGGAAAGCGAGATAAATTAAAACGAAAGGCGATCCATGCCCTTCGCTCATTCAAACGTGGCAATTTTCTCCAACGGGTACTTCTCCAATTGAGGCACCTGGGCATTTTCAGCCGGGTAGCCGGTTACCAGCAGCAAAAAGGGATGCTCATTTTTGGGGCGCTGGAGCAGGTCGTTCAAGAAATTCATTGGGCTGGGGGTGTAGGTGAGCGTAACCAGCCCGGCCAGGTGCAGAGCGGTGATCAGTATGCCGGTGGCGATGCCCACCGACTCTTTGGGGTAGTAATTCTTGCGCGTCTTGCCTTGCCCGGTCAGGGTGGTGGACTTGTAGAAAATGGCGATCAGGCACGGCGCGGTCTCCAAAAAGGGCTTGCTGGCGTTGGTGTTGAGGGGGGCGAGGGCGTCCAGCCACTCGGCGGAGGCGCGTTTTTCGTAAAAGGCGCGCTCTTCCCGCTCGGCTGCCGCGCGGATCTGCCGCTTCTTTTCTGCGCTGGTGACCACCGCGAAATGCCAGGGCTGCATGTTGGCGCCGCTGGGGGCGCTGCCCGCCGCGCGAATGGCGTTCTCGATGACTTCCATCGGGATGGGATGGCTGGAGAATTCCCGCACCGAATGGCGGCGGCGCATCTCTGCGTCAAACGCGCGCGAGGCTGCGATCATCTCGTCAACTGGTTTTTCTTGGAATGCGAGGGGTTCAAAGGTCTCTTGGGTCATGGTTGTGGCGGGCGCCATAGGACGCCTATCTCCTTGTGATCGGGTCTGGCAAAAGCATTGCCGGCGCGTTCAAACGGGCGTGCCCGCTTTATTCATCCACTTCTTGGCCGTATTCTTTAACAATCAGGCCGATCAGGCCGGCAATTTGAATTGCCTGGGTAGAGTCCACAATCGCGCCTCGCAGTTCCTGCGCGCCGGCCTGCACACCGTCCAGCCGCGAACCGCGAAAATCCGCGCCGCTCAACCGCGCCTGGCGCAAGTCCGCGCGGGTCAGGTCGCAGTCATCGAAAACCACGCCGGGCAGGTCCGCGCTTTCAAAGGAAGCTTCGCGCAGCTGGCAGTGTTCAAAGCGAACCGCCTTGAAATTCGCGGATAAGAACACAGCGTTTTCCAGGGTGCACTCTTTGAAGGTTACGTCTTCAAACTCGGCATCGACCAGCTGCGCGCCAATCAGCCGGCAGCCCAAAAACGCCACACGCCGAAAGCGGGCCTGCTCCCAATCGATGCCAGAGAGGTCCGACGCTTCCAGCAGGCAGTCTACAAAGCGGGGTTTGGCATGTTGGGACGCCGCGAGGGATACCCGCTTGAGTGCAACTTTCTCAAATAGCAGGTGCGCCGCGCTGGTGTTGGCCATGTCGCAGGCAGACAGCAAGACCATGGAAACCTCGTCCTCATCCTGCAGGGCCGCGATTGACCCGCTGGGGAGGGCTTTGGGCAATTGGGGTGGTTGAATATTTTTTCGAGAAATTATTTTCATCGTGGTACCGTGGTTTGTATTGTACTATACGTCCAATGGCCGGCGGTGATGGGTTTAGATTGGGCGAAAGTTAGCAAGAATGTTAAATCTATTCCTTTTCGTGGAAAAGCGTTTTCAAATTAGGAGTTTCATATTTATGTAGCTTCTTAGGCGGTTCTAGAAAGGTGATATTAAAAATTTTCCACTCGCCATCATTTTTTTCAAGAAGAGCCTCAAACTTACCGGTAGAACCATTTTGATAAGCGATTTCCCCCGTATACTTGGCAATAATATGAGGCCTGTCAGAATCAGTACTCATTTGAAATGATAATTTAAAAGTCTCATTTCTTAAGTATTCGTATTCTTCAAAAAGTAATTGATTGTTATTTTGGCAAGCTTTCTCCAGATCAGATAAGGGTGTCTGCAGTTTTGAGCGCGCAGAGAAAAAAAGTGTAAGCACGGTCAGTGTCTTTTACTTGCATGGATTTCATGAAAGAATCAAGAACTGATTCGATGGGTGCTTTTTCCGCCATTACCTTACACAAACTTGCAATAGTGAGGAAAGCGACTGAACCCATGCATAACAAAATCCAAATAATGATAACCACAGAAATGAAAATTACTGGTTTGATGGTTTTCTTTGGTGTGGTTGGATTGATGGGTACGTCTTGCTCAGGTTCTTGTGAAATATTGGACATTTTTGCCCCTTAAAATAGATGTAATTCTTGTGTTTATGAGTTGAAAACAGATAGACGTACCCGTTTCGATTAATTTTTTGTTGTTCAGGAGCATGAAAACCTTTGTTATCCAGGAGTTTCCTTTAGAAAAAAAGGCTGCCAGCCTCGAAATTGCCGTCTTCCACATGGAGCAGGCTCAACACCACATTGAGCAGCAGCGCGATGCCGGCTGCCCAATACGGACTGTAACCCAATATTACGGGAAGGACATATAAATTCCCCCGAAAAAGTTCCACGACCCCAAGCAGGGGAGAAATAAAGATTGCCCCCATCACCGCCATGAACAGCAGGTAGACCGGATGGCGGGTGCGAAATTTACGCTCGATCAACTTCCGGAAAATGAGCCCTTGCATGTGTGCCAGCTCAAAATCTGATTTGAGTGGGTCGTACCCGCTTCGCCCTGAACCGGTGCGATGCCCGGGCCAGCCGGTGATTAAGCACGCTTTTTCGTCCAGATAGTACCAGCCGGGCAGCGGCTCCTCGCTCTCAACAACCTCCGCGTTCAAGTACTCCTCTGACGCCAGGCTGGCTTCCTGCTCATCCGTCAGGGCTATGGTGGAAAACAGATGATACTGTTCTTCTTCCCAGTGGGCGCGGGCCTGGGCCAGATTCTCGCGCGCGGGTGAAAAGCGCGGGTTGAGCAGGATGGCGCTGGCATACGCGTCGATGGCCGCGTCTAACTGCCCCATGCTTTGCAAAACCAGTCCAAGATAATTATGCGCGGCCGCGATGCCTGGCAGGCTTGCTTTAGCCGCTTCGATCTCTTGCCAGGCTTTGTCAAATTCTCCCTCGCGTGCATCGTCCAGCGCCAGGTCTAGCTGTTTTTTGGTCAGAGAACTTTCAAATTGCTTTTGGACTTGCGTCTCAACGCGCAGCAAGTTTTTCCAGGCGTCCTTAAAATCGTAGTCGAGTTGAATGGCCTTTTGGAAATGGATCAGGGCTTGCTCTGGCTGGCCCATATTTTCATAGATTTTGCCCATTGTATGGTGGGTGAGGGCGAACTCCGGGTGAATGTGAAGCGCGGATTCGCATTGGCGGATCGCCTGCTCATCGCTCCCCGCTTCCATCAGTGAACCGGCTTCCCGTAATAATCGCAGCGCCTGCGTTTCCAGGGACTGCGGCGGCAGGGCGCCCAACCGCTCCTGCAAAATTTCCGCAATGATGTCAAACACCCCTGCTTCCCATTCGCTGGCGTCGCCGCTTTGCCAGATCTCGAGCAGTTCATCGGTGGCTTTGAAGGTCAGGTTGTTTTGGATTTGTTGGCGTCGTTGTTCGTTCATGCGAAGGAGTCCTTAATGAGTGATAGCGAAGTGCCTTAATGAAACGCCGCTTAAATGAATGAAAATAATGCGACCGCACAACTAAAGATCAAGACCACAAACACAAGCACCAGTCTCAATTTGAGATTAGAGTCAAAACTATCGAAGAATCCTTGTTTCTTATGGGGAATTTTTTGGTCTGCCAGATTCTTAAAAGCCAGTTCGTCTTCAATGGATGAAAACGCGCGTTTGGGAATCATCTGAAACATGTTCTTGTTTGTGGAATAAATCAGCAGGAAAACTTCTTTGGAATCGATTACCCTTTGAAAATTTTCCCAGGTTAGTTTGTTTTCTGAGAATTGATTCACAATAACGAGACCTTCATCGGTGGCCTGATATTGAACCGGGCTGCTTAGGATTTTATCTTTTTCTACTCTATTTGCTACTTTAAGGGGATTGATGATAAGCGCATATGCAAAGTAAAAGAGGATGAATGCAAAAAGCATTAATGGAACCATAAAACTAAATTCAAAATGGATATCTCCACGAATAAATGCTGACGCTATGCACAATCCTTGAAAAAGCAGCACACCTATAATCACCGCCCAGGTTGGCCAGTTGGTTAAATAGAATGCCCGGAAGGCTTTGATGTAATCGTCTTTCGTGGGAACGAATTGAAATGAAAGCATAGATGATGTGCTCCTTTGTTGTACGGAGATCTACAATCCCCCTGATTTCGCTTAAAAGCCTTTGGTGAATGCTTAGACTGAGTCAGGAAAGCATTCATTGAAATTATATATCCAATCAGTTCCAAGAAAAATCCATCAACGAACAACACCTTTCCCCCATCACTACCTCGATCTGCGCAAGCAAGTTACAATAAGAGAAACGAAAGCCTTTCCTCCTTGATGGAAAAGCAGAAAGAATCTCACAATGGACGAAATCACCCCAAACAACCCCACTTCCGCGGATATTCCGGAGGTGCTGCCTGAGGCGACCCTGGCCGATTTACCTGAAAAACTACGCCAGGGCGTGGCGCTGGCCGGCTGGAACGAACTGCTGCCGGTGCAGGCCAAAGCGATCCCTTACCTTTTTTCGCAGCGCGACATGATGATCCAGTCGCGCACCGGCAGCGGCAAGACCGGCGCGTACCTGCTGCCCCTGCTCGAGATGGTTAATCCGCTGCAGAATGAAACCCAGGCGCTGATTCTGGTGCCCACCCGCGAGCTGGCCTTGCAGGTGGCCACCGAGGCCGAACTGCTTGGCCAGACCACCGGCGTGCGCTCTGTGGCGGTCTACGGCGGGGTGGGCTACCGCACCCAGTTGGACGCCTTCAAAGCCGGGGCGCATATCATCATCGGCACCCCCGGCCGCATCCTTGACCATTTGCTGCGCCGCTCGCTCTCGCTGCAGCATTTGCGCTTCCTGATCTTTGACGAGGCCGACCGCATGCTCTCGATGGGCTTCTACCCCGACATGCGCCGGGTGAAAACCTACCTGCCTGAGCAGCCCATCAGCACTTACATGTTCTCGGCTACCTTTCCACCCCAGGTGATGCGTCTCACCAGCCAGTTCATGCGTGATCCGGGCTTCATCAACCTGAGCAGCGACCACATCCACGTTACCGAGACCGAGCACGTTTTCTACACCGTGCCCGGCATGGACAAAGACCGCAGACTGGTGCGCATCATCGAAGTCGAAAACCCGCTCTCGGCGATCATCTTCTGCAATACCAAGGTGCGCGTGGAATATGTAGCCACCGTGCTGCAGCGCTTCGGCTACGACGCCGACATTCTCACCTCCGACCTGTCTCAGGCGGCGCGTGAGAAGGTGCTGACCCGCGTGCGCCAGGGCACGCTGCGCTTTCTGGTGGCCACCGACGTGGCCGCGCGCGGCATCGACCTGCCGGAACTGTCGCACGTCATCCAGTATGAGCCGCCCGAAGACCCCGAAGCCTACATTCACCGCGCCGGGCGCACCGGGCGGGCGGGGGCCAGCGGCACGGCCATCACCCTGGTGGACGCGCTGGAGCGCGTCAGCCTGCGGCGCATCGGCCAGCGCTATGAATTCACCATCGAAGAGCGCCCGCTGCCAACTGACGAAGTAGTCCAGCAGGTGGTGGCGGAGCGGGTGATTACCCTGCTGGAAGCGCGCCTGCGCGCCCGCGACAACCTGCAGACGGTGCGCATGCAGCGCTTTTTGCCGCTGGCGCGCGCCCTCAACGAAAGCGACGAGGAGCTGGGTCTGCTGGCCATGCTGCTGGACGACTTTTACCAGGAGACCTTCCACGCGCCGGTTGTGCCTTCGGCGGAAGAAGAAAAACAGGACGTGCGCAGCCATTCGCGCCGCCCCGTGCCTCACTCGGCTGAGGGGACGGGTCAAAAGAGTGGCCGGTCTTCGCGCCGCTCGCGCGGCCGCCGGCGGCCTGCGTAGTAAAACCTTACCGCAATATGATGCGCCTCCCCGCTTTTAGGGGAGGCTTTGTTTTCATTCGTTTTCTTCAATTGATGTGGGTACCTCATGCCCGATCAGCGGACTGCCCGCCCTCGCGCCGCTCTGCCGAAGACTCCCTTTCAACACCTATCCCCGCTTGAAAGCCTGGCCGCACGCCGCGCGGATCACCTGCGCGGCATGGCCCAGGGGCAGCGCTCCCGGCCGGGGATGCCGCCCGCTGCTCAGCGAAGCCAGCGAGATCACCTGCTGCCGCTCCAACTCCACCAGAATTAACTGCCCCGCCTCACCGCCGTACCACGGTTCCAGGCTGGTGGACTGGGCGAACGTAATGATCTCTGGCGCGAACTCCGTACGCGAGACGGCCACCAGCGCCAGGTTGGGAATCTGCGTGCGCAGGGCGTGGGGTGTTTTATAGCTCTGGTTGGCAAAAGTGCTGAAGTGGGCGTAAAGCGCCTTCAAGCCCGGAATGTTGCGGATGTCTGAACGCTCCCAATCCACGAACAAAAAATGGTCTTCCACTTTGGCGAAACCCAGTTGAACGCGCCGCGCCGAGCGGGCGTACAGCAGAGCATGAACGCCGTACGGCGCGGAGTAGGAATCCAGTACGCAGCCGGCCTGCTGCAGGTAAGAAGCAATTGCTGAGATAAAGGTTTCCAAAGCGGCTCCTGGCGACGCCAGTGAATGGTGTTTACTCTCGCCGTGAAGGATGCAGAAGGGCGCGATTCTTCATCCTATCATGGAAGAGTATAATATGAGTCTCTTCAAATAGGATCTACAAAATGAACCCAAACCCACAACCCAACAACCCCTTGCATGGGATTACGCTAGAAATGATGCTGACTCAACTGGTTGAGCAATATGGTTGGGCTGAATTGTCGAAGCGCGTTCCCATTCGCTGTTTTTACAATGAACCGAGCATTAAATCCAGCCTCAAATTTTTGCGGCGAACACCCTGGGCGCGCAAAAGCGTTGAAGACCTGTACCTGCAGTTTATCGTAAAATAGATTGCGCCCAGATCTCCGCCGCAGCGGTATCGGTAGGGTGGGTGGAGTATCGGTAGGGTGGGTGGAGGGGCACAAGAGTATTGACCTATATGAGAGGATGCAGCCCCGCAACCCACCAATATGATTTTTGAATTTGGTGTGGTGGGTTACGGGCGGTTCAAAGCCACTTGAAATTGCGGATGGAAGACCGCCCTTCACCCACCCTACAGGTGGCTTGCCACCCTGCTTTACTCCTCCATCACAGCGAAGCTACTTGCATCACCGCGTCCCCGATCCGCAGGATAAAACCCATCTTTCACAAATCGGTGAAATGTTGACCAGGGCCAATCCGCAACCGATTGAACCAACCCATGTTTGACCGGGTTGTAATGAATATAATCTATATGCCGCTTCAGATCATCTAAATCGCGAATGAAATGCTCCCAATAGCGCCGCTGCCAAATGCCAAGTTCACCCTTTTGAGCCATTGAAGCATTGATCGCTGCTGATTTACCTCCCTGTTTGCGGTAGGTGCGGCTGAACCAAGCCTTGATGACTTTCCAGCGCGTGGCATAATCTGAATCGTTTTCTGGCAAGGTCCAAATGCAGTGCAAATGATCGGGGAGCAAGCAAAAAGCATCCACCTGAAAATCACCCACTCGCTGCATTCCAACCATAATAGCTTGGTGTAAAGTTTGGCGCGCCATTTCTTCCGTAAATATGGGCCGCCGTTGGTGGGTTACCAAGGTGAAGAAATAGGTTCCTCCCGGCGACCAGGCTCGATGATAGTTGGGCATAAGAAAAAATCCTTATGGGAGCGGTGGGGTGGAGGGGCTCAAGAGCATTGACCTATATGAGAGGATGCAGCCCCGCAACCCACCAATATGATTTTTGAATTTGGTGTGGTGGGTTTCGGGCGGTTCAACGCCGCTTGAAATTGCAGATTTATGGCCGCCCTGCACCCACCCTACAGGTGACTTAATAATTTCAGCATCAGTAGGGTGGGAAGCCACCTATCAGGTGGTGGAGGGGCACAAGAGTATTGATCTATATGACAGGATGCAGCCCCGCAACCCACCGATATGGTTTTTGAATATGGTGCGGTGGGTTACGGGCGGTTCAAAGCCGCCTGGAAATCCGGATGGAAGACCGCCCTGCACCCACCCTACCTGCTAAACAATCGCCGGTTCCAATGCTTTCTGCTTCTGGATTTCCCCAAATGCCTTAAGGCCGCCAAAAAGCCCAAAGAGAGCCAGGCAATGAAACGCGATACTTAGAAAGTCGGGGACAATTAAGAATATCAAGGCGTCTAGTCCATAAATGACTATGCCAATAATGAATCCCCATTTCGATCGTTTGGAGAGAAGACCCAACAGCACAAATATCCCGGCAATCCCAAGATTAAAAAGGAAGGCAACACTTTTAACCACCAGCACCGCGTTGGGAGAGACCTCTTCTGAAATGACAAATGAAACCGCATCCACGATTTGTGTGATTCCCAATCCGACGAGGAAATTAATGCTGCCGCCCATCAGTAGAATCACCGAGTTGATGACCGATAGCCCCGCGATCCAATAGAACCATTTACTGCCTTCGCTGTGCCGTTTTTCTAAAACCAACTTGTTTTCCAATTGGGTCTGGGTGGGTATTTCCACATCAGAGCCACAGGCCGCGGCAATCAGCCCTTCCAGCTCCTTGTTCCAAAAGTTGACCTCGCGTTTGACCACCCATTGCCCGGTGGTGTTGATATCAAAAGATACCGATACCTGAGAACCTCCCTCGTCTGAAGGGCGGGTTTGCACTGTGACGACCACTTTCCAGCGTTTTGTGGAAAAGGAAGTCATTGATCCCATATTGGACCCGCGCTCAAAGATTAAATTGGGCTGCGATGACGTCTGCTGGTAGCCTTGCTGCAAAAGGTATTGACTGATCAGGTCGCGGGCGGTTTGTTCGTTTTCGTGGGTTGTGAAGTTGCGGTCCAGTTTCATTGTTTGTTATGCCCCTTTGTTGGATGATGTTAAATTGATGGACACGTTGGTTTCTAAGCAGAGTATATCAATTTGGTGCAAGCGCAATAATCCACCCTTGCACCCACGCTATAACTATTTCTCAATAATTTACTTGCCTATCAATCGCGTAAAGCGAGCAATTGTTCCTGCAATTAGGTAGATCAGCATACACGCACCCGCGAACCATGCCAGTTCAATGGAGCGAAAAACAAATACACCTACAATCGACAGGACCAATAATGTGACCAGAGCGCGGGTAATCCATACATATTTCTTTGCGGTGGGACCAGCCTCGGGTAAGGTGAGTTTGTTGGGGCCGGATTTCTTGCTCCGTTTTTCCAACAGAGTGGCCACAGCGATTAATCCTCCCATAGCAATAACCAGACCCAATACAACAACGAGAACATCATTCATGCTGATTTCTCCTGATATGAAGCAGCTCTTTTTATCTTTGGAAAGTGAGGTCTGAATGCCCAAAACTGATGCTTTGTGGGTTTTCCCCCTCTGCAACTATTATACTCACCCGCTGAATTCGCGCAACCAAAAATGCGCCCTCCGATTGCGGAGGGCGCGCTGACTTTTCTTATTTCACTTTTTCAAATTCGACCTGCCACTCGGGGCCGTAGCTCAGATGGGTGCGCTCGCTGAAGCTGCCCTGGTTGACGGCTACTGAGACGCGCATCAGTTCGTTGTTGTAGATCACCACTTCGCCTTTGGGGGCGTAGCCAAATGAGGGCTGGAAGGGCACGTTTGCCTGGTATTCCACGTTCCCTTCGCGCCGCACGGTGAGGCGCAGGGTGTCGCCGTAGGCAAAACCGGCCTGGGTGAAGAGGTTGAGCGGGATGTTGGTCCACAGGTTGCCGAAGTTGGGGTCGCCGATCTCGAAGATGCCGCGCACTTTGCCGTCTTGCAGGGATGGCTCTACAATCGGCAGGGTCACGATCTCGTCCACGGGGTAGGCCGGGCCGACGCCTTCATAGGTGATGATGCCGCTGGCCAGGCGCGCGGCGCAGTAGCCGAACAGGTCGCGCCCGTGGAAGACGCTAGTGCCCTCGGTGCCTTTGCCGCGCAGGCGGTTGACGCTCTGATCGATCTCGCGCACTTCGCTAATCCCCACCCAGGCTTTCAGGTGGGTGAGCGAGCCGTTGTCGGGTGTGACCACAAAGTAGCCGTGGGCAGTTTTGGCCACGCAGGCTTTGCGCGGGGTGCCCACGCCGGGGTCGACCACCGAGACGAAGATGGTGCCTTCCGGCCAGAAATGCATGGACTGCACCAGCCGGTACGAGGCGCTCCAGATGTCGTATTGCGGAATTTCGTGCGTGCCGTCGATGATCTCCAGCTCGCGGTCCACGCTTTTGACCACGCCGTACATGGCGCACACCGCGCCTTCCTTATAGGTGAAGTCGGTTTGAAAAACGAGGATGGGTTTCATGGTGAAAGTCTCTTCCTAGATAAACGGGTTGTAAAAGCGGCTGTGATTGATAAACAGCGACACGCCCAGCGCGATGAGGAAGATCAGCGCCGAGACGCCCAACGCCAGCGCGTCTTGCCGGTTGAGCTTGCGCGAGGTGTACCAGGTGCGGGTTTTGCTCTTGGAAAAGCCGCGCAGGTCCATGGCGTTGCTGATCACCTCAATGCGGTCGAGGGTGGAAAAGATGAGCGGGATGACGATGAGCAGCGAGTTCTTGAAGCGGTCAAGGAATTTGGCTTTTTGTGAAAGCTCCAGCCCGCGCGCCTGCTGCGACAGGTAAATATCGTGATAGTCGCGCTGGATGTCGGGGAAGTAGCGTAGGGTCAGTGCCACGGCATAGGCGGCCTTGTAATTGACGCCGATACCGTTGAGCGAGGAGGCAAACTCGCTGGGGTTGGTGGTGAGCAGGAAGATCATGCCCAGCGGCACCACGGCGGCGTACTTGAAGAACTTGGTCACCTGGTAGAAGAGCTGCTCGTAAGTGAGCGAGACGCCAAACACGCGCGCAAACTCGTGTCGCGTGCCGTAAATGCTTACACCAAATTCGGGCGAGAAGAAGAAGCTGATCACCGCGTTGGTGGCCAGAAAGATAAGCACATAAATGACCATCACGCGGATCTGCGAAAACTGTATCAGCGACAGGCGCATGAGCAGCACTGAGAAGGCCATCACCGCCAGAATGACGCGAATGTCGTAGGAATACATCACCGCGAAGGTGAGCAGCAGGAAGCAGAGCAGCTTGGTCAGCCCCGACAGGCGGTGAATATACGTGTCCGCGGAGTTGTAAGAAAAGATTTTCATCTTGGGGTTCATCGGTTCTTCAACCTCCGTTCGTAATCAATGAAGCCCTGCACAAACTGCGTTCCGTTTTCGATGCCGGCCATGTGTGAAAGCGCGAACAACGAAGTCTCTTTGAGGTTAGCCTCGGCGATGACCTGCGCGTCGGTCAGCACTACGGCGGCGGCTGTGTCGGCGATTTTGCGCCCGCCGGCCAGCACAATCGCGCGCGGGGTGTATTCGAGCATCAGGTGCATGTCGTGGGTGATGAGGATCACCGTCACCCCCAGGTGGTTGATCTCCACTAAAAACTCCATGATCTCGGTGTAATGGCGGAAGTCCTGCCCGGCGGTGGGTTCGTCGAGGATGAGGATCTTGGGGTCGAGCACCAGAATGGAGGCGATGGTAACGCGCTTTTTCTGTCCGTAGCTGAGGGCCGAGATGGGCCACTCGATGAACGGCGCCAGTCCGCACACGTTGAGCACCTTCTCGACGCGCGGCTTGATTTCTTCTTCGGGCACGCCGCGCAGGCGCAGCCCCAGAGCCACCTCGTCGTAGATCATCGGTTTGGAGATCATCTGGTTGGGGTTTTGCATCACCAGGCCGATGATCTCGGCGCGCTCTTTGATCGATTTGTCTTTAATGTCCTCGCCGCGGTAAAGAATGCGCCCGCGGTCTTCCTTCTCGAAGCCGCACAGCAGCTTGGAGAGGGTGGACTTGCCCGCGCCGTTTTTGCCGACAATGGAGACCATCTCGCCTTCGCGAATGTCGAAGTTGATCTCGGTCAGCACCGGCCGCACACCGTCGTAGGTGAAAGAGACATCTTCCATAGTCAAAATGGAAGGGCGGGTATTGAGGTGATCGCCGGCCTGGATGCTGCCGTACCAGGTTTGCAGCGCGTCCCGCGAGAACTGCGTCTGCAAGGTTTCGATGTGCCCGGCGCGCATGTCTTCGGTTACCTGCACGCCGGCGTATTTCAGCGCGGTCACGTAGAGCGGCTCGCGGATGCCGGTGTCTTGCAAAATGGAAGAAGCCACCAGGGCGTGCGCGTCCATATCGGCGATAATGCGCCCGTCGTTGATCACGATCACGCGGTCCACGTCGCGGTGCAGCACGTCTTCCAGGCGGTGCTCGATGATGAGAATGGTCTTGCCGGACTGCTTGTGAATGTCGTCAATGATCTCGATGGCGGTCTTGCCGGTGGCGGGGTCGAGGTTGGCCAGCGGCTCGTCGAAGAGAAGAATGTCCACATCGTCAATCATCACCCCCGCCAGCGAGGTGCGCTGTTTTTGCCCGCCGGAGAGTTCAAAGGGTGAATTGGTCAGCCAGTTGTCCATATCCACCATTTGAGCCACCTCACGCACGCGCTGGCGCATCGGGTCGCAGGGCACGTTATCGTTTTCCAGCGCGAAGGCGATGTCTTCGCCCACCGTCAGGCCCACAAACTGGGCGTCGGAATCTTGCAGGACGGTGCCCACCATCTTGGAAAGCTGGAAGATGTTGAGCGTGCTGGTCTCATGGCCGTTGATTTTGAGGCTGCCCTGGATTTCGCCTTTATAGGAGAAGGGGATCAGCCCATTGAGACAGTGCCCCAGAGTGCTTTTGCCGCTGCCGCTGGGTCCAACGATGAGGATCTTCTCGCCGGGGTAGATTTTCAGGTTGATGTCGTGCAGGGTTGGCTCGGCCTGGCTGAAGTATTGAAAGGTGAAATGGCTGAATTCGATGACCGGTTGTGGGTTCATAGGCTCCGTGATTGAATAAAAAGCTCAGACCTGTTATACCACAAGAGTCTGAGCTTTAGCGGCGAAAAAGTCGAAAGGCGCGCGGCTTACTTCTTGCTGAGGCTGCCCTTCTTGGTGCGGGTGGCGGCGTAGGCGACCAGCAGCAGGGTGCCGATGACACCGGCGCTGATGGCGTTCATGATCGCGGCGGTGACGCCCTGGGTGAAGACCAGGCTGGCCGGCTCTTGGTAGATCAGAATGTCCAGCAGGGGGGCGACCACGATCCAGGCGATGGCATTGCCGATGACCTGAATGACGTTGAAGGTGAGGATGTCTTTGCCCTTGAACTCGCCCTCTTCCACTTTGGTGCGGTTGAACGCGAAGCCGAAGATGAGGCCGGAAACGCCGGAGGCGATGACCCAGCTCCACCACGGTGAGCCGTATTGAATGGCGTCGCTGAGGGCGTGGCCGATGAAGGAGATCAACGCGCCGGCGATGGGCCCAAACAGGGTGGCGAACAGCGCGCTGACGCCGTAGGCGGTCTGGAAGCTGGTCTCAGGGATGGGTGAGGGGACTTTGACATACATGAATAAGAGCGTGAAAATGGCCGCGCCCAACCCGGTGGCGACGATGGTTCTGGTGTTAACCTTGAACAAGTCTTTCATTTCTTCCTCCTGAAAAGTGATGGGATGAATACAGAAAATGGGAACGTATTAATTTTATCCTCAGCGGGGAGAAACGTCAAATCAAATGAGAGGAAGATGAGAGAGACCCTACCTGACCTATCCCATTTTGGCGCTTATTCTACTTTCCTGTCCAAAACACTTGCCACCTGCCGGCGCAATCGCCTGGTTTTTGTGATATGCCGTTTCCCTGTTGAGTCAACCAGTTCGAATGCTGTGATGTAATAGCCAGAGGAAATTGACTTAAAAAAGCCGGATATCGGCACATTGAATTCGAGTGTTTCGGTTTCATTCAACGTTGTGCAGGTATCAAAGACGGGATACTCTTTGCCAGAAGATACGCGGGCATCCGCGCGGACGATAGTTATTGGCCGGCGGCCTTTATTCACCGCGTAAACGATAAACATGGGCCCGGTATGGATATTGTCTTGAATTTCGATTCTGAGAATCAAATGGCTCTGGTCGCGTAGAAATTGTCGCCATGAGATGAACAAAGCGAAAAAACTGACCAGCAAAGCGATGATGGAGATGATATCTGAAAGGGGTATAGGCTGCTCCATGAAAGCCTTCTTCTTTAAATCCTCATTGTTAACCTGAAACAAACCGGCCGTCGGAATGGGTGGACTTGAGGTTGCGGCGCGCCTCTTCCAGCCAGCCCACCCGCGCCGCGGCCGGGCGGTCAAAGTCGGGCACGTAGGGTTTGATGTCGAGCAAGGGCGTGCCGTCCAGAATATCGAGGTTGGCAATCTGCAGAATGTTCGCCTGGATGCTGACCAGCTCAACGATGGAGATCCCAATCGGGTTGGGGCGCGGGTGGCGAACAGCCCGCGCGCGGCTGATTCCAGGAAAGGCGTAACGGTTAAGGTGACCTGGCGTGATTGGTGAAAGTGATACACCAGGATCAGGTGAGAGAATCCGTCCAGGTCTTTGAGGCCTTCAGCAAACTCGGCAAAGACCTCCACCGTGCCCGGCGCGCAACTGCGGCCGGTGGGCTGGATGGGCATTTGCTTGAGATCGGTGAAGGGGCTGTGAATTACGCCGATGGGGTGATAGGTGATTTCCATTCTTATCCTCTTGCTATGATGTAGCCCACTGGGTGAGGACAAAGTCTTCGCCATTTGGGTTAATCAACATATTGTGGAAAATTTATATCATATAGCCATTTTTAGTCGCGTTTAAGAGTCTGGTTTCAATTCACCGAACCAGCGTGCAAAGGTTTTGTTATAGAAGAGTGACACAACCAGGTTGCTTGGCACCCAATTCACCTGAAATGCTTTTTGAGGGCAGCCATTAAAACAATGGTAGCAACGGATACATTGATCTCCAATCCGCGGATAAGCATCCATAACAATGGCATTCATCGGACATTCGCTGACACACCATTGACATTGTTTGCATTGATTTTCATTGAGTCTGGGTTTTGGCAATAATAACCGCAAAACGCTATCCGAACTGATGAGCGCAACAAAGTCGTAAAAACCCCATTTTGGATGGTCTGTTTCCGGACGGCTTGCAGCAACTACCCCTGGTCTTCCCTTCGCTATGTGTTCGAAAACAGCTTCTGCGAAGCGCCGGGCTTGTGCTAAGTCTTGTGTGTCAGGGCGGTTTGCCATGCGCCCAAGAAGGCAGGGCGCAGGATGATGCACCTCCCCATATGTCAGAAAACCGCCGATCACATCCGCTCCTTTCCTTCGTAACAAATGTGCAAGATCGTATAACACCCGTCCAGGCGCAGAACCCGACGTTGCAAAAACGGATGCTTTTTTCTGGTCAAGGCGGGGAAGTGTTTTTAGAAATCGCTTGACGGGTGTTGGGGCTTGACTGGAAAAGCAGGCTGTTCCAATCCCCAGCAAGTCAGCGTCGATGACCTCCAGTTCGTTAGCTTTTTTGAGGGGTACCATCTGTGTAACAGCGCCTTGCTGTTCGAGTGATTCAGCAATCGCCTCCGCAACGCTGCGCGTGTTATTGGTTTGTGAGAAATAAATCAAGTACACTTTCATTTCTTTTACCCTTTATTCAGTAAGGAATCTTTTTTTGCTCAAACCACCTGCCGATATACCGCCAGGCTGTCTTCAGGCAGCTTCTGCCACATGCGGTCGGAGACGAAGGCGATCACCGCCACCGCGATGATGAGCACCCGGCTTGCGGTGTTCAGCGAAAAAACATTGCCAAAGGTGTTCATGGCGGGGTGGAACAGCGCCGGGGCCAGGATGCTGCCGTGGGTGCGGTTGTACAGCCAGGCCATGAGGATGGACACCAGAAGATTCCAGACGATGCGGTTCTCCAATATCCAGGCGAGCGGGTCGCCCCGGCCAATGTCGTAGGGGATATGCCACAGCGCCCAAAAAAACCATACGATGAGAACCGAAACGATCACCGGGTAGCGCGCCTGCAGGCGGGGCAGGGCAAACCCGCGCCAGCCGCTTTCTTCATTAATACCGCCGGTCATCAGGAATCCGCGCGAGAATTCGAGCAGGATATAGGTGGCCGCGCCCTCGAACCCGGCCTCAGCCAGATAAAACTCGGCCTGCCCGCCCATCAGGCGGGTGATGCCCATGCCTAAAAGAAGAATGCCGGGGAAGATGGCAAAGATCAGCAAATACCAGATCACCCTGCCGCGCGGTTTGAGCAGGGTGGAGAAAAGCTTGCGAACGCCGGGCTTGCGGGCATAGGCGCTGGACAGCACCCAGGCGGGCATCAGCGCGAAGAGGCAGCTGATGATGACGATGGGCGCGGTGAGTTGAGCCTGGTAAATTTTCCAGAAATACAGGGTTTGCACGATGGAAGCGACCAGCCACGATACGGCGAACGTGACCCAGCGCCAGCGGCTGGGCTCAAGTTTGGGGCGCGGCTCGGCAATGCCCGCGATCAACATCGCCGATAGAGCGGGGCTGAAGACCACCTGCGAGCAGACGGCTTCTACAATCTGGTTGCCGGGGAAGATGAAAAATACCAGGAAAAATCCTGGCCAGGTGATGGCAAAGGTGATGATGAAAAATGCCAGCACCTGATGTTGTCTGATCCAATGGGTGAGGCGGTCCACAATTCCCTCCTTGCGGACAGGCGAATACCCTGATTTGATTATACAACTGGAGCACAGGATTCAATCAAAAGCGCCCCCGCCAGTCGGGAACGCCCGAATGTCTTGCGCGGCATGCCCCCTTTGGGGGCAACACTGCCTTACTCGATTACGCCGCTCTCGACCAGCTTCTTCAGCCGCTGCATAAAGCGCGCGGCGGGCGCGCCGTCGACGACGTCATGGTCAAAACTGATGGTGACGCTCAAATATTCGCGCACTTCCACGCGATGCTGCACCACCCCCGGCTTCTCGGCCATGCCGCCCAGGGTCAACTGCAGGGTGTGATTGGGCACCGGGATGGCCCAGCCGCTCCCGCGCCCAAACATGCCCACCGAAGACAGCAGCACGGTGCCGTACAGCTCTTTTACCATTTGCGGATTCTTAAACAAAACTCTTAAAAACATACGCCGGGCAAATTGCGGCAGGCGCACAAACCACTCAATGAATTTGGATTCGCGGCTCTCCTGGTAGCCCTTCTGGAAGGCTTCCATTTCCTGGTGCAGCTCGGCCGGGGTTTTATGATTGATGCCCCGGAGAATGTGCGGGCGAATGGCTTTCTGGCCGTCCACTTCCACTTCGAAGAGCATGTTCACGTCCACGTCGTCGAAGATCACCAGCTGGTTGCGCCAGTCGCGGTAGGCATGCATATTCCTGTCAGCGTCAATAGCTTTTCCCAGGCAGAACAAAAAGAACGCGGTGAACGACAGCGCCTGGCCGGTTTGGGCGCGGTACTGCCGAATATTCTCGCGCGCGCGGGTGATGTCAAACTCCACCAGCCCGTGGATGGTGTGTTTCTGCAGCCCCAACTGCCCGCCGTCGACCATCAACTGGCGCTCGCGCAGATAGGGCACTACGGTTCGCGAATCGTTTTTTGAGTTCATTGATCTCTGCCTGTCATCCATTAATGGGGATCGCCAAAATAGCGCTGGACGAGCTTGACCGCGCTGCCCACCCCGTCTTCGGCGCGGATGGCTTCGCCGGTTAACCGGGCGCGCTCGCGCATGGCGGTATCGGTCACCGCGCTGGTAATGGCCGCGGCCAGGCTTTCAGCGGTCAAATTCTTTTGCGGGATGGGCGCCGGTCCCAGCCCCATCGACTGCACGCGCGCGCCCCAGAAGGGCTGGTCGAGAATAAAGGGCACGATGATCGAAGGCACGCCCGCGCGCAGCCCTTCGGCGGTGGTGCCCGCCCCGCCATGGTGCACCACCGCCGCCATGCGCGGAAACAGCCAGTTATGCGGCGCAGAATTGAGCACGAAGATGTTGTCCGCCAGCATTTCGGGGCGCAGCCCGCCCCAACCGGTCAGCAGCACCCCGCGCTGCCCGCTTTGGGCCAGGGCGTTGATCACCAGCTCCGCCAACACTTCGGGGCTCTGGCCGGACATGCTGCCAAACCCGATGTAGACGGGTGGTTCGCCCGCCTCTAGGAACTCGGTCAGGCCGGCGGGTGGCTGCCAGTCTGCCAGCGAATCGAGGAATAAATAGCCGCTGACGTGCGCGTGCTCCGGCCAGTCTGGTGGTTGGGGGATGATGCCAGGGCTGTAAGCGCCGATCAGGGGCGTGTCTCTTAACGCGCGGTAGAAACGAGATCCGCTGAAGGGGGGCAGACCCAGTCGGCGGCGCAGGTCGTTGACGAAGGGCTGGTACCAATACCAGACCACCTGCAGCATGGCTCTGCCCGAAAGGGTATTATGCAAGCCGCCCAAATTGCGCTGGATGGGCCAGGATGGCGCGGGGAAAGACCGGCTGGGAAGCAGCGGGGTAGGCTCGATATTCAGCATGGGAATTTGCAGCGCCTCAGCAATGGACTTTCCGAAGGCGCTGACCACGCCCAGGCAGATCAAGCCGTCCGCGTCCTGGCAGGCCGTGTAAGCGTCTGCGGTCATCTCGCGGATCACTGGGGCCAGCAAAACGCGCATGGTGCGGATGGAGGTAAGCGGATTTTGCCCGCCGGTTTGCATAAATTCCCGGCCGGTGTCGCTGGCCATGATTTTTTGAACATCCCCGCGCAACGGGCGAAATTCGAGGGCATGCCGCTGCACAAATTCGGCAAAATCCTCTGGCGCGGCCAGGCTCACCTGATAGCCTGCCCGCTGCAAGCCTTTACCCAACGCCACGCAGGGCTGAATGTCCCCTTGTGAACCAGCCGCAAAGATGGTGATTTTCATTCCGTATGAATCCTTGTTTGATTAGGAATGACAAGATCCAATAATATTGGCATTTTAGGCACTTTATGATTATAGATATTAAAACTGAAGTTTCAATAAAAAAGCGCTCCAAAATTGGAGGCGCTTCTGGATTGACATTTAATTTCACCCTTGATGAGTGAGTTCAGAATGTCTGTATAATATTTTTGAGCGTTTTGGTTTCGCTTTACTTCTCTGCCTGGTAACCAAGCTGCCCGCGGGTGAGAATAAGGATCACCAGGGCGCTCACTCCAAAGCCGATCATGGCGGCCAGGTTCAGGCTGGTGGTATCCACTGCGGGGAAAAGCGGCACCAAAACCACCTGGGGAGTGTTAACGCTGGCGTGCGCCAGAATGGCAAGAAAAATACTCCCGCCAGTGCGATTATAAATCCAGGTGAGCAGGATGGCGATGGCGGTGACCAGGGCCAGAAAAATGGGAAAGTTTACCAAAAAAGCGGATAGTCCGGTTCCGGGGCCTCCCCCCTGGGCGGAGGTTAAAAAGTCTGGCAGATGCCAGCAGGTCCAGCATACAGACAGGATCAGCGTACCCCACAGCGGACCGTGACGCTGCTGCAGGCGGGGCAGGGCAAATCCGCGCCAGCCCGGCTCCTCGCCCAGCGGCCCGCCGCCAAACATCACCGCGATATAAGTAACCAGATAAGTGAGCGGCAAAACAGGTTGAACTCCCAGAAAGCCTGCCAACGCGCCGGGCTGCACCGCGATTCCCAGCAGGATCAGCGTGGGGATTCCCAGAAGAATGAACAGGTACCATTGCCAGCCGGCTTTTCTCTGGCGCATGCGCTGGCGAAAACGCTGCAGGCCATTCTTACCTTCGATAATACCGATCAGAATGGCTGCCGAGAGATAAGGCCCAAAAGACTTGATCACAAACACGAGTCTGAAATCACCTTGCAATACGCCCCATTCCGCAAGGATAAAGGGGATTGAAAGAATCCAGGAGATGGCATAGGCGAGGATAAAAAAAGCCAACAGTGGGTGCTGGCGCAGCATAAGTTTGATTTTGCCTGACGAAGATGGGGAACTGGTTTCCGGAGCGGGTTGCATGGTCGGTACGCTTTCTGTTGTTGATGCTGCTTGTTTTGAAATCAAGCGATATTATAGCTGCAATTGCCAACAAATCCCAAATTTATAAGCCGAGAATGAAAAACGCCCTCCCTGACGGAGAGCGAAATTCATTTAAAGATCGGTCGCCGACAAAAAACAGGCAAGTTGCCCCTATCATATTATGGGCATGGATAACCGCAGTCGTAGCACTCGCGGTCGATCACGCACAGATTGCCGCCGCACTGCGGGCATTTCCAGGCCTCTGCCTGCTCTGCCAGCCACTGCCGCGCGCCGACTTCTTTGATGCGCAGCAGATTTTCGATGGGGCTCAACTGGTCTTCGCGGATATGCCGCTCGTCAAACTTTTTGAGATTCTCGCAGGGAAAATTTGGGCACTCAAAGCAAAAGGCGATCTGGTGCTTGCGCAGCAAAACGCAGTCGCGTTTTACCCAGGCGCATTTCTTGTCCTGCGCGCGGCAGCCTTTACAGCCGTCTTTAAGGTGCTTTTCCTTTAATAAGCCTTTGCTTCTGGCCAGGTAATGGCGGCACGTCCCGCAGTAAAAGCCGCACGGGCCGGCCAGGTTGATTTCGGGGGCTTGGGGGGCGCTCATATTGCCATCTCGCTGATGATCATTTTCTTCTTTCTATTATGGCAGAAAACAAAAAACGCGCCCGGCGAAACCACCAGGCGCGCGGACTTTTTTCTGAGCTTTGCTCAGCAGGCCACAATTTCTTTAATCATAAATTCCCTGCCGCTCAATACCTCCCAGCTTTGCCCGCCGCAGTGCGGGCACTGCTTGCCGCTGGCCAACAGATTAAAGACCTTGCCGCAGCCCTGGCACAGCGCGTTGCCGGGCAGGATCTCAATTTTCAGCTCGGTGTCTTGCAGCAGGGTGCCATCCACGGCGGCCGGGTAGCAGGCCTCAATATACTGTGGCACAACCGGAGAAAGCTCCCCAATTTGCAGCACCAGAGTGGCGATGGTTTTTACCCCGTTTTTTTGGGCAAAACTTTCCACCGAGCGGACAACGTTAAACATGATTCCAAGTTCGTGCAAGGGCTTCACCTGTCAGACGGCCGGTCCTTGTTGGCCAGGGGCAGACGCGTCCGCCCCTGGCGTTTGAAGGCATTGGCCTTAGTGCTTCAGAATGGATTTGAGCGAGCGGGACACCTTCTTGCCCACGATCTTCACTTTGCGTTTGAGCATGTGCTTGATCACAATCGGTTTCATGTCGGGCAGGGCGGCGCCGACGCCGTCATACTTGCGCACCAGCGAGATGGCGTCGAACTTGCATTTGGTGGTGCAGACGCCGCAGCCCACGCACAGGGCTTCGTCCACCACGGTGGCGCCGCAGCCCAGGCAGCGTTCGGTTTCTTTGCGAACCTGCTCTTCGGTGAAGGTCAGGCGCAGGTCTTTGAAGCTGTCTTTGGATTTGCCGCCGTTGAGGTGCGCGGCTTTCTGGCGCGGCATGCGGTCGTAGCTGTCGAGGAACAGGTCCGATTTATCCAGCGCGATATAATCGCGGTTGCTGCGGCCAATGGTCAGGCTCTGGCCGGGGTGCACAAAGCGGTGAATGGAGATGGCAGCCTGTTTGCCCGCGGCGATGGCGTCGATGGCAAAGCGGGGGCCGGTGTGCGCGTCTCCGCCGGCGAACACGTCGGGCTGCCCGGTTTGGTAGGTGAGCGGGTCGGCCTGGATGGTTTTGTTGGGATTCAACTGCGCGCCGCAGCCTTCCAGCAGGCGGCCCCAATCTATGGCCTGGCCGATGGAAACCAGCACATAGTTGGCTTCCACCAATTTGGTGTCGTTTTCGTCGTACTTCGGGTTGAAGCGCCCGTTTTCATCGAAGACGGAAACGCATTTCTTGAACTCCACGCCGGTAACGCGTCCTTTGTCGGTAACAATGCGTTTGGGCCCCCAGCCATTGTTGATGATAATTTCTTCGGCCAGGGCCTCTTCGATCTCTTCTTCCAGGGCGGGCATCTGCGCGCGGCTTTCCAGGCAGTACATGTCCACCTGGCCCGCGCCCACGCGCGCCGCGCTGCGAGCCACATCAATGGCTACATTACCGCCGCCGATGACCACCACCTTGCCGCTCAACCGCACGCCTTCATTCAGGTTGACGCTGCGCACAAAATCCACCCCGGCGATCACGCCTTCGGCGTCTTCGCCCTCAATGTTGAGCTTGCGGCTGGCTTGCGCGCCAATCGCCAGGTAGAAGGCCTGGAAGCCCTGCGCGCGCAGGTCATTCAGACTCACATCTTTGCCCACTTCCACGCCGGTCTTGAACCGCACGCCCAGCTCTTTGAGGATGTCGATTTCGGCGTTGACCACGTTCTTCTCCAGGCGGAAAGAGGGAATGCCCAGCGTGAGCATGCCGCCCAGCACTTGCTGCTTTTCAAACACGGTTACTTGATAGCCGTCAATGGCCAGGTAATAGGCGCAAGAAAGCCCGGCCGGGCCAGCGCCCACCACAGCAATTTTATTGCCGTAGTTATGCATGATCTTGGGCATGTAGCGCTGGTCTTTGTTCAGGTCTTGCTCGGCGATAAATTTCTTGATCTCATCAATCGCCACCGGGTCGTCAATGTCGCCGCGTGTGCAGGCCGACTCGCAGTTGCGGGGGCAGATGCGCCCGCACACCGCCGGGAAGGGATTCTCGCGCTTGATCAGCTCGAGCGCCTCGGTATAGCGGCCCTGCGAGGCCAGTTTGATGTAACCCTGCACGCCGATATGCGCCGGGCAGCTGGTTTTGCAGGGGCTGGTGCCGGTTTCAACCACGTCTTTGCGGTTGTAGCGGTAGTCGGCGTTCCAGTTTTCGGGGCCCCAATCGTTATCGCGCGGGGTCTCGCGCTCGGGGCGCGTGATGGGCGTGCTGCCGCAGATTTTTTGCCCCAATTGCAGGGCGTTGGTTGGGCAGGATACCACACACTCACCGCAGGCCACGCACTTTTCGATATCCACATGCGATACATAGTTGGAGCGCACCATGTCGGTGTTGATGAACATCTCGGCGGTACGCAGCGAAAGGCACGAGCAGCCGCAGCAGTTGCAGATGGCGTGTGTTTTGCCGGGGCCGTCGGTGTTCGGAATCTGGTGCACCAGGCCGTTCTCTTCGGCGCGCTGGATGATTTCAAAGGCCTCTTCGCGGGTGATCTCGCGCCCGCGGCCGGTGCGGATGTAATATTCCGCGGCGTGTCCCAACTGAATGCACATATCTTCCTTCAGGTGCCCGCAGCCTTCGCCCATCGCTTCGCGCGCCGTGCGGCACGAGCAGTCGGAAACCGAGAAGATGCTGTTGTCGTTAAGGTATTTGGAAACTTCTTCGTAAGAGGCTTTTCTGGAATTGCCTTCAATGGCGCTCTCAATGGGAATTACGCGCATCAGGCCGATACCCACCGGGAAGTTGCCCGCGGTGGCCGCCCCGCGCACGCGACCGTAGGCCTCGAAGGCCTCGGCGATCTGCGGGTGCTTTTTGACGTTCTCTTTATTGTTGGTCATCATTTCCATGATGCCGGGCACCCAGGTGTCGTACCAGTATTTATCCACCCCGTCGATTTTGTTGACGAAGCAAACCCCGGCCATGGCCAGGTCCCACAGCAGGCGGGCGGTCTCTTCCAGCGGTTTGCCGCACAGCGCGGACACTTCTTCGGCGCTTTGCGGCTTGCGGAATTCCAGGCACAGCGCCACCTCGGCCATTTCGTCGCTGACCACCGGCTCAAGGATCATGTATTCCGGGTCAGTGGGTTTGATGGCCGCTTTCGACCCCATTTTCTTTCGACTGACTTTATTCGCAAATTCCAACACTTTTAGCTTTGTCGCCATTCGGATGCCTCTCTCGCAAAAAGGTGATTATTGGTTTTTCCATTGGTGAACTTCCGCGCGGACCCACTCCGCCCATTCTGCGATGCCTTCACCGGTCTTGGCCGAGATGGGAATAATGCGGATGTGCGGGTTCAGTCTGGTTACCCGCTCGGTAACGGCCTGCAGGTCAAAGTTGAAGAAGTCCATCGCGTCGATCTTGTTGACCAGCAGCACATCGACCACTTCAAACATGTGCGGGTATTTGAGCGGTTTATCGTCGCCTTCGGGCACGCTCAGGATCATGGCGCTTTTTACCGCGCCGGTATCGAAATCGGCCGGGCAAAGCAGGTTGCCGATGTTTTCCAGGATCACAAAGTCAAGCCCATCGCTGCCCATTTCCACAAGCCCCTGGCGGGTCATGTTGGCGTCCATGTGGCACATGCCGCCGGTGTGCAGTTGAATCACTTTCGCGCCGGTCAGCGAGACGGTGCGCGCGTCTACGTCCGAGTCTGCGTCGGCTTCCACCACGCCAATCTTCAGCTCGTCTTTGAGCGCTTCAATTGTTCTGACAACGGTGGTGGTTTTGCCTGAGCCGGGCGAAGACATCAGGTTGAGTAGAAAGGTTTTGTTTTTCTTCAGGTCTTGCCGGATGGCTTCCGCCTGCCGGTTGTTGTCTTCAAACACACTTTCTTTAATCTTCAGCACTTTGAATGTTTCCATCTTGGTTACCTTTTTTGATTTTTCACCGCCCTGGGGGCGGGTTGTCTTTATTCAAAAATCAAACCGGTCTGTCGTATGGCGATGAGGGGCAGGGGTGATTGGACCGTAATTTTTTGTGATAGTTGCCTGGCCGCTGGCAAAGAGACAGGGAATAAGCCTTTCCCACGAGTGGTTGCGGCTTATTCCCCGTCACGGCGCGCGGCAGTTGCCGCCCGGCGGGGTCAGCGCAGCGAGGCCACCTGCTGGTAAGCTGGCAGGTCGGTGTAGATTTCCTCTTTGAGCGGGTTGCGTTTGGTCTTGACGATCTTGTACACCTCATAGACCAGCACAGCCACATTGGCTGCCAGGGCCAGGGCGCTGACCACAAACAGGGCGGTCTCGTTATGAGAGGACTTGACCGCGAACATGGATGTGTCGACAAAGGTCGGGAAGGTCATCACAAACATCATCCACACGGCCAGAGTCTGCGCGCGGTGCTGCAGCCAGGCGCCTTTTTTAATGAAGAAGGCCGGGATGGTGCAGGAGATCAGCAAGGCCGCGCCGGCATAAAAGGCGTGGTCCGAAACGCAGTTGTACACATAGGCAAAGTTCCACAGGTCGTAGGCGATGATCCAGAACCAGAGCATATCGGGCCAGAGCATATCTTTCTTTTGATCTTTGCCAATGAAGATGCCCATCCAGCCGGTGATGGTGATGATATTCAACAACCCGGCGATGCCATTCATCACGTTCCACGGGCCGCCAATGGTGAACACGCCGTCGACCATGCCGTTGACCGAGACGGTTTGAAAATCGCGCACCACGGCTTCGAGAATATTGATTGCCAGAATGAGGGGCGGGAACATCAGCGCGTACTTATTGGTGCCCCAACCTTTAAGATTGCGAATGGCAAGAAAGCCCAGGCAGCCCGCCAGCGCCGAATAGACCTTGGCCCAGTGGAACCAGGTGCCCACACTGGAGCCGGGGGCGGCGGTGTGCTTCCACACGGTAAAGGGCAGAATGGCCGGCAGCACCAGGAAAATGGCCAGCGCAAACCACTTGTTGATGCGCGCCAGCTCATTCATTAAGATCAGCCCGCCTAACACGACAAACCACATCAGAATGGAATACCAGGGAACCGGTTCAAACAAAAACATGCCATGCCTCCACAACGCGGTTAATAGATGATAAAAATACCTAACGTTTGGTATCTTTTTTTATTATAATTGCTTCCAGACGAATGTCAATAAGGCATTCTTTTGATAGAATACCTATGGAGGTCGAACGCGATGAATAAAGATGGAAAGCTGAAGATTATTGAGGCGGCGCAGCGCCTGATCGCCTGCCAGGGCGTGGAAAAAACCTCCATGCGTGATATTGCCGAAGAAGCGGGCATCACCACCGGCGCGATTTACTATTATTACAAGAGCAAAGAAGAGCTGCTCTACGATGTGATGGATTACGCCACCGCCGTCACCGCTGAAATTATGAAGATGCGCTCGCGGCCAGACGCCAAACCGGAAGAGGTGTTGGATGAAATCGCCCGCAAAGTAACCCAGCAGTTAAAGAATCACCGCCATTGGAATCTGCGTTTTTATCTGGCGTTACAGGCTGCCCAGGGCGATGAAACGCTGCGCGCGCGCTTTGCCAGCAATTACGCTGCTCAAACCCAACGCACCGCCGATCTGTTCAATTATGTCTTTGGCACGCAGGCCCACCCGCAAGACCTGGACCTGGCGGTATTAATGGTGGCGGCGCTGGATGGGATTAACTTCCAGCAGTTCATTGGCGCGCTGCCGGTGGAGATTGATGAGCTGGCGCGGGTGTATAACGAGTTTTTTGCCTTCGCCGTGCCGCTGTATGAAAAGAATCGCGAAGCCATTCACCGCTTTCAAAATTCCCAATCGTAACGGACGCTTTTCCCCAAATTTGAGGGAGGCACAAAAAAAGCGCGCTCGCGAGGGCGCGCTTGATAATTTCTTTTGCCGGGCGTTCATCCGCGCGGCAGATCATTCTGCGCGGACAAGAAGGCCTCGATCTCTCCGATGAAGGTGAGGGTACCGGCCTCAATGCGTTGGGTCAGCGCGTCCAGATCATTGAAATCCGGTGTTTCTACCAGGGTGTGGGTTACAATGGCGTCTTCGCCTTTGAGGGAAGGCACCAACGGGTATTGATTCCAGCCGC
This sequence comes from Ornatilinea apprima, assembly GCF_001306115.1. Taxonomy (GTDB): domain Bacteria; phylum Chloroflexota; class Anaerolineae; order Anaerolineales; family Anaerolineaceae; genus Ornatilinea; species Ornatilinea apprima. The sequence goes on along the minus strand of NZ_LGCL01000024.1, from coordinate 12,661 downwards.
TTTGCTGGAACAGCGCCCAGTACTGGGCCTGCACCTGCTTGTTGTACCCGCCCAGCCAGACCTCAAAAGCGAAGGTGTCAAAGTTGAACACAACGGCAATTTTTAAGCCGCGGCGCTTGAAGGCTTCGGGGTGAAAGGAGAAATAGGCCATATCCATATAGCCCTGGTACAGTCCCCCGGAGACAAAATAATCGGGGTACCTGGTTTTAAGGTACGTTTTTAACGTCATCAGATAGTCCATCAAGCCGCGGTAGGCCTGCTGGACGACGCCCCTTTGCAACTGCGCTTTGAATTCTTGCATTGCCTCTGGCAGGGATGGCATGGTAACGTCTTCCTTATGCGTCCGCGAGATTCACCTGGTCCCACAAATGATTTTTACAGGTCATTGGGGAGGGAACGGTTGGCAGGTGGTTACTTCTGGGCTTTTTGGATGATTTCGTTGGCCTGGTCCACCATATTGGGATACAGGTTGGCCGGCACGCTGGGCTTGCCCAATGCCTTGAACACCATATACCGCGCGCATTTTGAGTTATCTCCCAGGCAGTAGCGTTTCTTGAATAACGCCCCCAACCCGTCCGCGTCACTCATTTTGTCGTTGAAAAAGGGGCATCCGCCTAAACACTCACATTCAGCCATTCGATTGATCCTCCCAATGATTTGAATTGGACTTCCTTATGATAGTTCGGCAGTGAATCTTCCCATATTATGGCACGACTGCAAACAGAATGCTATCCATTGCTCAAAAGTCATCCGGCAGCCCTACTGCCTGGCATTAAAAAACTACTTCCGCGGCCGGGGCAACGCTGTTTTTTCTGCCGGGGAAGCTGAGCCAGGTCATGGCGATGTTCAGCTCGCGGACAATGTCTTGCGCTTCAATTTTGATGCCGCCGCCCAATTCCAACGTCTCAGTGGTGTGGGCGTCTTGCAGCAGGGTCAGATCGTAGCCGCGCTCCAAAGCGGCGTAGGCAGTGGCGCGGATGCACCAGTTGGTGGCCGCGCCAGCCAGCACAATGCGCGCGGCGTTCAACTGCGCCAGGGTCTCTTCCAGCGCGGTCTGCTCAAAGGCCGAGTTGAACTGCTTATGGATGCGCGTTTCACCGGGGGCGGGCGGCAGCTCGGGCACGATTTGCCAGTCGGCGCTGCCGGAGACCAGCTCATCATCCGCGTGCTGCACCCAGATGACCGGCGCGCCCTGCGCGCGCGCTTTCTCTACCGCGACGCCAATGTTTTGAATAACCTGCGCGGCATTCCACGCGCCGCGCATCACACCCAACTGCACATCAACAACCAATAGAACGGCCTGGCTGCCTGCTCGAATCGTCGCCATTTGGATTCCTCCGGTAAGAGTGGCCCGTAACCTAACCGCCGCCTCAGGACAATTCACCTTGCTGCTTTAGCTTAAACAACTGCCAGATGAAAAGCGCGCCCACGGTTGCAATCACATAATTAAAGCCGCGCCCAAGGACGAAGCTGTAGAGGATGCTCAAAGCAACGCAGCCCAGGGCCAGCCAGATCACCAGAGCTTTGCCCCTGGCCAATACCCTTGAGCAGAAGAAAATCATTCCCCCAAAAATGATGTTGAAGATCACGTCTGCCGCGCTCACCGGGGTAAATCCAGAAGCCATCGCGCCCAGCAAATGAATCAAACCGGCCAGAACGCCCAAAATGCCCGAAGCTGTGAGAATGGTCACCAGAGAGGCGAAGGCTTTTGACCGCTCAATGGGCGGCTGGTTTTGATTTTCTGGTTCGGGGGGATGGCTGGCGGTCATGGTTTTCTCCGTTACTTCTGGTGGACAATAACAGAGTTCAAGTACTCAATATTTTTTTACCCCATGTCTTTAATTATATTCACTCCCCCTGTCGCCGCAATAAAAAGTTGTTTGTGTTTTGCCCGCCGCGGAATATTGACATATGATTAAAGCAGATATGTTTAGCGCAGAGGAGTAAGGAATGAACCTGACAATACATTCTCTCTCCACGGAATCGGACTTCTTCCGCGCGCGCAACTTTTTGCGCGAGGTGTTTTTGGCAAACGAACGCCTGGAACATAGCTGGACTGTAGCCCGCCTTGATTACTGGCGCTGGCATTTTATCGCCACCTGCCAGTTCACCCGGCCTTTTGATCAGGTGATGGTTGGCTGGCAAACCGCAACCGGCGAGCTGGCCGCCGTGATGCATGCGTTTGGCTTTGGAGAAATCCGCGCGCACATTCACCCACGCTATCGCAGCGCCGCGCTGGAAGACGAAATGTTCTCTTATGCTGAACAGCACTACAGCACTACGCCTATGAGATTGAAGACGGGCAGCGAATCATCGTCCCGGTATTCTCCGATGACACTCTGCGGCAGCAGGTCCTCTCCGCGCGCGGATTCAGCCAATACCCTGGCTGGAATCACCATTACTGGCGCGATTTGATGAACCCCATACCACAAGCGCCATGCCCAACTGGATACGAAATTCGTTCTCTGGGCGATGAGCGTGAACACCCGGCCCGCAGCTGGTGCTCTTGGCGCGCCTTCCACAATGATGAACCCGTTTCTCAGTATGACGGCGATTTTTCCTGGTACCGCAACCTGCAATCCGCACCGCTCTACCGGCGCGACCTGGACCTGGTTGCCGCAACACCCAATGGCGATATCGCCGCTTTTTGCGTTATATATTATGATGACACTACCCGCAGCGCGGTCACCGTGCAGGTAGGGGTTGCCGCCGAGCATTGGCGACGCGGGTTGGGCAAGGCCATTTTGTACGAAGGAATGCGGAGGCTGCAACGGCTGGGGTGCACCCGCGTGTTCGCCACTGCAAATGATATCCCCGCAGACGCACTTTATTACTCAGTGATGACCGAGATGAAAGTGTCTGACACCTGGGTAAAGCTCTTTGAAAAGAATATATCCTTGCAGGAAAAGGTATCTGATGACGTTGGTTAATTCATGGTGGAATGGGAACACCCTCAGCTTTGCCAACTCTTTTTTTGATTCAAAAGCCCTGCGAAATACCCTCAAACCGTAGGCGGCCAGATTCCTTTAACGTAGGTCGCCTCCGCATCGCCTGGCCAGCGCGGCATGGAAATGCAGATGAATTTTAGGTCTTCATCGGAGATGTTGCGGTACTGAAACGCGGTTCCGACCGGAATATCGATGGCGGTACCAGGGACCAGCGCTGTAACGCAGCTCTCCACGCCGTCATCGCGCCAGATTTCACCGCGCCCCTCCAGCACATACCAAAATTCACCGACCGTCGCGTGCACAGTGGCTCTGTTTACCTGGTGCGGAGGGACCGTGCTGTGAATCATGTTGCCGGTTTTTCCGTCCATCATATAGCGAATATCCGCACCTGCCGGCGATTTCGCGTCGGGGTACTGGGGGAGGATGGTTGTCTTCATGCGCTCTCCATACAGGGATAATTATTGTCCTTTTTCATTAAGCCTTTGAAGAAGAAAGGTGAGCCGCTCTTGGGGTGGTAATACCGGTACCCGTACAACGTCATATCCCAAAGCGGTGTAATCGCGGGTGATCCAATCATCCAAGAAGTCTATCTGTCCCAGCTCTTCAAAACGAAAACCATTCTGTTTCAGCGGCAAACGGTCAAGAATAAAAACAGCAGCATAACGGTGGTGGAAGCATTCCGGTAAAATTTCGTTCGGGTTCCGCCCGAAGAGGCGAAACCAGGCCAGGGACCCCGGAACCGCGCCATCGAGAAAAAAAAGCTCATCCGCCGGCAATTCCCTTTCGACCTCGAATTGAATCTTGAAAAAAAGAGCTTGCAGAGCTGCCGCGTTCGCGTGAACCTCCTGGATGGTTCGGCCCTTGGCAAGCTCCCCCTCCATATACTGGCGCGCGCTCTCGGGGATAGTTTTATAACCTTTATCGGCCAGTAGATCAAGCAGTGTGGTTTTGCCGCAGGATGGAGCGCCGGTGATCACGTGCCAGTTTGTTTGCGTCTCGAACGGAGTGGATAGAATCTGCTGATCAAGCGGTGTGGTGTGAAAACTGTAATTCGAACGACCGGGCATCTTACAGTCCTCGAATTTAACCAATACCATTTTCTACGCCAACCTCGCCAGGATGTAATTTGTAGCAGCGTTTTTATTTCGGCCTGGTATCAATTCTCATTTTCATCAAACCAATTGGTCCATTCAATGGCATCTTGGTTAAAAGCAGTTGCGTTATTTGTCTGCTGGTAGCCTGGCGTGTTTTTCGTTTTTGCTGTTCTATGATTCATTTTAATCATTTTGGCCATCTTAGCACAATGATCAAAATTATCTTCATCAATGACTTAGCTGTACTGATGCCAGTCATCCACTGGATCTTTGTTCAAGAAACGGCTGCTAGGCTTTGTTTGTGCTGGGAATTGCAGCTTCTCTTTTCTGAAACGCGCAGGCGAGAACAGCCAACCTGCAATACAATACAGAAAGAATTCCGCTACCTCTGCTGGAGAAGGACAGCCCATGCCCACCACGAAGGAGTATCAGGAGCGCGTTTGCCGCGCCATGAATTTCATCAGCCGCAACATTGAGCGGGAGCTCTCTTTGGAGGAGATCGCCGAAAGCGCTGCTTTTTCCCGCTTCCATTTTCACCGCATTTTTAAGGCGGTGGTAGGTGAGACGGTGGCCGACTTTACCCGCCGCCTGCGCCTGGAGCTGGCCGCCAACCGCCTGCTCTCCGCCCAGTTTAGTGATATCACCACCGTCGCGCTCAACTGCGGTTTCTCCAGCTCGCAAAATTTCGCCAAGGCCTTTCGCCAGCATTTTGGCGTAACGCCTTCGCAATACCGCAAAAGCAAGATTGGAAACATCCCCGGCAAGAATGAAAACGCGCCGTCTCTGCGGGCGGTGTATGATGTTGACAGGCTTTTGAGGGACGCGCCGCGCGGCGAAAGCAGGGCGGCCATGCGGGTGGACGTTGCCGCGATGCCGGCTCTCACGGTGGCGTATGTGCGTAAGATTGGCCCTTACATCCCCGAAGTGTGCGGGGCAGGCTTCGCGGAGCTGATGCGTTGGGCGGCCCCGCGCAATGTTGTGGGGGAAGGGACGGTGCTGGCCATCTATTGGGATAACCCGGAGGTAACCCCGCCCGACCGCTGCCGCTTCGATGCCTGCAACCTTGTGCCCGCGGGAACCGCGCCGGAAGGGCAGGTGTTTATCCAGACCATTCCGGCCGGGCTGTACGCGCTGTGCTATTTTGAGCGCCCGCCGTCCGAGATCCAGCAGGCCTGGGAAGACGCCTACTTGTGGCTGTGCGGCAGCGGTTACGAGAGCAGCGACGCGCCCTGTTACGAGCGCTACCATAACGACGCCGCGCAGCACCCGCAGGGGAAATGGATTTTTGACATCTGCATTCCCTTGAAAAGCGAAGCTTAACCAACAGCCGCCCGGATGCTCAACGCCAGGCGGGATTGAAAAGGAGAAAAAGAAATGGGAATGTTAAAAACAGGCGCGTACAACCCGCTGCCGGTGGTGCCGATTGTGCTGGTGGGCGCGAATGTGAACGGCAAGCCCAATTATGCGGCGGTGGGTTTTGTCAACGGCGTGAACTATCGACCGGCAGTGATGTATGTGGGACTCAGTAAAAATCACCACACCACCAGAGGCATTCTGGAGAACGGATCATTCAGCATCAACGTGCCTTCGGCGGATTTTGTGGTTGAAACCGACTACTGCGGGCTGGTCAGCGGGAAGAGCGTGGATAAATCCGCTATGTTCAACACATTTTATGGCGAGCTGGGCAGCGCGCCGATGATCGCGGAGTTTCCGATCACCTGCGAGTGCCGCTATACCGGGCAGCAGGTGGAATTTGAGATGGACACGGTCTATTTTGGCGAGGTGGTGCAGGTTTATGTTAATGAAGCCGTGGCGGGTGAGAACGGCCGCCTGGATACTCTTAAAGCCAATCCGCTGCTGTTTGCCGGCCTGGAGAATCGCTACCGCGCCCTGGGGGCGGATATGGGAGCGGCCTGGCAGGTGGGCAAGCAGTATCAGCCCAAAGCGTCCGCGGTTACTTCATGCACTCTTGTGGAACGTCCCCCCCAGCCCGCCCTGTCTATTCGATCGCGGGTGGAACCGGCTGGCCTGCCCGCGGCCATCGGCGAATGTGCGGCGGCCATTTACCAATATGCCTTGCAAAAAGGCCGCGCGCCCACCGGCGCGCTGTTTGTGGCCTATCACGGATTGGACGGCAGCCTGCTGGATGTGGAAATTGGCCTGCCTTTTGGAGACGGCGTGGAGGGGAACGGCCGGATCATCGCCAGCCCGCTGCCGGGCGGCCAATGGGTGCGCTGCCTGCATGTGGGACCTTATGATCACCTGCCCCAGGCGCGCGTGGCGCTGGAGCAGTGGCTGAAGGCCAATGGGCGCGCGGCAGCCGGGCCGAGCTATGAATGCTACCTGAACGATCCGCGGGTGACCGCGCCGGAGAAGCTGGAAACGGAGATCTTCATTCCGCTGGCGTGATTGACCGGGCGGGCCAGCGGCCCGCCTTTCCTTTTTAACTGCGCTCGCGAATGACCTGCTCAACAAACGCGCGCGGCATGGCGCTTTTCTCGCTGATCTGCTCGATGGGCAGGCCCTGCTGATAGAATCGCCAGACCACGGCCTGCAGCGACTCGCCAACCTCGATGATGTGGCCGTCGGGGTCGTAGAAGCGCATCACACGCTGCCCCCAGGGCTGCTCGCGGATGGCATGGATGAACTCCACTCGCGCGTTGCTGAGGCGCTGGAAGAGCGTTTCGAGATCGTCCAGCTCAAAATAGATTTCCCCCCAATGCGCGCGGCGGCAGACGGGGAATGTTTCCGCGCCCCCCAGCAGGGCTTGAAAATGCGCTTTGAGGTGCAGGGAAAAACCGCCCTCAAACTGCACGTTTTCCCCAAAATCGAATTTAACTTTTTGCCCCAGCAGATCTTCATAAAAGCCACGCGCGCGGGCCATGTCTTCCACCACCATCAGCGGGCCAATATAGGTTACCATATCCATTTCCTCCAGGTGTGCTGCATTCATGAGAGAGCCACGTTCAAGGCCGCCCTGAGACTTGATTGAGCGGAAGGTCACCCGCCCGCGGCGGGCTTCACCCGATAGCGCAGAAAAACCATGCCGCTGTCAAAGCGGCGTTCTTCCAACAGCTCCAAATCCAATCGAAGATGGTTTGGCAGGCATGCTTTCCCGCCCCCGACGATGACGGGCGCGAGGAAGAGCTGGTACTCGTCGACCAGACCGGCCCGCAGAGCCTGCGCGGCCAGGTTGGGACCGCCGATGAGAATGTCTTTGTCGGTTGTCGCTTTCATCTGCCGGATTGCCTGCGGGTCGAAGGTGCGCTCGATGCGCGTCTTGCGCGTGGATGGCGACGGCAGGGTGGTGGAGTAGACGATTTTCTCGGCGGCCTGCCAGATGCGCGCGAAATCACCCAGCAGCGGGGATCCGGCCGCCAGGCTGGGGTCAGTCTCCCAGACCTGCATGGTTTCATACATGCGGCGTCCAAAGAGGTACATGCCGGCCGCGCGCTCGAGATTGTTGATAAAGCCATGCACCTCCTCATCTGGCGCGGCCCAGTCAAAATGGCCGTCAGCATCTTCGATGTAGCCGTCCAGGGAGGAGAGGGCTGAGTAGATCAGGCGAGCCACAGCGAACCTCCTGTTCTCACATGCATTTGCGTTTATTCTCCGGCGGCCGCGAAGCCCTCGTGGAAAGTAACCGTGCCCTGGGGAATATGGCCGTCGAACGACAGGGCGAAGAACACTTCGGGCGGCACGCCCTCCAGCGCGAGGCCGTCCGCGTTCTCGAAGCCGAATTTGCGGTAGTAATCGGGGTGTCCCACCAGGCAGCAGCCGCGCGCGCCCATCTCTTTGAGGCGCGCCAGCCCCGCGCGGATGAGGGCTTTGCCAATGCCCGCGCGCTGCAGTTCTGGCAGCACCGAGACCGGCCCCAGCCCGTACCAGCCCGACGTGCCGTCAGACATTGTTACGGGCGAAAAGGCGATATGCCCCACCACACGGCCGTCCAGTTCGGCGACCAGCGAAAGGCTCAACGCCCCCGCGCGCCGCAGGGCTGTGACAATGAACTGCTCGGTGTGACTGCTGATCTCCAGGGTCTCAAAGGCCGCGATGGTAACATCGCTGATGGCGGCGGCATCGGCCTGGGTTTCGTCTCGAATGAGAAGGTTGGGGATGGTCATAGGTTGCTCGATTCTTTAGGGTGTGGGTGGGTTTTTCTTTGCGTTGCCGTTTTGATTATACCCGCGTCCAAAATCCCCGCAAGCGGTAGGGTGGCGTTGGCTGCGAATCCGCGGTGAGATGGACGCGCCCGCGATGCTGAGCGGCATATCCAACGCAGCCAACCCACCATCTTGCTTTATATCAGTCCCACCCGTTTGCCCCGCAACCGCGCGCAGATTTACCCCTCTCCCAGCCACCTTTTCATTTTGGCGGCGGTGTCGCTGGCGGGGACGGGGACGTGCACAAAAAGCTTCAATCCGGAATGGTCCGGCACATCAAAACTGCTGCTTTCAAATTCCAACGCGCCGGCTTTGGGGTGGTTGAATTGTTTGAAAATGCTGCTGTCATAGTGCACTTCGTGCAAAGGCCACCACAAGTTGAATTCCGGACTTTCGGCTTTCAGGTCTTCGATGAACTGGTTCAGCCAGGCGTCCTCAATGTACTTCCCACAGGTGGAGCGGAAACGCCCCATCAGGCTCTTGGCGTGCGCGTCCCAATGGGCGTATAACTGCCGGTAATACGGGTCGGTGAACATTCCCCAGACGATGTTGCGCTGGCGGGCGTTCATTTCGGTGAAATCGCCAAAGATGAAACGCGCCGCCTCGTTCCAGGCGATCACATTCCAGCGCTGGTCGGCGATGAAGGCCGGGCAGATCTCGAAACTATCCAGCACATGCTGCAGAATGGGGCTGACCACGCTCGGGTAGGCCGGTATGTCTGCCGGGAGCGGCTGATTGGCCAGCAGGTACAGGTGGCTGCGTTCCTGCCTGTCCAGCAGCAGCACCCTGCACAGGCTTTCGACCACCTGGGCCGAGACTTGAATGGGCCTTCCCTGTTCGAGCCAGGTGTACCAGGTCAGGCTGACGCCTGCCAGCTGGGCGACTTCTTCCCGGCGCAGGCCGGGCGTGCGCCGGCGCGCGGCGGCAGCCAGCCCCACCTGCGAGGGGAGAATCTTTGCCCTGCGTGTTTTTAAGAAACCGGCCAGTTCTCTGTGGCGAAGTTTTTCGTTGTTCGCGACCATCGTCCCTCCTGCCTATTACAATTTATACTAGCATAAATTCACTCCTTGCAAGCGCCAACAACCAGGATTATCCTCATTCTAGATATTCGACTTGAATGGAGAAACAACATGAAATTCTTATGGACAACCATCTATGTAACCCATCTGGATGAATCGATTGCTTTTTATACCGAACTGGTGGGGCTGAAGCTCCTGCGGCGGTTTGCGGCGGGGCCGGGTATGGAACTGGCGTTTTTGGGCAACGGCGTGGAGGGTGAAACCACGGTGGAACTGCTGGCCGACAGCAGCCAAAGCGCGGTGCAGCACGGTGATTTTGTGTCGCTTGGCTTCGCGGTCGAGTCTTTGGACGCGATGCTGGAAACGGTCAAAAGCAAAAATATTCCCGTGCACAGCGGACCCATTGAAACGCCCGCTTCAAAATTCTTCACGGTCAAGGACCCCAACGGCTTGAGCGTGCAGTTTTTCCAGGCGAAGTAGGGAAACATTCTTGGAATCATAACGCGCCCTCCATTATGTGGAGGGCGCGCGCTGTTTTATCACGATGCGTTCATCCCGCTCGCTTCGCTCGGTGGTGTAAAAACCGCGAGATTGAACGCACCCTACGAATGGTCTGGTTCCCTTTGATGAACCTAAATTCTTAACAACCCGCGGAAGCCTCTGACCGCGTAGTAAGAGGACGCGCCGTTGTGATAGACAAAGACGTGGTCATAGCGCCGGTCGCCGAAGATGGCCCCGCCGAGTTTGCGGATGGCTGGCGGGGTTTTGAGCCAGCTGGAGGTTTTTAGGTCGAATTCACCCAACTGCTGCAGCGCCCGGTACTGCTCTTCGCTGAGCAGCTCGATGCCCATGGCGGCGGCCACGTCCAGCGCGGAATCTTGCGGCTTGTTTTCTTTGCGAGACTGCAGGGCTTCGCCGTCGTAGCACAGGTTTCTACGGCCTGCGGGGGTCTCGGCCGAGCAGTCGATAAAAAGGATTTCGCCGGTCTGGTCGTCCTGGCCGGTTACGTCTGGTTCGCCGCCGGTTCTCTCCATCTCGTTCAGCGACCACAACTTTTCAGGCTTGTCTTGCAGTTTTGCCTGGACGGCTGCCCACGCAACCCCTGGATGGCGGCGCATATTCTTCTCAAAGCGGGCTTTTAATGTTTTGAGCAGCGCTTCACCCTGTTCGGGGGACAACACGTTGGGAGGGCTGGTTTTGGTATTCATAATTTTATAGTACCCGCGATAAATATGCGTGTCAAGAGTGTTTTTGTCCGAATTAGGTTCAACCGCTGGCTGGTTGGTGCGATACGCGCGCGGTGCGGTTTGCCTGCCGGGTTGAGAATTAGCCCATCTTGGGGAACTTGTCACGCAGTCCCCGGTCCAACTCGTACATCATTTTATCCAGGCGGCTTTTGCCTGCGGTTCTGGCGGGCATGTTAAGCAGTATCTCGCAGATTTCAAAGGGGGCTTGCTCAATGGCCCGGCGCACTTCGGCATTGCCCAATAGGGGATCATGCTGATTGTCGATCTCAATGGCCAGGGCGGCGTAGGCTGCCGGGCCGACAATGTGGCCGGTTTGCTGCACGTCCACCAGGGGATGGGTATAGGCGGAGGCCGCCGCCAGGCTGGCGGCTTGAGCGGCGGCGGAAGCGGCGGGGTCTTTGGCTGCGTGGGCTGCCCGAAACGCGTCCAGCGCGAGCACCCGCAATTGGGCGCTTCGTTTTCCGCCTCTGGCAAAGATTCGGATGCCGTCAATCGCGGCACGCGGGCGGGGATCACCTTGATTCAGCTCTTCGTAAATGGGTAACGCTCGCTCAGCGCAGGCGGCTGCCCACTCTCCCAGAACGCGCAGGGATTCAATCCTCAGTTCAAAAACTTCTTTCTGCTTTTTCATGTTGATCGATCGATGGCTTGTTTGCCCATGGCCGCGATGGCCAACGGTTTGCGCTGTCTTTTTGTGGGGCGTGGGAGACGCCCGGCTGTATGTCCTTTTGGCCTATGGATGATGCTCACCAAAGGCCATAAATTGGCCCGGTGAAGTAAAAAATGATGACGCCAATGGAATTATAAAAACCGTGGGCCAGGATGGAAGCCCATAGGTTGTTCTCAAATTTGTACTTGAGCCAGCTGAAGAACAGCGCGTCGAAGGTTGCTACGACAACGCCAACCAAACCCTGCTCGGTGTGCGCCAGGCCAAATAACAGGCTGGAAACCCCCACTGTCAGCAGAATGCCGGGCAGGCCGCTGCCGAACAAGTCGGTGAGCAGCTTTTGCAAATAGCCGCGATAGACCATCTCCTCACCCAGGGCGGCCAGCGTCCAGGAAATCACCAGGAGCAGAGCCAATTGCCCCAGATTGCCCTGGAGGTGAGCGAATCCGCTGTAATCGATCGTCTTGCCGGTCAGGCGGTTCAGGATGGGTACGGTCACGCCAATATCAAAAAGCTGGAGGAAGACGACGCTGAGGAATACAAAGCCCAGCATTTTCGGCCAGGATTGGGGGCGTTTGAATCCCAGCGAACGGATGTGCTCGCGCCGGATGAGCAGCGAGATGATTATGAGACCGAGGATGAGCAGGGTTGGGATGAGAACATCGAGCAGAATGATGGCCGCCGCGGCGATCAGCTCTACGATGGTCAGAATTTTCCAGAAAGTATTGTTCTTCATAGAAAAATCTCCAAGATGGATGAACCCAAATTGCAACAGACCAGCGCCACCCAAGGGCTTAGCCATTACTGGCGCAGAATCTTTTCGATTGCTTTGCCTTTCGCCAGTTCGTCGATGAGCTTGTCCAGATAGCGAATTTTCTGCATCAGTGGATCTTCGATTTCTTCCACGCGCACACCGCACACAACGCCTTTGATCAGCGAACTGTTGGGATGAAAGGCCGGCGCTTGCGCAAAGAAGGTTTCAAAATCATTACCCTGTTCAATTTGCTGCAGCAGCCCTGCCTGGTCATAACCCGTCAACCAGCAGATAATTTGGTCAACTTCGGCTTTTGTGCGGTTTTTGCGTTCCGCTTTTTGAACGTAGAGCGGGTAGACATCGGCAAATTTCATTCCAAAAATCCGATGATTCGATTTGTCATTCATGGCTCATAACTCCTCTTCATCTAGCAAAAGCGCGTAACGGTTTGCGTTAGGGGCTGTCTCTAAAGAATTTGGAAACAGCCCCAAAAATTAGCTGCAAATCGAATAAAAACGAAAAAACAAAAAATTGGTAGCCTACCTGGCTGCCAATTTTCGCATATTATGGGCAATACTGATCAAACCCCATTCAATATTGACTTTATCCAACCCTCTCAAATGGAATCTTCTGAATTCCATATTGTGTTTGATGCATCCGAAAACCGTTTCCACTTCCGTGGAGCGCTCAGATCGCAGCCGCTGGCCTTCCTGGCTGGTGAGGTTGACTCTGGCTTGTCGGCGGTATTCCAGCAAGCGGAAACTAATCT
>NZ_LGCL01000012.1 GCF_001306115.1 Ornatilinea apprima | reverse complement strand
GTTATACTGATATGGACAGCTTCGTCTGTCATCGAGAGTTCCTTTCTTTGTTGTTTGTGCCAACTTCAATATTGACTGGAACTCTCTCTTTTTTCAACCCCTTCTATGGATTTTTGTGACTGTAACCACCTCTTCGGGACACCTTGCAAGGCCTTTGAATTTATGTTAAAATATGTTCGTCATCAAGAAAATCTTTTCGCAACAACGAAAAGTGGGCCTGCCCCACTTTTCTTCATATAAAGGGAAAATTGTCGGAGAATAAGGAATGAAGAACGAATTTGTTCTGGCTTTTAATGAAGTGTTAGAAGAAAAAGGGCTTCCGAAAGAAGTCATCCTCAAAGCACTTGAATCAGCCATGGTCTCGGCCTATCGGCGTTCAGTCAACGCGTCCAACGCCCAGCTCGTCGAAGCAAAAATCGACCCAGAAACTGGGAAAGTGGTCATTTATGCCGAAAAAGAGGTGGTTGATTCTGTGCAGGATGAACGAACCGAAGTCAGCCTTCCAGAAGCGCAGCGCTACAACCCCGAAGCCGAACTCGGCAGTATGGTGGTCGTGGAAAGTACCCCGCGCGATTTTGGCCGTGTCGCCGCGCAAACCGCTCGCCAGGTGATTCAACAGCGCATCCGCGACGCAGAACGCCAGCTTCAGATGGAGCACTACCAGAAACAAATCGGCGAAATCATCAGCGGTGTCGTTCAAGCCACCAATGCCCAGGGGTACACGGTTGGCATGGAAATGCGCGCCGAAGGCACTATGCTGCGAAAAGACGTCATCCCTCGCGAAAAGTTCCGCATTCACGACCGCGTGCGCGCTTTGATCTCAGAAGTCAAAGACTCGCCCCGCGGCCCGCAAATTTTCTTATCCCGCACCCATCGCGATTTCCTGCGCCGCCTGCTGGAAAATGAAGTTCCCGAAATCTTCCATGGCGTGGTAGAAATCCGCTCCATCGCCCGCGAACCCGGCGACCGCGCGAAAGTGGCCGTATCTGCCACGCAGTCGGGCATTGACCCGGTTGGCGCGTGCGTGGGCGTCCGCGGCGTGCGCATCCAGGCCATTGTGCGCGAGTTGCACGATGAAAAAATTGACGTCATCGAGTGGAGCGAAGACCCGGCCGTTTTCATTGCCAAAGCCATCAGCCCGGCGCGTGTCAACGGTGTGTACCTCGATCTGGGCAGCGAAAGCGGCCGCACCGCTACCGTTGTTGTCCCCGAAGACCAGCTTTCGCTGGCCATCGGCCGCGACGGTCAAAATGCCCGCCTGGCCGCCAAACTGACCGGCTGGCGCATCGACATCAAGAGCCTGTCCGAAGCCGCCGCCGACATTCTCTACCGCTTGCAGAACGACGCCAAACTGGCCCAAACGGCCGAGAAAGAAAAAGAGACTGTCGGTAAAGTGGAAGATCTGCTTGCCCGTAAAGCAGAAGGCCGCCCTCTGGCGCAGGAAGAATACGACCAGATTGCCAAATTTATTGACCGCATTGAAAAAGCCACCCGCGCGGCTGCTGTTCCGGCGCCTCAAAAAGTATCTGTGGATGATGAACTGCGCAAAGCCATCCCGGCCTCGGCCTTTGAAACCAATATCCTCGACAGCGAGCTGCCCGAACACATCAGCGTGATCCTGCAAGAATCGGGAATGGCTACCCTGGGCGACCTGGCCATCCAGGTCAAGAAAGACCCCGATTTTGTGCTCAAACTGCAAGGTATTGGGCTGAAATCGATGGAAAAAATCAACGAAGTTGTTCAGGCCTTGCTTGCCCAGCCCGCTGAAAAACTGGTGGAAGCAGAACTTGCCGAGGCCGTTGAGGCGGCAGGCGAATCGGTTGAACAGCCAGTAACCGTGATTGAACCCCCCGTTGAGGAAGCCCCGGTTGCTGAAGGAGCAGTAGAAGAGACACCTCCAATGGTGCACATCTTTGAGCCAGTGGAAGAAGGGGAAGAAATTTCCTTCGTGGATGTCATCAACGAAAAACCTAGCGAAAAAACCATCGAATTCTTTACCGAAGAAGAAGAAGAGGAAGAGGATTCAGATCTCAAAACGGACAAGAAGAAAAAGAAGAAGAAAAGCGTTGCTGTGGAATATGACCCCGAGCGCGACATGGTTGTGCGCCGCAAGAAACACAAACGCGGCGGTGGTGCCTGGGATGACGAATGGACTTTCTAGTCTTCACGGCAGAGGGATAGGGAATGAACAAGCAGAAAGGCAAACGAGTTCGCCACATTCCTCAACGCACCTGTGTGGGTTGCCGCCAGATTAACGATAAACGCGAACTGGTTCGGGTCGTCCGCACACCAGAAGGGGTGCAGATTGACCGGACTGGCAAACTGGCAGGCAGAGGCGCGTATTTACACGCGCTTCGCTCCTGCTGGATCAAAGGGCTCAAAGGCGCGCTGGCTAACGCGTTGAAAACACAACTTTCCAGCCAGGATCAGGCACTTCTTGAATCATTCTTGGCGGAATTACCTGAAGAATCAGAGCTGGAAGAAACCAGTTGATCCTTCCTTTGAAAAATGCTCCCTTGCTCATTG
This sequence comes from Ornatilinea apprima, assembly GCF_001306115.1. Lineage (GTDB taxonomy): Bacteria > Chloroflexota > Anaerolineae > Anaerolineales > Anaerolineaceae > Ornatilinea > Ornatilinea apprima. Next base: position 38,027 of record NZ_LGCL01000012.1, on the reverse strand, counting down.
TTGAAAGGGTGGTGGCGAAAACACTAAACTTGGCGCCGATTCCTGAAAGCTTCAGGAAATAATGAACAAGCAGGCTAACTATAAGATAATATTGCGGCACAGCAGGGGACGCAATTCATCAGGAGGTTTTATACGATGACAAAAATGAAAACATTGGAACTGCCCGGCAGTTTAACAGTTCGAGAGCTGGCTCAGATGATGGAAGCCAGCCCGATTCAGGTAATTAAAATCCTGATGGCTAATGGCGTTATGGCAAATATCAACCAACTGGTTGATTTCGATACGGCTGCGATTGTTGCCAGCGAAATGGGATTCGAAGCCAGTCTGGAAACCCCCGAAGAAGAAGAGGTTAAAGAAACGGGGGAGATTCCCCTCTGGCGAAAAATGCTGGCCGATGAAAAAGACGCCGATCTCTCATCCCGTGCGCCCGTGGTAACCATCCTCGGTCATGTCGATCATGGAAAAACCACCCTCTTGGACGCCATCCGTCACACGCAAGTAGCCGAAGGCGAAGCTGGTGGCATTACCCAGCATATTGGCGCGTACCAGGTGGAACACAACGGCCGCGAAATCACATTCCTCGATACTCCCGGTCACGCGGCGTTCACCGCCATGCGCGCCCGTGGCGCGCAAGGCGCCGACATTGTTGTGCTGGTGGTGGCCGTCAATGATGGCGTAATGCCGCAAACCAAAGAAGCAATCAATCACGCCCGCGCCGCTAAAGTACCGATCATTGTCGCGCTGAATAAAATTGACCGCCCCGATGCCAACCCCGAATTTGTCAAAAAACAACTGGGCGAATTAGGCCTGGTTCCTGATGAATGGGACGGCGATACAATTATGGTTCCAGTCTCTGCCAAGCAAAAAATCGGCATCGAAGATCTGCTTGAAGCCATTCTGCTGGTTGCCGATTCGACATCCATTCGCGCCAACCCTGCCGGCAAAGTCGTGGGCACGGTCATCGAAGCGGAAATTGACCGCTCGAAAGGCGTGATGACCACTTTGTTGGTTCAAAATGGCACCCTGCAGGCCGGCGACGCGATTGTTGCCGGCATGGCCGGCGGAAAAATCCGCGCCATGTTCGACTTCCGCGGCAAGCGCATCCGTAAAGCCGGCCCATCCACTCCTGTCCAGATTATGGGTCTTTCTGACGTGCCTAACGCTGGTGATATTTTTGAAGTCGTTGCCAACGAAAAAGAAGTTCGCGCGATTGTGGAAGAACGCAAACAGAAAGAAAAAGACCGCAAAGGATCGATCAAACGCGCCTCTCTGGAAGAGCTGTTCGCCAATTTCCAATCGGGCACCACGCAGGAACTTAAACTGATTGTCAAAGCCGACGTTCAGGGCTCGCTAGAGCCTATTACCAATTCGCTGGATGATTTGAACAAACAGCAGTCCATCAAGGTCAGCATTCTCCACGCCGAAACCGGCAACATCACCGAAAGCGACATCATGCTTGCCGCTGCCTCGGACGCAGTGGTGATTGGCTTCAACGTAGATGCCGATGCTGCCGCCCGACGCCTAGCCGAAACCGAAGAAGTCTCAGTGCGTGTTTACAACATCATTTATCGCCTGATCGAAGACATTGAGAAAGCCCTTAAGGGCATGCTCGAACCAGAATATGTCGAAAAGACCATCGGTGAAGCCGAAATCCTGGCTATTTTCCAGGTTTCAAAACTGGGCGCGATTGCCGGCTGCAAAGTCTTAACCGGTGAAATCCGCCGCAACGCCAAAGTGCATATCCTTCGCGGCGAAGAGACCGTTTATTCCGGTGAATTGCAATCCCTCAAACACGGCAAAGATGACGTGCGCGAAGTGCGCAAAGGCTTTGAATGTGGCATGGGCTTCAAGAATTTTAAGGACATGCAGGTTGGTGACCGCATCATCTGTTATGTCATGGAAAAGTCAAATGTCCTTTAACCCGAAAGGGTGAATGGAACAAAGGGTTGAGTTATGCCGTCACAAATGAGAATCCAACGCATCGCTGGCCGCGTGCGTGAAGAAATGTCTGAACTGCTGGTCTATCAAATTCAAGACCCACGCCTGCTGGGCGTATCGGTTACCGATGTGCAAATTGACCGCGAATTGGCCTTCGCCGATATTTATGTCTCCGCGGTGGAGGGCCAGGAACGCGCCAAAGACGTCATCGAGGCCTTACAGCACGCCGGAAGCTTTATCCGTCACTACCTTGCCGAAAAAGTTCAGCTTCGCTCCTTCCCAAAACTACGTTTCTTCTGGGACCCCACGCCAGAGCGCGCGGACCGCATGGAAAAATTGTTCGCCCAACTGCATCAGTCAGATGGGGCAGACCTGGAAATGCAAGACGAAGAAGGTGAACAAGAAGATGAAGAATGAGGCGTTGCACAGATCCATCCGCGACAGGCTTCATAACGCCAACTCGGTTGTGATCACCTCACATATTCGTCCAGATGGAGACGCGGTCGGATCCGTCGTTGGGCTGGGCTTGTCGCTCAGCCTGGCGGGCAAGCAAGTTCAAATGGTGCTGGCAGACCGCGTTTCAGCGCAGCTGCGCTTCATCCCTGGCGCGGAGCTGGTCACTACCCACGCGGAACAGACCTTTGATTTGAGCATCGTGGTTGACTGCTCTGATCTTGAACGCACTGGCGCGGTATTGGGCGAGCAAAAGCCCGATTTGAACATTGATCACCACATCACCAATCTGAACTTTGCCAACCTGAACCTGGTGGATATTTCCTCTGTTTCCACCACGGCGCTCATTGCCCGCCATCTCCGCGCGGATTGGGACTTGCCGATGGACGAAAAAGTCGCCACGGCCCTGCTCTCTGGCATTGTTACCGACACCATAGGCTTTCGCACCTCAAATATGACCTCAGAAGCGCTGAGAATTGCCGCGAACTTAATGGATGAAGGCGCAGAACTTTCAGACATCTACCAGCGTGCCATCACCTACCGCTCTTACGAAGCGGTTCGCTTCTGGGGCAAGGGCATCGCCCGCATGCAGCGTAAAGGGCGCCTGGTGTGGACTGCCCTCACCAATGAAGACCGGCGTTCAGCTGCCTATCAGGGGAAAGATGACGCAGACTTGATCAATATCATTTCTTCCATCGAAGACAATGATGTTTCCATCATCTTCACCGAAAAAGACGAGAATAAAGTGAAGGTGAGCTGGAGAGCGCAGCCTGGGATTGATGTTTCTCAAATTGCTCTGGCATTTGGCGGAGGTGGCCACCCGGCTGCTTCTGGCGCAGAAATTACTGGTTCGTTAGAAGAAGTTCAGGAAAAAGTTTTAGACGCAACCAAAGCCATCCTGAATGGAAAAAATAAAGAGGGGTAATCCAATATATTAATGTTATTGGATCCTGCTCCAAAGGAGAGATATCCAATGAGCGATATGGAAAACTACGAAATAAAGAATACCGTGTCAGGTGTGCTGGTGATCGACAAACCTGTCGGTATGACTTCACATGACGTGGTTCAGGTCGTTCGTAAAGGTACCAATATCCGCCGCGCAGGCCATACTGGCACGCTGGACCCACGCGCATCAGGCGTATTAGTCGTCTTAATCGGCCCTGCTGTTCGCCTGAGTGAATATGTGTCTGCGTCGGACAAACGCTATCAGGGCATTATCCGCTTGGGCAGCCGCACCGACACCTACGACGCAGATGGCACTGTAACCGATACCTCACCAGTGGACATTACCGAAGAACAGTTTGAAAACGCACTGAGCCAGTTTATAGGTGAAATTGAGCAGGTGCCGCCGCCTTATTCCGCCGTCAAGATAAAAGGCAAAAAAGCCTACCAGCTTGCCCGTCAAGGCGAAGAGGTAGACCTGGAACCCAGAAAAATTACCGTTCACAGCCTGGAACTGCTGGAATGGGCGCCCCCTGAAGCGGTTGTCGATATTTATTGCTCATCCGGAACCTATGTGCGTTCGCTGGCCCACGACCTGGGCAACGTACTGGGCTGCGGTGCGCACCTGATTGGCCTGCGCCGCACCAAGAGCGGCCGATTCACCCTGCGAGATGCAGTGCCCCTCCAAAAATTGCGCGAAGCGTTCGATGATGGCAGTTGGTACCAATACCTCATTCCTGCCGCTGAAGCCCTCTCCGAATGGCCGGCGCTCGAATTGGACGACGACCAGCTTGACGTGGTGCGTCACGGTCATCGCATCCCCGCCGAAGAGAAACTGGGCAACATGGTGCGCGGCGTCAGCGCACAGGGTGAACTGGTCGCGCTATTGAGCTACGAAGAAGACACCAACGAATACCAGCCACGCAAAGTCTTTTTCAGCTAAATTGGATGTAGACCAGCATTAACTTGAAGAAACTCAAAACCCCGCCAGCATCACCTTGCGGGGTTTTGATTGATCAATGGAGGGCTTGCTGGTAGAATAGCAAGGAAATTAATGCGGGTGATGGATTCAGACATGCAGCATTTTTACGGCCTGGAAAACATTCAATACCAACACCAACACACCTGGATCACCATCGGCTCGTTTGATGGTGTCCATTTAGGCCACCAAACCATTATCAAAGATATGGTAGCCAGCGCTCACCAACACCAGGCCAAAGCGGTGGTCATCACCTTTCACCCCCACCCGGCTGTGGTTTTACGCGGCCTGGACAAGCCCTATTACCTCACCATGCCGGAAGAACGTGCCGCGCTCATGGCGGAACTGGGTGTGGATGCCGTGGTTACCCTGACATTCACCCGCGAATTGGCTGCCCTCAGCGCGTCTGACTTCATGCGGAATATCACCGAAAAACTCAACCCTCGGGAACTATGGGTGGGCAGCGACTTTGCCCTGGGGCGCAACCGCGAAGGCAACGTGGAGCAGCTTAAAGTGATTGGGCAGTCCCTCGGCTTCCAGACTCGAGTCATTCAAGCTGTGATGAAAAACGGTTCAGAGAAAATTTCCAGCAGCCGAATTCGCCAGTTATTGGAACAGGGAGAAATCGAGCACGCCAGCCAACTTTTGGGACGGTGGTACTCCCTGGAATCCACCGTCATCCGTGGCGACGGCCGCGGCCGTTTGCTCGGCTTCCCGACCGCCAACCTGGAATTGCCGCTGGAAAGAATATTGCCAGCACCGGGCGTCTACGCGACCTGGGCCTGGCTCAACGGAGCACGTCACCCATCCGTAACCAGCGTCGGCTTTCGCCCCACCTTTACCGACACCCCACCCATTCCGCGAGTAGAGGCCTTCATCTTTGACTTTCAGCAAGACATTTACGGAGAAACTTTGTCCCTCCAATTTATTCGCCGGCTGCGTTTTGAAGAAAAGTTTGAGACCGTTCAGGCGCTGATCGACCAAATGCAGCAAGATTCCTCCCAAGCCAGAGAGGTATTAAGCCATGCCCAACCCACGCCAGATCTACCTGCTTGACCCGCAAAAATTATCTCCCGAGACCATCGCCGTCGCTTTTGCCAAAACATCTCGATCCCCTGAATCTTTTCAACAAATTGCCCAGGAATTAAGCGAAGAAAAAAGCGCCCAATTTCATGAGAAATGGGTGGTGGGTTACGGGCACTCTTCGGTGGCCGAACACGCCGTTCTCCATATCGCTGTGGAAAATATATCCCGCCTGGCCGTAGAAACCCTTGAAAGCTGCCGTCTGGCCTCCTATACCGAGAAATCCACCCGCTACCAAAAATGGAAAAATGACCAATTCCACACCCCCATGGAGTTGGAAAACCACCCGCTCAAAGAAATCTACACCAAAACAGTGCGCGGTTTGTTTGAAGCATACCAATCGGCCCTGCCTAAAGTGCAGCAGGTGGTAGCCGCCAAAATTCCGCGCAAACCGGGTGAAAGTGAAGAAACCTGGGAGCGCCGCGTGCGCTCGGAAATTGTGGACTCCTGCCGGTACTTCTTACCGGCCGCCGCCCTGGCGAATGTGGGCGTCAGCATCAACGCGCGCGCCCTCGAACACAGCCTACAAAAAATGCTCTCGCACCCTCTGGAAGAAGTGCGCCAAATGGGCGCGCAAATCAAAGAGGTTGCCCAGCAAAACGCCCCCACCCTGGTTAAATACGCCGAACCCGACCATCGCATTGAGCAACTGCAAAAGGATCTCACCCGGATTGCCAGTCAGGTTCCCTCGCCCAGCAGCTCATCCGATTGGTGTGAGTTGGTCCATTGGGATCAAGACGCCGAAGACCGCGCCCTGGCTGCCGCCCTTTACCGATTCAATAGCATTGGCTATACGCAAAACACGGATTTCATTGGCACCCTTTCACACCCCCAAAAACAAGACCTGGCCGCGCAGATCCTTTCTGGCCTGGGCCGCCACGACATTCCCCTGCGCGAACTGGAATATGCCAGTTACACCTTCGACCTGGTTCTGGACCAGGGCGCTTACTTTGAATTCAAACGCCACCGCATGATGACCCAAACCGCGCAAGCGCTCACCACCTGCCTGGGCTACGCCGTCCCGCGCCTGCTGGTGGAAGCCGGTTTAGAAAACGCATATCGAGCCGCCATGCACAGCGCCGCATCCGCCTACGAGCAACTGTACCGTTTCAATCCGCATGTGGCAGCGTATGTAGTGCCCAACGGCTATAACCGGCGCGTATTGTTCTGCACCAACCTGCGAAGTGCCGACCACCTCATCAACCTGCGCACCGCCCCCAACGCCCATTATGCCATCCGCCGTGTCGCCCAGCGCATCGCTGAACAAATACGCACGGTAACACCCCTGCTGGGCCAGCACTTGCGCTGCTGCAGCGATGAAACCTGGCAGCAAATTGAGCATGATTACTTTACGCAGGTATAAACCATCGGAGAAATGTTAAAAAACCAGAAATAGATTGCCCTTGACACATCCCTCCGCTTCGGGTAGAATTACACTCATTGATGCGGGGTAGAGCAGTGGCAGCTCGTCGGGCTCATAACCCGGAGGTCAGTGGTTCGAATCCACTCCCCGCTACTAACGAGAACCGTAGTCCCTGGGGCTACGGTTTTTTGATAGGCCTGAGGGTCGATGGTTACGAAAAATCACTATTAGGAGGATTTTTCGATGAACCGTAATCCCTCAGGCCTGTTATTTTCACTTTGTATTGACGGCTTCGTCAAATACAAAACCGCCGAAGGCTTAAGCCAAAGGACGGTCGATTCGTATGAGTGGGTGCTGCGTAAGTGGATGGAAAAGATCGGCGATCAACCGATAGGGAAGATCACCTCTGCTGATGTGCTCGATTACATGACCTATCTGCGCACAGAGTACGTTCCCCACACCTTCGCCAAACCGAATCCTGCGCATGATGCACCAACGCGCAAACTCTCCCCCAAGACACTGCGAAACCACTGGATCACTTTCAAAGCTTTCTTCGGTTGGGCGGTCGCAGAGTTCAAAATCAAGAATCCCATGGAAGGCATCCCGGGACCGCGTTACAAAGAAGCACCCGTGGCTGCCTTCACTCAAGAGGATCTTGCGGCACTGCTTAAAGCCTGCGTTTACTCCCGTGAATACAATCCAATCAATCGCCATAATTTTGTTACCCGACGACCATCCGCCAAACGAGATGAAGCCATGATACTGTTCCTGTTGGATACCGGTTTGCGCGCTTCCGAGCTTTGCAGTTTGAAAATCGGCGAATTGGATTTGCGCACTGGTAAAGTTGTCATCAAGCATGGAGACGAAGGTGGGGCAAAAGGCGGCAAAGGGCGCACCGTGTTCATAGGAAAGAGTACCCGACGGGCTGTGTGGCGCTATCTGGCTGACCGCGAAGATCGCGATGACCCAGAATCGCCAGTATTTATCAACCGTGGCAATCATCCGTTTAACTCCAATAGCCTGCGACATTTGATCGTGCGCCTGGCTGATAAAGCGGGCGTCAAAGGTGCTCATCCACATAAATTCCGGCATACTTTTGCAATCACTTACCTCCGTTCAGGTGGGGATGTGTTCACCCTACAAGCCCTGTTAGGTCACAGCTCGTTGGACATGGTCCGTCATTATGCTCAAATCGCTGAGATGGACATTGAACGAGTGCATCGGAAAGCCAGTCCTGTTGATAACTTGAGGTTCTAAAAACAATCATTTTCTCTTTACGCCAGAGCTGGAGGAAGGGATTCAGTAAACCCTTCCTCCAGCCATTCAGGTTATTTCCGTTTTTGAGCCTGGCAGGGAAGTTTGCATGTTGGACGGAGCGACGGCGAATCGCAGCATTCCTTGCGCACCAAAATGATTGAACCATTTGCCATGACTTCATAATCCAGGCAGTCACCAGGTTGTAAATCCAACAGGTTACGAACCTTTTTGGGGATTGTGATGGCGTTGGTCGCGGTAATGATAATCGGTCGTTTTTTCAAATAATCACCTCCTTTCCTTTCGAGATTCCTGTAATTTTCATAATCCAGCTCAGCCGGATATTCTGAAACTCAACCGGAAACATGGCTTTCCCCCACAAGAGGAATCGCTGGTTGGTATTCAAGATGCTCTGTAATTCTGTTTGATCCAATCCTTTCTCGCCTATCTGAAAAAGGGAATCAGGGAGATTGGTGTTGAAAGCGTGCGCTGAACTGAGCGGTTGCGAGCCAGCCCAGAGAAGCAGCGCTTTAAGATGTTCGAAATCATTAGAGATCTGAAGCGATGAAAGCCCATGAACATCTCGTGAAAATTTTAGGAACAACTTAACCTTGAGATAGTTCTGCCGATCCAGCATTCCAAATCCCGCGATTAACAATCCTGCCGCAGATGGGACATTTGCCCTTCAGATGGCTCAGGCGGCCTTTGACAGGGCGAATTTCCGCATTTTGGATTTTGACGATCGTATTACAGCGCATACAAAAACCTTCCCCCGCTTGAAGCTGATGGGCTGGTTTCTTTCTGGCGTTCCGTTGGTTGTCAACCCAGGCGGCAAATTGCTTGCCGTCGATCCAGATATGGTTGGATTCGTCCCGGCTGTGTGGCGCGCCATGATTGAGCCAATCCCGCAAGGTGGTTTCAGGAACGTCCAGGTCTTCAGCGATTTCCCGCGGTGTGTAGAGCATGGGCAGCAAACCAGGTGCTTTGATCAAGACATTCCTGGAAATCCGGCAATTTGAAGTATTTTGGTTTTCTGACATTCTTCTCCTTTGTTATTTGTAAACTTTGCATGAAACAAACATACGCCAGCCACGCCAACCCCTTAAGGGAATGGCGTGGCTGGCGTATCCTCTTCCCACTGATAGGTGTTGAAAGATCCTCGTTTTGTAACTCTGATACGCGGATCATTGTTGAGTTTTGAAAATGCCCGTTCTATCGTCCTGGCGCTGCTATTGATTTGGAGTGCTGAGATGAGCTCATTCTTCTTAAATTCCTGCGCCGGAACGCTTTGCAGATATTCCAGGATATCCGCAAAGATCAATTCCGCCTGACCAGGAGCGCGCAGCAGTTCAGAAGCATTCGCTTCAGAAAATCGAAGAGCGATGCTATCTTCGGTCGATTCAATTTGAAACTGCAACTGCGCAGGTGGCAGGGATTCACGCACCTTTTGTGGAATGATCGTTCGCATCGAGTGTGCCGAATGCTGGTTTTCGTGTGTAATCACAATGGCGGTATCGACAGACCCTAAAATATCGGAGGAACCCCGGACGCGATAGGAAAGATCGGTGTTTCCACCCTTATTGAGGTGATGAATCAGAATGAAAGTCGTACCGGTCTGGTTGGCAATTTCACGCAGGGTGTTCATCATCGGAGATATTTCCGCGACCGAATTTTCATCTGCGCCAGGCATAAATTTGGCCATGACATCAAAAATGACTACAGAGGCATCCAATCGATGAATTCGCTGGCGTAAAGCCAGCACTTCCGAAGGGACTTTCAGGTTAAGCGGAGAAAAGTCGAAAATCAGGTTGGCAGGCGGTTGAATGCCTCGCGCATGGCACAGTTTAAGAACCCGCGAGCGCATACCCCGGTAGCTGCCATCCAGGAAGTGATACAGCACTTTACCCTGGGTTACCGGTTGGTTATCCCATGCCACACCCGAAGAAGCCATGCCAATCGCCAGGTCCAGCGCGAGAAAACTCTTTCCCGCTGCCGGCATACCGGCGATCAAGTTGATTCCGCCGGCCATAATCCAGTCTTTGAGAATCCAGGTCAGTTCACCCATCTCCGACAAACACAATTTCTCTGCGGTCATAACCATTCGCTCCGTGACTCCCGACAAGGCGGATGAGCTGACAAAGAATTTTTCCATTTGCTGCAGAGCTTCAGAAAGCGGTTTATCTTGAATAGCATTTTGCGCAAGGTTTGTAGCGACCTCTAACGCTTTTCGCTTAAATGCTTTTTCACGCACGATCTTCGCGTAAGACTCGGCGTGCATGGAAGTCGGAGTTGCATTGAGTAAGCCCATGATGTATGCCGGCCCACCAATTTCCTTTAGTTTTCCGCTGGTATTCAAAGCATTACACAAGGTGACATGATCGATCTGTTGCTCAGATTCCAACAGGTGATTCATTGCTTCCCAAATCCAGCGGTGTGAGTTGCGATAAAAATATTCCGCTTTCACGATGGTGACCAAATCCTCAAATAAATAAGGTGCAATCATGATCGAACCGAGCAAGGCCTGTTCGGCATCAATATCTCTGGGCGGAATGGGATCTGGCATCAAAGGCTCCAAATGATTTGATATTTACTCTTTGCTTCAACAAGAAGGTCGCCGGAGAAAACGAAAAGCGACCGGCATAACAAAGTTCTTTGTTATGCGGCCGCTCCTACGATTTGATGGATGTCCAATGAGATTAGCGACCCAAAACGATTACATTTTTATTCTACAAATAAATCAAGCATGATCCAAGGTGGTCATGTTAATTCGTATGTTCAGCGATTTGGACAGGTCGGAACTGACAACCATACGCAGCAGGTTTACCCAGCATCGTCCAGGATAATCGCTCAACCGTTTTCCACCAGATATCTGGGATTTGATACCAGGCTGCGCCGGCAACATCCCGCGCAATATCCGGGTCCGGAGCGGTTCCCTTGGCCAATGCACTATCTGGATTGACCGCAACCGTTGTGTACACTACTGAATAGATTGGCCCAAGTGCAGCCAGTGATAGCATCATCCCCCATCCGCATTGAGACGGTTTGACCGTTTTCGCAGCATCGATCCGATCTGCCATGAATTCGAAATAGGTTATACCTTGTGGTGCCTGGGGAACGCTCATCGGCAGATTGCCCCGATAAGCGATAAACAGGATGGTTGCGATCACCAACAGAAGCAAAGCGTTTTTGAAAATCTTGAAGACCAAATGAAATCCCTTCAGCAGAAACATATCTTCCTCCAGAAAATTGATTAGCCAAAAACCAGACCCTGAATGGTCAGGTCAAGATCATCCGTGATTGGAACGGATCCGGCTTTAAGTGAAATACCCCCCGCTCGTAAAGCGGCTTTCAAGGCTGCAGCTCGCCTCCGTTCGGGAATATCGGAAAAGAAGAAGATCAGATCATCATCCTCCCCTTCTCGCAGGCTCAGTGTGAAGCGAATCTGATGAACTTTGCAATCCAGCTTTGGGCGACCGCGCTTTGAATGCACGTTTAGTTTTTTCGATTGTGGTTCTGAAATAGCGAAAGTTTCCATAAACCCCTCGCAATCGATTGAACAGGATCATCTGTCAGGATGCCTTTACCGTTGAAGAAATAAGGCAATGAGTTCTTGAGTAGGATCGCCCCACCGCCTACCAGAATGACGGCTGTGAAACGCCGCCAGGCTTTGCCCCACCGCTTTTCAATTTCTCCAGTGACCTCACGCTCCCAGATTGGTAGTGCCTGCGAAATGTCGAGTTTATTGGCGCGCAGGAGCGTGTCCAATTCACCCAGGGAGTAAAGCTGCTGACCGTTGACCAGCTCCAAAAGCCGGCGTACACCAGTGGTTGAAGCACCCGTAAATCGTTGAACTGGAACTTTTTCGCGCACAACCAACAATTCGGTGGTGTTCATGCCGATGGATACAATCCCGACCTCCTGGGTGTATGCGCTGCGCCGTTCAGGAACGATCTTACCTTCATCATCCAGCACATAATCAAACAGAGCACCAGCGGGCTGAGATGTAACCCGAACCTCGGTCACATTCAGGTGATTTTCCTGGTCATTGGCTTTCCAGATGTGATCTGCCTTCATCCAGCGCTGAATGCTCTCCACCGTGGTTCGTGCTTCCTCTCCGGAAAGCGTATCCAATGGCAAACCACAGGTGATGCTGACCGGCTGAGAGATGTCACCCGACCGCTGAATCAGGCGGGTGAATGCCCCATAGAAAAGCGCCAGCATTTCCGGTGAACCGGCAAAACGATCCATGCTCAGGTTTTCTACTGGCCGTCCGCTGTCGTGTGCGCCACTATCGACAAAGAACGTGCTTCTCGATGGCAAAGCAATCCGCAACGGCAGGCGGGAACTGCCCAATCCCAGCATGCGCCCTACCAGCGGGCCATTATTGACCGCGACCTGAGAGATCAATTGAATGCTCTGCTGATTCCCGTGCAGCTTGAGCGCTCCCATTCCCAGATCAAGTCCAAAATTCATTGTTTCTGTCATGCAATCTCCTTTATTCTACAAGATACAAGTTAACTTGGAGTATATTGAGGTAAAAAAATCAACCTCATCGGTTGAATTTATTGTAGCATATTACTCCATGTTAATCAATAACTTGTAGTAATTATTCAGGGGATTATTTTTTATATGGACGACCTGAATCATCAAATGCCCATTTGCCCTGGCCACTGTTTTGGCGATAGACTCTGGCGCAGTAAGCCACATCCGCTTCATCCAGCAGGGTCTTTCGACCCTCTTTGCCCAATTGGTGGATCAGCCCTCGCTGCATCCAGCGCGTAAGCGTGGAAGTGTTGAGTTTGTATTTCCGGCCGGCTTCATTGATGCTGATCGGAACGCCTTTCAAGTCGGCATTGAGCTGATACTCAGGTAAGGCTTCCTTGGGCAGCAGATTGTTGACGCTGATTTGACTGATGCCAATACTTCCATCGGTCATCACGGCTGCCTGAAGTTTTCCCTCATCTGCCAACTGATATATGGAATCCAAATCCAACCCAAGCTGTTTGGCGGCCTGTTCGGGAGTGATGTAATATTCCAAACGGGATTGATCGAGTTTCACGGACTGCTCACAGAATGCGATTTACTACAAGTTAATCATACAGTGAAAGTGAAGGATCGTCCAGCAATAGAGAATTATTGCATGTCCCCTGATATTTAGGTTAACTGACCTGAAGGTTAAGTGACCTGAAATCCGGATGACGTATCCTATTGTTTGGCTGATGATTTCAAAGTCCGGGAAAAGACAAATTTAAAATATCGACAAAAATAAAGGTCTGCGTCCATGCTGACGTGCCGCAGACGCCTTGTTGACACGCCGCAGACGTTGACGCAGACCTTTCCGCAGACGTTGATTGAACAGGAAGAGCGCTGAAGCGCCTTTTACCGTAACGAGATATGGAAATACCATTCGACCGAGAATTGCCCTCCCTACCCAGAAAAACTCGAATCTAAACCGGTATAAATTGCACCACTACGGATAGGTAAATTGGAGAATTTACCAGATGAGGGACCGTAAATTCTTGCACAAATAAATCCGGGTATTTTTTTGTGATAAGAAAAATTTCCCCGATCCATGGGAACAGTGTGCACTTTGTTCTATCCACTTCGATCCCCTAGAGTCTTAAGGGGGAACAGGTCAACGGAGTGACACATCGTTCTCTGTTGGATGGTCTTTGATGGTTTTGAGAATATCGCCCAATCGCCAGGGATGATACTTCCTGACCTCAACGCTCATATTGATATGGTTCGGTCCCAGATTGGAACCTTCAGGCGGCGGTGGGACATTATGGATATGACCATGTAGATTGATCCAACCATCTTCAAGAGGAATGATCGGGCGATGTGAAAAAATCAGTTTCATGTGATTTTCTAATTCAACCAGTAATGAATTCTTTATCAGGGTCACGCTATGTGCTACACAAAAGGACTGGCTCAACCGATCGTGGTTTCCCTGGATTAAGAACAATCTGCCATTCAAAATGCCGGTCAACATCTCAAAATTGCTTTTGTTGCCTAACGCAAAATCACCCAGGTGCAGAACAATTTCGTCTGGGGAAACAAGATCATTCCAATTCTTGATAATCAATTCCTGCCAGTTTTGGGGGCGATTGCAGTATCTTCCGATGTTCTCATGAAAGAAGTGGGTGTCGGAAATGATCCAGGTATTTAGGGTGAGGTTGAGAATGTTGTCGGGAGCCATCCTATAATAATCGTGCCTGATTGCTAACAATTTTATCTTATCCAGGAATTAAGGGCTAAGAACTGACCGATCGTTCTCTCCAAGACATTCCCGTAGTGACTTAAGAGGGAACGGGAGAACAGCGTGGTAATTGTTTTTATAATACTAACTTTGCTGGCTTTTCTGTTTTATACAACCAGGTGTCAGAACTAGTGCTGCACATCACTAATTTTCCCCGATTAATTTCGATGACTGTGTTAGTGCGAAGCGAACCTCCACACCTGGGGCAATAGATTAATCCCTCATCATCAGGTTCTGTAAGAATGCCAAGAATTTTTTTGGGCTGTTCCTTGTACATTTCAAATTCGGTAACTAAATTTGCCTTTTTTATCTGATCGATGATTTCTGATTGTTTAGTTTGGTCATTGTTATTTTCAATCCACTCAAATAATAGAGATAGTCTTTCTCTTGCAGGGGGAAGATATTCCATGATGCTTGAGAAAGTACGGATACATTCATCCCAATTTACTTTTTGTATTCCAAAACTTATTGGATTGGTTAATTCATTAACGTTAAAGGGTAGGTAAGAATTTACTTTAAGCAGCATTTTATTAATTGCTAAAAACTTTGAAACTACTTTTGGCATATGTAGTCCGGATGACCAAGAAGGTGGTTGACCCATTGCCATACTGGTCATGACAACCAAGAGAGGAAAGATATCCATTCTATTCAATGTTTCTATTAAATTGGTTTTCATTCCTCTATCTTCAAATAATTGCCAGGTTGATTTTTCATCTATTCCAACAATGGATGGGGAAAATAGAGGTGCCCAAATTAACCAGGTGCAGCGTGCAAAATCATCTGGCCCGAATTCGATTATATGACTGTTGAACTCAAGTAATACTCGAGATAAGGTTAGGTGGTTGTCCAGTAAGATTTCGGGAGTGATTTTCTCAATAAAATCAATATTGCAAAGACGTTTTGAATATCTTTTACAGTAATCAATTAAATAGCTACATAATCGTTGGCGGGCATTGATTTGGCCTTCTTCAGTCTCTGTACCCTCAGGATTTATTTCTTTTCCTTGGCTTCCTTCACTATCTTCATCCACTTTCGTCTCAGTTGAATTTATGGGGGTTGAAGTGAGTCTCAAAAGAACAATGGAAAGAAGATCGCGTAAGCTTCGAATATTACGGCTATACGGGAGCCGAGTATACTTTCCAATCTGGAATAATCCTGATGGATCTCGTTCAGGAACTACAAATCGTTCGATATCCGGAGCAGAGGATGAATCACCGGTTTCCTCGTCATCCGAATTATCACCTTTTGGTTTTTGTGATGAGCGACGATAATTTTGTGACAAAGGTTGATCTGGAATAGCACGATCAAATAAAAATTCCATAAGCTCGTGGAATAAAGTTTCTGCTCCAACAACTGTATCTAGTTTAGCTTGAATCCGTTCATGATAGGAACGGGATCCATATTCCTGAAGAACTGCCGGAATATCAATCCAACATGGTAGGGATTCAATTCCTCCTCCGCGGACAAATGCAGATTCACTCGTTCGAATTTCGTCCGCGAATGGAATTTGAAAACGCAAATCTCTATCAATTTGAGTAGAATATTTCAGACCTGATCTTAGAAATATCAGTTCCACGTTTTCATCATCAATAACCGGCCATTGACTTAACCTACCACTTAGAATTTTATTGTTGAGGATAAGTTCCGTAATCAGGACGGTTTCTTCAGTTACTCTTCTTGGGTTTTCTGAATTAGTTGTGAGCTGAGAATTATTAAGAGAATTGATCGCAATGGGTGTAATCGATATCGGATCTTCGAACAGATAATTAAAAGCGGCCGGATCAGGCGACCAACGAAAAGTTACCATTTCCAGATTAGACCCATTTTGCCAGGAATTTTCGAAAGCGGCGCGGGTCATATTTGCACTGCCAGCAATACACCAAGAACCAGCCTCCTCAATTCCAACGATCAGCTTTCCGTGCAAAAGGCGTTGGCTTTGATTAGCCCTCGATTCTCTGATGTCAGATAACTGAGGATCCGGAAAATCCTTTGGCCAATTACCAAGCAGTGCTTGACCATTCAACGTAGTATTCTCACGACTTACATAGAGATTCACTTCATTTGGTAGAAAAGTCTCCGAAAATCTGCGCAGCATTCCAGAGTCCTGGTCATAATAAGGTGAAAAAATCTTCAGTGCTTTTACTGGAGAATTTTGCAGACCTGATTTTTCTCTCCAATCGATGACTTGTGACCAAATAGATGAATGAAAATTGTTCCAAACATAGAAGGAATCAGAAGTAGGGGTTTGATCGAGGAGCCAACTTGCATTTGCGGAAATTACATCTAATTGACGTTGAGCTGAAGGAGAAAATTTCTCGTTTTGCGAGAGATCCCGCAATAAGTCCCATACAGAATGAAAAGCCTGTTTTGCTTCTGGATCTGGATTTTTGGGATCAAATTCAAAGCGGGAGAATATTTCTAAATTACGGCTATATCCGTGTAAAGTTAAGTTCCCACTGCCAATTAATAATCTTCCTTGATTTGCACCAGCCATCAAGAGTATTTTGGCATGTTGGACACCATACCCTTTACGAGGAAGTGGTGTGCAGACATACCGTAAACCAGCATAAACGACATTTCTCAGACCCATCTCCATAGCTTCAGCGTAGCCATCTGGATCGGTAATTATCAAAACGTTTGAACAGCCAGCTCGCTCAAGCGCAGGAGCGATGATTTGCTCAAAAAAACCCAGATTAAGCGTATAAGTTAAAAAGACAGCGCCTGAAAAACCTTCGGTTTTTACTGCCGATTCATCTTCTATAAATGATTTAAGATTAATCGGCATTTCTTAACCCCTCTAATATTTTTTCGCGATAAACTTCACCTTCTGACGACAGTGATAAAAGCCCCAAGTCACCTTGAAGGATTAGTCCAAGATCAACCAACATCGTAATACAGTTGTTCAATCGATTCCCAGCTAAGCGAATTGGTTCTTGGTATGGGGTTTTCCCTGTAGGCCAGTGAAATATTCCATCTTCGTAATAAAACTTGAAAGTGTCATATTCCTGGTAACGGAACTTCTCTAAAGCGATCATTTCATGTTGTTCAAAAATGTACTCTTGATAGATCCAGGGCCCCCATTCCATTACTGACCATTTAAAGTCTTTAAGTTTTCCATCCATGGAATGGAAATAGTCAACTAAAGGTAAGCGAGGTTTATCCGCCATTTCTTTCCAGATTGGATCCTGGTTGTGGTATTCGGGAAAATATCGCAGAAAAAGTTGAAGAAGTATCCGGATGCCAGTTTTGACAAGGATAACAGGATTGGTTTGGTTGCGGGATGCGTTAACATACAAAGAGTACTCATCCAGGCCAGATCCCATACCAAAATCTTTTTTGGCACGGCTCAACAGGGTGCCATAATCACCTGATAATCCAGCTTCTGCGCAAAATTTTTCAGCAAGTTGCGGTACAGAAAGATTCCACTCAGACTCAATAAATTGATTTTGAACCCAATTCTTCCAATCGTCTTTCTTAATGTCAGTTTTTGAGCGTAATTCGAGTAAAAATGCAGCCCATAAGCATTGAAGACCAAATGTGAACATATGTCGAACTTCTACCATTTTCCAGCGCTGCACCCAATTTGTTAAGTCATTGGCAGGCAAATAATGAATGCCTGGTGAGTATTCCCCGATATACAAAGCTGGACGAAGTTGATCGCGATGGAATTGTCCTTTTGCCTGATAGACAATATCCAATGCAACACCGAGCGAATTACGCCGGCGCACATGGGGATTATTGTAATTTGGGGGTTCATCAAGTCGGAAAAATGTGTCAAGTAATAATTTGCGGTCTTGTCCGTGATTAATTGCTTCGGGGCATAAACATCCCACCTGAGCATATTCTTCCGCATCTTGTTTACTGATTTGTGAGATTTGCCCGTGGGTTTCCAGATTTTGAAAATATTTTGTATCTGAAATTGATGCTTGATAAGCTTCTGCCAATGCTTTACCACGTTCCGTCAACCGATAGACGAGACGTGGCTCTTCCTGCTCTTCGATAATCCCCATCGCCATCATCGCTGTTCGATAGTATTGGCCAAATCCCCCCTCTTTATTTTGGAAATAGTCCTGATCCAATGAAACAGGATCGGCTGTACCCCAAAACCGTTTTACTTTGACATTATTGGTTCCACTGCCAACAATACCTGAAAATGGATTGCCATTGCTGTGATGCAAATATCCAGAAAGAATTAACGCCATCTCGTGGTGTTTGAAGAAGGCTCCACGGAAATCCTTAATGAGCCTTTTTGATTCTTTTCCGAATATAAAGCGATATAGGATCCAGGCATAGAAGCTGTAATACCGGGCATGGTCTGTAACGGTGATAATACCCGGCAGAATTTCCTGCTGGTAGCTCTGGGCAGCTCCCTCGATTCCCAGTTGGTCTTCACCAGCCACCGTATTTTCAATGATTTCGGCAGTCCATTGGGGATATAAATCATTCATAAATAATAATCCAACAACAAAACCCTTGATCGATTCTATTTGGATTGTAAATCACTAACAATCCTTCGGTATTATTCTAAACATTAGGATTTGCGTAGTTTACCGATCTTTTCCAGTTTCCCGGTCTCTGGGTCCTTGAAATGCCAAAAGTCCCAGCCATTCACGGATTTCCAATCCACCGCAACAGCTTTTGCTGCACTGGAGGGGGTTTCAAAATCTTGCCCATTCCATCGCACAACGCCTTTCAGATTCATGAGCTGCGCTTGATAAATGTGATCTCTGTGACTGGCTTGAATATTGACTGGAAAGGCTATTTGTACCTGAACGGGCGCTTTCTCCTTCTTTGGACTCTTCACAGGAGGTTCAAGTTCAACGAGTGCGACACCTAAAACTTCTGTCCAATACTCGTTGTCGATGGTCGGCACGACATATTCTTCTTTTTTGACACCGACATTGTATTGAATCAATAGGTCCACCAGTTGATTTCCGTTAATCAGGCGGATCGGCGTTTTCCCGCTGGCCTGCGCTTCTTCTTTCGCACCGGTAGAAAAATCGCTGGGAGTGATGATTAATCCTTGTTCTGAATCCGCTACTTTAAGCGAACCCCGCAAATCGCGAACTACACCAGCACCGACATTCGCCGTCCATCGTTTCGCCTGGATTGCCACTTTGACGACACTCAGTGGATTCGAACGCAATACACCGCGCACGTCCACGCCTTTGTCGTTGTGATAAGGAGTTGTCTTCGTCTCTTCAAAACCCATTTGCTCTAAAAGTAAGCGGATCAACTCTTCAAACTTTTGTGGGTGCATGTTCAATAATTGCTTGCGAAGATCTTTTTGAAACTGTAATTGGATGTTTTCTATTTGCTGTTGAATGTTGCTGGAAACCATTATTTTTAATGCAAATGTGCCCCGCTCGTCACCACGTCGAAAGCGCGAGTCCGGATTGATGGTATCAGTATAAAGTAAGGAGCCCATAGTAGCTTCGGGTGTACGTCCCAGTGTTTCGAGCAACCCTGCTTCCATAGCTCTGGCGGCAATTTCTTTATAGTGTAGGGGTTGTCCGGCTTTCTTTAGTATTATGTACGCGGCGTCTTTGAATTGCATTTTAAACCTCTCGATCCATTCATCTGCCAACAGTGGATTTCTGTCGTATCACATATAAAACCGGTATTTCGGTTGCACAATCCCGTTTTCAGGGATGTGTTTCATAATCTCTCCCACCATTCTTGAAAAGGATAAGGTAATGGGGGATCCATCAGCGAACGCACAATTGTTTACATTCATTTTGGTTAAAGCGAGTATTTCTTTAAAGAGGTCTTCCGGAGAACTTCCCCCGATGTGTTGCATAATCTGCCAAGGCTCTGGTACATAAGGTTTTGGAAAAGTTTCCAGGAATGGAATGTAACCCATTGTAAAGAGTAAGTGATAGGCGTTATTGATTGAAAAGTAAGTTCCTCGAAGAGGTGGGTATTTACCTTCTCGGAATAACCTGACTCCAGATTGCGCAAGGGAAACCAAATCGATTTCACAACGACCGAACACCTCGTTTATTCCATTTTGAAATCCATCAAGTTCATTGAAATCAATATGTTCTTTTCCCCAAAATTCGGAGGTCTTATGAATTACCACTCTTCTAGGTGGGTAACCCTTTAAGCGGATATATTCATTCAAAGTATCTTTAACAAGTTTTTTCGCTCCGTCGTATGTGAGATGGGGTGTTTTTCCCAACCGTTGGACGTCCCAATTAAAATAGTCGCCCCTTAAAATCAAACCTTGCCCCATAAAATCAAAAGCTTGAGCTACGCTTGATCTCATTGTCACAATATCGGACAGATCCTTGGCGATAAAAAAGCTCACGCCGATAAAACAAGTAGCTTCATCAAGGGATGTAATTCGCCAAGGAACCCCATTGGCTTTGTAATATTGTGCAGTACAAAAATTCCAGGCTCGAGTCGCTACATCTTGCACATTTTTTCCTTCGCCGGTTACTGTACTTTTAGTGATCAGCTGTAAAGGAATATTCCATTTCATCGAACGAGCTTTGATTGCCCGGCGAAAGTTGAGAAAATAGTTACCTGAGATGCGCACACTATGTGCCTTATTTTCGATTTCAGGGGGAAGCGCCAAAATGATAATATCTGGAGTGGGATCATTCGCGGCGATATTCGCAATGTTTTCATCAAAAAGATTGACCATCTTCCAAATAATATCTGTCTTGTTATCAAGAGCAAGGATTTCTATCAATTCTCGAGGTTGAATATATCGCACCCAACGATCATTTGTTTGAAAACTGCAGTTAAATGCGGAATCATTGTTAAATCCGATAAAATCAGGGGTTAATATTTTTTCCAAACGGTTTAGGGTTTGTGGACTATCGAAGAGGGCTTCGGTATCAAATAGTTGACCTTCAATACTTTGGGAAGTTGATGGTTTATTTCTCTTTATGTTTTCGCTTTCGATGTACTCACCACACCGCTCGATCCATTCCTGAGCCCATGACACAGTCTCTCTTGTACCAATAAAACCAAGATTTATTTCTGTAGGATGCAATCCTGGGATATTTTTCCCAAAGGGGCCAAATTCTGACAGTCCGGTTTTGGCGTCCTGGTGTTCAAAATACCCACCAAACTGAAGAGCTGGCTCCTGCAGATATTTAATTTTGATCATCTTCAGCCCCCTCTGGCTCTTCTTCAATAAAATCGTCATCCTCGTTATTTAATATATAGCTGAACAAATTGGGCTGAAGCACTTCTGGGGGTTCTTCATAGATTGCCGGATCATCCGTAATTGCAAAATCAGCAATTCCTGTTTGAGGCATTTTTTCTATAACCATGATTGGTTTGTAATCAAGTTCCACTTGAACTCTGCTTTTTCCTTGGGACAAATAATCTGCCCAGAAAAGAATGTGATTCAATACATGAGGATTTCGTTCTCTGGATTTTTGCCGGGTAGTATAGGATCCGACCTTTTCAGTGTCCCATATATTAATTCCATCAACTGTAAAGAGATATTTGGGTATGATCTGCAAAAACCAGGAATTGCCAATATTTTTAAAAGTCATATCTGCAGCTAAATGCCGCCAAAAATAATCGTGACCATAGTGGTAATATGCCGCCACAGTTCGGGTTGCGTGAGATTTTGTTCTTTGATTTACCCAAGCCACTTTTACTGAATCAGAAGTGTCATCCATACGCGGAAAATAAAACCGCCTGAATTGTTGGTTGTATTTAATCCCACACCGGTTAGTGTGCATTCTCAACAGTCGATTTAGCATCGAAACATAAGATCGGTTTAGATCTGGATTTGCCCACCAAGGTTGAGCATTTTCTATCAGAATATTTGAAGTATCACAAAATTCCCGCAAAGCGCATCCAGGATCAGATAAATCGCTGAGAGTGAAGACTCGTCCACGATTGACGCAAAATGGAGGTGTGAAAGATTGCCTGCTCCGTAGAATGGAGGTAATCATTGGGTAGTCTAAATTTGTTAGGATTGGCGCGTTATACAAATCTTTCGGCGCACGCTGGAGCAGAAACAGGTTGGAAAATAATCGTTCTTGTTTTTGAAATAACACGCGAGGCGAACTAACATTGCCAATTTGCAGTACTTTATCGCGAAATTTGGATGTGAATTCGTCAGTTTCTTTATTGAAAACGAATTTTATCGGGGGGTGAAAAATATTCGGGGTTGCCCTGACGTATTCTTTTACATCTTTCCAATATAACTTGTCATCATCAGGGTGGTAGACAATAAAAATCACGGGATAGTTTGCATTCGTCCACAACTCTAGATCTTCTTGTCGTACTGGTGTTATAAAACCGGATGCAGAATCCTGTTTTACATAGCTGGATCCAGACTTTGCTTGGACCTTGATGATCTTGCCGGTGGCAATCGCGCCTTTTCCATCCGGGCGGGGTTCCAGGAGATCAATTTCACCGTCAATTCCAATATCATCTTTGGAGATCTCTCTCCAAATGCATTGCATTTCATGAACCACTTGGGAAATTCGATCAAGCCCCTTTAGTTCTTGAAATTTTGACGCTGGAACAATTTTTGGCATTTATCCCCCTTATTCTGCCCAATCCCTTGCCAGCAACTCTGCTTGTTCTAATACGGTTTGAGTGGCCTTTTCTTGCTTATCTGGTGGATAACCATATTTTCTTAATATCCGTTTTACCATTACCCTTAATTTTGCGCGTACCGTTTCTTTTACAGTCCAGTCAATAGTCACATTGTTGCGTACCATTTTGACCAATTCTCGTGCAATTTCCTGAAGTGTTTCATCCCCCAAGACCTTAACCGCGCTGTCGTTCACTTCCAATGCGTCATAGAACGCGACCTCGTCTTCCGTTAAGTGCAGCTCTTCGCCACGCTTGTCCGCTTCACGAATCTCTTTGGCGATCGAAATCAATTCTTCAATGACTTGTGCGGTCTCTATGGCTCGGTTTTGGTATGCACGAATGGTGCGTTCCAGCATTTCAGAAAAAGATCGAGACTGAACCAGGTTCTTCCGTGAACGTAATTTGATTTCGTCGTTCAATAATTTCTTCAATAGTTCTAGTGCGAGGTTGTGCTGGGGCATACCCTGAATTTCAGCCAGGAATTCATCTGAGAGGATGGAAATATCGGGTTTCTTTAAGCCGGCAGCAGTAAAAATATCGATAACTTCTTCCGAAGCTACAGCACGAGAAATGATTTGCCGAATGGCGTGATCCATGGTTTCAACCGAACGGCCACTATCGCTAGTGGTTTTGGCTACCGCTGAGCGAACAGCCTGAAAAAAGCCGACATCATCGCGAATGGCTATGGTTTTTGGATGCGGCACAGCCAGCGCAAAGGCTTGCGATAGCTCGGTTACGGCTTTTAATAATCGGTTTTTGCCATCATCTTGAGCAAAAATGTGTTCCTGAGCCATTGGTAATAGGCCCAGCTTCTCTGCAGTGGTGCCAATGGTCCATTTTGACCAATTAAAGCCATGGAAAAGTCCCAAACATATTTCGTACTTTTCCTGCATGATGGCAACTGCCTGTTCCTGTTCGATTGCGGCTTCCCCTGTGCCACCTTCGGCGGTGTAATTTGCCAAGGCTTGGCGCAATTGATCAGCCAGACCAAGATAATCTACAATCAAACCGCCTGGTTTGTCTTTGAATACCCGGTTGACGCGGGCGATGGCTTGCATTAAACCATGCCCATACATGGGTTTATCCACGTACATAGTATGCAGCGGTGGGGCATCAAAGCCGGTTAGCCACATATCGCGTACAATAACGATTTTAAATGGGTCATTTGGATTTTTGAAACGTTTTGCTAATTCCTCTCGCCGGGCTTTGCTGCGGATATGCTGCTGCCATTCGAGTGGATCGGAAGCCGACCCCGTCATGACAATCTTAATCGCGCCTTGTAAATCATCCTCAGAGTGCCATTCGGGGCGCAGTGCAATAATGGCATTGTAAAGCTCAACGCAAATGCGCCGGCTCATGCAAACAATCATGGCCTTACCATCCATTACTTCTAGCCGATTCTCGAAATGCTGGACAAAGTCACGAGCAATGATTTGAATCCGTTTCTCAGAACCGACTACCGCCTCGAGTGCAGCCCATTTGGTTTTTAATTTCTCTTTTTGTTCCAGTTCTTCGCCTTCTGTGACTTCCTCGAATACTTCATCAAGGTGTGGTTTGAGCTGCTCATCCAATTCCAATTTCGCAAGTCGCCCTTCGTAATAAATCGGGACTGTGGCACCGTCTTCAACAGCTCGTTGAATATCATAAACGCTGACGTAATTTCCAAAAACGGCTCGCGTATTGCGATCATTCTGTTCAATCGGCGTACCGGTAAAGCCAATAAATGAGGCGTTGGGGAGAGCATCATGCATGTGGCGGGCATAACCATCAATAAAATCATACTGGCTGCGGTGGGCTTCGTCCGCAATGACTACGATGTTGCGGCGTTCTGAAAGCGGCTCGCCGTTCCCATTTTGTCCTGCAGGTGGTAAGAACTTCTGAATGGTGGTGAAAACCACCCCGCCGGATGCAACCTGTAGCAATTGGTGCAAATGCTGGTGGTTCTCAGCTTGAACTGGAATCTGCCGTAGCAAGTCATGGCAGCGTGAAAATGTACCGAATAATTGATCATCCAGATCGTTGCGATCTGTAATAATGACCACGGTAGGGTTTTCCATTAATGGGTGGGATATTACGCGTCCGGCATAGAATGCCATGGTCAGGCTTTTACCGGAGCCCTGGGTGTGCCAGATGACCCCCACGCGGTGATCCCCTGGAGCACAGTCAACAGGCGTGCGGGTAAAATAGCCGCTGCGCCGCTCAGCGACCTGTCCTTTCTGTATGACATCGCACGCCCGCAGGGTTTGTTCCAGAGCGACATTAACAGCGTGAAACTGGTGATATGCCGCGAGTTTCTTGTTCAGCACACCGCCATTTTCTTCCTCAAAAACAATAAAATAACGCAATAAATCCAGAAAACGACGCTTTTCAAAAACACCGCGCAAAAGCACTTCCAACTGAGGTTTTTGCACCGGAGCCAGATCTTCCCCCTCAATTGTTTTCCAGGGCATAAACCTTTCCCGATCGGCGGTTAATGAACCAATTCTAGCCTCAATACCGTCTGAGACCACTAAAACTTCATTATAAATAAACAGATTGGAAATTTGATTTTTATAGGTCTGAAGTTGGTTGAAAGCGGACCAAATGGTTGCCTTTTCGTCTGCCGGATTCTTTAATTCAAAGACGGCTAAAGGCAAACCATTGATGAAAACCACAACATCCGCGCGGCGATTTTGATTTCCTTCAATTACGGTGAACTGGTTAACCACCAGCCATCGATTATTGTCGGGATTATCGAAATCAATCAGGGCGATTTTATCCCCACCAATCGAGTGATCCGGCCGGTGGTATTCAACGTCTATTCCATTCACCAGCATTTTATGCACATTGCGATTGTTAACCGTCAATGAAGGAGAGACAGGAGTCTTGAGTTTACGAACGGCGTCTTCAATAATTTCAGCGGGTATGGAAGGATTAATCCTTTGAAGACTTTCGAGCAAGATTTTATCCAGGCAGGCATGGTTATAACTGTCGCGGTATAAGGAAGATACATCTGGCGCAATTTGCGGGCCATTTACTACCTCGTATCCGAGGCTGGTAAATAAGGTTAGGACAAATTCTTCAACAAACTGTTCTGTAATCATCGCCACTCCCGTATTTCTATCTCACACAACCTGGATTATTTCTTTGTTCACTGCTTTTCCAATTTGCTCCCGAAGTGGCGCAAGAGGATCTGTTGACAGACGACCAATTGAGCGAGTTAACGAACGTAGAACAGCTTTTTCATCCAGTCCCGTTCGTTCAGCAAGTTCGTATGAAAGCGAATGAAACGCCGTCATTGTCGAAAGCATCCCCAGAAAAGCCTTAGTAGTTGGTACGTCCTCATTAAGCTCTTCTGCCAGTAGCTGGCAGCCCTCGTCAGTATCCAGCTGTGTAAGCATCCATCGTTCAGGGGGAAGCTCTCCTGGTAATTTGATTCGACTCACCTTTGCGGAAAGCTCATCCCTTGTCATCTGATCTAGTGAATCCAACCACTTTTTCACCTCATTATCGTTAACGTCTCCGTCCCAAACGATCAACGGTATCTGTGGCCAACCAGCCTTTAAATGCGCTTCGGCGTATGCTAATAATTTGGTTTTTGAGCCATAGACTACTTTCAATCTTCTGCGTAGATCGCCCGAAACAGCCTGGCGAATTAAGCTTTCCGCTACATCGTCTTCACAAAAGATAATGACATCGGATTCCACCTGTGAAGATATGCTGGTAAAGATTTCCTGCATTTCGGGGTTATCTTTCGCCTGATGTGCAGCCCCGTCCGACTTGATCAAGCAGACAAGCTCGCTTGGAAAGGCGGTGATGAGGTCCAGGGAATGTGTAGATAAAATTACCTGCAAACGCTTACTCTCACAGATCTCAACCAGGTGCCTGGCAAAGCGCGGCATAACCACCGGATTGAGGCCAATCTCGGCGTCCTCGATCAATACCAAGCTTTCAACTTCTGCCTGCTGGAGTAGCCGGATCATTTCAACCAGCATTTCCTCACCGGTACACATGTTAAAACTGGTGTATGTGGCATGGGTGGAACAGGTGCGCATTTCATATGCTCCGGACTTTCCCCAACCCGCACCAGTGAAAGGTTTGTTGAGGATATCGCGCAGCCGCTCAAGGTTACGCGGTTCGAGCTGGTTCTGCGATTCCCACACTGGCTGTTGGCGAAAATGAGCCGTCAGAGCAGTGTTTTCCCAGGCGGGTGCAATCCTGGAAAGCCCGATATATACGACATTTTTAGCCGGAGGGGGAGTAGAATAGGTGCTGGTGCCGCCATCCAGACTGATTTGCGGTGGATCATGTTTTAAATAGGACCAATGAACCGAAAAATCATTGAACGGATGTGGATTGTTGATTTCAAGAAAAAGATCATCTAACTGATGATCTTGCTGAAATCCCAGCCTGGATAGGGAAATAAGCGTGCTTTTACCACAGCCGTTTTTACCGCAGATCACCGTGATCGGCCGGTCGAAATTGACAGCCAAATTCCTAATTCCGCGAATGCCGTCATTCCCCTCGATCGCCAATCCAGACAGGCGCGGTGTTTGATACCGGGCGGCGATTTTCCAGCGCTCTATCAAGTCTTTTTCAGCCTGAGAAAGGTTTACCCGCGGCATAAAATATTCCTATTCAAGATTTGAGAATAACCAAAACTTAGAAATATCAGCGATTAGATTCCTCATATTTCCGCTTAATTGGCTAAAATTCGAAATTTCATGTTGGAGCGCTGTATTCAATTTCGTTAAGACTTTTTGATCTTCTAATGAGGGTACAGTCACCTGCAATTGTAAAAACTTTTCGACCGGGGCTCTTCTTCGTCTTTGAATGGCTCCAACGGAAATCCCGCTGTAAGTTTTTATCATCTGTTTGCTTTTTAAGAGGATCCCTATCAATGTTGGGTCATAGCCATCACGTATCCTTAAAACCTCATATGCTGGTGAAGTTATACCAATGTCCACTATCCAACACTGATCAATTGCACCCGCCCAAAGTAAATAGGGGTTATAGACAATATCAGTTTTTCTTACTACTTTATACTTGGATGTGTTATCGGTAGCAACTCGTTTAGCAAATCGCTCTTTTTGAAAAATTAAACCTGCTCGTTCAGTACACGTTAATATTTCAGGTTCTTCCATATTTCCTAATCGTTCGTCAGAACAATCAAGAATTTCAGACAGAGGCACCGTGATTAGCCGTGTTGGCTTCTTTATTGTGTTATTTGGCATTAATAAATCAGTCTGCTTCTTTACCTCCTCAATAGCCTGCATTAATGAGCTTAGGAGCATCGAGTATTGAGATAAATTGGCATTTATTTTTGTTGTAAAGTCACTTAAAGTAACAACATCTTCTTTATAATCTATCTTCACATACCTGGCAGGAAATAACGAATATCCGAATTGACGAATTTCCTCTGTCCTTACTGTTCTACAAAACCCGTCTACATCACCATATGAACCTGATTTACTCTTCCAAGAGTGATAGGTGGAAGAAATTTTACTAATATCGGTATCCGTAAGGAAACTATGGGTTCTATTTTCCTCTTTACTTAATTGGCTTGCATCAATAAATAGGGTTTCTCCTTTATGGTTTCTAAATAAAGATGCAGCCTTATTCCTACTAATAAACCATAGACAAACAGGAATTGGGGTTGAGTAAAATAATTTTCCTGGTAGAGCCACAATACAATCAACCAAGTCAGATTCAATTATATTTTTTCTAATTTCATTTTCAGCCAAAGATTCTGAATCAAGCGATGAAATGGCAAGAACAAAACCAGCTAGCCCGTCCGGAGCCAAGTGATGAATAAAATGCTGAACCCATGCAAAATTTGCATTGCTTGTTGGTGGTGTGCCAAATTTCCATCGTTTATCTTCTTTAAGGATTTCTCCACCCCAATCACTAATATTAAATGGCGGATTCGCAATCACAAAGTCAGCCTTCAAATCAGGGTGTAAATCTCTCCGAAAGGAATCAGATGGCTCGGCCCCCAAATTATTTTCTATTCCTCGAATTGCCAGGTTCATCTTCGCCATGCGCCAGGTGGTGGGGTTAGATTCCTGCCCGTAGACGCTGATATCGCCAATGCGGCTACCATGTGCTTCGGCAAACTTTTCACTCTGCACAAACATCCCACCCGAACCGCAGCACGGGTCATAGACGCGGCCTTTATACGGAGCCAGCATTTCCACCAGTAACTGAACAATGGATCGGGGAGTATAGAACTCTCCACCTTTCTTGCCTTCCGAACTGGCAAACTGGGACAAAAAATATTCATACACCCTGCCCAGGATGTCTCGCGAACGGTTCTCTTTATCACCCAGTCCAATGGTACCGATCAGGTCAATCAAGCCACCCAATCGTTGTTTATCCAATGTAGGGCGGGCATAGTCCTTGGGTAGGACACCCTTTAAAGAAGGGTTGACTTGTTCTATGGCAGTCATGGCGTCATCCAACAAACGTCCAATGGTTGGTTGTTTGGCATTGGCTTGCAGGTAGCCCCAACGTGCTGCCGGCGGCACCCAGAAAACCCCCTCAGCACGGTACTCATCCGGGTCTTCGGCATCGGCGCCTTCAGCTTGCTGCGCCACCAGTCGGGTGTGCAAATCTTCAAATGCATCGGAAATATATTTCAGGAAAATTAGACCAAGTACTACATGCTTGTATTCTGCCGGGTCCATAAATCCACGCAGTTTATCTGCAGCCAACCACAGAGTTTGCTCAAATCCCAGGGCGGCACCATTCGTTGTTTTCTTTTTTGCTGGCATAATTCTCCTCTGGTTATTAAGATTTCCAAAAATTACTGGTGGAAAATCTTATTATTGCGCTGAAATTTCTTTCTCAAATACCAATAAATCCCCCACCTGGCAATCAAAATATTCGCATAACGCCATGATCACTGGTGCATCATAACGGGTCAACTGATTATTCGCCCAAGAGTTCAGTGTTGACCAGGCAATGCCCGTCTCGCGCTGAACGTCCATCAGAGCAATGCTTTGTTGTTGCTTTGTGGCTTTTTGGGCCAGTAAAATGCGAAAGTGATTGACAATCTTTCCGGGCATGAGCTACCTCACGTGGGAGTATTCTATAATCATAGGTGAGGAAACAAAAAATGTCAACGAAAATGGAGTACAAGTCATAAAGCAAGGAATAACTCTAGTATATCTGGATTTACCGCGCCAAGGATCTTTCCATTATTTCGGAAAACACCGCAGCGCGTTTATTCCAGCAGTTCTGCGTCAATGATTGGCATCGCCAGGAACCAGGAAAACCTTATCCGTCTGAAACGCCCATGCGGATGGAACGGTTAATTTATCGCGTTTTGGCTGAGGATTTGATCTCGCGTTCCAGGGCACAGGAATTGTATGGCAAGCCATCAAATTATCAAACATCTCTGGATTTCTCTGACTTGAATTTATAGAAAAAGGTTGCGTAATCCCATCATCTTTACCTGCTCGCTTCCCAGTGGCTAAGATCATAAATGAGAACACTTCCAATGTTATTATCATTTCAGTCTGAAATTGATAATAACAAAGTGCTTAATGCGATTGCCAGGAAGTTTGTTAGAATAGCCCCGTAATAGTTAAACTGGTTATAATCAATCCAACAGTACCCACCACGCCTCTGCTTTGCATGCGCACCGAGGTGGGTCATTTTTTATTAAACCAAAACGTCAACAAGTGATGTCCTTTGAAGTGCATAGCATTACGTGTGATCAGACGGTTAGTGTAAAATTCAAAGGGGTACTAAAATTCTCATTATGTAAATAACTAAAAAAGATACCCGCCTTTATAGTTTTCACGCGGAGTAATAAAAAGGATTACTTTCATAGATGAAACCTCATAATATTCTGATAACCGTTTTGCTGACCATAACCCTTGCAGCCTGTAACACGCCCACTGTGACAAAGACCTCATCAAACCCGGCTGTGGAGGTCACGACGACATCGTCTCCGGTTGCGACATCGGCGCCCGTCGTCGTAACCTTTTCTGATCCAGTGTTGGAAGCAATGATACGCAGCGCGATGGGCAAACCTGAAGGCGAAATCACCTTCGCGGAAGCCCAGGGCGTCACTCGCATGGATCTCACCGACTCTTTGCAGCGACAGCTCTCCGAATTCACCCCAATCACCAACCTCGGCGGCCTGGAAGCCTTTACCAACCTCGAAAGCCTCGACCTGTCTCAAAACGCCGTGACCGACATCTCCCCTCTAGCCGGGCTCACCAAACTAACCGCCTTATCCCTAGCTGGCAATCCCGTCACGGATGTCGCACCTCTGGCCAAATTAACCAACCTTAAGCTCTTGATACTTTCCAACTGCCAGGCGCAAGATTACAGCGCTCTCTCCAACCTGATCAATTTGCAGGTGCTGTGGCTCGACAATTCAACCATTTCAGATGTTTCTTCGCTGGATTCGCTGACGAACCTCCAGACCCTTTACCTCGACAAAAGCAGTATCGAAGACTATTCATCCCTCGAAAACATCTACACCACCCTCGCCAACAAAGATTTCATCATTCCTACCACACTTAAAGACCTTGGATTCAACCTTGATCCCAACAATCACGAAGCTTACTTCGAAAGCGAGTTAGCCAATTTCACCGTTACCCATGACAAGTGGGGGCCGCCATCCAGGGAAGACAACCAGAATATCATCCGTATGACCCTGTACCTGAATGATGAATACAAAACCTCTATCGGTTACTATGACGTACACAAGGTTTACCTCTGCCAAATGGATAAGGAAGGCCAGCCGCCCGTAAACTACCTCTACGACATCGCCACTGGCGAATATTCCATCGATGGGCAGGATCGGGCGAACTCAGAACAGATGATCCGTGCCGCCTTGGAAGTTGAAAATGGCGAAGATCCGCTGTATGCACCTATCCGCTTCTTTAATGAAACCATTCAGAACGCCTTCAAAATGACCCCCGAAAAATTGTTCACATTGCCGTATGAACCGCCGACCCTCAAGAGTCTGGGCTTTGTCCCAGACGAGACCCCCGGGATTTACATGTATGAGCAGCACGAAGGCATCTATACCAACATCCGCATCGACCACAACGAAAAAGAAAATAAGGAATATGATGTCGTATTTTTTCAACCGATTACTGACGTTTACCGCGTAAACTTGTTCTATCACACAACCGACAACAAACTTTTTGTTGGCGCCGACGATAATTACAACGGTGGTGCAAGTTTTTACTATTATCTGGATACCGGCGAACACATCGATGAATGGTGCAGCGATCCTGACAAGACCGTGGAAGAATACTTCATCAAAGCTTACAACGATCCCGCGATCGAGGATGTTTACCAGCATTCCATGAATTTAATGGTGCAATACATTAGTGATACCTTTGGTATGACGATCGAGGAGCTGTATTCTCTGCCGACAGGTGAATAAGGATTAAAGAGTGTCAACGAGACCAGTAAGGCAAGATGACATTAGGTCAAGTACAAATGGGTAATCTTGAAAATTGATGACACTTGTTCGGTTCAATTTCTGTCTTTCGAGTTCAAACAAACCTGGTTTTTGGGATTATTGTTAAATTCCTAAATCGTCAATTTTTCCACAATTTGACGATTTAGGAAGTGGTTTATTGAATGATGATTGACACACATCCATTTTTTGCAACGATTGACCTTTTGTGACAACGAAAAACTTGAATTACCTTAACAAATCGCACATGAACGATAGAACGAAAAGTTCGTGATTTTTGGACGTTCGTTCACAAATTCGCAACCATCGTCCTCCGGGTCGCGAAAAAACTACTACTTGACCCTGTCATAAAAAGTCGCTATCATACGTCTAATAACTCGTAACCAAAGATCCTCCGGCCTCATCAGAAGAGCGTCCCTCAGGCCAGGCTAAAATGCGGAGCCTGAGTGAAAAACGTTCCGAAACCAGGAAAATCTCTCATAACCCGGAGGTCAGTGGTTCGAATCCACTCCCCGCTACTAAAGTCAAACCAGAGTCCGTCGGGCTCTGGTTTTTCGTTAGCCCGGCACACAGCGGTAGACATTTTTCCAAAAATGGAGGAATTTCTTATGAACCGCAGTTCGCCGGGTACGTCAAAATCCAAAGTTTCACTTTCCTTAGCCAAAGCCATCGACGGCTTCCTAAAATTCAAAACAGCAGAGGGATTAAGCCAACGCACAATTACCTCCTATGAGTTCACGCTTGGTCATTGGTTGAAATACATTGGAGACCGAGAGGTGTCGGAAATTCAATCTTCCGACCTGACCGGTTACATGGCCTGGTTGCGAACCGAGTATAAACCGCGACGTTGGAACGGTAGCTCCGAACCGCTGTCCGCCAAATCCATCCGAAATGTTTGGGTAACATTCCGATCCTTTTTCGGATGGTTGCAGGTGGAGTTCAAATTTCCCAATCCCGCAAAAGAAATCACAGCGCCCAAGTTTCAAAAACATCCCGTTGAAACATTTACAAAAGAGGATGTGGAAAAAATTCTCAAGGCTTGCGTTTACTCGCGAGAATCGCAGACTGAAGAAAGGAAGAAGTTTGTGATGCGGCGGCCAACCGCCAACCGTGACCAGGCAATTGTATTGATGTTGCTGGACACTGGATTGCGAGCAACTGAGTTGTGTTCTCTGATCATCAACGATGTGGATCTCAAGACCGGAAAGGTCACCATTCGCCACGGAGTGGCTGGTGGCGCAAAAGGTGGCAAAGGTCGTACCGTTTACCTGGGCAAAGTTGCTCGAAAAACGGTCTGGCGTTATCTTGCCAGCCGAGAAGATGGGGACGATCCCGACGCCCCCCTCTTCATCAGCCATGCGGATCGAGCTTTCAACAAGGACAGTTTGCGAGTCTTGATCAATCGGTTGGGAGACCGGGCAGAAATCAAGAAAGCTTATCCTCATAAATTCAGGCATACCTTCGCCATCACCTATCTGCGCTCCGGAGGGGATGTTTTTACCCTCCAATCGCTTCTGGGTCATGGATCGCTTGATATGGTACGCCACTATGCCCAGATAGCTGAAGTGGATGTGGAGCAAGCGCATCGCAAAGCCAGTCCTGCCGATAACATGCGTCTGTAACCAAGAAGTCTTCATTGAGCCAACTTTCCTGCGATAAACATCAATGCTTTTTTCTGGCTTTCTCGATCAAGTTTATTAAGGAAGACCTCAAGCTCATCACCCGGCATGGACGTCGCCTTCCCAGACAGCCCGGCAATACGCTCTTGAACATCAGAAGAAAGCATGGGAGCGTAAGTGCTGTCAGTGATCTCGATACTTTCGTGCATCAGGTTCATGGAAACCGCTTTGTAATCCGCCATAGTCTGAGCATGAAGTAACCCATAGACGGCGTGTCCATGCCGGAATTTATGAGGTGATTTGAATTCAAGGTTTGCAATAGAAAACAACAACTCTAGGCGTTTTTGAAGCGCCTGAGAACGCGTCTTTCCAGGTTCATCCTGGGAAAGAAACTGATCTCCCCAGGAATGGGCGATCGGTGCATACCAGGGACTTGACCCTGGAAGTGACTTTCGAACAATAGCATCCCACTGGCGGACTGGCGCAAGAATTTCAGGAATGTTCAATAGGAAAGTAGTCGCCTTCTTTCCATTCTTGGTATGGACGCCCAGCTCTGGCCACTGGCGAAGTCTCAAGTTATCCAGATCCACAGCCTCGATTGGTAATGTGGTAAATGCGCTGGCACGCATACCGGATAGGAAGAGCATGGCAGCAGCTGCTTTATCACGGAGTAAGGCCAGGCTATCTTCGGGAACAGCGACAGTAATTTATTTTTGGATTTCATCCAGAGAAACAAAAACATGCTCGGAAGAAATTTGTGGTAGGCGTGGTCTCCGTAGAGTATCAATCCATGAAATAGGAAGGTTGTTCATTTCGCGGGGATATGTAACCTTCGCCCAACGAAAAAAGCGTTTACTTGAGTCAATGATCTTCTTTTGGGATGCGCTGGCCAGGGTTCCTTTTCCTTCCTTACCAGGTAATGAAGCCAGATAGGACGGGAGGGTCGGGCGAATCGCCTGCACCTGACGGAAGTTTTGATCATCCGCCCATAATAGTAGATGACGCAAATAAAAGCGGTAGCGATCCAGAGATGCCGGGTTCAGTTGCATCACTTCCTGGAGAAAGGGAAGATGTTTGCTGGTTTTAAGATAATTCTGTCGTTCGATCATACCGATCTCCGCGATTGATGGTGTAAATTTTGTCAGCTTTTATATAAATGACGCGAATAAAGAAATTTGGATTATGATAGTTTAGATTTCTTTAGCTTCAGATCTGATTAGTATAGGTGGATTAGTTCTTGTGAGGATTGATCATCTAGACCTGAAAAATCCAACAGTACAATC
Source organism: Ornatilinea apprima (assembly GCF_001306115.1). Lineage (GTDB taxonomy): Bacteria > Chloroflexota > Anaerolineae > Anaerolineales > Anaerolineaceae > Ornatilinea > Ornatilinea apprima. The sequence continues at coordinate 2,853 of NZ_LGCL01000012.1, read as the reverse complement.
CACGCCTCTGCTCTGCACGCGCACCGGGGTGGGTCTTTTATTTTCAATATGCATTGTAATGGGTTGCCATAAGAAGGCAGCTCATTTATTATATTATTTATAAAGTCATACATAAATGTTGTGGACGGTATAAATATGGAAAAAATCATTGGTTTATCCACGAATGAAGTCAAGGAACGAAAAGAAAAATACGGGCTAAATGCATTACCCGTTCCGAAAAATCGTTTTTTGCGTTTGATACTTCGCCAATTTAGTGGGATCTTCAACCTGCTATTAATCGCCGCGTCTATTGTCACGTTCCTTCTCGGAGAACCAATCGATGCAACATTTATCCTGTTTTTTGTTTTCTTGGGAACCGGGTTGAATGTTTTCCAGGAGTACAAAGCAAATGACGCTGCGGATAAATTAAAAACCTATCTTGTTAGAAATACTACCGTGATAAGAGATGCCAAAGAGCAGGAAATATCCGTGGAAGAAATCGTGCCTGGAGACATCCTGAAGCTTGAATCGGGTGATATTGTCCCCGCGGACGCAGTCATTCGCCAGGCACACAATCTTTTAGTAGATGAAACTACATTTACTGGTGAAAGCATCCCGGTCGGAAAAATTGCTGCAACAAACGACGATTCTGAACAAGAGAGTAGTCGACTATTACAAGGTGTCGTTATCATTAGTGGAAATGCGTTTGCAGAAGTGACCGCGACGGGTGTCCATACCCGTTTTGCCAATATTGCAAAAACCGCTTCATCCGTCCAGTCTGAGAGTGACCTGGTTAAGGGGATTGACCGTATCAGCAAGTTTATTCTAAGAACGACCATCCTGACACTGGTATTTGTCATCCTGGCAAATGTGTTGATTGAAGGTAAAAATGCTGATATTCCCAGTTTATTAATATTCGCGATTGCATTGGCAGTTTCTGTTATTCCAGAAGCATTACCACTGGTATTAACTTTTTCTCTTTCTCGTGGCGCGATGCTGTTTGCCAAAAAAGATGTCATCGTAAAGCGTCTTTCATCAGTACAAGATTTGGGAACAGTGAACCTCCTCTGTACCGATAAGACCGGTACCATCACAGAAAACCGCTTGACATATCAGAATGAATGGGTGAATCCTAATTCGCAATTCCACCCATTGGTGCTTGCGCGGTTAGCTGCCCATAATTTGGACAAAAAAAATCCGGAACCCTTTGACCAGGCAAGCGATGAAGCTTTGAGCGATGAACAAAGAAATATGATCAACTCATTCACGATAATACAAGAAGAAGCTTTTGATCCCGCGATTCGGAGTAATGGCGCAATTGTGAGATCGAAAGAAGGGAAACAATTTCATATTCGCCGCGGAAGCCCGGAATACTTCTTCAATCAAGGCTGGATTGCGAAAGATAAGGTTGAAGTGTGGATAAACGAGGAGGAAAAAAGAGGACACCGCGTACTCGGCACAAGTTATGACGATGGAAGTGGTCCCAAATTTGCGGGTTTTGTTTCTTTTGAGGACCGTCTAAAAGAAACGACTATCGGTACAATCACCGAAGCGAAGAAACTCAATGTGTTAATCACGATCATCACAGGTGACGCATTAATCGTGGCAGAAGCAGTAGGGCGAGAAGCGGGCTTGGTAAGTCATGATAGTGAGGTGATGGAAGCCCAGACCTTTCTATCACTTCCTTTGCAGGAACAGCATAAATTGATCGGATCGATACGGGTGTTTGCCCGGACAACGCCAGAGCAAAAATTGGAACTCATTGAGTTGCTGAAAGAACAATATACCGTTGGTTTTCTCGGTGAAGGGATCAATGATGCTCCTGCATTGAAAGCTGCCAACGTTTCAATGGTCGTCCAATCCGCAGCGGATGTAGCGCGCGAAACCGCAGACATTTTGCTCTTGAAAAATGATTTACGGGTTATTGTTGAAGGAATCCGACTGGGGCGTGAAACACATGCCAATACATTAAAGTACATTCGTGCCACGTTGGTGTCAAATTTTGGCAATTTTTATGCGGTGGCAATCGGTTCGTTGTTTATCGACTTTTTGCCAATGCTTCCGAAACAACTTTTATTGTTGAACTTGTTGTCTGATTTTCCGATGATGGCAATCGCATTTGATCGGGTCTCTGATAAAGAAGTGTCCCATCCCCAACGATATGACTTCCGCTCGTTGTACATAATTTTTATCAGTCTGGGATTAGTGAGTACTGTTTTTGACTTTATTTATTTTGGATTATTCTATCGAATCTCACCAGAAGTTCTTCAAACAAACTGGTATATCGCGAGTGTCATTACAGAATTATTATTATTGATTTCGATACGCTCAATGCTGCCAATTGAGAAAGCCGGAAAACCCGCCCCACTGATTATTAGTCTTTCTTTAGTAGCCTTTATTATCACACTTGCATTGCCCATGATTCCCTGGACAGCCGCATTCTTTGAATTTATCAGACCGACCTGGGGACATTTGGGTTTGATAGTAGGCCTGGCAACTTTATATTTAATTATTTCAGAATTGGTTAAGCGCCCGCTTTCCTCTTTCTTGAAGCTCAACCAATAACTTTTACATAATGGTTTTAAAACTGCTGGGTGTTAGCCATCCAGCAGTTTTTTTGAACTGGAAGAAGGCGAGCCCTCTTCAACTAGAAATTCAATCCAAATATGATCGGTTGGTTTTGATAGATAATTTTCTCAATTGACATCTCTAATAATTTTAACCATCGTCCTCCGGGTCGCGAAAAAGTTACTGTATCGAATATCCATAGATCTGGAAAAGAGAGAGCTCAGCGGCCATAGATTGCCTTATGGAGTGCAATGGCCCAAGGCCTGTTTTGATGAGGGCCTTTGAAGACTGGCATTGAGCATTGGA
>NZ_LGCL01000007.1 GCF_001306115.1 Ornatilinea apprima | reverse complement strand
GATCAGTATTGCCCATAATATGCGAAAATTGGCAGCCAGGTAGGCTACCAATTTTTTGTTTTTTCGTTTTTATTCGATTTGCAGCTAATTTTTGGGGCTGTTTCCAAATTCTTTAGAGACAGCCCCTCTTGCATTACCAATAAAAGAACCAGTAAACGTTACGCCTCCAGGCGCATCGGAAGATGGATAAAGAAAGTTGTTCCAATCTCTGGGGTCGAGGTAAAGAACGCCCGCCCCTTGAGGTACTTCTCGGTGATCATGCGCACGCTGTAGGTGCCCAGCCCGCGCCCGCTGCCCTTGGTGGAAAATGAACGCTGAAAAATCTGCAGCTGCGTCTCGCGCGGAATATATCCCCGGTTGTACACCCAGAATTCCAATTTGCCGTCGGCGTTCTCGCAGCCCAGCTTGATTTCCTGCCCGGCTTTGCTGGCCTCCAGCGCGTTCTTAATCAGGTTGCCCATCACCCGCCACAGCAGCTTGCGGTCTGAGGTGAAGTTGATATCCCGGGCGCGCTCATCAATTTCAATCATCCGGTTGGCCGACGCGCTGTGATGACGAAAGACGTTGCGCAGCTCGCGCAGGAATTCCAGCGAGTTTAATTTCTCCGCAGATTCAGTGTATTCATCGCGCTCCAGGTCTACCAGCAGCTTCTGCGCCTGCACCTCTTCCAGAATTTCATCCGTCAACTGGTAGAGCGTGTCCAGCAGGTCTTGCTGTTCGGCCCCGCTTGAAATCTTGGCCAGCTCCACCAGACCGCGCATCCCACCTGCCGAATTGAGCAGATCGTGGAAAAACAGGCGCTCCAGCACGCGGCGGCGTTTTTCGTGGCTGATGTCTTGCAGTGACACCACCGCGTATTTTTCACCTTCCACTTCCAGCGGCGAAGAGTGCACCAGCAGGTCCAGCGAGCCGTGTGTTTTTTCTTGAAGGATGCGGCACTCCTGCGCGTTTTGCTTGCCGGTCAAACCGCCCACCACCGCCCTGGCCGCGCCGCAGGTCTTACAAAATTCGGTTGTACCGCAGCCACCCTCCGTTTCAAAGGCGTGCAAGCAGCCCAGGGCTTCACCCGGCCGCAGGCCGGTCACGGCATCGCCATCCTCCAGCTCCAGGTACTCCATCAGGCGGCGGTTGCCATACACAATCTGCCGGTCGCTGTTCAGCACCATCAGAATATCCGGCGACGCGTCGATGATCGCCTTCATCACAGCGCTGCGGTCCAAAACAGCCGCCTGCTGACGCACTTCTTCTTTGCTGCGCCGCTCGGCAGGTAAAAAAGCGGTGGGCATGGCAACCAATGAATCTGACATTTCTCTTCACCTTTTTGAAGTCCTTATAGTATGAATTTTAAGTGTCCTCCCACCGGCTGACCATTATTTCCGCATGCAAATTGCCTAAATTTTCCATAAATTCTCCTTATTCCTTGCCCTCGCGCGCCGGGCTGCTGTCGGGCTCTGCCGGGTGGCTGTTGTGGCAAATTCCCAGGGACGCGGCGCGCATCACCGCCTGCTCGCGCGTCAGCGTGCCAAAGCGGGTTTTCACGCCGTGAATGTGCATCATCACCGTGCGCGGACTCAAGCCCATCACCGCGGCAATTTCCTTGGTCGTCAGCCCTTCGGCGAGAAACTGCAGCACTTCGCGCTGCCGCGGGCTCACGCGCCGCCGCTCGGCCCGGCCCAGGTTGCCCTGCGCCAGCAGGCGCTGCGGCATTACCACCACCAATTGACCCAGCACCAGCGCGCGCAGAGAACAACCTTCCACCTCTGCCTCGCTGGCGGCCAGATCGTAGGGCGGCGGCGGCGACCATTCTCCACGCATTACGCGCTGTTCAATTTCTTCCGCGCTATCCACCGACTCGAGCATCAGCACTGTCTGGTCATCGGGCAAATACAAAATTCTGGCCATGTTCAGGTTTCCTTTGTGGTGTGCAAATCCAATCTCATTACCGTTTCCCTGCGCTCCCGAACTGGCTGTCCAGCATCGTGATCAAGAACATCATTTAGAACATATATTCTAAATTATGGCTTTCTTTTCCACGTTTGTCAAGAAAAAACAGGAAAAAGCCGGCCAACCAAAAGAATGGTCATCATCGTATGGATTGCCGGTCGCACGTGCGGTGGCGCGCTGTCTTCACTTTCTCTATTGCGCCTTGGCAGGTTTTCCACTATACTCACACAAATCCATTCAGGAAGTTCCCCCATGCTCGCTTTTATCACCCAAGGTCTTTTGCTCGGCATCTACGCCGGAGCCACCCCCGGCCCATTTCTGGCCTTCCTCATGGCACAGTCGCTGCGCGTGGGCTGGCGGCGCACCCTGCCGGCCGCCTTTGCCCCCCTGCTCTCCGACAGCCCCGCCATTCTGCTGTGCATCTTCATCCTCTCGCAAACCCCCGACTGGTTCATCAGCGCCTTGCGCCTGGTGGGCGGCGGCGTGCTGCTGTGGATGGCTTACGGCACGCTTTCCACCGCCCGGCAAAACAGCCTCACCGAGCCATCCGCGGCCAATGAGAGCAGCCGCAGCCTGATCCGCGCCACCCTGATGAATCTCTTCAACCCCAACATCTACATTTTTTGGAGCACCATTGGCGCGCCCATCGTGCTGGATGGCTTCAAATACTCCCGCATTCACGGGTTCAGCTTCATTGTCGCCATGTACGCCACCCTCATTCCCACCCTGGCGGTGATCATCTTCCTCTCTGGGGCGGCCAACCGCTTCACCCCCCGCGTGCGCACCATTCTCTCCTACGCCCTGGGCGGCATGCTGGTTCTCTTTGGCCTCTACCAGATCAGCCAGGGGCTGATCGCCCTGCTCTAAAGCGAGTCGCCTTTAACCTTAAAAGAATACAGCTCATCCCGTAATGAGCTGTATTCCCCTTGAGAAACCACACGTTGTTTGGAGGAAAAGGAGAGGTTTGTCGCTAAACCTGTCCGGATGTAGTTATAATATACATAATATTACCTTTTTTGTCAAGTATTAATTTCTCCAATTCAACAACCAAAAAAGCGGCTCTGGGTAACCAGAACCGCTTTCTGCTTTTTTGCCGATCAGGGTCAGGCAATCACCAGATCGTTGGCGATCACGGTTGTGCCATTCATCAGGGTATCGCTGACCGGGCAGCGGCTTTCCACAAATTTCTTAAACTCGCGCAGTTTCTCTTCCGAGGCGTCCGATTGGAAGCGGATGGTAAAGCGCACATTCTGGTAACCGGGGCGCACGCCTTCTTTGCCCTTCAAGAAACCATCCGTATCCAGGTCGCCTTCCGTTTCAACCACTAAATCTTCCACCTTAATCCCGTGCGCCGGAGCAAACGCGCTCACCACAATCACCAGGCAGGAACCCAGCGCGGTCAGCAGCGCTTCCACCGGGTTCATCCCCAGGTCCGTGCCGCCCAATTCAGCCGGTTCATCCATGATGATCTTGAAACCGCGTGATTCATTCTCCACCGCCAAACCGGTCGGGAGTTTGCGAGATACTGCCTTGAACGTTACCAGTGCCATACGAATAATCTACCTTTCATTGTGAAATTTGTAACAAACGTCATGCAATATCATAACAAATAAGATCGAAAAAGCAACCAATATTAAGTCATCTATTTTTAGACAAAAATCATCTAATTAATAATGACATTCCTTCTCAACGATTACCCCCCTTGGGTCCGCGCCCACCCGCCAAACCGGCGCGCGAGACTGCAATTCCCCCTCAACCTTCAAGTGCGGATCTACTCTTCCAGCTCGATGCCAGACCCCGCCTCCAGCGGCTTGCCCCCCACCTTCAGCCCGCTCAGGCTGGCGCTGGCCCGCCCGGCATGCGCGCGGATATCATCCCGCGAATTGGCCAGCATGGTCATCGCCCGCGCAAAGCGACCATCCAGCTCCAGTTGAATGGCCTCGGTGCTGCTCTGCACCGTCTGAATGTACGCCTCCAGCCGGTACAGATCAATGCTCTGGTCGCTGCGCAGCACGGTTTGAAACACCAGCATCAGGTACGGCACCAGCATTGAATAGCTCACCAGCACCACCCCCATCTGGAACACCTCTGGCAGCACACCAAAACACAGATCGTAGATCGCGTCGGGCACCACCGCCAGCCCAAAGTTAAGCGTCAGGCCGGGGTCAATGTACTTGCGCACCTCCCGCGCCTTGGCCAGCACCGCGTTTTCAATCTCGCGTTTCAAGCGCGCCTGCTCATCCACCACCTCGCTGGCCAGAAATTGTTCCAGCAGACCGGTGGCCGCCCACTTACTGTCAATCGGCAGCACCAAGCCGTTGGGCAGCCGCAGGCCAAACTCCACCGGCCGCCCGCCCACCATAAAGTTGCGGACCTGCCATTCCACCGGCAGACGCGCGAAGACCGCCTCAACAATATTCTCCCCTGCCGCGCCTTTCGACTGGGTGCCGGCAATCACTGTCTCCAGCCGCCGCAGCGACTCGGCCATGCGCCGCTCTTCTTCCTGGCGCGTGCGGTCACTTGCGTGCAGCGCCGTCAGGTCGCTGCGCGCCTGGTTCAATTCAGCACGCATCGTTACCGTCGCCGAAGCCAGTTGGTTGGTCAGCGAGCGCAGCTCGCTCAACGCCGAAATCGACTGGGTGGCCAGTTCGCCCACTCCGCGATGCACCGTGCCTTGCGAGCGTTCCACCGTGGAAATGCGCTCGGCCAGCCCGCGCACGTCGGTTTGCAGGCTGCTCACGTGCTGCACCAGCGGCTGAATCTGCCCCACCCGCTCGTGCAGCGCGCCGATCTGCGCCTGCTCTTGTTGTAAACCGCGCGTCAGGTCCTTCAGCGACACCGCCAGCCCTTGCGGGTCATTCGCCCCGCGCCGCAGCTGCACCAGAATAGCCACGGCCAGCCCCACCAATGCCAGCAGCACCAGACCTACAACCACCACCGCCGCCGCAATCATCAATTCCATATCCGTCATGTCGCACCTCCGCGCTGATGAGATTATAGAACATTTTTCCAATTCAAACCAGTCTTCTCCACTCCCGCGCTTAAAAACGCACCGGGCGGCCTGTCGATGCCGTCCGGTAGCGGGTAAATTGGTGAACTGCTGCCGTTATTTCACGGTTACGTCCAGCACAAAGGTATCTTCGGGCGGGGCTTCCAGCTCAAACGGGCGGTAATAGCGCAGGCTCAATTCGGTTTGCCCGGCTTTCACAGCCACAAACGTCAGCGTGTATAGCCCACCTGACCCCAGCAGGTCTCCCTGCTGCTCGTATTCCGGCGTGCCGGGCATATCCAGCACTTCGCGGTCCACTTCGTTCAGGTCCCACAGATAACCCGTGGTGGGGTTGCCCTCCAGGGTAATTTGCAGCTCGTCGCCCACCTGCAGCTCAACACTTCCGCCGTTGCTCTCCGCATCCAATTGGACCACTTCCCCTTTTTTGGGGGCGCAGCCAGCGGCCATCAGCAGCGCCAGCCCGCCCAGCAAGAATTGTTTCCACATACGGCCTCCCAACTCACTTCACATGCTCCCGCACCCATCGCACCGCCTCTTCAAAAGCCGGGCGCAGCGGGCTGTACGTCAATCCGAGTTCACGCTCGGCCTTGCTGCCGTCGCAGGCAAACCCCTCCAGAAAGGTGCGCGTCTGGTCATTCGACATGCCCCACAGCGGAGGCCTTCGCGTGCGATCAGCCAGCCAGGTGAGCGCGCGTGCCAGCCCCACCACCACCCCATCGGGCAGCCAGATCAGCGGCAGGCGCTCCCCTGAGATTTCACTGACGGTTTTCAGGTATTCCTCCAGGCAAAGCGTGTGTTTGCCAATCAGATACCGCTCGCCCACATTGTACTGCGCGCGCAGCGCCAGGGCAATCGCCTCGGCCACGTCGCGCGCCGGCACAAAGGTGATGCGGCTGTTCTTCAGTCCCACCGCTGGCAGGCGGTGCTTAAGCACATTGACCACAAACATACCGCTGGCCTTCAAGTCGCCCGCGCCAATCACCGCTGCCGGGTAAATGCCCACCACCGGCAGGCCGCGCTGGCGGTGCAGGTCCCACACCAGACGGTCACCTTCATACTTCGATTCCGCGTAGGCGCTGAAGCGCTCCGGCCCAAAGGGCGTATCCTCCGTGTAGGGGCTCACCGTCGGCTTGCCGTAGATCACCGCCGAGCTGACGTGAATCACTTTCTGCGCGCCCGCCTCCAGCGCGGCGAGCATCACGTTGCGCGTGCCTTCCACATTCACCCGCCGGTAGACCGTTGGGTCCTTCTCCCAGAAAGAATACACATTCGCCAGGTGAATCACCGCCTGGCAGCCGCGCATACCCTGTGCCAGCGCCTCATTGTCGAATACATCTCCTTCCACAATCTGCGCCCCCACAGCCTGCAGCGCGCCGCGCTGGCTGGTTGGGCGCGCCAGGCACACCAGTTCGTGGCCGTCTTGCGCCAGCCGCCGTGTCACATACCCGCCAATAAATCCCGTTCCGCCGGTGATAAAAATTTTCATGGTTGTTCGTTAAAAATTTGGAGATAGCCCGCGATTAGCGCGTAACCAGCCAGGCCCCGGCCACCAGCAGTAAAAACCCTGCCACGCGCGCCAGGTCAATTGGCCGCTGCACCGCGCCCAACAGGCCAAAATGGTCCACCGCCGCCGCGATCAGCAGCTGCCCCACCACCATCAGGGTGGCCGTGGCCGCCGCGCCAATCCGCGGAATAGTGAAGCTCACCCCGCCTACCACAATCAGGCCCAGCGCCCCCGCCGCCAGCGCGTACCAGGGCACCCCGCGCCACTCGCGGATCTGCTGGCCGCCGCTCAACACCAGCGGCACCAGCGCCACAATCGCGCCGCCGATATGAATAATAAACACGCTGGAGAGCATCCCCAGACGCAGCGAAAGCAAACTGGCCATGGGAGACTGCAGCGACACCGTCGCTCCGGCCACCAGGCTGACGAGTACTGCCATAAGAATGGTTTCCATGTTCTGTTCCTTATCACCCTTCAAAATAACAATTGCCCGCCTTCAGCGGCGGTGAACAAAAAATCCGCAAGGCACTCCTTGCGGATGGGAATGCGCTTAAAACCGGGTTGGATTAATGATTGGTATCCGAATAATCGCTGCGATCTGCCGCTTTCAGCAGCGCCTCGGCCAACTGCCGGGCTTGCTGAGGAGTGATATAAATATGCGATTCGTCCACCTTAAAAATCTTTTCTTCCTCGTCGCACGACTCAGTAAAACACACGCAAATATCATCCTCGAAGCTGGTATCATCCGGGTCAAAATAGATATCCACCTTCAAGCTGTCGTCTAACAAGTAAATCGACACGCTGCACCTCCCGTCCGATGGTTGATCATCTTGTCTCTCATCAATATATAAAAATTTGGCGGCGCGGTCAAGGGGAACTTTACCGGCCTTCGCCACACGGACGTTTGAAACGGCATTTCCACCACCAGCTGCGCCTTTCCAGGATCAATTGCCACCCGGCCGCTTCCAGCATCTGGCAGAGCTGCTGGTGTACCTTATGATTATCGGGAATTTCAGGGTTTGGCCAGTTGTTGCCGCGCGTGAACGCCGCTCTGGGTGAGGTCATCAGCGCCGTTTGCGAGCCGTCGCCCTGCAGGCTCACCGCCTCAAACCACAGCTCACCGCTCCAATCTCCGCGTTCCGAAAACTCCACCTGGTAGGTCATTTCGCACACCTCGCAGCCGCGCTCAATTTCCACAGAGTCATAAGCATTGAAAAGCACCCGGCAGCCCGGCCCAGGCTCAAACTCTACCTGCGCCCCCACCTCACCATGCTCCAGCTCAAACCGCCGCGCCAGCACCCGGCCAAAGATGTCCACACCCAGCACCTGATACAATTCGTCGTCTTGACCTGCCTTGAACACATCCCCCAGTCTCATGTCGTTGCGTCCTTTTTTCTTCAGTGATGTTTCCCCGTACTGTTGTTAATTATAGGCGATCCTTGCAAGCGCGCCACCGTCTTACCCGCCCGAATATGCTATAATGATCGCCGCTCGCAGAGAGGCGTCCCCATGAAACAACCAACCCGACCCATTTTTCTAACCATCCTGCTGCTCTTCGCCGCGGCGCTCACCCTGGCCGCTTGCCGCACGTCTGTGCCGCTGCCGGCGCCCACCTTCACCGCTCTGCCGCCCTCCGTCGACCTGTACTTCACGCATGCCTGCACCCCCGCCCAGCAGCCAGACGCGCCCGCCCCCCTCGATGCCCTCGTCCAGGCGGTCAACGCCGCACAAGAGCAGGTAGACATGGCGATCTACAACCTCAGCTACCCGCCCCTCGTCGACGCCCTCATCGCCGCCCACGAACGCGGCGTGCTGGTTCGCCTGGTGGTGGAAAACGAGAACCGCTCCCGCTCTGGCCCCGCCGCCCTGCAAGACGCCGGCATTTCCGTGCGTGCCGATTCGCCGGACGGCCTGATGCACAACAAATTTGCCGTCATCGATGCTGCCGACGTTTGGACCGGCTCGATGAACTTCACCGCCAACAGCAACGACGAAGACGCCAATCACCTCATCCATTTCCATTCAACGCAACTGGCCCAGATCTTCACCGCCGAATTTGAAGAGATGTTCACCCAAAACCGCTTTGGCGCGAACAGCCCGCGCGGCGATGAAATGCAAGGCTTTATTTTTGATGGCGTTCAAGTGGAAGTCCTCTTCGCGCCCGACGACCAGCCGGAAGAACGCGTCATCGAGTTGATCGGCTCGGCGCGCCAAAGCGTGGAAATGCTGGCCTACTCCTTCACCTCCGACCCCATCGGCAACGCCCTGCTGTCCAAAGCTCGCGACGGCGTGCGCGTGCGTGTTGTGCAAGACGCCGAGCAGGTTACCGGAACCGGCAGCGAATACAAGTATCTGAGCGATTCCGGCCTGGATATTCGCCTGGACGCCTGTGATGGTCTGATGCACCACAAAGTCATCATCCTCGACGGAAACACGGTGGTGATCGGCTCGTACAACTTCACCAAAAGCGCCAACACCCGCAACGACGAAACGCTGCTGGTGATTCGCGCCCCCCATTTAGCGGCCGCTTTCCAGCAGGAATTTGAAGCCCTTTACGCCGCGGCGGTGACCCATTGAGCCGTGCGGCCGTCTGCCCCGGCTGCCAGCGCAGTTATACCTACCCGCTTGAATTGGAAGCCGTGCGCATGGTGGGCCTGGCCCTCTTGGGAACCTGTCCCAACTGCGGCGCCAGCGTGGGGCTGAACCTCACCTGGAGCTGCCGCGCGCGCTTTATCTACCAGCCCCCCGACCCCGCCGCAGACCCCGTCCCCGCCGACCCTGCCGCCAGCCAGCAAAGCCTGCTCTAATTACGGGCCGCCGTCCGAAACCCGCCGGTTCTCCGCTCCCGCGGGCGCGCCTGGCCATTTCCCCCAAAAAACAAGCCTCTCCGGTACCACGCGGCCGCAAGGCAGTGTACAATTAATCAAAAGCCCCACTCCCTGCCAAAATCGAGGCGCGTATGCTGTTCCAAATTCTCCTGCCTGTTCTGGTAGTGCTGCTCTTCGCAGCCGCCTTTATCCTCATTCGCACCGCCACCTTTTCCACCGCTGGCCACCCCGCAGAACCCGCCAAACCCATCCCTCTGGAACCGCGCCAGGCCGCCATGCACCTCGCCCAGGCTATCCGCTGTGAAACGGTCTCCACCGCGCGCGGCAAGCCCAACCGCCAGGCCCTGCTGGATATGCACCGCTTCCTGGAGCTGTCTTACCCGCTCGTCCACCAGCGCCTCGAGCGCACCCAAATCGCCGAATACAGCCTGGTCTACCGCTGGCCCGGCGCCCAACCCGAACTGGACCCCATTCTGCTCATGGCGCACCTCGACGTGGTGCCAGTCGACCCGGCCACCCTGCCCGCCTGGACCTATCCTCCCTTTGACGGCGCGATTGAAGACGGTTTTGTGTGGGGGCGCGGCGCGCTGGATATGAAGAATCAACTGGTGGCCATCTTTGAAGCCGTGGAACACCTACTCGCTGCCGGCTACCAGCCCTCCCGCGACGTGTACATCTCCTGCGGCCACGACGAAGAAATTGGCGGCATCGACGGCTCGCGCCAGGTGGCTGCCTGGTTTCGCGAGCAAGGCACCCGCTTCAGCCTCGTCCTCGACGAAGGACCGGCCATCGTCCTGGACGGCTATCCCGGCATTCAATCGCCCGTTGCGCTGGTGGCCACCGGCGAAAAAGGCTACATGACCCTCGAACTGAGCGTGGAATGCGAACCGGGGCACTCCTCCATCCCACCCCGCCAGACCGCCATCGGCATCCTCAGCCGCGCCATCACCCGCCTCGAAGCCCACCCCATGCCCGCCCACATCCGCGCTTTGCAGCCTTTCTACCGCGCGGTGGGCAGCGCCGCCCCGTTTTCCATGCAGCTCTCGTTTGCCAACCTGTGGCTGTTCGGCGCGTACTGTCGCGGCATGATGGAAACCAACCCGCAGACCAACGCCGCCATGCGCACCACCACCGCCCCCACCATCATCAGCGGCGGCATCAAAGATAATATTCTTCCGCGCCAGGCCAGCGCCCGCATCAACTTCCGCATCCTGCCCGGCGACACCATCTCCAGCGTGTGCGAGCACGTGCGCAAAGTGATCAATGACCCGCGCGTCAAATTCCAGCCCTATCACGGCATCGCCTGGGAGCCATCGCCCGTGGCCGACATCAACTCACCAGCCTTTATCAGCATCCGGCATCTCATTCAGCAGACCTTTGGCAGCCTGCCCGTAGCGCCCTTCATCATGCTCGGCGCCACCGATTCGCGCCATTTCAACGACCTGGCCGGGCAGATCTTCCGCTTCTCGCCCATGCGCCTGACCGCCGAAGACCAGGCGCGCATTCACGGGATTAATGAACGCGTCGCCGTTGATGAGCTGGCCAAAATGGTGCAGTTCTTCATCCAACTGGTGCAGGCCTGGAGCCAGCCCAAAATCATGTAAATCTTCTCTTCACACAGGAATCATTATGCAGCCGCTCATCTTTTTCCTCATCGCTCTCCCTGTCGCCCTGGTCCTGGTGGTGCTCATCCGCGCGCTCACCTTCTCGCGCCCCGCGCCCGCCCTGCCGGCAGACGAACCGCTCAAAATCGACAGCCTTGCCGCCGCGCAGCATCTCTCCCACGCTGTGCAGTGCCAAACCATCTCGTGGTCCGAATCGCAGCCGGCCAGCGCCGAAAGCCTGCTTCAGCTTCATCAGACCCTGCGCCAGGACTTTCCCCTCGTTCACCAACAGCTGACCCTGCACACCATCAACCAGTTCAGTCTGGTCTACGAGTGGCCGGGCAGCGACCCCGCGCTGAAGCCCGTGCTGTTTATGGCCCACCAGGACGTCGTTCCCGTGGACGAGGCTACCCTCGACCGCTGGGAACAGCCGCCCTTCTCCGGCAGAATCGCGGACGGCTTTGTGTGGGGCCGCGGCACGCTGGACGTGAAGAACCAGGTAACCGCCCTGCTGGACGCGGCAGAGCATCTGCTGGCGCGCGGCTACTGCCCGGCGCGCGGCATCTTCCTTGCCTTTGGGCACGACGAAGAGATCAGCGGGCGGCAGGGCGCGCAGCAGGTTTCCGCCTGGTTTGCCGCGCGCGGAACCACGTTTGAAGCCGTATTGGACGAGGGTCTGGCCGTGGTAGAAAACGCCCTGCCCGGAGTAAAAGGCCCCATCGCCCTGATCGGCGCCGCCGAAAAAGGCTACCTCTCCCTCAAACTGGACGTAACCACCGACGCCGGGCATTCCTCCACACCGCCCGCCGAAACCTCTATCAGCATCCTGGCCCACGCCCTGGCGCGCCTGCAGCGCCATCCGCAGCCCGCCCATGTGGAAATGATGAAACCGCTCTTCCAGGCCCTCGGCCCAGCCGCGCCTTTCACCCTGCGCCTGGTCTTTGCCAACCTGTGGCTGTTCGGCGGCCTGGCGCGCAAGCAGCTCGATGCCAGCCCGCAGTCCAGCGCGGCCATCCGCACCACCACCGCCCCCACCATCCTCACCGCCGGCATGAAAGACAACGTGCTGCCGCGCTCGGCCTCGGCGGTGGTCAACTTCCGCCTGCTGCCCGGCGACACCACGCAGAGCGTCATCCAGCGCGTGCGCCAGACCATCCGCGACCCGCGCGTCAGCATCGAAACCCTGCACGAATCGGCCCGCGAAGCGTCGCCCATCTCCCCCACCGACTCAACCGCCTACCAACGGCTGTCCGAAACCATTCAGCGCACCTTTGGTCCCGTGCCGGTAGCTCCATTCACCATGCTGGGCGCCTCCGACGCCTATCACTACACTCCGCTCAGCGCCAATGTCTACCGCTTCTGCCCCGTCCACCTCGACTCCAAAGACCTCTCGCGCGTCCACGGCCTCAACGAGCGCATCAGCCTCAAAAATCTGGGCAATATGCTGCGCTTTTATATACTGCTCATGCAAAGCTGGGGAAAATAGACCAATCAGTGCTCCCTTCCTGCGTAGGGTGGCGTGGAGGGCGGCCAGTTTGCACTGCACCAAAACCCGCCCATCGCCGCCCGAAACCCACCATCCCTAACGCAATTCTCCCCCATTTTCGGAACGAAAATGGGGGAGACACAGAGGGGGTTACCCAAAACTACTTCTTGCTGTTCGGGCTGCTGCGCCAGAATCCCGCCCGCATGGGGCGCACATCCTCGGCGGTGATAAACGCCGTCGGGTCCGCCTCCAGAATCACCGTCTCAGCATTATCCACATCGTTGCGGTTCACATCCGCGTGCAGCAGCGTAACCGTGCCGTCTTTTCCACGCGCCGGCACTTCCGTCACCGCGAAACCGTTCGCCCGCAGCGCGGCGGCCACCGCCGAACCCAGCGTGGTCGAGACAATATTGAGCTGCACATGCCCAATCGCCAGCCGCTTTTCAATCCACATGCCAATCGTCGTGCCGGTGGAATAGCCCGCCGCGTAGGCAACAATATTCAGCACATTGTCCATGCTCGACAGCACTTCGCTGATCACCACCACATACATGATTGATTGAATAAATCCCAGAATCCAGGTCAGCAGCTTCTTTCCGCGCAGCACCAGCAAAAACCGGACGGTGTCCAGAGAAATATTGACCACGCGCAGCCCAAAAATGGCCAAAGCCCACAGCCATACCTGGGGAGAAAGCAGCGTTTCCATTGAAATTCCTTTCTGTTAGTCTTCTTCCTCAAGAATCGGGCGGTAAGACCAGTTGGCATATTCCTTCAGCATGCGTTTCATACTGAACTGCCACGAGCAGGTCTTAATCGAACTCTTCACCCGCTTGATCCATTCGCTGGAGAGATTATCTCCCACGCGCCCGCTGTAATACATGGGCACAATTTCATTTTCCAGCGTGCTGTACAGGCTTTCCGCGTCAGCGTCGTCTTGCAGGTTGTGATCGGTGTAAGTCTTGCCGTCGCCAATCGCCCAGCCGTTCATGCCGTTATAGCCTTCGGCCCACCAGCCATCCAGAATCGAGAAGTTCAGCGCGCCGTTGATCGCCGCCTTCATGCCCGACGTGCCCGAAGCCTCGTTGGGGCGGCGGGGCGTATTCAGCCATATATCCACACCCTGCACCAGGTAGCGCGCCACATTCATATCGTAATTTTCCATGAAGATCAGCCGCCCGCCGGTTTTCGCGTCTTTCACCGCGCGGTAAACCTGCTGGATGATCAGCTTGCCCGGTTCGTCGGCCGGGTGCGCCTTACCGGCAAACACGATCTGCACCGGACGCTCGGCGTTGTTGATAATGCGCAGCAGGCGCTCCATATCGCGGAAGATCAGGTAGCCGCGTTTATAGGTGGCAAAGCGCCGCGCGAAACCAATCGTCAGCGAATATGGCTCCAGCAGTGCCCCGCCGGCGATGGCCTGCACCGGGTGAATTTGCCCGGCCAGCCACTGGCGGCGAATGCGCCGGTTGGCAAACATCATCAATTTACGCTTCAAATGGCGGCGCACTTCCCACAGCTCTTCATCGGGGATCTGATCCACACCGTCCCACAGGGCCGGGTCGTCTAAATGCTCGTACCAGTCCGCGCCCAGATGCTTGTTAAACAGCTCGCGCATGCGCCGCGCCAGGAAGGTGCCGTTCTGCACGCCGTTGGTGATCGACGTGATCGGCACTTCATCCACCTTCTTCTCCGGCCACAAGAAGTTCCACATCTCGCGCGAGACTTCGCCGTGCAGCTTCGACACGCCGTTGCTGTAGCGCGAGAAGCGCAAAGCCAGCACCGGCATGCTGAAGGTTTCGCCCCACGGCTGCGCCTGCTTGGCCAGGTTCACAAACTGGTCGCGGTCGAGGCCCAATTTCGGCCAGTACTGGTAGAAATATTTATCCACCAGCCACACAGGGAACTGGTCGTTACCGGCCGGCACCGGGGTATGGGTGGTAAACACACTCGATTTGCGCACAATTTCACCGGCTTCTTCAAAGCTCTTGCCGGCTTCAATCAACTCGCGCATGCGCTCCAGCACCATAAAAGCCGAATGGCCTTCGTTCATGTGCCAGGCCTTGGGATCGTAGCCCAATTTACGCAGCATGCGCACCCCGCCGATGCCCAGCAGAATTTCCTGCGAAACGCGCGCTTCGGGGTCATTGCTGTACAGGCGCGCCGAGAGCTGGCGGTCGGCCAGGTTATTTTCTTCCACGTTGGTATCCAGCAAGAAGAGCGGAATGCGCCCGATCTGAATGCTCCACACCCGCGCCCACACTTCGCGGTCTTGCAGCGTCACCGAAATTTTCACCGGCTGGCCGTTCTCATCCACAATCGAAATGATCGGCATATTGTGAAAGTCCAGGAAGTGATTGCGCGTCTCCTGCCAGCCATCTTCGGTGATGTGCTGGTCAAAATAACCCTGGTTGTAAATAAAGCCCACCCCCACCAGGTTCATGCCCAGCTCGCTGGCTTCCTTCAAATGGTCACCTGAGAGCACGCCCAGGCCGCCGGCATACACCGGCACCGATTCGTGCAACCCAAACTCAAACGAAAAATAAGCCACCCAATCTTTCGACAGCGGCTCGCAGTCCACATCGCTCCAGGTGTCGGTGCGCTGCATGTGGCGGTCAAAATGCTGCAAAGCGCGCTGGTAGCGCTCCACATAGCGCGGGTTCTGCGCCGCGCGGTCCAGGCGCGCGCGGTCCACTTTGCGCAACAGCTCCACCGGATTGTGATTGGTGGTTTCCCACAAAATCGGGTCCAGCATGCCAAATATACGTTGATCATCGGCGTTCCACACCCACCACAGGTTATAAGCCAGTTCCCCTAACCGGCTTAAAGGGGTCGGAAGGTCAAAATGATTCGGAATTTCTCGTCTAAATTTCTCCATCGCTTATTCTCCTAAGTTGATTCCAATCCTTCAGCCTGCAGTGAGCGTTGGCCTGCTTCTCTCGTCAGCCTATCCGGCCAACAGGTACAGATCACCCCTGATTGACGTCCAAAATTCATTATACATGATGAATCCATGACAAATAGAGGAAAAACCAGCGCGGACAGCCGGCCGTTGGGGCAGCTTCGCGCCAAAGAAGGGAAGGGATGACAGGGCTTCGGTTGGCTCAGAAATAAAAACATCTCACTTGTACAGAGAAGGCTAAAAAACCCGCCGCATTATACCATGAAAAAACCAATACCTGACCTTCCCACTCTACTTTCATAACTTTCATTAAGGGTATCCAGGCAAGCCCATTAAGGCAGGGCCAGGATTTCATCAATCACCCACACCCCATTCTGGCGCAGCAGCACAAAAGCCCGCCCCAACTCTGCCTGCCCGGTGGTCAGGTTCACTTCCACAATCGCTCCCGGCGGGTTTTGCGACACCGACGCGCTGGAGATCAGGTATCCCATCACCACATCTTGGCAGTGCAGCATTTCAACCGCGCCCTCTGGCGGAAGCTGCGCCAGCGCAGTGGTCGAGAGGTAGCGCTCCATTTGTTTTGGGTCTTCCTGCTGCGCGGCCAAAAACGCCGAAACCACCTCTTCCGGCTCCTGCGGATATTCCGTGCCATCTCCGGCAGGCGCGTAGCGCGCGTTGTCCGTTCCCGCCCCGCTGGCCGAACAGGCCAGTCCCACCAGGCTCACCCATAAGATCAACCACAAAAAAATTCGTTTCAAGCTGTTCATCCTCCGCGTTCCGCCAGCCACGCCAGCAGACGTTCTGGCGGCCAGGTATTGATGATCTGCTGCGGCGGCGCCCAGGCGCGCCGCGCCACTGAAACCCCATATTTCAACAAATCGAACTGGTCGGGGGCGTGCGAGTCGCTGTCAATGCTTAACAAAATCCCCATCTCAGCCGCCCGCCGCGCGTAGACCTCGTCCAGGTCCAGGCGGCTGGGGTTGGCGTTGATCTCCAGCACCGTCTGGTTGGCCTGCGCCTCACGCAGCACCGTTTCCCAATCCAGGTCCGAAGGTTCGCGGTGCAGCAGCAGCCGCCCGCCGGGGTGCCCGATAATATCCACGTGCGGGTTGCGCATGGCCGCCACCAGCCGCTGGGTGATCACCTCACGCGGCTGTCGCAATCCGCTGTGCAGCGAAGCCACCACCACATCAAGCTGCGCCAGGGTTTCATCGTCAAAATCCAGGCTGCCGTCTGCGCGGATCTCCACCTCCGTGCCTTTGAGCAGGCGAATCTGGTCACCCACCTCGCGCTGCACGGCTTCAATCTCCAGCCACTGCTGGCGCAGGTCTTCCGCGCTCAGGCCGCCTGCCACCCCCAGCCCGCGCGAGTGATCGGTGATGGCCAGCACGCGCAAGCCGCGCTGTGCGGCCGCCCGCGCCATGGTCTCAATTGTCTCCGCGCCATCGCTCCAGCGCGTGTGGCAGTGCAGATCGGCCATTATCTGGCTGGTCTCCAGCATGGCTGGAAGTTTGTGTTCTTTGGCGGCCTGCACCTCGCCGCGGTCCTCACGCAGCTCAGGCGGCACCCACGCCAGCCCCAGCTGCGCGTATAAATCTTCCTCGTTATCAAAGCGCAATTCTTGCCCCTGCTCGTCCACCAGGGCCTGCTCCGAGAGCGAATACCCCTGGCGCTGGGCCAACTCGCGCAGGCGCACATTGTGGTCTTTCGAGCCGGTGGCGTACTGCCACAGCGTGCCAAAGCGCTCCGGCGGTTGAATCCACAACTGCGCGCCCATTCCGTTGGCAAATTCCACGCTCGACTTGTTCTCACCGCGGCTCTTCACACGCGCCACCTCCGGGTGCGAGACAAACGCCTCCATTACTTCGGCCGGACGGTTGCTGGCCGCCACCAGATCAAAATCGCCAACCGTGTTCTTCCAGCGCCGCAGGCTGCCCGCCGCTTCGGCGCGCTGCACCCCCGGCAGGCCGCGCAGCCATTCCAGCCAGCGTTCGGCGGCCGGCACAGCGTTGCCCAGCAGCATGCGGTTGCTGCGCCGTTTCAGCGCCTCAATCCCGGCCAAAATGCGCTGCTCCGACTTCTCGCCCATCCCCGGCAGCTCACGCAGACGTCCGGCGCGGGCCGCCGCCTCCAGCCCCACCACGTCGATCACATTCGCCTCGCGCCAGAACAAGGCCGCCTTCTTGGGTCCCACGTCCGGCACGTTCAACACCTCAATCAGGCTGGGCGGCACCTCGCCTTCCAGCTTCTCCAGAAATTCGAGCCGCCCCGTATCCAGCAGTTCCTCGATCTTCTGGGCAATCGCCTTGCCCACCCCGGGGATCTCCGTCAGCCGCCCGGCTTCGCGCACCGCGCGCACGTCTTCCGCCAGGTTGCGCAGGCTGTCGGCCGCTTTGCGGTACGCCAGATACTTGTAAACCAGTTCCCCCTTGATCTCCATCAACTGCGCGATGCGCTCAAACACATCCGCCAGCTCTTTTGCGTCCATTTGCCGCTCCACTTTCTGCGCCGTCGATTAACGACAGCCGCGTAAATCGACCAGCACGCGATAGTCCTCGCCGCGTTTGGCGGCGTATTCGCTCACCACGCGCGCGCAGCTCAATTCCTGTATTTGATGATACGCCTTTTCGTTGGTTTTCCAATCCGCCCAACCGTAGTAGAGATACTCCACCCCCTCGGCCAGCAGAGCCTCCACCTGCGGGTTCGCGCTCAGGCGCGCCTGCGCGGCCTCGTCCAGCCCGCTGGTACGCGCGAAAAGGGTCTCTCCCCGCGCCGCCCGCGGATCAAACACGCGCGCCTGCGGCTCAAGTGCGTCCCAATGGTCGTCCATCAACTGCGCGTCCAGTGGCTCGATGAACGCGGCCAGCACCGGGCGGGGAGCCGCAGCCAGCGCCGCCCCCAGGCTCACGCCGCCGCCCACCAGCGCCACCAGCCAGGCAGCCGCCAGCCAGCCGCGCGCGGAACCCGCGCGTCTGCGCGCCCACATCCACGCCGCGCTGACGCCAATCGCGCTGAAGGCAAAGCCCGGCACAGCCGCTTGCAGCTCGCGCGCCCAATCCGCGCCGCCCAGCAGCAGGCTCAGCCCGCCCAGCAGCGGCAGAGACAAAAAGCCGGCCTCATACCAGCGCCCGGCCCTCCAGGCGCGCCAGCACCAGGCCAGCCCCGGAGCGGCCAGCGCAATCAGCCAGCCCGATTCAACCAGCAGGACCACTCCATGCCGGGGGTTCAACAGCGACAGCCCGCCCCAATCCGCAGAGATCACCCTCGGCGGCCAGCGCCAGTTCGCGGCTGGCAAAGGCAGCCCCAGCGCCAGCAGCGCAAGCCCCGCCCCCACCCCCATACCCAGCCAGGCCAGCCAGCGGCCGCGCCGCGCCGGGTTCATTTCTCCCCTTGCCCAGGCTGCCGCGCCCCCCAGCAGCAAGCCCGTCAGCACCACAATCAGAAACCAGGGCGCGCTCAATGCCGCCCCGGCCAACAGCAGTCCCGTAACCAGCGCCCCGCGCCAACCGCGCCAGCGCCCGGCCCCCAGCAGAAGCACCCCGGCCAGCAGCGTGCCGCCGGTCATTCCCTGGCTGAACAAGGCAGCTGGCAGGTCACTGGCCAGCAGAAACGGCACATCCAGCCCGCCGGCGCGGTTGGCCAGCCCGCCCAGCCAGCTGCCGCTGGCGCGCAAGAGCTGCGCGTCCGTGCCCAGCCAGTTCAGCACAGCGGCGGGGAAGAGCAGCAGCAGCCAGCGCGCGCCGCCCCCCAACCACCCCAGCAGACCGGCGCACCAGCCCGCCAGCGCGCTGCCGGTGGCGCGCCGCGCCCACAGCCCGGCCAGTAGTACCGCCAGGCTCAGGCTCAAGGCGCGCGCCAGGTCCAGCGCCAGCCACGCAGATAAACCGCCCAGGCGCATCACCTGCGCGGCCAGAATTTCATTGAAAAGCGCGCCGCCCGCCCAGCGGACGCCCTCCCCGGCCGCCAGCAGCGAGACCAGCGGCAGGCTGTGCGCGTCGCTCGCCGGGCTGGTTCCACGCCCGATCAGCGCGAAGACTCCCACCCCGGCCGCCAGAATCAACAGCAGCCCCGCGTCTGAGCGCGCCGGCATCCAGTCTTTCCCATTTCCTTTGCCGAAGGGCAGGTTCACAGCAATACCCAGCAGCAGGGTCAGTATGGCCGCCAGACCAAAGGCCATCCCCGCGCCCGCGATCCGGCTCAGCAGCCCCGCCAGCAGAACGTCCACCAGCAGGCCAGCCGCCAAACCGGCTGCCAAGCGCTCGCGGCGCGGCAGATGATAAGCGCGGCCCACCAGCAGCAGCCCGCCCGCCCACAGCAGCGCGCCCCAGCCCACCAGCAGACCCAATTGCAGCAGTTTCGCGGCCAATTTCAGGCTCCCTTTACTCTTCCACCGCGCAGGCGCGCAAATCCAGCAGCGCGCGCCAGTTGCCCTGCCCGTCGGCGGCTTCATCCACCACCCGCGCGCAGGTTCTTTTCCAATCGTCCAGCGCCAGGCCGCTGTCACCGGCCTGCCCGCCCACATAGGCGTAATCAAAACCAGCCGCGCGCCAGGCCGCCGGGTCTTCCCGCTCGCCCAGCGCCTGCCATTCCGGCTTGTATTCGAACCAGGTCAGCGCCGCATCGCTCGGCCGCCCGAAGAGCGTTACCGCCCCGCCGGGGTCTTTGGCATAGATCAGCGCGCCCGCCTCCAGACGGTTCCAGTTGCGCTCTGACAGTTCCACGTCCAGCGCGCTCAGGTGCGCCCCATACTTTGGCTGCGGCGCGGACGCCAGCAGGTAGCCGCCCAGCACCAGCCCGCCCAGGCAAGTCAGCGCGCCCAGCGAGGCCGCCGTAACCCGCGCCCAGGCCGCGCGCCGCGCCGCCCAGCGCCATACCAGCGGCAGGGCATAGAGCATGGCCAGCGAGACAAAACCGTACAGGCGCGAAGTGTTGCGCACGCCCGTCGAGCCGGTGAATTGCACAAAAATCGTGACCAGCGAGAGCAGCCCGCCCCACACAAAGGCGCTTTCAAACCAGCGCCCGGCGCGCAGCGCCTTCAAGCCGTAGAATCCCAGCAAAGGCAGGGCCAGCAGCCCCGGCCCCAGCTCAAACAGCGCTGCCAAAAAAGCAAACGGGCGGCTCAGCGGCATCACCCCCAGGTGAGACGATACCAGCGCCGGCGCAGCCAGTTCAAAGCCCACCGTCTGGTAGGAAGAAACTGTCTGCGCGCCGCCCAAACGCGCCGCGAAGGTCAGCAGGTATTCCGTCCACGCCCCGCCTTGCGCCAGCCCCAGCAGGCTGCCCGCCGCGTACACGCCCATCCACTGCCAAAATGAGCGCGGCAGGCGCAGCCCGCGCGCGCGGATCGCCGCGCCCAGCAGCACCACCCCCCAGCCCGCCGTGGTCAAAATCTGGTCGCTTTCGCCGGTCAGAAACGAAGCCGCCAGCAGCAGCGCGCTGAGCGCCGCGCCCCAGCCGTCGCGCCAGCGGTTGAAGGTTAACAGCAGCGCCAGGGTGATCAGCAGGCCGCACAGGCTGTTAGGTCCCAGCAGCCCCGCCACCCCGCTGGCGTTGATGCCGTTGGCAAAGGCAAAGGGCAGTTCCAGCGGCGCGCCGCTGTCGACCCCCCAGCCGCTCTGCAGCGCGCTGAGCAAATCCGCGCCCGAGGTGGCCCCGCTGCCGATCAGCGTAACCTGCGCGGAGATGCGCGTCAGCACGCCCTGCGGCAGCAGCAGCATCAGCCAGCGCGTTCCGCCCGCCAGGGCGGCAAACGCCCCACCCAGCACTGCGGCAGCGCGCCTGCCGGTCAGCCGCCGCGCCCACACGGCGGCCAGCGCCACCGCCAGCGCGAAAGACACGCCGCGTGCCAGGTCCAGGGCGGTGCCGGGCAGCAGCCCGCCCACCCGCGTCCACTGCGCGGCGAACAGCATCAGAAAATAGTGATAATAATAGGGAACGCCGGGATCCAGCGCGAAATGAGGCGGCACGTCCCCGGCCGCCATCAGCGAGGTGGTCGGCAAATGCGCGTAATCGTCAAAGATGGTCGTGCCCAACGCCACCCGCGCGGCCGTGGCCGCGATCAGCGCCATCACCGCCAGGCTCAACAGCGGGCGTTCCATCTTCAACCGCTCACGGAACTGCCCCCGGTTCAGCAGCAGACCGCTTACCAGCAGCGCCCCCGCCGAGACCCACGCCGCCGCGGGCAGGCTTACCACCCGCGCCAGCATATTGGCCAGCAAAATTTGCAGCGCAAAACCCACCGCCAGGCCCACCGGGAGTTTCTCGTATCCTTGCAGCCGAAAAGCGCGGACCGCCAGCAGCAGCCCGCCGCTCATCCACACGGCAAACCACACCCAGGATAACAGCAAACAGCACCCCTTTTATCGCGTTACGGTTGGTCGGGCGCCGGGCACTGCGCGCCCGGATACGGCGGCGTAACTTCTTTGCGCGGGAAGAACAGTGTTGCCCCCGATGGCTTGTAAGTAACCACCGGGTCGTAATAGCACAGCACCGGGATCGCCACCCAATCCGTCCAGGCGTCATTTTCATTCCCGTACTGGTGTTCTTCACCGCGGTAGGTCACCGAAATCGGTTCCGCGATGATCAGCGAGAAGCGCCGCGTCGCCAGATCGCGGTAGAAAGTGTCAAAATACTCCGCGTTGCTGGTCATCGCCATTTCCATCAGCACTTTCTTCTCATAGTCGGGCACCAGCGTCACCCCCTCACCCATGTAGCCAAAGGTGAGCAGTTGGCGCTGATCCATGAAAAGCACCTCACCCATCTGCTTGCGTTCCTGCACATGCCCGCGGATCTCGCTGACGGCCTGCTCGGTCTCCGCGCGCGGCGGAAAGCCAAACGTTTCAATCTGCACAACCGGCGTTACCGCCGGGACCAGCACCACCAGTGCCAGCAGAACGCGCGCCCAGCCACTCTTCCCCGCCTGCTCGCGCAGCCAGCCGCCCAGTCCGGCCTCCCAGGCCAGCCCGGCCAGAATCAACACGCATATCAAAAACATATCCACGTTATGCAGGTTGCTGCCCCCGCCAATCTTCACACTGATCACCAGCCCCACCCCCAGAAAAGCCCCCAGCACACCCAGCGCCGCCAGGCGCTGCAGCCAGTGCCGCGCCCAGCCTTTTTTCAGCGCGAACCACACCATCAACGCCAGCAGCGGACCGGCCGCCAGCAGCAGCCAGGGCACTATCCCCAGCGGATTGGTGGGGTTGGGGAACAAACGCTGCCACAGCAGCGGCTGCTGCTGTACCACCGTGGAGATACCCTCCACCGAGACCAGTTCGGTAGCCTCATCCGAAAGGCTGCGTTCAATCGGCATCCATTTGAGCACTTCGGGGATCAGGTAGCCCCCCACCAGCCCCGCCCCACCCAGCAGAACCGCGCGCCGCACGCGCTGCGCCAGGCTTGCTTCGGGGTCTTTCTTTTCCAGCAGGGCGATCATCACCGCCCACATCCCCGCCGCGAACATCCAGGTATAGCGGGCAAAATTGGCATAATAGCCCGCCACAGCCACCAGCAGCATGCCCGGCAGGGTTTTGGCGCGCCCAGCCAGCACCACCAGCAGCGCGGACAGCACCAGCGGGGTATAAATCGGCCCCTGATTGAGGAAAAGGTACGCCCACAGGCCCACCAATCCCCAGGTGAACAGCGATTCCCGCCGCGCCTGCCAGAATACCAGCCAGCCCAGCAGCACATACGGCAGCGAGAACAGGATCATATCCCACAATCGCACCAGGCTGATGTTCACAAACGGCAGCAGAAACGGCAGTCCCCACAAACTGCGCCGCCCCAGGCTGGTCAGCGGTTGCGGCTCAACACCGGTTGGAAGGTCGTACAACCGTGTGCCAAACGGAATGGAATAATCATACAGGCGGTTGCCCTCCGACCAGTACAGCGAAAAGGGATAATCCACCACCTGCTGAGCGGCAATCGTCAGCGCGAAGGCGCTGCCCATCAGCGTCAGGCCAATTGACGCGCCTGCTAAATCCAGGCCTTTTCCCTTTCCCGAAGCCAGCCACACACTCACTACCGCCAGAACCAGGGTAAACCATGCCTTCTGAAACGGCTGCACAAAACTCTCACTGAAGTGAACCCCAAAGAACAGCCCGGCCGCGATGCTGATCAGCACCACCACAACAAAGCGCCCGGCGCCCAGCCGGTCACGCCAGCGGTTGAGAAAAGCCAGCCGCCCCGGCGCCCAGATCAACACCAGCGCCAGCAGGCCGGTGATCAGCGCGTAAAGCACGATGGCCGCCATCGGGTATGAAATGCGCGTTGCGCCTTCCAGCAGCGGCTGGTAATAGCGCTGCAGATTCGCGCCAAAACCCACTGCCAGCCCGGCCAAAGCCAGGCTGCCCGCGATTTTCCACACCAGGTAACTGCTCTTCATCTGTCTGCTCGCTAGAAAGCGCGCCCCAGGCGTTGCAGGTTAAACCCGGCTTCGCGCCAGGCAGATTCGTCAAAGATATGCACCGCGTCCAGCACGCTGCGCGCGGTGGTTTTGGCCGCCAGCGCCTGCGGATTCAACTGCCGGTACTCGCTGTGCGCCACCAGCACCACCAGCGCGTCCGCGCCGCGTAGCGCCTCATCCAAATCGCACAGATCCAGACCGTCAATCGGTTGTTTGGGCTGAAAAGGATCGTGAGCGCGCACCCGCGCCCCGGCCGCCTGCAGCAGCAGCGCCGCTTCCACCGCCGGGCTTTCGCGGAAGTCATCCACATCCGGCTTATAGGTCAGCCCCAGCACGGCCACCGTGCGCCCGCTCAGATTACCGCCCAGCAACTTCTGCGCCAATTTGAGCACAAAATGCGGCTGGCTGTCGTTGACCTCGCGCGCCGTGCGGATCAGCGGCGTCAGGTCGGGAGCGGCCTCCACCAAAAACCACGGGTCAACGCTGATGCAATGCCCGCCCACCCCCGGCCCTGGCCGCAAAATATTGACCCGCGGGTGGCGGTTGGCAATTTCAATCGCCTCCCATACGTCCACGCCGAAGCGGTCGGCCAGGCGCGAGAACTCGTTGGCGATGGCGATGTTCACGTCGCGGTAGGTGTTTTCCATGATCTTGACCATCTCGGCCGTGGTCGAGTCGGTCAGCACAATGTCGCCGCGCACAAACACGCGGTACAGATCGCGCCCGGCTTCCGCCGAGGCCGCGTCTATGCCGCCGATCACGCGCGCGTTCTCAATCAGCTCTTTCAGAATCTGGCCGGGCAGAACCCGCTCCGGGCTGTAAGCCAGGAAGAAATCCTCGCCCGCTTTCAGCCCCGACCGTTCCAGAATGGGCGCCACCAGGTCTACCGTGGTGCGCGGCGGAGAAGTCGACTCGAGCACCACCAGGTTGCCGCGCCGCAGCACCGGCACAATCGCCTCGGTAGCCGAAATCACAAAGCGCATATCGGCGCGTTTGTCTTCCAAAAACGGGGTAGGCACGGCGATGATAAAGGCATCGGCCTCCTCCGGCTGGCTGCTGATGGTCAGCTTGCCAGACTTAATCGCCGCCTGCACCAGCGTGCGCAGCCCCGGCTCAAACAGGTGCACTTCGCCGTTCTTCAGGCCGCTCACCACCCGCTGGTCCACGTCTACCCCCACCACCTGCAGACCGTGGGTGGCAAAAGTGCTGGCCGAAGGCAAACCAATATAACCCAGCCCCAAAATGCAAATTTTCTCAAATTGCATGCTTCTTCCTCGCTTGCCGGGCATCCAGCGCTCGCGCCCGGCCTCATCAGATAGGTCTATCGCGCCGCGGCGCGCAACACTTGCTCGTATTCGTCCACAATCTTGCCCAGGTCGAAGCGCTGCGCCAGCTCGCGGCTGGCCCGGCGCGCCGCCAGCAGCTTTTCCGGGTCGCTCAACCAGACGCGCAGCGCGGCCTCGTAGCCGGCCTCGTCCTCCGGCTCCAGCAGAACGCCGTTGCGCCCCGCTTCCACCAGTTCAGGGTTGCCGCCCGCGCCGCTCAACGCCAGCGCCAGCCCTTTGGCCATCGCCTGCACACCCACCACCGGCAGCCCTTCCGAATAAGAGGGCATCAACAAAATATCTGCCTGTTCAAACGCTTCCAGCACCTGCTGCGGCGTTACCCAGCCAGGCAGCTCAAAGCGTTCCGCGCACCCCCCGCGCGCAATCTCGGCTTCCACCTCCGCCTTCAAAGGACCGTCACCCAGCATCAGACAGCGCCAGTCCAGGTCGGCCAGGCGGTTCATCACCCGCGCGATCTGCACCACGTTCTTCTGCTGCATAAATCGCCCGGCGAACACCACCACCGGCGGCTGGTGCAAGGTGATTTCACCCGCGCTCACCGCCTGTAAATCTACCCCGTTAGGGATCACCTGCACCGCTACCGGGTAATGCTTCAGCGCCAGGTCGCGGGTGAACGCGCTCACCGCCGTTACGCGCGCGGCGCGCTTCCAGATCGGCGGGGTGAAGGGATAAATCATCTGGAACCATTTACCCGTTTTTTCCGGCGTGCCACCCGGCACATCCCCCAGGTGCGCGGTGAGCACATACGGTGTGCCCGTCACCAGCGAAAGCGCCCAGGCAGCCGCCCCGGCCGGCACAGCAAACTGGGCGTGAATCACGTCCGGCTTCCACGCGCGGATCTGCTTCAGCCCCTGCCAGAAGGCCTGCCACACATACCCGGCCATCGCCTTCAGGCTGGCGCGGAACAACTGCGCGCGCCCGGACTTCAGAAAAAGCACCTCCACGCCATCCCGCTTTTCATAGAAAGGCAGATCGGCGCAATGCGCGGTCAGCACGCGCACTTCATGTCCGCGCGCGGCCAGCCCGGCGCATACATCTTGCGCCACCCGGCCTCCGCCCCCGCCCACTGGCGGGTATTCATGGGTCAGCACTAATATTCGCATGGCCGCTCAGGAATGATCGTCTTCAGTGAAGTTGATTTTTTTGCGCACCGTGTAGGTGGGCTTGCCCTGCGACTCGTGGTAAGTGCGCGCCAACAGCTCGGCAATCAGCCCCATCAAAATCGACTGGAAGCCCAGAATGGCCACCATGGTGCTTATTTGAAACAGCGGAGAATTCATCACCGACACATCGAAGAAGATGCGCCGAATGAACAGGTAAAACAGCACCAGCCCGCTCACCAGAATCAGAACGCTGCCCGTCCCGCCAAACAGGTAGATGGGCTTGTTGGCATAGCGGCTCAAAAACTGCACGGTGAACAGGTCCAGCACCACCTTAAAGGTGCGCTCCAGGCCGTATTTGGCCTTGCCGAACTTGCGCGGATGATGGTTCACTGGCACTTCCAGAATGCGCGCGCCCACCGAATTGGCAAACACGGGGATAAAGCGGTGCATCTCGCCGTACAACCGGAAACCGGTGATCACTTCGCGCCGGTAGGCTTTCAGCGTGCAGCCGTAATCGTGCAACTTAACCCCGGTGGTTTTGGAGATCAGCCAATTTGCCAGGTTGGAGGGCAGCGTGCGGGTGATAAACGTATCCTGGCGGTTCTTGCGCCAGCCGCTGATCACATCGTAGCCCTGCTCCAGTTTTTCCAGCATCATGGGAATATCCTGCGGGTCGTTTTGCAGGTCAGCGTCCATCAGCACCACCACCGCACCGGTGGCGTGGTCAATCCCCGCCGCGATGGCCGCCGTTTGACCAAAATTGCGCCGCAAAGCGATCACCCGCACGCGCTGCGGGTCGCTGTCCGCCAGCGATTCGAGCACCGGCAGGCTGTCGTCGCGACTGCCGTCATCCACCAGAATCAACTCCCAGGGTTTCTCAATGGGCTTCAGCGCGTCCACCACCGCCTGGTACAGCAAAGGCAGGTTATCCCGCTCGTTATATACCGGCACCACTACCGAAAGATACATTCCACTCTCCAGCGCAAGAAAATTTGGGTTGTCCGGTGTACCTGCAATCATAAAAAACAACCGCTGCAATTATATCATTGGCAGCGGTCTTCATTCCGGTTATTCATTCGGCTCGCACAGATTACGGACCGAATAGCCGTCGGGCGGGTCGCGCCGCGTGTATTCCGCGCACAGCGACTCGATCAGGTTCTGGTTCAAACGCAGCTCGGCCGAGATCTGGTTGGCGTCATCGTAACGGCCCAATTTGGAGTAAGCGAAATAAAACGGCATCCACTCCACCAGATCAACCGGCCGCAGGCCTTTGGCGCGCGCTTCGTCGCCCAGGCGGACGGCCTCTTCCCAGTTCTCCTGCTGGCGCGCCAAGCTGGCTTTCTGGTAATAATAGCACCAGTTGTGCGCTGGTTCTGGGCCAAAAATCTCCACCGGCGGCAGGTTTGCGCTTGCCTCCGTGCGGATCAAATCCACCCGCGAGCGGCTGGCCACCGCCCGAATCCAGGCGTCTTCCCGATCCGAGACCTCCGGGTAGCTGCCGTCGAAGACATGCAGGCAGGCCCCTTCACCCGGCAGGCTCATCACCACCAGGTTGGAAAAATCCAGCGTCATGGGAATTCGCCGGAAGGTACGCCCAAACGAAAACGCGCTCAACATCGGCTGCAAAGTCTCCTGGTTGAGCACCTCGCCGGTCAGTTTCAGCTCGCCACCCTCCGGACGGTAGATGATGTTGGCCGGCCCCCAGATCTCGTAGCTCTCCGCCAGACGGTAGTCTTTGGGCAGCAGCGCGGTCAGCACGCTGTGATCTTGAAAATCGGGGGCGCGCCAGGCCAATTGCCACCACACCTGCCGCTGCGCCTCCCAAAACTGCTGAAAATACACAGCGTTGTTGTAATGCGTCATAGCCGAGACCGCCGCCAGCGCCACAAACAGCAAGCGATTAGCGCGGCTATCCATCACCAGCGAAACCGCCGCCACAAGCGCCAGCACCACGCCCGGCGCGGCCGCCAGCGTGTAGCGGTCAAACGTGTTCTCAAATTCCACCGAGCGATTGGCTGCCACCACCGGCGCGATGGTGAACAGCACCCACGCCAGGCCCACCACCAGCACCACCCGCATCTCCTGACGCTGTGTCTGCGGGAAAAAGGCGCTGTCGGGCTGGTGAATCTGCATGCGCCGCAGATACACCAGCATCAGCCCGCCGGCCACCAGGCCAAAGGCCAGCGAGAGGAAGAACTGCCCCGGCTCCACGCTGTGTGTGGTGTTATAGAGTGGAACCGCCCAGCTCAAAACCAGCGCTTCAAAAAAGTCTTGCAGCGTTTCGGCAAGCAGGCGCGGAATCATCGCCCCCGGCTGCGCCAGGTAGCTTTGTCCCAGCGCGCCCACATCAATCACCGAGCGCGCGCTCTCAAAGATGAAGATGCGCCACACCAGAAACGCGCCAAACGCCAGCAGATTGGGCAGCCAGCGCAGCAGCGCGGTTTTCGCTCTCTCGCGCCAGCCTTGCGCTTCGCCCTGTCCAAACGCCAGCAGCAGCGCGCCGCGCGCGAACTCCAGGCCGATCATCCATTCCATGATCAGATAGCACACCAGCGCCGCAGCCATCGCGGCCAGCGTTAACAACACGCGCAGACCTTTGCGCCGCGGGTCCACCCGCGTGAGCTGCAGGCTAAGCGCCAGCGAAAGCAGCCCCATGTTCAGCCCCACCATGTGATTGGAATACGCGCTGGCGGTTGGCAGTTGTAAAAATCCAGGGAAGACCAGGAACAACGCCGCGGCGATCCCGGACAGATGCGGCTTGCGCGGCCAGATCAGGCAGCCCAGCCAGTAAAAAATCAGCGCGCCGCCAATTTTCATCGCCACGCTGTACAACTGCCAGGCTTGCGGGCTGTCTCCCAGCAGCATGTAGGTTCCGGCGTAGATCAGCCCCATAAAGGGGCGGTCGGTGAGGTGCTGGTCAAAAATCTGCTGCGGACCGCGTGTGTAGCCGGCCCAGGCCACATGCCAGTCGTCGTGATAATAACCTAATTGGGAAACCAGCGGCAAAAACACCAGCGCGCCCAGCAGAACCAGGAACAGCAGGGTAACTCTTGTTTTTGAACGCCAGAAGCTGTGCATATCGCCTGCCCTTTATTTACTTTTTTGGAATTTTCGCGCCAGCCAGCCGCGCGCGTCCCACACCAGACCGCCCACCACAATCAAACCGCTCAACGCCACAATCCAGGCCACCATCGTCCAGAACGGCAGGCGGCCGAACCAGTTGAAGTAGCGGCTGAAGTACCAGTTAGTGAAAAACAGCAGAAAGACCACTTCCACCGCGATCAGGCGCGCCAGCCAGGCGTCGCGCGCCGCTCTGGCCTTCGCCAGTGCCCAGGGCGCAGCCAGCGCCAGCCAGGGCAAAAAGGCAATCCGGTAGCGCGGATTATCCCAATCGTCGCCGCCCGCCCTCAGGGAAGAAATCAGCACCCACACCAGCAGGGTGATCACCATCACCAGCATCCGGCGCCGTTCAGCGCGGTCTTGCGCGCGCAGCAGCGCCAGCGGGCTGTAGAGCAAGAAAGGCGCCAGGGCGTACCAGCCCGCCGAGCGGACGATGGCAATCGTTTTCCAGATCGGGTTGGAGGGGTCGGCAATCGCCGCCGGCAGCAGCGGGCGCAACAGGCCGTAGATGGTGATAAAGCCCATCTGGAACACCCGCGGGCGGCCTTCGATCAGCTTGGCTACCCAGCCGGAATTCTGCACCGCCAGGGTCATGTCCCAGCTCAGCGATTCGCGCAGCCACACCCAGAAGATACCCGCCAGCGCCAGCCCGGCCCCGGCGATGGCCGCGTAACCCAGCCAGCTCAGCTTCTTCTGGCGTGGAGACGTGTGAATCACCCAGAACCATACCGCCAGCGCCAGCAGCGCCATCACCGCGATGCGCGAGGAGATCAGCAGCATTCCGGCTGCCGCCAGGCCAAAACCCAGCAGCCGCTTCCAGCGCGCGCCGTTCTTCCAGTCGCACACTGCCCAGAAGCCAATCGCGAACAGCCCCAGCATAAACGGCTCGCGTAACTGCGAACTGCCGTACAGAATGCCATCCGGATAGAGGGCGTAAATCCAGCCCGCCGCGCGGGCCATCTTTTCATCAAACAACGCGCGGCTGGCGCGCCAGAAGAACGGCAGCCCCAGCGCGATGAAGAACGCGCCCAGCATCACAATCAACTGCGGGCGGTGCGCGTCTGGGCTGATCCCGCGGTAGACAATGCCGCTCAACACCAGCAAACCACCGTACTGGTCGGTGTCAAACTCCGAGCGCATCACCTCCCACAGCGAGCCGGGGTTCAGACGCAGCCCCCAGGCCTCATCATCGCGCCGGTAGGCATCCGTAAACAGGTAACCGGCGTTCTGCTCATCATTATCGTAGCCGTAAACCGGCAGCACCGCGCTGATTCCAATGCCAAACACCAGCCGCACCAGAAAAGCGGCCGCCATCATCGCCGCAAGGCCCTTTTGCCCGCCACCCCAGCGCCAGGCGCAGATCAAAATAAAAACCGACACGCTCAACAGCAGCGCGCTGATCCAAAAGCTGCTGGCATACGCGCCTGGCACAAAGGCCGCCGCGGCCGCCCCCAATCCGGCACCACTCACCAGGGCAATCACAGCATTTTTCATCATGGGTTTCTGAAAGAAATGCATCTCCTCAGGATTCCTTTCCAATCATGCCTGGCGTAATCCGTCCAGCGCGCGTTCAGCGCGCGCCTTCCACGTATAGCTGTGCGCGTCTTCCCGCGCCCGCGCGGACAGGCTCTCGCGCCGCGCCGGGTCTCGCATCAGCCCGCGCAGGGCGTCTGCCCAGGCCGCCGCGTCTTCCGGCGGGCAAAAGACGGCGTTATGCTCATTTAAGATTTCATGCAGCACCGGCAGTTCGCTGGTAACGATCACCCGCCCGGCCGCCAGGTAGTCAAACATTTTCATCGGGCTGCAAATCGCCGCGCTGTCGCCGCCCCCCGACCCGGCAATCGAGCGCTCATACGGCATCAGCAGAAAATCGCCCGCCGCCTGGTACAGCGGCAGGTGCGCGTTGGGCACAAATCCGCTCAACACCACATTTTCCATGTTCGCCTCGGCCAGCTTCTCGCGCAACGCGGCCACATCTTTTTCACGCCCGCCAACCCACACAAAATTCAATTCCGGCAGGTGGCGCGCCAGTTCAAACAACAGATCGGTGCCGCGCCCGGCGTAAAAATGCCCGCTGAAGACCGCCGTCAATCCTTGCGGCAGGCCCAGTTGGCGGCGCGCGTCCTCTGCCGCGGGCAGGTTCTCATAGCGTTCCATTTCCGTGCCGTTGGGCGCGATCTGTGTAACCGGCGCGGGCAAAGCCATGCCAAACTGCCGTTCCAGCACCGCGCGCAGCGCCTCGGTGATCAGCAGCAGGCGCTTGGGCCGGCGCGACTGCAGAAACCACCGGAACCACAGCGGGCCAACCTTGCCGGTGATGCGGTCGTGCAGCTCCAGCACCGCGGGCAGGCCGCGCCACTGCGCGAAGACCGCCGCCTGCGGCGCCCAGGTATACACCACCCGCGCGCCCCACTGCTTCGCCGCCCGCGCCGCGTTCCAGGCCAGATCATAGCGCCGCCAGACCTGGCGGGTGGGCAGCCAGCGCACCTCAAACGGTGTGATCAGGCCGTACTGCTCGGCCAGGGCAGCCCATTCCGCGCCGCGCGCGCCGGGCACCCACAAACACACCTCGTTTCCCACCTGTGCCAGCGCCTGGCAGGCCTTCATCACCTGAATGCTGTTGGCCGTGCTGGAAGGCACCTGTGAAGTGGCAATACAGGCGATTTTCATACCGCCGCTCCCTCCGGGTTTTGCCGCTCCGCCGCGCGCAGTTCGCGCATGCCCTTCCACAAAATCGGAATCACCGAGATGATAAAGAAGCTGGTCAGCAGCAGCGCTTCGCAAACATAGCCATAACGCGGCACCAGCGGAAACGCCAGCCCCACCTTCACCAACCCGCCCGCCAACATGGCCGCCACCGGGAAACCCGGCAGGCCCAGCGCCAGCAGCAGGGGACGGTTCCAGAAGAAGACATTCGCCAGCCCATAGCCCACCAGCAGCACCATCAGCGCCGGGTAAGCGGGAATATACTCCACACCGTACATCAGGCCAATCACCCAGCGCCCCAGTACCAGCAGGCCCAGGGTGGTCACCAGTGTCCACGCGCCAGAGAACAGCGTTACCCGCCGCAGCAGATGGCGCAGCCGCTGCCATTGTTTAGCCGCCACACTGCGGCTGATCTCCGGATAAGTGGTGCTGATGAAAGGCGTAATCGGCATCACCACCAGGTTGACCACCGCCATGGCGATCTTATAATACCCGGCTTCCAATGGAGAGAGGAAATACGAAATCCACAGCAGTTCGCTGTCGCGCACCAGCAGATTGATCGTCGCGCTCAGGTTGGTGCTCACCGCGAAATGCATCACTTCCTTCAATTTCGGCATGTGTTCGGCAGAAATGCGCCACCAGTCCGGCCCAAACAGGCGCCGCAGACTGCCCAGCGCCAGCCCCACCGGCCCAATGCCCAAAATCACTTTGCCCACCAGGTAGGCCAACATCACCCAGAACAACCCACCCTTGAGCACAAAGGCGGCCAGAATCATCGCCGCCGTCAGCACCGACTGCGCCACGTTGATCACCGCCTGGGCGCGGAAGCGGTTATCGATCTGCAAAATGCCGGTGGCGGTTTCCACCACCAGCCCGGCCAGTATCGAAACACCGTAAATCCGAAATAAAGGGGTAAAGGAAGCGTCTTTGGCCAAAAATTCGGCCGCCAGCGGAGCCAGCCAATACAGCACCCCAAAGGCGATCACCGAAGCCGACGCCTCGGTCAGCGCGGCCAGCGCCACCACCCCTTTGGCGCGCTCGCGCCGCTCTTCCGTCAGGTCGCGGCCCAGGTATTTGACCACCAGCTCGCTCATGCGGAACGACAGCAGGCGGTTGATGGTGGAAGCAAACGAGGTGATGGTGCCCAGCACGCCCAGCAGCTCAACGCCCAGCAGGCGCGCCGCGAAAATGCTCTGCAGCATGCCCAAAACCATGCTGACCGTGCTGCTGCTGAACAAATAGCCCGTATTCTTAATCACCCCTTGCAGCAAACGGTCCTGGCGCAATCCCTTAAGCGCGTCTGTTAGCCGCTGCTTCATGGCGTTAGAACCTGGCTGGTCCACTCCCTCTCTTGCATATACCATTCCACCAGACGGCGCATGCCCTCGCGCAGCGAGACCTGCGGTTCCCAGCCCAGCATGCGGCGGGCTTTGCTCACGTCCGCCCAGTTGGAAAGCATATCGGCCTTATGCGCTTCGTGGAACACCACGTTGGCCTTCTTGCCAATCAGCTCTTCCAGCACGCTGATCATCTCATTGATACTGATCACCTCATGCCCGCCCAGGTTGATGATCTCATAGCCCAGCGGTTTCAATCCCAGAATCGTGCCGCGTGCGATGTCATCCACATAGGTGAAGCCACGCGTCTGCTCGCCGTCACCGTTCAGATGCACCGGGCGGCCTTCGGCAATCCACTGGCAAAAGCGGAACATGACCATATCCGGCCGCCCCGCCGGGCCGTAGACCGTGAAGAAGCGGAAGATGGTTACATCCAGCCCGTGCAAAAAGTGATAGGCGTGGCACATCGCCTCGGCGCCTTTTTTGCTGGCCGAATAAGGCTGCAGCGGATGGTCGCTGTTGGTCTCTTCGGGCGTGGGCATCGGCGCGTTCAGGCCGTAAATGCTCGAAGTGCTGGCCAGAATAAATTTGGGCACGCCGTGAATTTTGCACTGCTCCAGCAGATTGAGCACCGCGTTGTTGTTGGTCTCCAGGTAAATAAACGGGTTTTCCACGCTGTAGCGCACGCCCG
Source organism: Ornatilinea apprima (assembly GCF_001306115.1). Taxonomy (GTDB): domain Bacteria; phylum Chloroflexota; class Anaerolineae; order Anaerolineales; family Anaerolineaceae; genus Ornatilinea; species Ornatilinea apprima. Next base: position 9,732 of record NZ_LGCL01000007.1, on the reverse strand, counting down.
CGCGCGCCGCCAGGTTGATCACCGCGTCAATCGGCCCGCTTTCAAATACCGGTTTCAGGCGCTGATAATCGCGCAAGTCTTGTTGAAACAAGCGAAAACCCGGCTGCCCAGCCAGGCGCTTCAATCGCCATTCCTTCAGGCGCACATCGTAAGCGTCATTCAGATCGTCCACGCCCAGTACGGTATGCCCGTCTTGCAGCAGCAGTTCGCTAACGCGCGCGCCAATGAAACCAGCCGCGCCGGTTACCAGATAATTTGCCATGTTACAGCCTCACGACTTTCGATTGATTTTTGCCCATTGCCCCCAGGCCGTTGCGCGTGTCGACAATCAGGCTGGCCTGTTCCAAGATTGCGGCGTAATCGTAGCTGGAATGGTTGGTGATGATCACCACACAGTCCGCCGCCGCCACTTCCTTCATTAAGTCATCCACGCTGTGCAGCGCCCAACCGTCGTGCTCAATTTTCGGCACAAACGGGTCGTGATAGCGCACGTCCGCTTTCAACTGCATCAGCAGGCCGATCACGTCCAGCGCCGGCGACTCGCGCATATCGTCAATGTCCGGCTTGTAGGCCGCGCCCAGCACCAGCACCCGGCTGTTCTTGAGTGGTTTTCCGGCCTCATTGAGCGCGTCTTGCACTTTGCGCAGCACAAAGCGCGGCATGCCGGTGTTGATCTCGGAAGCCAGCTCAATAAAGCGCGCCGTGTAATTGAGGCTCTTCAATTTCCACGACAGGTACAGCGGGTCAATCGGAATGCAGTGCCCGCCCAGACCGGGGCCGGGGGTGAACTTCATGAAGCCAAATGGCTTGGTCGCCGCCGCGTCGATCACTTCCCACACATCCACGCCCAGCCGGTCGCACATAATCGCCAGCTCGTTCACCAGCCCGATATTGATCATGCGGAAGGTGTTTTCCAGCAGCTTGGACATCTCGGCCACTTCGCAGGAAGACACCTTCACCACCGTTTGCAGCGCCTGGCCGTACCACAGCTCGGCCATATCTGAACACTGCGGCGTGATGCCGCCCACCACTTTGGGGGTATTGATCGTCGTCCAGTCTTTGCGGCCGGGGTCCACCCGTTCGGGCGAAAAGGCCAGGAAGAAATCCCGCCCGGCTTGCAGCTCGCAGCACTCGGTCAGCACCGGCAGCATCAGCTCGCGCGTGGTGCCGGGGTACGTGGACGATTCCAGCACCACCACCATGCCGCTGTGCAGAAATGGCGCCAGCGACTCAGTGGCCGAAACAATAAACGACAGATCCGGGTCGCCGGTTTTGCGCAGCGGGGTGGGCACGCATATGCTCACCGCGTCGGCCTCGGCCAACACGCTGGTATCGGTGGTGGCGCGCAGCTTCCCGGCCGAAACCAGGGCAGCCAGCTGCTCCGAAGGGATATCCATTACATAGCTTTCACCGCGATTGATGCTCTCCACCTTCGATTCAATCGGATCAATGCCCACCACCGTGTAACCGGCTTCGGCAAACACCACGGCCAGCGGCAGGCCCACATAGCCCAGCCCCATCACCGCCACCTTCGCGCTGTGATCGCGAATCCGCGCGGCAAGCGCGGAACGAATTTCATCACTCATACCCATCTTCCTTCATTAACTCAGGCAAATTAACAAATGCCTGGAATTTCAATCTTGCATCGCTAAGCTAGAACAGGCTCAACTGCGTGGCGCTGCCCAGGTCTTCCTCAGACGGTTCCGCCTCTGCCGCCGGGCTGGCTGCCTGCGCCGCCGGGCGGTGACTCTCGGCCATCTTCACAAACTCAGGCAGGCGCGCGAAATCGGCTTCCACCACCGGTCGCAGCGTTGGTTGGTGCAGCGCCGCCGCCGGGTGATACATTGCCACCACCAACCGGTCTTTCACCCAGCGCGTCTGCCCGTGCACTTCGCTGATTTTCGCGTTGGGCAAAAACTTTGCCATCGAAAAACGGCCCAAGGTAACAATCAACGCCGGGTTAATCGCGTTGATCTGCCGATCCAGGTAATCATTGCAGGCAGCCAGTTCGTCTGCCTGCGGATCGCGGTTGCCGGGCGGGCGGCATTTAACCACATTGGTAATGAACACCGCTTCACGCCTCAGGCCGGCCGCCGCCAGCAGCTCATCCAAAAATTTTCCGGCCGCGCCCACAAATGGCAGCCCCTGCTGGTTTTCATAAAAGCCCGGACCTTCGCCAATGAACATGATCTTGGCGTTGGCTTGTCCTGATCCGGGAACCGGTTTCTTTCGCGAGAAATGCAATCCGCAGCGCTTGCAGTTGCTTACCTGCCGCGATACCTCCAGCAACACTTCAGCAGGGTCCACGATATCGCCTCCTTCATCTTCTTAAGATCGCAAATCGCTCCGCGATTTGAAATCGGTTGATCGCCAAAGATTCCCGGTCAACGATTCTACCAGAAGCCAGGCTGTCTGAATGGATTCAATTCTTTAACCGGCCAGCGCCTGCAGCGCCTCGGCGTTCAGGTTTTCCAGCGCCATTAGCAGCGCGTCTTCGTGATTGTCGCGGTAATAGCGCGGACGAACACCCTCCACGCGAAAACCCAGCTTCTGGTACAGCTCCTGCGCCGAGAAGTTTCCCGCGCGCACTTCCAAATACGCGGTTTTCGCGCCGTTTTGAGCTGCGTCGGCCAGGGCGTGCGCCGTCAGGCGCAGGCCAATCCCCTTGCGGCGGTAATCGGGGTGCACCGCCACTGTGGCAATGTGCGCCTCATCCAAAATCAGCCACAAAACCAGCATGGCCGCCAGTTTGCGGCTGCCGTCGGGCAGGGTTGCTTCTGCTACCCACGGACGCGCGGCGCGGTTCTCGCACACTTCAAAGCGATAAGAGCGTTCAGACCACGGCAGGCTCAACGAAAGGGTGTCAATTTCATGCACCTGCGGAATGTCCGCTTCCTGCATGCGCCGGATGAGCAGTTGGGATTCTTCCATTTCAGGCATCCTGATGGGGTGGGGTCACGCTTCAGGCCTCGGCTGGCACCGAGCCCGGCACCACATGCAGATAAATGGGCGCCAGCGAAACCGGTTCGTCGAATTGCTTGGCTTCGTAGCGCGCCCAGGCCAGCTGCGCCAGGTAGGCCGGCCGCCGCGCGCTGCGCGCCGGGTCGGCCAGCTCTAACTGCTTGCACTTGCGCGCCAGCGACTGCCGCTCCAGCGCGCTCAACTCGCCCGCCACCAGCGCCTTGTGCGGTGGAAACGCCTCTGCCAGGTTGGCCTTCTCAATCACCTGCAAATCGCCCTGCGCCCGCCACTTTCCTTTCATAAAACCATACCACTGCAGCGCGAAGCGGCCCCGCCCCGCGCGCAGAATGCACGCCAGCGGATCTTCGCTGCCCGGCTGGGCGGCGGCTAAAAAGTCCAGGGTGGGAATGCCAATCATCGGAATGTGCAGCGCCAGCGCCATGCCTTTCGCCACAGCCAGCCCAATCCGCAGACTGGTAAACGAGCCCGGCCCCAGCGCCACCGCCAGGGCTTTCAGGTCTTGCGTTTCGACCCCGCAGCGGTTAAGCAGCGAACGAATGGCGGGCGCCATTTCGACCGTGTGATGGTTGCGGGTGTTCCAGATCATCTCACCCACTACCTGATTTTCTTCATAAAGCGCCAACCCGGTCCACTGGGTAGACGTGTCTACCGCTAACAGCATGCTTAACCTCCAAACGCCTGCCGGCGAAAGTCCGCCAGCAGCGTGTTGTATCGATTTCCTTCCGCTTTGAACACCATGCCGCGCTGCAAATCATCAATATAGCTCAAATGCACCCACAGGCAGTCGGCTGGCAGCGCGCTCTTAATCCGTTCCGGCCATTCCACCACCAGCGCGCCGCTGTCCAGCATCCAATCCATGTCCAACGCCTCGGCCTCTTCCGCGCCCTCCAGGCGGTACGCGTCCAGGTGATACAGCGTCTCACCCTGCGGGCGGCTGTAATAATTCACCAGCACAAAGGTCGGGCTGGTTACCGCGTCCAGCGACCCCCACCCCTGGGCGATTCCCTTCACAAAGGTGGTCTTGCCCGAGCCCAGGTCTCCCGAAAGGCAAACCACATCGCCCGCCGAGAGCAGCGCGCCCAGACGCGCGCCCAGACGCCGCGTCTGCTCGGGGCTGCGGCTGAAAAATTCGAGCGCGTTGGGAGAAAGGATTGGCATGTTGAAATTATAAGGTACCCAAATCTGAAGAGCAAGAAATCGCTACCCACCCTGTTGTTTTTTTCTGGCCGCGCTGGCCAGAATGCGCGCGATCTGGCGCGCCGCGTCGGGCCGCGCCACACGCAGGCAGTTTTGCGCGGCCTTCTCGCGCTCTTCCGGCGACTCAATCCAGCGGCACACCGCGTCTGCCACCTGGTTCGGTTCCGGCGCCCAAATGCCCGCGCCCTGTTGTACCACATAGGTTACATTGCCGTCTTCCTGCCCCGGCATCTTGCTGTACAGAATAATCGGCAGCCCGGCGATAAAGGCCTCGCAGATGGTGCCCGGCCCGGCCTTGCTCACCAGAATATCGGCGGCGCGCATAAAGTCCGGCATATCGCGCACAAAGCCATACACAAAGGTAGGGATGCTCCATTTATGCGCTTCCAGAGTGGCTTTCAGCTTGCGGTTGCGCCCGGTGATCACCACCAACGCCGCGTTGGGGCTGCGCTTCTCAATCGCCCGCGCCACCTGCTCCAGCGGCCCCATGCCCTCGCCGCCGCCCACCAGCAGCACCACCGGCCGGTCTTGCGGCCAGCCCAACTGCTCGCGCAGCGCCAGCTTGTCGCCCACCGGCTGGCAAAAACGGTCTGCTACCGGCAGCCCCACCACCTGCACTTTTTCAACCGCCACGCCCACCTTCACCGCGCGTTCTTTGGCGGCTTCGGTCGGCACAATCACCAGGTCGGCGTTCGGGTTGTACCACGCCGCGTGGGTTGAGACCATGTCCGTCACCACGGTGATATACGGAACTGTCTCCTTGCGCAGCGCGCGCAGCACCGGCGCGTTGATCAGCGGATGCACCGACACGATCAAATCGCACGGGTTTTCATGGATCAGGCGGTGAATCGAGCGGCGCACATACGGCCAGATGGCGTTATACACCATGTTGGCGCGCCGCGGCCCATCGCTGATCTGGTAGCCAAACTTCCACACATCCGGCATGCGCGACAGCGGCGGGTACACGCGCGGCGCGAGATTAAACGGCGACGGCGCGTATTGCAAAAAGATATCCACCATCTCGGTGGTAAATTGGTTGGGATATTCCAGTTGAATGGCTTCGATAATCGCTTCTGACGCGCTGCGGTGTCCGCCTCCCGTATCGGAAAACAGAAACACAATGCGTGGCTGGTCAGGCTGTAGATGAATCATGATCACCTCGCGGTTGGATAACCTTCAATCTGCGCGCCAGTTCTCGCCGTGAAATCAGCACGCGGCGCTGGCAGGTGCAGCACTCCAGACCAATATCCGCCCCCAAACGCACCACCTTCCACTCTGTCCCCCCGCAGGGATGTGGCTTACGAAGTTGCACAATGTCGTCTAACCTTAGGTCGGGCAGCACGAAATCATTATACCACCCATGTTATAATCAGGAAAATGACCGCTTTTCACCGCTTAAACAACCCAAGCGCGGTTGGTTTGAGCGAGGAGACCTGACCTATGTTCGGCTTGAGTGTTCCCACACTTCTATCCCGCATCATCACCCTCGTGATTGCGTTCACCATTCACGAATTTTCCCACGCCTGGACGGCCAACCAGTTCGGCGATGACACCCCGCGCCTCAACGGGCGCCTCACCCTCAACCCGGCCGCCCACCTCGACCTGATGGGCACCCTCATGCTGTTGATGGCGGGCTTTGGCTGGGCGCGCCCCGTGCCCATCAACCCCTACGCCCTGCGCCGCCGCTCTCCCTCCGCGGTGATGTGGGTTTCCTTCGCCGGCCCGCTTTCCAACCTGCTGCTGGCCATCCTGGCCGCCATTCCCCTGCGCCTGGGTCTGGTTCCGCTGCGCTACCCCACCGGCATGTTCCCCACCCTCTACAGCTTCTTATGGGACTTCATCAGCATCAATTTGCTGCTGTTGCTCTTCAATTTAATCCCGCTCGCCCCCCTCGATGGCGACAAAATGGCCGAATACCTCTTCCCGCCGCGCTGGGCGCGCGCCCTCGAAACCATCCGTCCCTACGGTCCCATCATTCTACTCGCCATCGTTTTTGTGCTGCCCATCATCGGCATTGACCTGTTCGCCTGGATTCTAACCCCGGCGCTCTACGCCTTGCGCGGCCTCCTCATCGGCATATAGGAGATACCATGACCATCCAGCTCACCATCATTGGATTGAACCAGATCGGCCTTTCCATCGGCCTGGCTTTAAGCAAACAAACTCACCAGCTTCGCCGCGTGGGGCATGACCGCGATTCCGGCCTGCACGCCCCCGCAGAGAAAATGGGCGCGGTGGATGAAACCCGCCTGCTGCTGCGCGACAGCGCCCGCGGCGCGGACGTGATTGTGCTCTGCCAACCGGCCGCCCAGGCCATCGAAACCATTGAAGTGATCATCCCTGACCTCAAACCCGAATGCGTGCTGCTCGACACCTCCTCGTCGCCAGCCGCCTTCCTCAACGCCGCCGCGCGCCTGCTGCCTGCCAATGTCTTTGCCCTCAGCTTTGTGCCCGCTTTGCACCCGCAGTACCTTGAGCTGAACCCTCTGGACGAAGAATCCGCCCGCGAAGACCTCTTCAAAGACAGCACCATCGCCATTTCCTCCCTGCCCAGCGCCTCCAGCGACGCCCTGCAGTTAGCCACCGACCTGGCCGCCCTGCTCGGCGCGCAGGCCTTGTTTGCCGATCCGCATGAGATCAGCGGCTTGCTGGCCGCTTCATACGCCCTACCCCAGATGGCCGGGGCCGCCCTGCTGCAAGCCGTTACCACCCAGCCCGGCTGGATGGAAGGTCAAAAATTTGCCGGCTACCCCTTCTCGCTGGCCACCCTGCCTTTCCAAACCCAGCCCGAAACCCAACCCCTGGCGGCTTCGCTGCTGCTGGAAAAAGAAAATAACCTGCGTGTGCTCGATAATTACCTGGCCGCCCTGTCTCAACTACGCGCCATGCTGGCCGAAGAGCGCGCCGCAGACCTGGAAACATGGCTGGACGATGCCCGCACCGCCCGCGCCGATTGGCTGCGTGCGCGCCGCACCCGCGAATACCTGCCCGCCAGCGAAAAAATCGAAATTCCCACCCTCGGCCAGTCCTTTGGCCGCCTGCTGGGGCTGGGCAAGCGCAAACCCAAAGGCCAATGAACGGTTACTTCTGCTACATTGTGCAGTGCGCCGATGGCTCTTTTTACACCGGCTGGACCACTGACCCTGAGCGGCGCGTGCGCCAGCACAACCGCGGCCAAGGCGCGCGCTACACCCGCCTGCACGGCCCGGTGCGCCTGGTCTACCTCGAATCTCTGCCCGACCGCTCGGCAGCCATGAAGCGCGAAGTTTCCATCAAACGCCTCACCCGCGCCCAAAAACAGGCCCTGGCCAGTACCTATAACCAGATTTTGGAATAAATTTCAACGTTCGCTTGTTGTAGAATTAGAACAAGAACACTCAGAGAAAGGCTTATGCCAATGCGGAAAGCCATTAAACTCCCAGAGCATGCCCCAGGGCAGGGATTCCCCGAATATGCATTAATCCTTGCCCTGGCAGTCGTCATTTTGGTATTAATTCTCAACCTGCTGGGCGTCAGCACGCGTGAATTGTACTGCACTGTCCTGACCTCCCTGGGCGTTGAAACCGCATTGTGCGAGAGTGCGTATTGCCAATCCGCCTTCGAAAGTATGGAAGGCTGGCAATCAAGCCAAAACCAGGGCTGGAATATTCAAAACGGCAATCTTTGTAATACCAGCAATCCTTACCCCAACTTTCTCTTCAACCAATGCTCGCAGCAAAACGCCCCCTCCGATTATGTAATCAAAATCGATGGCGCCACTCTTAACGCGGGTGATGGGTATGGGGTCTTTTTCCGTTTGCAAAACTACGATAACCGGCCAAGTGGTTATATTTTCCAATACGACCCTGGACTGGGCGGCGCCTTCGCGGTGCGAAAATGGGTGAATGGAAATGAAATTAACCCACCCATTGCACTCAACCGCCCGCCGGGGTATACCTGGACAGGCGTGCCCCGCGATGTTGAAATTCATGTTAAAGGCAATACATACACCGCCTTTGTTGATGGCCAGCAAGTGCTGACGTTCACCGACAATACCTACATGTCAGGCGGAGTTGGATTGCGAACCTGGGACAAAACATCCGTTTGCATGGACGATTTTTCTATTAACCCAATCCAATAGCCACCAAAGGAATAACGATGTCATTGGATAATTCCCCTTCTCTAAAGGATTTTGCGAACGGTCTGCCTGCAAGCCCGCCTCCCGATTCGGTTACTCGCAAACGCCGCCTGCGTCTTGTGATTGTTGTTTTGGCCGTGGTGGCCTTGCTGTTTGGCGCCATTAATTTTTTCTCCAGCAGCACGGGCAGCATTTTGCGCGGAGTGGGATCCCTGCAGGGGCGCGTCACCGACGCGCGCGGTAACCCGCTGGCACAGGCCGAAATCTATTGGATCCCGGCCGGCGCGTCCACCTTTACTGCCGCAGACGGCAGCTTCATTCTCAATAGCGTCCCCGCCGGAGAAAATTCGCTCGTTGCCGCCTACAAGGGCACCGGCAGCGAAATTTTGGTGAATTTGCAGCCTGGTCAAACCGTGGATGTTGGCACAATCACCGTCGTTGTGATGGAAACCCCCGAAGCAGAATAACCTCCCATCCCACAAAATGAGGTCGACAAAAAAAGGGATGCCCGGCCTGACAACCCGGACATCCCTTATTGCATCTTTTTTGGTTATTTGAGGTTGTTTTCCATTCGCTGGTGCCCAAGATATCCCAGCAATCCCCAGCCCAAGACCAGGATAGCGGTGATCGGCAGAATGATGATCAAATAATTCCAGATATGCTGCAGTGTAATCGCCTGCCCCAAAAGGACCGTGTACTTGAAAATGGTAAAAAGTAATCCGACCAAAACAAAAGCTGCGTAACCCATCACCAGATACCGCATCTTGATCCTTTTCAAATTGACATGACCACTTAAAAATATCCCTCCCCCAATTAAAAGCAGCACGTTGAAAGTAATTAACAGAGCAATATCATCCCATTGCTCCGATGGCTGTCGCAAAACAAACTGCCGGTATAGCTGCAAAATGATCAGAACAATCAACGTGATGAAATAGAGAATGACGATTAGATTTTTATAGACATCTCGCTCTCGTTCATCCAGGTTAAAGGGGCTTTTTCGCATTTTAATCCTCCTCCCAAAACAATTCATCCAGGGTCCGATCCAGCGCTTTAGCAATTTTGATGCACAGATTCAGGGTCGGATTATAGCTTCCCTTTTCAATCAAGCCGATTGTCTGGCGCGTCACCTCTACCAAATCAGCCAGCTCTTGCTGATTGAGATTCTTTTCAATTCGCGCCAGTCGTAATTTCATGTTACCTTGTTTGTCCATAAATAATATATAACATAAATCTTGCATTATGTAAATTATATATTACATTATGAATGATATATATTACTTTAAGAAAGCAAGACAGCAGGTATACAAAAGGGGCTGTCCAAAAAGTAGAGGACAGCCCCTTTACATTTTTAAAAAGCAATGATTCAATAAAGGAATGAGAAGAAAACAAGCCCACCCCGTGTTTAAGCCCTATGTAATGAACCAGGTAGCGCTGCT
>NZ_LGCL01000018.1 GCF_001306115.1 Ornatilinea apprima | reverse complement strand
ATGGCTTCAGAATTATCGTCGTATCCTGGTTCGGTTTGATCGCTTGGTTGAGAACTATATCGGCTTTGTCCATTTGGGCTGCTTGGTGATCTTACTCAAACACTATTTTTGAGATGACTTCTAATCAGAATATCAAATTCAAGAACAAAATTATCCCAAGTAGGCTTATTGTTTGGATAGGCTTTTGCATAGTTCTTTGAGTCAACACAATAAAAATGGTTTCCACTGTCACCTTGTATCATCCAAATTCCTTCGCTATTGCTTGTCCACTTTTGCCCTCCTGCTTCAAAATCATCTGAGAATAATGTAGGGAGTTCTGTGGTTGTCGGTGAAGGTGTGAGTGTTGGCGATGACGTGGATGTTAGCGATGGCGTGGGGGTGGGCGATGGTGTATCTGTAGGAGGCAAAGTCGCTGATAGTGCAATTTCTGTAAACTTGGCTTCAGCGGTTTGGGTAGCGTTAATTGATAATTGTACTGCTTCCTTGTCTTTAGAACTTTGGACAATTGCAGCAACAATAACGGCAAATGCTGTAATAAAACCTACAAAAAGTGTAACAATTTGTCCAGGCGTAAGTTTTTGAAGCCATTTTTTCATACTAACCCCATTTATTAAACTCCCATTGGTTTGTGTTACACCCCTGCGGGGTACAGGCCTTCGGGTGGGCAGATATAGTTTTTATCCGGGAAAATAATCCTTCTATATTTCCCCACTGCTATTTATTATACTCACCCCCCATTCCGCGCAACAAAAAAGCGCCCTCCATCAATAGAGAGCGCTTTCCATTTTTTATCAATCGGTAAACAGCTTATCCCATCACCGGCCGGAATTTATACCCATACAAAATCATCCCTCGATCCCCATCATCGGTGCGGATTTTGCGCGTGACCATCTCGACCGGCATGCCGATGCGCACGGGCTGGTCGCCCAGGTCGGTGAGCTGCGCGGTGACGACGGGGCCTTCGGCTAATTTGACCAGCGCCACGGTGAAGGGGGTGGCTTCCTGGTAGCCGGTGGGGGCGTCGTGCATCACAGTGTATGAGAAGACTTCACCTTTGCCGCTGAAGGCGAATTCTTCTTTGGCTTCGCCGCCGCAGTGCGGGCAGACGTCGCGCGGGGGGAAGAGTTTGACGTGGCAGTGCGGGCATTCTTCGCCCACCAGGGCGTAGCGTTGTTTTTTCAGTCTCCAGTGGCGTGGATTTTCCATGTGTACTGCTCCTTCCAATCAATCCCGGCGGGTTGAGCGCGCCGGGGAACCTTTATTTTTTGTATTGCTCGACCATTGTAAAAATAAAAACCTATCAAAAGCTATCAGAAGGCTCTAAAAAGCTTTCAATCCCGTAAGGCTAGGGCTGCCAGCGCTCCAGAATATGGGTGACGGCGGTGCCGGCCGCGCCGCCCAGGCTCTGGGTCATGGCGCGGTGCGCTCTGGCCAGTTGATTGTCGCCCGCATGCCCGCGCAGCTGCTGCACGGCTTCGACGATCTGGTACACGCCCGAGGCAGCCAGCGGATTGCCGCGCCCCTGCGCGCCGCCCATCGTGTTGAGCGGCAGGCGTCCGCCGCGGGCATGCGCGCCGCTCTGCGCCAGCTTCCAGCCTTCGCCGCGTTTGGCGAAGCCGGCCGCTTCCAGCGCCAGCGGGGCGTAAAACGAGTAGTTGTCGCTCAACTCAAAGAAGTCGATATCTTCGGGCAGGATGCCGGCCTGACGGCAGGCGCGTTCCACCGAGAGAGCGGCGGCGCGGAAGGCCAGCGGGTCGGGGCGGTCGTGCAGCGAGATGGCGTCGGTCACCAGGCTGGAGCCGACCACGCGCACCAGCGGGTGGGGGTAATCGGCGGGCAGCTTGCCCGAGCGGGTCAGCACCACGGCGGCCGCGCCGTCCAGCAGGGGGGCGGTGTCGAACAGGTTGAGCGGGTCGGCCACCATCCCGGCGCGCTGGTACGATTCCAGCTTCATCGGGCGGCGGAAGTAGGCGTTGGGGTTGCCGGCCGCGTTGGCGTGCGCCAGCATGGGGTAGGCGGCGAAGGCCTCGCGCGGCACATCAAATTCGTGCATGTAGCGGCGCATCAACAGCGCGGCCTGCGCGCTGAGGGTCAGCCCCTGCATGATCTCATAGTCGTAATCCATGGCCTGGGCGGCGTAGGCTTCCAATTCCTGGGGGGCCACGTCGCTGACCTTTTCCACGCCCACCACCACGGCCGTATCCACATAGCCGGAGGCCACGGCCAGATAACCCATGCGGAAAGCGGCCGCGCCAGAGGCGTTGGCGGCTTCGAGGGTGAAGGCTTCCAGCCCTTCCAGGCCGCTGTTGGTGGTGATCAACGCGCCCAGGTTGGACTGGTGGATGATCTGCGAGCTGAGGAAGTTGCCGATGTAGACGGCCTGCGGCTGCAGGTCGCCCGCGTCGCGCAGGGCGGCGCGAATGGCGCGCGCGGCCAGTGTGCGCAGCGAAAGCTCCCAATGCTCGCCCACGGGGGTCTGGCCAATTCCGGCGATAATCACTTCGGTCATGCGTCCCCCTTACTTCAAGGTAAGAATGCCGCGCATGCGCGCGTATTGGGCGTAGTCGATGGCCACCCGGCGGGCGATATACTGCTCGGTGCTGAGGGCTTTTTCGCGGCGCGCCAGCAAGGCCTCGGTGGCAGTCAGCACCAGCGCGTCTGAACCCGCGCCGGAGCCGAAGGAGGTCATCAAAATGCGATCGCCGGGCTGGGCCACATCCAGCACCGCCGTCAAACCGATGAGCGCCGCCCCGGCGTAGGTGTTGCCAATGCGCGGCGAGAGCAGCCCGGTCTGGATCTGCTCTTTGCTGAAGCCGAGCAGGCCGGCCACGCGGGTGGGAAATTTGGTGTTGGGCTGGTGGAACACGGCATACTTGAAGTCGCCGGGTTGCGCGCCCAGTTCTTTCATCAGCGTCTTGGCGGCGCTGGTGATGTGCTTGAAGTAGGCCGGTTCGCCGGTGAAGCGCTGGCCGTGCTCGGGGTACTTCTGGTAAGGCCGCCGCCAGAAGTCCGGGGTGTCGGAGACGTAGGAATAGCTGGCCTCGATGGTCGCCAAGGCGTTCTCGGCCGGGCCGATGATGTAAGCCGCCCCACCCGCCGCGGCAGTGTATTCGAGCTGGTCGCCGGGGCGTCCCTGGGCGGTGTCCATGCCGATAGCCATGGCGTAGTTGGCCATGCCCGAACCCACCAGGCCGATGGCGGCGATCATGGCTTCACTGCCGGCCTTGCAGGCAAACTCCCAGTCGCCGGCCTGAATGTGATTGCCCGCGCCGATAGCCTCGGCCACGATGGTGCCGCTGGGCTTGACCGCGTAGGGGTGCGACTCGGAGCCAACCCACACCGCGCGCAGCTCGCAGGCGCAGATCTCGGCGCGCGCCAGCGCGTTGCGGGCGGCCTCGATCGACATGCTGATCACGTCTTCGTCCATGCCCGGCACCGATTTCTCGATCACCGGACCGCCGCCGTCTTCGTCCGAGCCGGACCAGATGCGCGCGACTTCCGCGGCGGGCAGGCGGTACTGCGGCACGTACGCGCCATAGCCGGTGATGCCGACGGCGCGGTTGGGTTTGAGCGCCAGCGAGGGTTGGGGTTGGGTTTCAGGTGTTTCCATTCAGTCTTCTCCCGGAATGTTGGTTTGCGAAGCGGGGCGAGCCCCCCGCGAGTTATTGATTTTGCCACGCGCGCAGAATTTCTTCCGCGCGGTCGATGCGTACCGTTTTTTCTTGCACCAGTTGCTGCGCCAGTTTTTCCACCAGCTCCGCGGGCGCGCCGGCGGCGATGGCCACCTGGCGGGCGTGCAGGCTCATGTGCCCGCGCTGAATGCCTTCGGTGGCCAGGGCGCGCAGGGCGGCCAGGTTTTGCGCCAGCCCGACGGCCGCAATGATCTGCGCCAGTTCGGCGGCGGTTTGCACGCCCATCAACTTCAGCGCGGCCTGGGCGGTGGGGTGCACTTTGGTCGCCCCGCCCACCAGACCCACCGCCATGGGCATTTCCAGCGTGCCTATCAGGTTTCCCTCGGCGTCTTTGCCCCAGGTGCTCAGGCTGGTGTAGCGCCCCGCGCGGGCGGCGTAGGCGTGCCCGCCCGCTTCCACGGCGCGCCAGTCGTTGCCGGTGGCCAGCACCACCGCGTCCACGCCGTTCATAATGCCCTTGTTGTGGGTGGCGGCGCGGTAGGGGTCGGCGGCGGCAAAAGCCCAGGCGGCGATGATGCCGTCGCGCACCTCTTCGGGGGTGAAGGCGTCGAAGCCCAGGTCTGCCAGGCGGATGGTGCAGCGCGCGCGCGCCAGGCGCTGGTCGGCCAGGTTGGAGAGAATGCGCAGCAGCACGCGCCCGCCGGTGATGGCTTCCACGGCCGGGGCAATGCGCTCCACGGCGGTGTTGACCGCGTTGGCGCCCATCGCATCGCGCACGTCGTAGATGAGGTGCGCCACCAGGAAGGGGCCGATGGGCGAGTCTTCGATCACACGCACCTGCAGGTCGCGCGGACCGCCGCCCAGTTTCTTGAGCAGTGGGTCGATCTCGCGCACATCATCCAGCAGGCGCTCTTTTTGTTCCAGCAGGCGCAGGCGCGCCTCTTGGGGGTGAACTGTGTCCAAAATCTGCATTTGCCCGATCATGTGGGGCGGGTCGGCGTGGGTGAAGAAGCCCCCCGCCGGGCGGGCAAGCTTGGCCATAAACGACGCGCCGGCCACCACCGAAGGTTCTTCAATGGCCATCGGCACCAGCACCTCGCGCCCATTGACGATGAAGTTGCGGGCGATGCCCAGCGGCAGCGCGTGCAGCCCGGCCACATTTTCAATCATGTGGTCGGCCTGTTCCACGTTAAGGCCGCCCTGCGCGGTGAAGGCCTGCAAAGCGCCTTCTTGCAGGCCGCTTTCGTCAGCCAATACCCGCAGGCGCTCTTCCACGCTGAGGTTGTAAAATTTGACCGCGCCGCTGTTGCGCGCTTTTGATGGCATACCGCCTCCCTGTGGAGCTGAACTGCCCCAATGTTAAACACGAAACCCTCGCAAAAGCTATCAAAAATGGCCCCATCCCCGCGGCTGCGCCGCCGCCCCTTCCCCGCTGCGCAGGGACGGGGCTTTTTGGTAAAAGCGATCAAAGTGAAGGGTTTTGATATGAAGCTGTATTAATTGTATGGGCACGGGGCGGGGGTTGTAAAGGTTTTGTCTAATGCGTAAACCCCTTCCCCGCGGCTGCGCCGCCGCCCCTTCCCCGCGGTGCAGGGACGGGGCTTCTGTTGGTGGGGTGGCCGCGCGCTTCTGAATGCGGAGATGAACTGGCGGGTCGAACTTCTGCTGGATTCGCGGCCAGCCCACCCTACAATTGATGCGTAAACCCCATCCCCGCGGCTGCGCCGCCGCCCCTTCCCCGCTGCGCAGGGACGGGGCTTCTGTTGGTGGGGTGGCCGCGCGCTTCTGAATGCGGAGATGAACTGGCGGGTCGAACTTCTGCTGGATTCGCGGCCAGCCCACCCTACAATTGATGCGTAAACCCCATCCCCGCGGCTGCGCCGCCGCCCCTTCCCCGCGATGCAGGGACGGGGCTGAAAATCGGGTGCTTTGATGATCGAGATTCACTCCCCCGCTGTGCGGGGGAGCCGGAGGGGGTGCATAAGGGTTACCCCAACTCAAACGTATCGCCGGGCTGCAGGACGTGCACTTTGGTACTGGTCTCGGCTTCCACCTGTTTTGCCCAGGCGGGCGCGTCTTGCTGGATGAGGCCAAAGGTGTTGTAGTGGTAGGGGATGACATGCTTCGGTTCCAGCAGCTTGACCGCGCGCAGGGCATCGGCGGGGCCCATAGTGTAATTGTCGCCGATGGGCAGCACGGCCAGGTCAATGCCCTCTTCACCGATCAGGCGCATGTCGCCGAACAGACCGGTATCCCCGGCGATGTAGATTTTGTGCCCCTCCAGGGTGGTGAGCAGAAAGCCGGCCGGGTTGCCGCCATACGAGCCGTCGGGCAAGATCGAGCCGTGCAGCGCCAGGGTCAGCTTAAGGTAGCCAAACGGGTGGTGAAAACCGCCGCCGAGGTGCTGGCCGTGCGCGTCGAAGCCCTGTTTCTTCAACCATTCCGCGATTTCATAGACGCTGATGAATTTGGCCCCGCAGCGCCGCGCGATCTTCAGCGCGTCGCCCACATGATCGCCGTGACCGTGGGTGATGAGAATATAGTCCGCGCTCAGGGATTCGCCGGGCGAGCTGGCGGCCGGGTTGCCGCTAAGAAAAGGATCGACCAACAGGTGAAAACCGCCCGTCCACAACCCGAGGGCGGCATGTCCATACCAGGTCAGTTGCGTGCTCATGGCTTGTTTCCTTTCGCAAACAATGGATTCATATAAATTATAGATAATTTGTTTACAATCTTCCGATATTTGAGGGGTTTAATCAGGATGTAAGGATAACCAATCCAATTCAAATTCACTTCAAATGGAGGTGTTGAGATGTCTGAAATTACCCGCTATAACCCATTCCGTGAGATGTTGGAGCTGAGCCGCGCCATGGACGATCTGTTCTACCGCGACTACCCCTCGCTGCGCGGTGAGGTCGACTTTGACTGGAAGCTCCCCCTCGATGTAGTCGAGCGTGAAGACGGCTATATCGTGCGCGCCTCGGTGCCCGGCATTGACCCCAAAGACCTGGAGATCACCTACTCTGAGCACACCCTGACCATCAAGGGCGAGACGCAGATGGAGGAATCCAAGGAAAACGAGCGCTATCACATGCGCGAGCGCCGCTTTGGCCGCTTCCTGCGCAGCATCTCTCTGCCCGACCCGGTTGCCCAGGACAAGATCGAAGCCAGCTATGAGAACGGCGTGCTGGAGCTGCATCTGCCCAAGGCCGAAGAGGCCCGCCCGCGCCGCATCAGCGTACTGGACAAGGGCAGCGGCAAGCGCATCGAAGCCAAAACCAAATAATATATTCTCTCTGAAAGGCAACTGGCCCGCAAGGGCCAGTTGTTGGTTTAAGAGGGGGCAGTGGATCAAACCGCTTGCCCGGCTAAGGAGCGTCCGTCTGAGAACGGGCCTGGCGCTCGGGGGTGTAGTGATAGAAGGTCTTGACCCAGTTGTCTTTCTCCGACAGCACCACCTCTTCGGCGGTGTAATTGGCGCAGATCCAGGCGTACACTTCGGGCATGCCCTCGGGGATGAAGAATTTTGTGGTGTGGAACTGCTCGGCGGCCAGGGCCTGAACCGTCTGCATATCGGCCAGCGAGGCACAGTCCGCCGGATCATCGCGAAGGATTAATGGGCGTTCTACCCCAGCGGAGGAGATGATCAAGGCTGGCGGCGCGGATTGCAGCTCCCGCAAAAAATGAGCGGTGTGCTGGCGGCTGGTATAGCCTTTTAGAAACAGCGGATCGGTGAAGTAAAAGCAGCTTGGCGACTGGCGCTGGCTTTCTATATACAGCGGCACCAGGTTGCCCCAGTAGAAGATGGTCTCGTCTGGCCGGGTGACCGACTGCACGTACTGCGCCAGCAGGCGTGTGTAACGGTCTTCGCTGACGCGGTCTTTTTGAATCCCGGCCCCTGCGCCTACCAGCAGCACCGGCAGAGCCAGCACTGCAGCCCATACCGCCGCCTGGCGTTTATGCGGCAAGTTGAGCAGCGACCAGAAAAAGAAAGCGCACAGCACCGTCAGCGAGGGCAGGGCGGCCATGAAGTAATGCCCGAAGTTATTGCCTGAAAGCGAGATCATAACCAACTGCACCGGCAGGTCGATGGCGGCCACCAGCAACGGCAGGCGTAAAGGCGTGTGGCTTTTTTCGCGCAGGGCATGCAGGCGCGTAGAGAGCTTCTCTGGTAGATGCGAGCGCAGCCAGACCGCACCCAGCAGCAGCAGCGCGGCGCCGAGAATGATCTCCATCACCTGCCGCGCGCCGAACATCTCTGCCGGGTAGGGGGTGAGTCCGCGTCGGAAGATGCCGTTGTACACGCTGAGCGCGCCCATTAAAAGGAAGAGCCAGCCCAGCCAGCGCGCGGTGACAAGCTTGTGCAGCCCCTGGTCGTTGAGTAAAAGGAATGGCAGCGCTGCCAGCCAGGCCAGCAGGCTGAGCATAAAGAATGGGGCGGTGTTGAAAAGGGTAACCAGGGCGCGGCCCAGCGCCTGCAAGCGCCGCACGGTGGAAATACCCGAAAGGGCAAAGTTGTAGGCGAAGGCCGCCTCCCAAAATTCGGGCAGCGCGCCGCTGAACGCGAAGAAGGCGAACCAGCCCGCCCACACCGCGGTAAAGCCCAGCCCCGCCCACAGCACGGCCGGCAGCAGGCGGCGCATATCGCGCTTTTCCAGGGTTTCCAGCAAAATGAAGAGGCCAATGCTCACCGCCAGCGCGCCCAGGGGCTGCTTAAACGTGGACGCCGCTGCCACGCACGCCCCCAGCGCAAAGGCGCTCAGGCGCGGGCGCCGGCCGCTGCTCCACCAGGCCAGGCACAGCAGCGCGCCGAATTGAAACGGCAGGGCGTATTCTTCGGTGAGGTTGCCGCCCTGGTGAAAAAAGGTCAGGTTAAGCAGAAACGCCGCTGTGGCGATAATGGTGGGGACTTTGCCAAAAAAGCGCCGCAGATACAGGGCGCACAGCGCCCCGGCCGCGGTCAGCGAGAGCACTTCCAGGGTCCAGATGCCCCAGCGGCTGCCGCCGCCCAGCGCCAGGCCCAGCGCGTCGAGATAAAAGATGGCCGGAGGTTTGTGGTCGTACAGGTCGCGGTAGGGCAGCTGGCCCTGCAGGATGCCGCGCCCGGCGTACTGGAAAATGGCGCTGTCAATATCGGTGATGTGCGTAAACGCCGGTGAGGTGTAGGCCAGTGTGAAGGCAGCCAGAGCGGTGATGAGAACCAGCCAGAAGATTCTTTTCCAGGGCATGTCTTTCCCCCATCATGTGGATATAACCTTGCGAGGCTAATTATACCTTGAGGGGGTGTTTTTGGGCTTTTTTTGAACCTGCCGGATGACTCACGGGGTGGGGTGCTCGGCGGCGATGCGATCCAACCACTCGGTCAGAATGGGGGTGGCCGGGTCGTCTTTGTCGATAAACACCGCCGCCAGATCAGCATGGTGGCCGTTGTCAATCACGCGCAACTGTCCCTTACCGTTCAGGCGCGAGACAAACGAAACTGAATTGCTTAACGGTACCAGCGGATCGTGCTTGCCGTGAATGCACAGCACCGGGTAGCGCTCTGTACCTTTAACATGAAATGAAGGGTTGGCTTCCTGGTAGAGGGTGGGCGTGTTGGCGTAGTCGCGCACCAGCCGGCCGATGCGCCGCGTGGTGCATTCGGCAAAATCCAGCGGTCCGCTGAGCAGAAAGAGGCCCACAATGCGGCTCAAATCCAGGCCGCGGCGGCAGGCGTCGTCCTGATCGTAGGCCATCAGCGCGGTGAGCTGTGCCCCAGCGGACTGGCCGCCCAGCACGATGCGGCTGTAATCCACGCCGCGCGATTCTAAAATCTGCTCGCCGGTGATCAAACAGGCGTACATATCATCCAATTGGGCGGGGTGGATAAAGCGCGGCGAGGGGCGGTAGCCGGCCAGCAAGGCGTGGTAACCGCGCGCAGCGAAGAAGCGCCCCACAAAGCGAAAAATCATCGCGTTATACGACTTCCAGCCCCCGCCGTGGGCGAAGAAGATGATCTCGCGGCGGGCGGGCGTGTTGGGGTAGGGGGCAATGTAGTACACATACTGCCGGGCCTGCGGGCCGTACTGCACCTTGCATTCATAAGAACGCGCCGGCGCGAAGGTGATGCGCAGCCCGCGGTAGACAATTCCGGGCAGGCGCAGATATTCCGCCAGCTGCCATCTAATCAAGGTGATCAAATTCATAAAAAATACCACGCTTTCCAAATGCTCTACAATGGGTAAGGGTTATTCATTTGATTGTATCAAAAACCCTTCAGATTTGATCCTGTTTGTTTTCTGTGGGTGATGGATTGTTGGTAAAATGAGTTTATTCTTCTAGCATCATCGGGAGGCGCGTTTGAACATGGTTGAATCCACTCTGAATCCACTTGAACTCATCCGGCAGCGTGTTGCAGACGGGAAGATTCCCCGCGCGCGCCTGATTGTTGGCCTGCTGATGCGCGGGTTCTTGTTCGCGGCCGTCCAGGCGCTGATCGCCCTGATCTATTTCATCAACCGCGTGCCCGATCCCTGGCAGGCTTCGACTGCGTGGTGGACGGTAGCTGCTGCCGCCGCCAACCTGATCACCCTGGGGGTGTTGATCGTTTTCCTGCGCGTTGAAGGGGGAAGATATCGCGAAATGGTGGCCCTGGATCGCCAGCACCTGGGCAAAGATCTGCTGGCCGTGCTGGGCCTGCTGGTGCTGGCCGGGCCGGTATCCGTCGCCCCGAATTATTTTGCCGCGCAGGCCCTCTTTGGCAGCCTGGAAGCGGCGAATGCGATGATGATTCTGCCCCTGCCGCTGTGGGCGGCGATTATTGGGCTGGTGGTTTTCCCGGCTACGATTGCCTTTGCGGAACTGCCGCTCTATTTTGGCTACCTGATGCCGCGCATCGAGGCGCACGGCGCGCCGAAATGGCTGGCGGTGCTGATTCCGGCTTTCTTTCTGGGCGCGCAGCACTGCACGCTGCCGCTGATTTTTGACTGGCGTTTCGCGCTCTGGCGCTTAATTATGTTCCTGCCTTTCGCGCTGCTGCTGGGCATCGCCCTGCGCTTGCGTCCGCGCCTGCTGCCCTACCTGATGGTGATTCACGCCCTGCTGGATCTTTCGGCGGGATGGGTGGTGTTTTCAATGTCGGTATGAATTGGCCTTTTTTTTCAGCGTGCACGGATTGTTTTTTGAGAACTTTTTCTTCTTAGTTCTTCTATAATAGACCTATGATGAATCTGATGAACCGCAATCGCTTACGCTGAGTGATCCACATTGGCGCTGGTCAGCGCCAGGACCTGAACTGCCGCTTGATCGGGCTGTTTCGTTTGGTGAAGGTCTAATCCTCCTTCCCTCCGGCGAACTGCCAGCAAGCGCTGGCAGTTTTTTTTGTTTGGAGGGATGCCTTGAATTTTCATCCTTTCGCGCAAATACGTGCTCTTGGTTTGGGAAACCACCGTTTTTCACCGGGAAAAGCGGGGTATTTTAATTCTTGGTACAGGAGGAATGTATGTCGGAACGTTTGACCCGTTTTTTCGCGTCCCGCCGGGGAATTGTGCTGGTGGGCGCGATCATTGGCGCGCTTGGCTCGCTGCTGCAAAAGCTGGGAAACCCACCCAACATGGGCATTTGCGTGGCCTGCTTTGAGCGCGATATTGCCGGCGCGCTGGGCTTGCACCGCGCTATAGCGGTGCAGTACATCCGTCCGGAGATCATCGGGTTTGTGCTGGGGTCGCTGATAGCCGCCCTGGTGTTTCGCGAGTTCAAGGCGCGGGCGGGTTCCGCTCCTTTGGTGCGCTTTGTGCTCGGAGCCTTTGCGATGATCGGCGCGCTGGCGTTTTTAGGCTGCCCGTGGCGCGCCAACTTTCGGCTGGCGGGCGGCGATCTGACCGCACTGCCGGCGCTGGTTGGGCTGGCTGTCGGCATCTGGCTGGGCGTGATCTTTTTGAAAAATGGATATAACCTGGGACGCAGCCAAAAGACGTATGCCGCGGTTGGGTGGATTTTTCCGCTGCTGATGGTCGGATTGTTGCTGTTGGCCGTCATTCAGCCTGTGTTTGCTGAAGGCGGTCCCATCTTTAACACCCCCGAAGGAAAAGGCCCCGGCGCTCTACATGCCGCATGGGGAATCTCTTTAGGAGTTGGTTTGGTGATTGGCTTTTTAGCCCAGCGCACACGCTTCTGCACCATGGGCTCGGTGCGCGACGTGATTTTAATGGGCGACACACACCTGATCAGCGGGCTGGGCGCCTTGCTGGTGACCGCGTTTTTAACCAACCTGGCATTTGGTCAGTTTCACCCCGGCTATACGGCCCAGCCGGTTGCCCATAGCAATCTGATCTGGAATGTGCTGGGAATGGTGCTCTCTGGTTTGGCGTATGCCCTGGCGGGCGGCTGCCCTGGGCGGCAGCTCTTTTTGACTGGAGAAGGCGACAGCGACGCGGGGGTCTTTGTTTTGGGAATGATTGTGGGAGCGGGTTTTTCTCACAATTTTGGTCTGGCTGGCACCCCCGATAAACTGGTGGAGGGCACCCTGCAGGTGGGCGGCCTGACCCCGGCCGGAATGGCGGCAGTGATTCTGGGAATTGTGGTTTGTATTCTGATTGGTTTTTCAATGCGTGAAAAGCTGGCGTAACAGCTAAAAGGAGGAAACGATGGCAACAAAAGTGGACGCGCGCGGTTTGTCTTGTCCGCAGCCGATTATGCTGGCTCAACAGGCCATGCGGGCAGGTGATTTTCCCATTGAAGTGTGGGTGGATTCGGTAACATCGCGTGAGAATGTGCGCCGCATTGCTGAGCGCAAGGGATATAATGTAACCATTCAAGAGCAAGATGGTGAATTTGTTCTGGCGATTTCCAAATGAATACCATTTCATCTGACAATAACGCGATGATTTATCTGGACCACCCGGCGACATCCTGGCCTAAACCGCCTGAGGTTGCAGCGGCGATGCTGAATTTCTTGCAGAATGTGGGCGCGAACCCCGGCCGGTCAGGGCACCGCCTTTCGGTGGAAGCGGCGCGGATTGTGTTCGCGGCACGCGAGGCCGTGGCAGAATTATTTGGCTGCGAAGACGCGCTACGCGTGGTGTTCGGCGCGAATGTTACCTGGGCGCTCAACCAGGCCTTGCATGGCTATCTGCGTGCAGGCGATCATGTGATTACCAGCGGGATGGAGCACAATTCAATGATGCGCCCGCTGAGGGATCTGGAACGCCAGGGAGTAGAGGTCAGCGTGGTGCCGTGTGGCCAGGCCGGACGGTTGGACGCCCAGCGTGTGGAAGACGCCCTGCGCGACAATACCGTGATGGTGGCGCTCAACCATGCCTCGAATGTCAGCGGTACGATTTTGCCAGTGCGCGAGGTGGGCGAGATCACCCGCCGCCGTGGGATTATGCTGCTGGTAGACGCGGCCCAGACGGGCGGTACCCTGCCGGTGGACATGCGGCGCGATCAGATTGACCTGCTGGCGTTCACCGGGCACAAAGGCCTGTTGGGTCCCATGGGCACGGGCGGCCTGATCCTTGGCGAGCGGGTGGATTTGGGCCGTCTGCGGCCGGTTCTGCAGGGCGGCACGGGCAGCCGCTCCGAAAGCGAAATTCACCCCGATTTTTTGCCCGACCGTTTTGAAAGCGGCACGCCCAATGGGGTGGGGCTGGCTGGTCTGAACGCTGGGGTGAGGGTGGTGCTGGCACGCGGGGTGGAATCGATTCGCGCCCATGAACAGCGGCTCTGCGCCCAATTGCTGGCGGAGCTGCAGCAGATCGGACGCGCGCGCCTGTACGGCCCGTTGGACCCCGGCGAGCGTGTGGCGGTGGTGTCGTTTAACCTGGAGGGGCTTGAGCCTTCTCAGGTGGGGCTGCGCCTGGACGAAGAATTCAATATTCTATGCCGGGTGGGGCTGCACTGTTCCCCGGCGGCGCATCGCAGCCTGGGCAGCCTGCCGCGGGGCACCGTGCGCTTTGGAATCGGATTCTTTACATCTGCAGAGGATGTGGACGCGGCCCTGCGGGCTGTGGAAAGGATTGCCAATGACTGAGTACGCCTATTTTCTGGTCGATTCGACTGCTCAGGCCATGCGCCTTGAAAAAATCTTGATGGATAAAGGCGTGGAATGCAAACTGGTGCCTGTGCCGCGCCAGTTCAGTTCGGACTGCGGCCTGTGCGCGCGCGTGCCGAAATCCTTGCTGGAACCGGCGGTCAAATTGCTGGCCGCGGCTAAAGCCGCCTACCGCGAAATTGTTTTCGATTACGCCTGAGTTAGCCTGACACAGTTGGTTCAAGAAAGCCGCCGGTATCCCCGGCGGTTTTTTCTCTTTCCAAACCCTCCACTTGCACACCAATGTTGTACCATCAATAAGGAGATTCTTTGTTTGGAAAGGAAATCAAACGCATGATCGAAGTGCAGAATTTAACCAAAACCTATCGCGTGCCGGTGCGCCAGGCCGGCCTGAAATCCGCGCTGGGCAGTCTGTTCAAGCCCACCTACGAAGAAGTGCCCGCCGTGCGCGGGGTGAGCTTCTCGGTGCAGGCTGGCGAGATGGTGGGGCTGATCGGGCCCAACGGCGCGGGCAAAACCACCACGCTGAAAATGCTCGCCGGGCTGCTGTACCCCAGCGGCGGATCGGCGCGCGTGGCCGATTTTATCCCCTGGGAGCGCAAGCCCGCCTACCTGCGCCGCATCAGCATGGTGCTGGGCAACAAGAGCCAGCTGCAGTGGGATATTCCCCCGCTGGACACCTTCCGCGTGCTGGGCGAGATCTATTCTGTGCCGCGCGCCGAGCAGGACCAGGTGATTGACGAACTGGTGGAGCTGCTGGAGATGCAAGACCTGCTGCGCAAACCGGCGCGCAACCTCTCGCTGGGCGAGCGGATGAAGTGCGAGCTGGTGGCCGGGCTGATCCACCGCCCGCAAGTGCTCTTCCTCGACGAGCCCACCCTCGGTCTGGACGTGTCGATGCAGGCGCGCCTGCGCGCTTTTGTGCGCCGCTACAACCAGCTGCACGGCTGCACGGTGATGCTCACCAGCCACTACATGGGCGACGTCTCGGCGCTCTGCCCGCGGGTGATCCTCATCCACCACGGGGTGGTGCTTTATGACGGCGCGCTGAATGGACTGGCGCAGCGCCTCTCGCCGTTCAAGCTGATCCAGTTCAGCCTGGCGCAGACCAGCGCCGAGGCGCTGGCCGCTGTGCGCCTGCCCGACGGCGCGGAATGGCAGGAGGGCGCGGATGAGCGCCAATGCCTGCGCGTGCGCCGCGAATACGCCACCGAGACGATTGCCGCCCTGCTCAACGCCCTGCCGGTGGCCGACCTGGGGGTGGAAGACCCGCCGATTGAGGCGGTGATTGACCAGATTTATCAGGAGGGATCGCTATGAACCTGCGGGGAGGATGGGCGTTAATCCGCCGCACCTGGCTGAGCTGGATGCAGCACCGCGCTTTCTTTTTCATTTTGGCCTTCGGCTGGATGGTGCCGCCGCTGGTCTCGCTGCTGGTCTGGTCGGCGGCGGCCGGGCAGGGCAGCCTGGGCGGGTACAGCCGCGGCGGGTTCGCGGCCTATTACCTGGTGCTGATCTTCGTCAACCAGTTCACCTACGCCCAGGCCAACTGGACGCTGGGCGACGTGATCCGCATGGGCGAGCTGAACACCTGGCTGCTGCAGCCGCTGCCGGCGGTGTACCAGGTGCTCTCGTCCGAGGCGGCCGGGAAGACGGTAACCCTGGCCTTTGTGCTGCCGGTGGCCGGCGCGCTGGCCTTGATTCTGCGCCCGGAGATGCAGGTGAGCGGATCCGCGCTGCTGCTGTTTCTACTCTCGCTGGCGCTGGCCTGGCTGCTGCGCTTTGTGTGGGGTTACTGGCTGGCACTGCTGGCCTTCTGGTACACGCGCGCCGACGCGCTGCTGGCCGTGCAAGACGCGCTGGTCTTTCTGCTCTCCGGCGTGGTCGCCCCGGTAACGCTGCTGCCCGGCCTTCTGCAGGGCGCGGCGCGGCTGCTGCCGTTCCGCTACATGGTGGGCTTCCCGGTGGAGGTGCTGATGGACGGTCTGCCGGCGGGTGAGGTGGCCTTTGGGCTGGCGGTGCAGGCCGGTTGGGCAGCGCTGGCGCTGCTGCTGGCGGCGCTGATGTGGCGCGCGGGGATCAAACGTTACAGCGCGGTGGGAGGTTAAGCATGTACTGGATGAAATTGATCGGCGCGTTAATGCGCGCCTCGGCGCAGGAAGAACTGGCCTACCGCGAGAACTTCTGGATGCAGGTGCTGCATTCGCTGCTCAATTTGGGGGTGGGGGTGCTGGGGATGAGCGTGCTTTTCGCTCAGGTGCGGCAGATCAGCGGCTGGGACTACGCTTCGGCGCTGGCCATTCTGGGGGTGTACCTGGTGGTGAGCGCGCTGCGCGGGCTGTTCATCGGCCCCAGTCTGGAGGCGCTGGCCGGGTTGGGACAGGAGATCTGGAACGGGCAGTTTGACTTTACCCTGCTGCGCCCGGCCAACACGCGCTTTCTGGTGACCTTCCGGCGCTGGCGCTTCTTTGCCCTGTTCGACTTGCTGCTGGGGGTGGGGGTGCTGGCCGCGGCGGTGACGCGCGCGCAGCAGCCCATTGGCCTGGAAAACTGGCTGCTGTTTGGGCTGGCGCTGCTGGCGGCGGTGGTGCTGCTCTACGCCGCGCTGCTGGCTTTCACCTCGCTGGCCTTTCAAAGCCCGGGGATGGTGTTCACCTGGGTGTTTGACGCCGTGTTTCAACTGGCGCGCTACCCGGTGCAGATCTACCCGCCCGCGCTGCGCTTCGCGCTCACCTGGCTGGTGCCGGTGGGTATGATGACCAGCATCCCCGCCCAGGCGCTCACCGGGCAGTTGAACCCCTGGATGCTGGCGGGCGGGCTGGCGCTGGCGGCGGTGATGCTGGTGGGGGCGTCTTGGGTCTTCGACCGCGCCACGCGGCGTTACGCCAGCGCGTCGAGTTAGCCAAAAATTCAAAGCGGGGCTGCCGCATCAACGACAGCCCCGCTGTTTGCGTTTACAACAGGTAGAACTCGATGCGGGTTAAGACTTCTTCGGGTTTCACTTCTTCGGGGTCGTTGAGGTAAAACTCGCCCACGACGCCGCTGGGCTGGTAGTGGTTTTCCTGCATCCAGGCGGTCATGGCCTCGTAGGTGGGTGCCATGCTTGGGTAGGGGCCCTGATGCACGCTGGTGACGATCTCACCCGCCGGCAGCAGGTTGGCCTGCACCTCGCCGCGGCCCGGCAGCCCGGCGCGCACCGGAAAGCCCATTTCCACATCCAGGGCCTGCATATCCATGTTGTAGTAGATGGCGAAAGGCTCGCCTACGGGCTGCTCGTTCAGCTCTTGCAGGTAGAGCATAACCGCCTGGTAGGCGCGCCCCAGTTCGGCGGGCAGGTTCTCCACGCTGGTGGTCTTGCGGACAGATAACACTGGCCGCGCGGGCACGCTGATTTTTTCAAATGGTGTGTTCATTACTTCCCTCTTGGTAGAAAAAGATTTGACGTTGAATTGATTATAGAACTTAATTTCTATTAATGCAAGAGGGAAATGAGGAATGCCCCCTCCGCCTCCCCCGCGAAGCGGGGGAGAGGAAGAATGGCGGGGCGGGTTTGGCGCTCCTGGCATGCTTGTTGCCTGTTCTAAGGGTGCGGACCCGCCGCGCCAACGTTGCATGGAACAAGCCGGTGGGTTGGCTGCGGTAGACTCGCCGCGCAGTTCCACGGGGGCAGTCAACGTGCCACGGATTCGCAGCCAACGCCACCCTACATCTCGCTCACCACATCCAACACTGCCTTGGGGTGCTTATCGGCCACGCGCAACAATACCATCGCAGGGCCTTTGGGTACACGCCGTCCCTGCTCCCAGTTGCGCAGGGTGCGCACGCTGATTCCCAGCATGGCGGCGAATTGCTGCTGAGTAAGGTTATATTTTTCGCGAATGTTTTTAATATCCAGGCTGTCGAGCTGAAAACGGCGCGAGGGTTCTTTCTCCCCGCGAAGAATTTGTCCGCCTACTTATACACTGGCTATAAGCTCCTGGAAGATTTCGTCTTTCATGGCTATTCCCCTCTGAATTTGTTCGCAAGTTGATCATACTCAAAAGTTAAGTGGATAATCAAGGTTAGCAAGGCAAAAGAAGACGGTGGGTTGGCTGCGTTGGACTCGCCGCGCAGTTCCACGGGGGCAGTCAACGGGCCGCGGATTCGCAGCCAACGCCACCCTACAAGAGCGCCCGAAAGGCGTAAGCGGGGGTTACTCTTCCAGCTTGACCCAGCGCAGCAAGTCGGGGAGGTGCTGCTGGTAATGTTCGTAGCTGTTGCTGGCGATGGCTTTCCACGGTACCCAGTCGCTGGGCCAGCCTTCAAAGCGGGTTACGTCGTGCAGGTCTGCTTCGCTGAGCTGTTCAACCTCGTTGAGCAGGTCGGCAAAGACCATGTCGGCTTCGTCCAGCACGGCGTCCAGGGGCAGGCGGCTCACTTCCTCATGAATGCGCTGGTTGCGCTCGTCGAGGGGCAGGTACCACCAGTCCGAGCCTTCCAGGGCGCGGGCGCGCAGCATGCCCACGGTTTCGCGCTCGTACCAGGTGATGTGGGCGATGATGTCTTTCACACTCCAGCCGCCGTCGGGGCCGGGTTTCAGCATGTCGCGCGCGTCAATGTACGCCACCAGGGCTTCCCATTGGGCGCGTTGGGCGCGCAGGGTGCGTAAAAATTCCTTTTTGGTCATTGCTGCGGTCATTGGTTTCCTCCTGGTTGATCAATCCAGCGGCGGCAGTTCGCCGGAAGCCAGGCACGCCTCCAGCCCGTCGATCAGCCCGGCCAGCGCGCCGCTCAGTTCGGGGCGCATGTCCCCGGCCAGGCGCAGCACGGTGTTGATCTCTGCGGCCATGCCGGCGGGGGCGCGGCGGCAGTGCTTTAAGGCATATTCTACCAGACGTTTCTCGCCGGGGTGGGTGAGCCAGTTGTAGGCAAACAGGGCGTCGAAGTAGCTGGCCAGCAGGGCCGCCAGGCGGTGATTGACGCTGACCGCGTCGCCGCGCCGCAAGGCTTTGTTGACCTGGCTCTCGTAGGCGGGGATGCAGCCGCGGATGACGGCCATATTCTTGGCGATGATCTCCTGGCGCAAGGCGGGCGGGTAAGGTTGGGCGGCTTTGTCCCGCAGGGCGGCCAGCCAGCCCTGGCGGTCGAAGAGGGGTTGGATGAGGCGGATGGTGTGCCAGAAGCAGGTGGTGTAGCCGGTGCCGGCCTGCTGCTGTCCCAGCACGCGCTCCAACTGCTCGCTGATCCAGGCTGTGTCCCAATACACCATGTCCACTTCGATGCCGGTGTCAGCGTGCACCCACTCGTCGCCGGGGTCCCAGAAGCGCAGGTCCAGGTCGGCGTGGGACGCGCCCAGTTCTTCGATGATGGCTTTACGGAAGGCCAGGGGAATCTCGGCGGTGGTGAAGACGTACAGGTCAATATCGGATGTCTCGTCGGCGTGCCCGCCGGCCAGCGAGCCGCCCACAGCCACGGCCTGAACGGCGGGGAATGGCTCCAGGCGCCGGGCAATCTCTTGCGCGAGTTGAAGATGGCGGGTGTTGGTTTGCATGGGTGGGTCCTTTCAGGTAGCGGCGGAAAAATGGGTCTGCAGCCAGGCGTCGAAGCCTTTTGCCAGGCGCACGGCGGCGGCCAGGTTGATGACGATCAACGCGGCCACGGCGGCAGACCAGAGCCAGATTTTTGGCCAGTCGATGGGATAAAGCTGGTTGATTTGCCATGCCGCGTAGAGGCAGTAGGCCGCCGCGGGCGGGCTGGTGAGGATCACCGGCACGTAGGCGCGCGCGGCAATGAACTGGCCGATGTGCATCAGCAGATGCACGAAGAAGCCCATCAACAGGGCCAGCCAGAGGGTGAGGTTGGACGCAGCCACTGCCAGCCAGGTGAGCAGGCTGATGATTACAAACTCTTCGGCGACGATCAGGGCAAAGGCCGGCTGCGACAGCCCGCCGGTGCTGCCCGCGATCAGGCGCGCCAGGCGCGGGTATCGCTCCTGAATCGCTGGCAGGCCGCGCGCCAGCCAGGGTTTGATCATGATGATTTCTTCAAAGTCGTGCAGCATAAAGACCACCGGCAGCAGCCACATCAGGTTGGCAATGTCTACCGGCAGGGGAGCGGGGGCCGCTGTCATTCCTGCTGCGCGTCCGGCGCCCAGCCGAGCGCCTGGTAGATCTCGGTCAGGTGGGTGCGGCGGTGCTGACCGCGATTCAGGTGCACGGTTTGGCCGTCGGTTTCCATTTGGCGCAGAAAGGCCGGGTCGCTGGCCTCAATCAGCGCGTCCACTTCGGCAGCGCAGCGCAGCATCAGCTCCAGCGCGGCGCGCGGCTCTATCGCCAGGCACAGCGGGCGGGTTACCTCGTTGATCACGTCCACGTCAATGGGCGAGGGGGTGATGCCCTCAGCCTGCCATTGGCGCATCAGGGTGCTGGCGCGCGTGTCCCAAAAGGCCAGATGCGCCAGTACCGCGCTTACCGTCCAGCCAGCGGGCATGGGTTGGCATAGATCGGCTTGAGTAGCGCGCGCCGCGAACTCGCGCAGGCGTTCGAGCATTGCGGCATTATCTTGATGATAAGGGGAGTTTGTCATACTTTAACCTCGCTGCGGGTGGATTTTTTTCTATTGTACTCCCGGTTGTAAACCCTGCGCTCGGGCAAAAAACAGGGCGCGGCAGCGCCGCGCCCTGATGATCACCCACCCTGTATTGGGCTGTGGTTTAAGCTTTTGCTTTTCCCCATCGCGGCAGGAACATGCCGGTCTGCTGGCGGTATTGGGCATAGGCCTCACCGAACTCGGCCAGCATATCTTTTTCTTCGCGCAGGGCAAGGCGGTAATAGATGACGCCCAGGATTGGCCACATGATCAGCAGAGGCAGGGTGGCCCATTCCATCATCATGCCCAGGGTGACCAGCATAAAGCCGGTGTACTGCGGGTGGCGGATGTAGCGGTAAATGCCGCCGGTGACGATTTTGCCCGTTCCTTCATTCCGGCTCCAGTATTCCTTATAGATGCGCCGCCAGCCAAAGAAGATCAGCATACCGCCCAGCAGGCTGGTGGCGATTCCCAGGTACATACCCCAGTAGCCGATCCACTGGCCCAGGGTGTGGCCCCACAGCACGCCTTCGGGCAGGGTGATGCCAAACGCCCAGCCGATGATGAACATGCTCATCGGGATGCCGAACATCTCCAGGGCGTAGGCGACCACAAAGGCCATGTAAGCCGTAGAGGGCTTGCGCTGGCTCTTCTTGTAGAAGGGCATGAACAGCAGAAACACGCCGTACAATACAATCCACAGGGCAACTGCCCACCAACTGCCAAAATGACTCCAGATATCTTCAGTAATCATGGTCTATCTCCTTACAAATACGTTTGATGCCAACGCTTTTTTTATACCCCCGGTAGGGTTGGGTGCGCGCCTATCCAAAGTTAGGTCGCGAAGGTTGGTTGCCGGCCTGTCTGTTTGCATGTAGTTGCGCGGCGTTTCAGAAACCGATATACTTTCAATATCAATCAAACGCGGCGATTTGCGCTGGGAAAAATACAGGTGAACCATGGAACTGCGAAAGTTTGTCGCGCCGGAAATCGTCTACGGCATAGGCGCACGCGATATGGCAGCGCGCTATGCCCATAATTTTGGCGGTCGAAAAGTTTTAGTGGTAACCGATGAGGGCGTTATCCGCGCCGGCTGGGTGGATGCGCTGCTGGCCAATCTGCGCGAGGCCGGGTTATCGTCCACCGTGTTTTCTGATGTTTCTCCCAACCCGCGCGACAGCCAGGTGATGGCCGGGGCTGAACTGTTTCTGCGCGAGAACTGCAACCTGATCATCGCCATCGGCGGCGGCAGCCCAATGGACTGCGCCAAAGGAATTGGGATTGTCAGCTACAACCAGCGCTCGATTCTGGACTTTGAAGGCGTGGATGAGGTACCCATTCCCGGCCCGCCGCTGATCTGCATTCCCACCACCGCCGGCAGCGCGGCTGATATTTCGCAATTTGCCATCATCAACGATACCCGCCGCAAGGTGAAAATTGCCATCATCTCGAAAACGGTGGTGCCCGATGTGGCGTTGATTGACCCGGTAACCACCACCACCAAAGACGCTTACCTGACGGCCTGCACCGGTATGGACGCGCTGACCCACGCCTTTGAGGCGTATGTGTCGAATGCCGCTTCTTCGATTACCGATCTGCACGCGCTGGAGGCGATCCGCATCGCCTGGCGGGCGCTGCCGGCCCTGTTTAAGGACCTGAAGAACCTTGATCTGCGTAACCAGATGATGCTGGCCTGCATGCATGCAGGGTTGGCCTTCTCCAACGCCAGCCTGGGAATTGTGCATGCCATGGCGCACAGCCTGGGCGGCTACCTGGACCTGGCGCACGGCGAATGCAACGCTTTACTGCTGGAATTCGCGGTGGAGTATAATTTTGACCAGGCGTCTGGGCGCTATCTTGATATTGCCCGCGCCATGGGGCTGGATCTGGCCGCTCTGCCGCCCGCGGAGCAGCGCGCCGAGATCATTCAGGCTTTGCGGCAGTTTCGCCGCCAGGTGGGAATCGAAGGTTCGCTGCATGAGATCGGCGTGTCGATGAGCGACCTGAACGCTTTGGCCGGCAAGGCCGTCCACGACCCTTGTATTGCCACCAATCCAAAACCGGTACAACTGGCCAACATTGAAGAAATCTATGGAAGAGCATTCTAATTCCAACTGGCAGTCCAACGAACTGCGCGATAAGATCATCGGTCTGGGGGAGACCTCTTACCGAAAGAGCTATTATCCGCAGCTTCAATCAAGGCTGAATGAGTTGGAACGCTTTCGCGCCCTGCTTGACCAGAGCAGGGAATGTTTCTTTCTCATCAGTATTCCCGACGGACGCATCCGCGATGTAACGCTCTCGGTGGAAAAGCAGTTGGGCTATCCCAGCCAGGAACTGCTGGGCAGCGATTTTGTTAGCCTGGTCTCTTCGCCCTCGCCTGAACAGATCCGCGACTGTTTGAATCCCACGGCCAGTAATCCTGAGGCGGGCTGCCATAGCATGCACGTCTGGCTGCGCTCTGCCAACGGCGAGAACCTTCCCTTTGAGCTGAACAGCACACCGGTTAAATTTAATGAAGAGCACTATATGATTGTGGTGGGCAGGGAGATCCGCACGCGCCTGCAGACGGAAAACCGCCTGCAGCGCCAGATGGAGCATCTCAACACGCTGCACCAGATCGACCTGCAAATCTCTTCCAATCACCAGTTCAAATCGATGCTGGATGGCATCCTTACCATGACCGTCGAGTCCTTAAAATCGGACGCGGCGGTGATTTATCTGCTGGACGAGAAGAAAAACCTGCTTCCGGCGGCCTGGGTGGGTTTTTCCAAATCGCTGGAAGGCGTGCAGCCGCGGCATCTCAGCCAGCGCCGCTGCCTGCCGGCGCAGTCGCTGCAGCACCTGACCTTTCTGGCGGATATGCAGAACCTGCGCAATCAGTTTTGTTTTGATGAGGTGGTGGCAGATGAGGGCTTTATCGCTTATGTGGGCCTGCCCCTGCACGCCAAGAGCCAGGTGCTGGGCGTGCTGGAACTGTTTCAGCGCGTTCCTTTTCACCCCACCAATGAGTGGTTTGGCTACCTGGAAAATTTCGCTTCGCAAATCGCGATTGCCATCGATAATGGACAGATGTACGCGAACCTGGAAAAGTCGAACCTGGAGATGGCGCAGGCCTACGCGGCTACGCTGGAAGGCTGGGCCAACGCGCTGGAACTGCGCGAGCACGAAACCGGCCAGCACACCCGCCGGGTGCGCGACCTGACGATTTGCATGGCGCGGGAAATGGGCTTCGACCGCGAGGCGCTGGAGCATATTGGGCGCGGCGCGCTGCTGCATGATATTGGCAAAATGGGCATCCCCGACCATATTTTGCTCAAGCCGGGGCCGCTCAGCCCCGAAGAGTGGGATGTGATGCGTCAGCATCCGCGGCTGGCCTACGACATGCTCTCATCGATCACGTTCTTGCAGTCCGCCCTGGATATTCCCTACTGCCATCACGAGCGCTGGGACGGGTCGGGTTACCCGCGCGGGCTGAAAGGCGAAGAGATTCCGCTGACGGCGCGGATTTTCAGCATTGTGGATGTGTGGGACGCGCTGCTCTCGGACCGGCCGTACCGCGCCGCCTGGCCGCTCGATCAGGTGGTGGCTTACATCCAAGACAATGCCGGAACGCAGTTTGACCCGGCATTGGTCAATGTCTTTTTCTCCCGGGTGGTGGATATTTGCGGATTGGACGAATGATGGGGGTATCTGTCCGCCAGCCGTTTTTGGCGCGGGCTGGCAGAGAACAGACCGTCCATAGCCTCTGGGATTAACTATTGGGAACTCCTGCCGATAACTTAATTGTGACTGCGCTTCGACTGCTTTCTATCTTCGCATACCTCCTCTCGGCCAGCATTTGCGTCGCAATTGGCTGGTATGCCTGGCTGCGCAAGCCGGTTCCGGGGGCGAAGCCGCTGGCGATGCTGGCCTTTGTTGAAGCCGAATGGTGCCTGACCTACTTGTTGCAGCTGCTCTCCCCCAGTCTGGAGGGTAAGCTCTTCTGGAACAACGCCCAGTTTTTCGGCGCGGTGGCCGCGCCGTTGTTCTACCTGGCGTTTGGCGTGGAGTATAACCGCCGCTCCGGCCTGCTTTCGCGCTTCGACTGGCGATGGCTGACGCCCGTTTCGCTGGCGGTGCTGGGCCTGATCTGGACGGACGGCGCTCACCATTTGTTTCGGGTAGAGCCGGCGCTGGCGCAGGGCAGCCTGTTCACGCACCTGCGCTTTACCGACGGTCCGCTGTTCGGCGTGTTTACGGTTTACGCTTACACTCTGATCGTCATTACCACACTCCTGATTCTGGTGCATTACCTGATCGCCAACCATCTATACCGCCTGCAGATTGGCGTTCTGCTGGTGGGGATTCTGATTCCCTGGGTGACCAGTGTGGTAACTGCCCTGGGCTGGCTGCCGCTGCGCCTGCATGACGCGACCCCCTTAACCTTTGGGTTGAGCAACCTGGTGATGGCCTGGGCGCTGTTTCGCTATCACCTGTTTGACCTGGTGCCGGTGGCCCGCGACCTGTTAATTGACAGCCTGCAGAGCGGGGTGATTGTGCTCAATGACAAGGCCTGCATTATGGATGTGAACCCGGCTGGCGAGCGCATTCTGGGGATGAGTTTGAACCAATGTGTGGGCAAGCCGCTATATGAGGTGCTGCCCATCCCCGCTGAGTGGTTCAAGCTGGCCGCGCAGAGCAGCCCTTTGATTCAGGATTTCAAGCTGTACCCGGCAGGGGAGGAGACTTCTTACGAGATTCATATTTCCAGCCTGCAAACTGCTTCGGGAGCGGTGGTAGGGCAGGTGGTGGCGTTGAGTGATATCAGCGACCGGATTCGCGTTCAGGAAAAGCTGCGCCATCTGGCCATTACCGATGACCTGACCGGCTTGTTCAACCGGCGCTACTTCTCGCTGCTGGCCAACCAGGAATTGGAACGCGCCCTGCGCTACCGGCACGATCTCTCGGTTATTCTGCTGGATATTGATTACTTCAAATTGGTCAATGACACGCATGGGCATCTGGTGGGTGATCAGGTGCTCAACCAGCTGGCGCAGGAATGCTTTTTGGGTCTGCGCGCCTTTGATATCAGCGCGCGCTTTGGCGGCGAAGAATTCATCATCGCTCTGCCCGAAACCGACCTGGACGCGGCCAGCCAGACGGCCGAGCGCCTGCGCGCGCGCGCTGAAAAGCTGCGCGTTGATACCGATCAGGGCGAGATTCAAATCACGATCAGTCTGGGTGTGGCCAGCCTTTCTCAATCTCCGGGGCGAACTTTGAATCAGTTGATTGACTGCGCCGACCAGGCCCTGTACCAGGCCAAGAACAGCGGGCGCAACCAGGTGTGCGTCTGGGAAGAGAATCCGCAAACCGCGGCGGCCTGAGAGCGCCTCACCCTTCGCGAAAAGGGAAGGGGTTGGCAATGGCGCAGAAATAAATCTTAGAACCCCGATTGTGAAATTGCTGAATTTTTCCAGACAAATTCGTTGACGGTTCTACGAACGCGGCAAAGATTGTTGATAGCAGACTGGAATTTGGGCTAAGTAAGTTGACAGGCAGGATGGATGCCTAACGGTTTGCGTTAGCGGCGTGTGGTGGGGGATTGGCAGGAAAAACTACCGGCTGCCTATTCCCCGAAAGTGGGGCAAAGCCTGCACTTGTCAACGGCACGCGGTGTTAGTCGCTTTTGTTGTTTTCTGCTTTGCTTTGCTCTTCATGCCACTTTTTCCACTGTTCTATTTCTTGACTATATGCTTCAGGGTCAATGTGACGAGGCCGTAACTTTCTCACTATACCTAGGGGCTTATCGGCAAAAATCCATCTCATTGACCTTTCAGCAATAAATCTTTGAAACAGTTTAGTTTGCTTGGGAGTTAGGGTAAATCGTTCTGGAAACTCATCCCCAATTTGCGTAAAAAGTAGATGACGTGGAGAAAGAGGCATAATTATATTTGTCCCTTTATTTCCCCATCCACCCATTAAATCGTAGTTACCGTTCCCATAATAGTTTAACTTTACAACTGGATGGTCACATGTAAACCATTGATAACCTTGTGTTGGGTAAACAATGCTCCATTTGTGCTTTTTTAATGCTTCTACCGTTTTTGTCAACAACATTTTCTGACTCTCTAGCCAAAGTGCTCGCCCTGCAACGACCTTTACTTCAATATACCCTTGTTTCTCATCTATTTCGCTAGCTCGATGGATTTGGATATCAAATGCGTTGTTGAAAAATTCGTTATTCTCTGAACGCAGGCGAGTTTTTTCACCATCGTTTCGTGCTTGCTCAAGTTTTTTTATAGATTTTTCTAAAGTATCTTGCATTAAATGCGGCAAAGTCTTTCTCCAGCGTTCCGTCATTTCCACGTAACTTAATGGAGTTCTAACATCTTGAGCACCTAAGTATGTGGCTAAGCGTTCCCAATCTGAAGTTGCCAAGCCCTCATCCCTCAGAACTTTGTTGATGCTTTCCTGAACTGGGTTTTCAAATTCTCGTTCTAACCATTTCTCGAATTCATCAACTTCATTCCCATTAACAGAAGTTGTATACAAGTCACGCTGATAGGCTACGCCACTAATAGGGAGAAGCCTCCATTCCTGTACCTTCTCATGAGAAACCAAAATACGATATGACCATATATGAATCCCGTCATCACTCCATTGTTTCAAATACAATTGGGGAACAAAGTGATTGTTGTGGGTTATTTGTTGCATATAAAATAAATGGAACTAAACTGACAGCGCCTGACGGTTTACGTTACCTGCGTGTGGGCGGGCGTTGGAGTCGGCTTGGGTGCAGGATTCTGCTTGGGCGTAGGAAAAAGCCCGAAAGCGGCGCAGAATCCCCCGCGTTAGGTGCACGCTGTGTCGGGTGCGGTCTTGGGATGACGACTCGCTGGCAAAGCATTTATGCGCCCATTTGATACAAATAATTTAGTGGAATGATGTTGTCTACAGAATCGAACAACCTTGAAACTTCACTAGCATATTGAGACGGTGTAATTAACATAATAGGTGACGCAACGTCAAAACTTAAATCTTGAAATAACCGCCATTCTCTTTCATGAGTAAAGTCCTGTACTTTTCCATGGCCTGGCGGGGTGTAAATATTAGCCAACGAATAAAGCCTTCCTGTTGGCGTGGTTATATCGTCGCTGCTAAAGTTTTTTGAAATAATTGTATAAATTTCTTCGTCTACATATAAACAAGGCCTGCAACCAAGACCAAATAAAACACTTTTGCTGAAAATGAAACCGAATCGTCCATATCTTTCAGCGTGAGAAATGATGCCTGATATGTTACATTCTGAAAAGCAAATACATTTGCTAATTTGTTGCTCTGTACCATCTTTATTTTTTGGCTTGGACGAAAGTAAACTATTAGATTCGGAAATTCTCCTTACTATATTCATCGATTCGTTATCTGCCACACTTAACAATTGATGAATATCTTTAGGAAGTGCTTCCAACTCAATTGCCCTTCTTAAAATTTCCATACTCATATAAGAAGTAAAATGCACTAAAAAGGGGCTAAAGTCTCGTTGGTCTGCTTGAATGCCAGATAATCCTGAAAACTCCCCATCGCCCTTTATGTAACTTGCTAAAGTATGAATTAATGGCATGTTGACTTTTCTCTTTGCTTATGCTTTTTCAGCCCAACAATATATATACGAAAAATATCCGTATATACCACTGATTTACTACGATATTCAGTAGTATTCTGAACCATCAGAGTGGTTCAAAATGATCATGCGAAAATTATACAGCCATCCAATCTTGCATGCAATTTTCCAGAACATAACCATGCAAAACCGCCCCAAAAAACGCCTGGACCAGGTGCGTGACGCCATCCGAGTTAAGCATTACGCCCGC
The DNA here is from genome assembly GCF_001306115.1 of Ornatilinea apprima. Classification (GTDB taxonomy): domain Bacteria; phylum Chloroflexota; class Anaerolineae; order Anaerolineales; family Anaerolineaceae; genus Ornatilinea; species Ornatilinea apprima. Next base: position 19,108 of record NZ_LGCL01000018.1, on the reverse strand, counting down.
AACACTGACCCTCCAGGATCGATATCTGATGCAATAGCCAGAAATAGAAACGCCCCCAGGCCGGGGGCGTTGGACTTATTTAGCCTGGCATTCTTTGCAAATGCCGAACAAGATCAGATGATTGGTCAGAACCTGAAACTCAAGCTGCTTTTCCACCTGGGCGAAGAATTGCCCCACGAGCTGGTGATCGACGGTGATGCATTTTCCGCAGCTCTGGCAGACCAGGTGATGGTGCATGCCGTCGGCCAGCGATTCAAACACCGTTGCGCCCTGGCCCATATCCGAGACGGAGATTTTGCCTTCGGAGGCCAGGCGTTCCAGCGAGCGGTAAATGGTGGAGGGGTTGACGGCGGGCATGCGCTCGCGGATGTGTTCGTACACCTGCTGAGCGGTGAGATGGTGATGTTCTTCCGCCAGAACATCGAGGATGACCTGATCCACAGATGATGTGCGCATGCTTTGCCTCCGGAGTTGATTATACCGCAAGATCAAAAACGCGAAAATTCGCAAATGCAAAGATTTGCGTTATAATACCTCAAACTTCACGATCCAAGGAGAAAAGAAATCATGCATTTTTCACCTACTCCCATGCACATTCCCGACGGTTTTCTTTCGGTGCTGGTCTCGGCCCTGTTCTGGGTTATTTCGGTGCTGGTCATCGCGGTGGCCCTGCGGCGCGTTTCGCGCGATCTGGGCGAGCGTGAAGCGCCCCTGATGGGCGTGCTGGCCGCGGCCATTTTTGCCGGGCAAATGCTCAACTTCTCAGTTTCGGGCGGCACCTCGGGTCACCTGCTGGGTGCTGCGCTGGCGGCGATTTTGGTGGGTCCCTGGGCGGCGGTGCTGGTGATGACCGCCGTGGTGGCCACTCAGGCGCTGATCTTCCAGGACGGCGGTCTGGTGGTGATGGGCGCGAATCTCTTCAACATGGCGGTGGTGGGCGTGGCGGTGGGCTACGCCGTCTACCGCCTGGCGCAAAAGCTCACCGGCGGGCAGCGCTGGGGCATTTTAGCCAGCGGATTTCTGGCGGCCTGGGCCTCGATCTTTATCGCTTCGCTGTCTTGCGCGCTGCAGCTGGCGCTTTCCGGCACGTCTCCGGTGCAGGTGGCCGTACCGGCCATGGCGGGCATTCATGCCCTGATCGGGGTGGGTGAAGGCCTGATCACCATTGGCGCGCTGGCTTTTGTGCTGGCGGCGCGCCCAGACCTGCTCTCTGCCGCGCAAACCCCGGCCAAACACAGCCGCGGACTACTGGTTGGCGGGTTGGGGATCGCGACGTTGCTGGCGGTGCTCTCTCCGCTGGCTTCTTCGCACCCCGATGGATTGGAGTGGGTGGCTGAACAGGCTGGCTTCCTTGAGGCTGCCCGCGGTCCCTGGTTTGAAATTATCCCCGACTATGTGCTGCCGGGTATCCAAAACGAAGCGCTGGCCACCATTCTGGCGGGCGTGATTGGCGTGATGATTGTGCTGGCCGCGGTGAGCGGGGTTACCCTGGCGCGCCGCAAGCAAGCGGTTTCTGAACAGGCGTGAGCGCGTCTGTATTTGCTCCCCCACAGCCTTTCTCCAGCCCGCTTCACCGGCTCGACGCGCGGGTGAAGCTGGCGCTGGCGCTGGCGTACATTCTAACCACCGCCCTCGCTCCGCAGGGAGCCTGGGCGGTGTATGTGCTTTTATTGGCGCTGATCACGGCGGCGGCGGTGCTTTCGGAGCTGGGGGTGGGCTGGGTTTACCGGCGCTCGTTGATTGCCGTGCCGTTCGCGCTGGCCGCCATGCCGCTGGTGTTCAGCCTGCCGGGGCCGGCCTGGTTCAGCCTGAGGCTGGGCTCTCTTTCGCTGACGGCCAGCCTGACCGGCGCGGAGCGGGCCGCATCCATTCTGCTGAAGGTGTGGCTCTCGGTGCAGGCGGGTATTCTGCTCTCGGCTACCACGCGGCAAACGGCCCTGCTGGCAGCCATGCGCGCCCTCAAACTGCCGCGCCTGCTGGTGGCGGTGATGGGCCTGATGTGGCGCTATCTCGACCTGATGCTGGCCGAAGCCCGCCGCCTGCTGCGGGCGCGCGCCAGCCGCAGCGCCCGTTCCGCGCAGCCAGGGTTGAGAACAGGCGGGACGCTGGCCTGGCGCGCCAAAGTAACCGGCGGTATGGCTGGCAGCCTGATGCTGCGCTCATTGGAGCGCAGCGAGCGGGTGTACCAGGCCATGCTGGCGCGCGGTTACGACGGCGAAGCGCGTGAGGCGCAGCACCATCCGCTGGCCGCCGCGGACCGCTGGCTGTTGGTTGGCGGATTATGGGTTTTTCTAATGGTCAATCTTCTGGCACTCTTATGGAAATAGATTCTACCTTTTCGCATGTGATTGAGATCACACGGCTGAATTACACTTACCCTGACGGCCGCCAGGCCCTGCACGATTTAAGCCTGCAGGTGTCGCCCGGCGAGAAAGTGGCTCTGATCGGCGCCAACGGAGCGGGTAAATCGACCCTGCTGCTGCATCTTAACGGCATTCTGAATGGAGACGGCGCGCTGCGGGTGGCCGGTATGGAGCTGACCCAGGCCAACCTGCCGCGCGTGCGCGCGCTGGTGGGGATGGTATTCCAGTCGCCGGATGACCAGCTTTTCTCGCCCACCGTGTTTGAAGACGTGGCCTACGGGCCGGTTTACCAGGGGCTGCCGCCAGCCGAGATTGAGCAGCGCGTGCGCACCGCGCTGGAGGCAGTGGGCATGGATGATTTTGCCCGGCGCTCTTCTTATCACCTCAGCATTGGCGAGAAGAAGCGCATCGCCCTGGCCACGGTGCTTTCCATGCAGCCGCAGGTGCTGGCCTTGGATGAGCCCAGCGCCGGACTGGACCCGCGCGCGCGGCGCGAGCTGATTCACCTGCTTAAAGAAATGCCGCAGACCATGCTGGTGGCCACCCACGACCTGGCCCTGGCGCGCGATCTGCTGCCGCGGACGGTGCTGCTGCACAAAGGCCGCGTTGTGGCCGACGGACCGACAGAGAAACTGCTGGACGACGAAACTCTGCTGCTGGCGAACGGGTTATAAGTTCTTCGAATTTCTGGATGCGTTCATCTGACTCCCTGAAAACTCGCTATAATGGAATCAAGGCATTGGCCGGACCATCACCCGCGGCGGTTAAGCGGGGTTTGTTCATTGGAATTGGCGTTGCGGCTGATCGCAAGGTAAGACAATGGAAGACAATCGGCATCCACGTTCCTGGAGTGTAAGCGCGGCCAGTCTGTTGCCGCTGTGGCTGCTGGCGCTGGCGGTTTCGGCGGAGGGCTTCCCACCCGCGCCCATTTCGGTCCAAGCGGCGATGGGCCTGTTTCTGGCGGCGGTGGCGATTGCCATGCTGCTGCTGTGGAAAAAATGGATCGGCCCGGCGGTGGTGTTGAGTTATAACATTCCCTTCGCGTTTCTCTACCTGTTGGATGAAATTTCAACCGTCTATAAAACGCCCTTCATTCTGGTCTGCACGCTGATCGTCAGTGTGGGCATTCTCTTGTACCAGCGCAGCGGCAGGTTGACCCGCGGCTGGATGCTGCTGGCGGCGGCTGCGTTTGTGTCGCTGGCGGTGGCCGCGCACAGCGCCGGCAATTTCTGGCAGATGACCGACCAGCTCGGCTACTACCAATGCTTTCCCGACGCGCTTGGCTGCCCGCCCCTGGCCGGGCGCGGAGACCCGTGGTGGCTGTTGCTTATCAGCCTGTGAGCGGGTGGAAGCCCGCATTTTATTAAGAGTTGGTTAAGGATTCCGCGCGGGTGCTTGACGCGCGGGTGTGAATTTGTTAGTATAAACCGCAATGATCAATGTGAATCTGTTGGTTACCCGAATCGCGCGACGACCCCTGGCTTTTGCCACCGGGGAGGTTTGCCGTTGGGTGAGATAGCGCACGCGATCAGACGATCTTAATCCTGCTTACGCACACCAGGCCTTCCCGAATGGGGAGGTTTTTTTATTATGATCAAAATTTAGTTGGCTGGTCATTGGAAAGATGGAGGTTGCATGCCCAAAAAAGCAGTTCACAAAGTGGTGCTGGCCTATTCAGGCGGATTGGATACGTCGAATATTGTGCCGTGGTTAATCGAGAACTACGGCTGCGAAGTGATCTGCTTCACGGCGGATATCGGTCAGGGTGGCGAATTTAACCAGATGGAAGAGAAGGCGCTGGCCAGCGGCGCGAGCCAGTTTGTGCTGCGCGATCTGAAAGCCGAATTCGCGGAAAGCTATCTGTACCCGCTGATCCACTCCGGGGCGGTCTATGAGGGCAAATATCTGCTGGGCACCGCCCTGGCGCGCCCGTTGATCGCCGCGCACCAGGTGGCCGTGGCGCAAGAACTGGGCGCGGACGCGCTGGCTCACGGCGGCACCGGCAAGGGCAACGACCAGGTGCGCTTTGAGTTGACCTACATGGCCCTCGACCCGACCCTGACGGTGATCTCCCCCTGGCGCGAATGGGACATCCGCACGCGGGCAGACGCGCTGGCTTACGCGCGGGCGCACAACATCCCCGTACCGGCTACGGCCGGAGAGAAACGCGTCTACAGCCGTGACCGCAATTTGTGGCATTACGCCCACGAAGGCGGCCCGCTGGAAGAGGCCTGGGACGCGCCGGATGAGGAAATGTATTTGTTAAGCGCATCCCCGGAGAATGCGCTGGACAAGGCCGCTTATGTAACCCTTGATTTTAACAACGGCAACCCAACAGCCGTGGACGGCGAGGCGCTCAGCCCGCTGGAGATGATCCAGCGCCTGAACAGCCTGGGGGCGATGCACGGTATTGGGCGCGCCGACTTGGTGGAGAGCCGTCTGGTGGGGTTGAAGTCGCACGGCGTATATGAAACCCCCGCCGGAACGATCCTCACCGCCGCCCACCGCGAGCTGGAATCGCTGGTGCTGGATAAAGACACCCTGCACTTCAAAGCCGGCGCGGCGCTGAAATACGCTGAATTAATCTACAACGGGCTGTGGTTCTCGCCCCTGCGCGAGTCGCTGGACGCCTTTTTTGACAGCACCCAAACCCCGGTGAGCGGCACCATTCGCTTGAAGCTGTACAAAGGCAACATCATCCCGGTGGGGCGTAAAAGCCCCAACAGCCTGTACCGCGACGAATACGCCACCTTTGGTCTGGACGACGTCTACGACCAGCAGGAGTCGCAGGGCTTTACCAACGTGTTCGGCCTGCACCTGAAGGTGCGCGCCCTCAACCGCCTGACCCCCGGCGGGAAAATTCCCAAGCCTGATTTCACCCGTTTCAAAAGAGACTGACGCAGGTCTCATAACCAAATTTCATTTTTTTAGGAGAAAAAACCATGTCTACTGTAACCTGTCCCGAATGTGCCGCCGAATTTGAACTGGAAGCCGGTGTAGAGCAGAATGAAATCATCGTCTGCCCCGATTGCGGCCTGGACCTGGAAGTGATTTCACTGGACCCGCCCGCAGTGGAAGCGGCCCCGATGGAAGAAGAAGACTGGGGCGAATAATTCATCAACTTTTGTAAAGAGGTGGCCATGCACAACAGTCCCCGCATCGGTGTGCTTTACTCGCGCGTGCGCGTGGAAGAAAAATGGATCTTTGCCGCCCTGGAAGAGCGCGGCGTGGATTACGAGCGGCTGGATGACCGCAATGTCTATTTTGACCTGGACCATCCCGGCAGCTGGCTGGACTATGACGCGCTGCTGGAGCGGAGCATCAGTTACGCGCGCGGGTTGTACGCGCTGCGGGTGTTCGGCGCGTGGGGCATTCCCACGGTGAACCGCCTGGCAGTGGCCGAAGTGTGCGGAGATAAGATCGCTACCAGCGCCGCGTTGGCGGCGGCCAGCGTGCCGCAGCCGCGTACCAAAGTGGCTTTTACCCCGGAGTCGGCGCTGGAAGCGATAGAAGAGTTTGGCTATCCGGTGGTGCTCAAGCCTTCGGTGGGTTCGTGGGGGCGGCTGCTGGCCAAGGTCAACGACCGCGACGCGGCCGAAGCCCTGCTGGAGCATAAATCCACCCTGGGCTCGTACCAGCACTCGATCTTTTACATTCAAGAGTTCATCGACAAACCGGGCCGCGATATTCGCATCTTTGTGGTGGGCGACCGGGCGGTAACCGCCATCTACCGCAAATCGCCGCATTGGATCACCAACACGGCGCGCGGCGGGGAGGGCGAGGTCTGCCCGATCACGCCCGACCTGGAAGAGATCTGCGTGCGCGCCGCCCAGGCCGTGGGCGGCGGGGTGCTGGCGATTGATGTGCTGGAGCACCCGCAGCGCGGCTTTTTGATCAATGAAGTCAATCACACCATGGAGTTTCATACCGCCCAGCCAACCAGCGGCGTGGACATCGCGGGAATTATCGTGGACTATACCCTGGCGGTGGCCAAAGAGCATTTTGAACGCCGCGGCGAGCTGGTTAAGGAGAGCGCCCTATGATTCAGGCAACCATTATTGGCGGCACCGGCTATACCGGCGGCGAACTGCTGCGCATTCTGGCCTTTCACCCGCAGGTGGAAGTGACCCAAGTAACCTCGCGGCGCAGCATGGGCGAGTATGTGTACCAGACACACCCCAATTTACGCAAAGTCAGCCAGCTTAAATTTATTTCTCCCGACGTGCTGGAACCGACCCCGGTGTGCTTTTTGGCGCTGCCGCACGGCGAAGCGCAACACAAAATAGAAGAACTGGCACAGAAATTTGAATATATTATTGACCTGTCGGCCGACTTCCGCCTCAAGGCCCCGGCCGCTTACCAGAAATGGTATGGCGAGCCGCACGCCGCGCCGGAATGGCTGCCCAAATTTACCTACGGCCTGCCCGAACTGCACCGCGAAGAGCTGAAAAGCGCGCGCTATGTGAGCGGGGTGGGCTGCAATGCCACCGCCTGCAACCTTTCCATGTACCCGCTGCTGCAGGCCGGGCTGATCGACACCAGCCTGCCGGTGATTTTTGAAATCAAGGTAGGGTCATCGGAGGGCGGGGCCAGTGAAAACCCCGGCAGCCACCATCCCGAGCGCAGCAGCGTGATCCGCACCTACGCGCCTTACGGCCACCGCCACACCGCCGAAGTGATTCAGGAACTGGGATTAAGTAAAGTTTCGTTGACGATGACCTCGGTAGACCTGGTGCGCGGCGCGCTGGCCACCGGCCATGCCACGGTGAAAGCCGGGGTGGAAGCCAAAGACCTGTGGAAAGCCTACCGCGAAGCGGCGGCAAGTAATCCCTTTTTGCGGGTGGTCAAGGAGCGCCGCGGGGTGTACCGCGTGCCGGAGCCGAAAATTTTGGCCGGCTCCAACTACGCCGACCTGGGTTTTGATCTGGACCCCGAGAGCGGGCATGTGATCACCATTTGCGCCATCGACAACCTGATGAAGGGCGCGTCTGGCACGGCGGTGCAGTGCATGAATCTGATGCTGGGCTTCGACGAGACGCTGGGGCTGAGCTTCCCCGGTTTGCACCCGGTATAAGGAGGAATCATGGAAGCGATTACCGTAGTGAAACTGGGCGGCACCGAAGGTGTGGATTTTGGCGCGATTTGCGCGGACGCGCAGCAGTTGGTGCAAAGCGGGCAGCGGCTGGTGCTGGTGCACGGCGGTTCGGCGGAGGCCAATGCGCTGGGCGAGCAGTTGGGCACCCCGCCCAAATTTGTGGTTTCGCCTTCCGGGTTTTCTTCGCGCTACACCGACCGTGCCACATTGGAAGTCTTCGCCATGGCGGTGAACGGCAAGGTGAACACCTTTCTGGTGGAGCAGCTGCAAATGCTGGGCGTGAACGCGTTGGGTTTAAGCGGCCTGGACGGCCGCCTGCTGCAAGCCACGCGCAAAGATACCATCCGCAGCGTGGAAAACGGCAAAGTCAAACTGATCCGCGACGACTATACCGGCAAGATCGAGCAGGTCAACGCCGGACTGCTGGAGATGCTGCTGCAAGGCAGTTTTGTTCCGGTGATCGCGCCGCTGGCGGCCAGCCAGAAGGGTGAGGCGCTGAATGTAGACGCCGACCGCGCGGCCGCCATGGTGGCGGCCGCGCTGGGAGCCGAAAACCTGCTGCTGCTGACCGCTGTGCCGGGGCTGATGCGCTCCTTCCCCGATGAGAGCACCCTGATTCACAGCCTGACCCTGGCGCGCCTGGATGACGCGCTGCAGGTGGCCGAAGGGCGCATGAAAAAGAAAGTGTTGGGCGCGCAAGAGGCGCTGGAAGGCGGCGTGGGGCGCGTGATCATCGCCGACGGGCGCGTGGCGCAGCCGATCAGCGCGGCGTTGAAGGGGCAGGGCACGGTCATCACCGCGCGCTAGCCGGGAAGGAAGGCAATGATGGAAACGATGTTGGATATTAAAGCGCTCGAAGGCCAATATTCTTCGGGAATTTACGCTAAACGCGACCTGGTGATCACGCGCGGCAGCGGCGCGCTGCTCTACGACGAGCAGGGCAGCGAGTACATTGACTGTGTGGGCGGCCAGGGCACCGCCAATGTGGGACACTGCCAGCCCACCGTGATCGCCGCCATTCAGGAGCAGATTCAAAAATTGATGATCTGCCCGGAGATGTTTCACAACCCCACCCGCGCCCAATTCCAGGCACGCCTGTGCGGGTTGGTGCCGGGAATGCAGCGGGCTTATCTGTGCAATTCCGGCACCGAGGCGGTGGAAGCGGCGATCAAGTTCGCTCGCTATTCCACCGGGCGGCCGGGGATTGTGGCCGCCATGCGCGGTTTCCACGGGCGCACGCTGGGCTCACTCTCGGCCACCTGGAATAAGAAATATCGCGATGGGTTTGAGCCGCTGGTGCCGGGCTTCAGCCATGTGCCGTATGACAACCTGGAAAAGCTGCAAGAAGCGGTGAATGACAGCACCGCGGCAGTGCTGCTGGAGGTGGTGCAGGGTGAAGGCGGGGTGTACCCCGGCAGCGCCGAGTTTCTGCAAGGCGCGCAGGAGATCTGCCGCCAGCGCGGCGCGCTGCTGATCATCGACGAGGTGCAGACCGGTTTTGGACGCACGGGGCAGATGTTTGCCTTTCAGCATCACGGCCTGCAGCCCGATCTGGTGGCGATGGGCAAATCCATCGCGGCGGGCATTCCGATGGGGGCGGTGCTGCTGGGCGAGCGCGTAACGCAGCTTTCCCCCGGCGTGCACGGTTCCACCTTTGGCGGCAACCCGGTGGCCTGCGCGGCCGGCCTGGCGGTGCTGGATTTGCTGGAAGGCCAGCAGCTCCCGCAGCGCGCGGCTCGTCTGGGCAAGGCATTGATGGACGAGATCGCCGCGCTTAATCTGCCGGCGGTGCGCGAAGTGCGCGGGAAGGGCCTGATGATTGGGATTGAGACGCGCGGCAAAGTGGCCGGGCTGCTGGGCGCGCTGGCCGAGAAGGGCGTGCTGGCCTTACCGGCCGGGCTGACCGTCATCCGCCTGCTGCCGCCGCTGGTGATCAGCGGGGAGCAGCTGCAAACCGTCAAACAGGCCTTGATCGAGGTATTAAGCGCATGAGCCAAACCCTCACCGGCCTGGTGGCGGCGTACAGCCCTTCTGGCGCGGAAGGCGCGGCGGTGCGCTTTTTAGTCGAGCGCATGCGCGCGCTGGGATATGATAAAGCCTTTGTTGACCCGGCCGGCAACGCGGTGGGCGTGTTGGGCCGCGGTCCGCGCCAGATTGTGCTGCTGGGCCATATCGACACCGTTCCAGGCGAGATTGCGCTGCGGGTGGACGGCGACGACTTCTACGGGCGCGGCAGCGTGGACGCCAAGGGTCCGCTGGCGGCATTCACCGACGCGGCCGCCGCCGCGGGCGCGCGGGCGGGCTGGCAGGTGGTGGTGATCGGCGCGGTAGGCGAGGAAGCTGATTCACCGGGCGCGCGCTATGTGAAGGACGTCTATCGCCCGGAGATGGCCGTGATCGGCGAACCGAGCCGCTGGGACCGGGTAACACTGGGCTATAAAGGCAGCGTCTGGCTGGAACTGACCTGGCAACAGGCGGTGGGCCACAGTGCCGGGAATACCCGGCCAGTCTGTGAGCGGGCGGTGGCCGGCTGGCAGCAGTTGGTCGATTGGGCTAACATATTTAATGAAGAACGCCAGGGCGCGTTTGAGCAGCTCTTGATCTCGCTGCGTGGAATGAACTCTGGCGATGACGGTTTTATGGATTGGGCGAAGTTGAAGGTCAACGCGCGCCTGCCGGTTGACATGTCGCCGCAGGAATTTGTAACGCAGACGCGCGCTCGGCTGCCCGAGGCGCAGGTGATGGAAATGGGCTATGCCATCGCGGCGCACCGCGCCGAGCGCAACACCCCGCTGGTGCGCGCCCTGCTGGATGGCATCCGCAATGAGGGGGGCAAGCCGGGCTTTGTGCTCAAGACCGGCACGGCCGACATGAACGTGGTTGCGCCGTTGTGGCAGTGCCCCATCGCGGCTTACGGGCCGGGCGATTCGAACCTGGACCACGCGCCCAACGAACACATCTCGTTGAGCGAGTACGCCGCGGCGGTGCGGGTGCTGACCCGCGTGCTGGCGCGTATAATGGATTGATGCTCTTCAATGCACACATAAACAGTGCGAAAATCAAAGTCGGCGTCCTGAAAGAGGACGCCGACTTTTCAATTTCTACCAATAAGGCCCTTGGGTGAAGCTCACCTGCCCGGGTTATTTATTTTTCTTATCTTTATCTTTATAGCTGTTAGGGTTGGGAGTGTTGTTCTTGTCCTTATCCTTGTCTTTGTTGCTGGGCGGGCCGGCGAAATCGGGCTTGCCTTTGTCGTCATCATCGGCGCCCATTTCAGGCTCTTCCATGTCGTCGTCATCGTCCTTGTCTTTATCCGGCTTGCCAATCAGCCCCAGCTCTTTCCAGATGTTGCCCCAGCCTTCGCCAGCATCGCGGGCTTCCAGCAGCAGGGCGGGGTCCATCTCCATGGCCGCGCCGGTTTGCAGCGCCAGCATCACCTGGCCCCAGCCGTGTCCTTCGCAGAACCAGCCCTGCAGGGTGGCGTAGTCCATTCCGTAGCGTTCGGCCAGGCGCGCGCCCATCGGGTGCATGTCTTCAGACTGGGTGCAGTAGTAGCCCTGGTTGGGGTACATGGGCTCTTCGGGTTCTTCGGGCTCTTGCGGTTCTTCAATGGTGATTTCTTCCGCGGCCAGGCTGCCGTCTTCGTTCTCGGTGCCGGATACCACCACCATGTCGCCCACTTCCAGCAGGGTGAAGTCGTAGCCTTCAGCGGGGAACACGGTGACAATGCCCGTTTCGGTTTGAACGTCAAAGCTGCCGGGTTCGGTTTCGGTGGGCAGTACAATGGCCACTACCTCGCCGGTGATTTCGGTGGGCCCGGTCTCTTCTTGCGCGAAGGCCGGCTGCACAGCGGCAAAGACCATTGTCAGGGCAATCAATATCGTTAGAAACAGGTTCGCTTTTTTCAAACTTTTCATTTTTTGCCTCCATTGACTTACAGGCTGTTTTTCAATTCGTTTGGATTACGAAAAAGAGATTAAAGATCGTTGGTAAAACCGATCTCTACCCAAATATCTTCCCACTCTTTTTCTTCCCGCATACTCAGCAGCGTTTCTGCCGGAATGTCGGTTGCCAGGCTGGTTTCAAGAGCCACCAGAATGTCGTCAAAACTGCTGCCCGCGCAGTACCAGTCGATGATTTGCTGGTAAGGGACTTCATAGGTGCTGGCGATGCTTTCGGCAATGGGATCGGGTTCGGCGTCGGCGCAGATGGCTTCGTCAATGATGTCTTCATCGGCGGGGATCGGCGTGGGCGGGGCGCTCTGCAAAGGGGTTTGGCTGTTCGTGATGACATGGGGCGCGATGGGCGGCTGTTCTGAATCAGTTGATTCGCTGCCGGTTGGGCTGCCGTTACAGGCGGGAAGAGCCAGCAGGAGGAGCAGCAGTATGCCAAAGAGAACGAAGCGCTTCAAAAGTGGTTTCATTGCAATTAATTCTCTAGATGTTGAGACGATAAACATAAAGATTCGTTACAAAACCGCGTAAAATTTTCCGCCAAAAGCAAAAAAACCATAAAAATTGCATAAACAATGAAAAAACCTGCCCGGATGGCAAATTCCAAGGGCAGGTTTTTTCTGAAACACGAAGGAAATTTGGGGGAAGGCTTACCGCCGCCGGTATAAAATCTCGCCGGCATGGGGCACATAGAGAATGCCCTCCTCTTCGCGGTTCTGCCAGTCGGCCGCGTGGATGCTGGCCGGGTCGAGATAGCCCAGGTTAAGGCGGGCGCAGTCTTCGGCGGGGATTTTGCTGGCCAGCGTGACGCGGATATTGGGTTTTTCAATGCCATTTTCCATGTTCCCCGCGCCGCGCACATGCGTGGAATGAGCCAGCACACCCAGCGGGACGTGCTTGAACCGGTCCCACTGCTGCACAAAGTAGGGCAGGGTATGGTAGCCAATTTCGTAGATGGATTTGCCGTGCACCCGGCTGACCGTATCGAGGTGCGGCGCGTAGATGATCAGCTCCCCGCCCGGCGCGACAACCGGCTCCAATTTATACATGGCTTTGGCGCCGGTCCACAATTCGTCGTACATGGGCTGGGCGCAGGAAAGCACGCGCTGGTACGAGCGGTCACACCAGCGGATGTGGCGCTGCGCGGAGAGGTCGGCGGCGGCGCTCCAGGCCGAGCGGTAATCGCCAATGAAGAGACCGCTTAACGCCTGGTTTTCCACCACCGCCGCCAGCAGGGTGATGGGCGTGCGAACTTTCTGCGCCCCGGCATGGATCATGGCGCGCACCGGCGTGTCTTTCACGCCGATGGTTTTCAATACACCGGCCAGCGCGCCCAACCAGTGGGTGGCGTTGATCATGTCGGGGCCGGAGATGCCGGGGAACAGGTATTTTGCCCCGCCGGAGAAACCGGCCACTTCGTGCGGGAAGGTGGGGCCAAGAATCAGAATGTGGTCATAAGCCAGGGCGGCCTGATTGATGCGGATATCCACCCGCTCTGGCAGGGAGGCGTGCCAATCATTCCCGGCAAGCTGGCGCATTTCGTCTTTCTCGATGGCGCCGATGGAGACCAGGGCCGAAGGGTCGTTCCAGGCATGGTTGAGCAGACCGATGTGCGCGCAGCGCGCGCGGCGTTCTTCGGCGCTGATGCCCACCAACTGGTTGAGACTTGCTTCGGAGAGCGGGGCGTGCGTTCCCAGGGCGACCATGAAGTCCAACTGGCGGACACCCCGCAGGGCTTCTGTCAGGCCGCGGAAGAGGAACGGCAGGGGCATGGAGCGGGTGTGGTCGGGGATTAGAACCAGGACCCGCTGGCCGCTGAACTGTTTTTCGAGGTGCAGGAACAGCGCGGAGCGAATCTCGTCTTCGATGAGTGTCTGCCCGGCCGGGGCAATGATCTGGTGCTGCAGCATACCAACTCCTCAGCGCGCGTACCGGCGGATCAGAGCCGGGTGCGGCGGCTGCTCATTTTCTGGGCTGGCGATCAGGAAGATGGAGTAGATGGTGGTTTGAACACCGGCAGCAAAGCGCGGTAGAGTTCCTGGTATCTCTGGTACTGCTGGTGGTAGATGGGCTGGTGCTCAGCGAGCGGCTCGACCTGCTTCGCGATGGGCACCAGTTTTGCCAGGTCTTCAAACGAGGAGAACACACCCGCGTTGAGAAACACCCAGAAAGCCGCGGCCATGGCCGAGGTCTCTTTGACCGCCGGGATGTGGAGGGGGCGGTTGAGCACATCGGCGGTGATTTGCAGCCAGATGGGCGACTGCACAAACCCGCCGGAGGCGCGCAGTTCCATCAGGTTGGGAATGGTTTCATCGAGCGAGTCCAGCACCGACCGCAGCCGGAACGCGACGCCCTCCAGCAGCGCGCGGCTGAGGTGGCGTTGATCGTGGCCGAGCTGCAGGCCGTAAAAAGTTCCGCGCACATCGGTGTTCCAATAGGGGCTGCGTTCGGCGGTGAAGAAGGGCAGGCATAAGACCCCCTCGGAACCGGCCGGGATTTCGGCGGCCCAGGCCAGCAGATCGTCGAAGTCGGGCGTGGAGGGGCTGTCGGCCTTTCCATTGGAGAGCGCGTCTTTGAACCAGCTGGCGGCCAGGCCGCCGTTGTTGATCGCTCCGCCCACCAGCCAGTGCTTTTGGTCGACGGCGTAGCAGCATACGCGCTCTAGCGCGTCTAAGGCGGGCTGGGTTTGCAGGCAGCGGATGGCTCCGCTGACGCCCACCATGCAGGCTGCCTGGCGGCGCGAAACTGCCCCGGCGCCCAGGCTGTCATTGACGGCGTCGGAACTGCCCAAAATCACCGGCGTGTGCGGGTTAAGACCCATTTGGGTGGCCAGGGCGGGTTTAAGCCAGCCAACAAATTCACGCGGATCGGCGACGGTGGAAAGCTGCTCGGGGCTGATGCCCGCCAGCGAGAGCATTTCTTTATCCCAGCCGAGGTTGAGGGTGTTTAATAACCCCGAACCGGCCGCCACATTGTAATCGACGATGCGCTTGCCGGTCATGCGGTAGAGAACATATTCTTTGGCAGACAGGAACCAGGTTGCTTTGGCGAATGCATCGGGGTGATTCTCGCGCAGCCACAAAATTTTGTAGAAAGGGTAAAGGGGATGGCTGGGGCAGCCGGTGCGCAGATACAGGTCGTGAGCGCGCCCGGACTGGCGAATTTGCCCGGCCTGGTGGTGGGCGCGGCTGTCGGCCCAGGTGAGCAGGCCCATTAATGGTTGATCGCGCTTGTCCAGGGCGGTGAGGCTGTGCAGGGCCCCGCCGATGGTGATGCCCAGACAGTTGGCCGGGTTCAGGCCGCTGGTTTGAACGGCGCTGCGCACAGAGGTGATCAGCCCTTCCAGCAGGCTTTCGGGACGCTGTTCCTGCCAGCGGCTGGCCGTGTCGGAGGCGGGGTAAGCGGCCGATGCCTGGCTTAAGATGCGGGCCGATTCGTCCAGCAGAACTGTTTTACAAGACCCGATTCCCAGGTCGATGCCGATGGCAAAAGAAAGGGTTTTCATCATTTTATTATTATAGAAGGAATATGGTTTTTTGAGCGCCCAATTGACGGGGTTAAGCGGTTTTGGCCTGCCGGACGCAGCAGAAAATTCTCACGGTCTTGACAGATTGGGTGTCGCGATAGCACCCTCCCGGCTGATCACCCAAATGGCATCCAGGCCCCCTTGTGTGCGCTTTGTGGTGTTTTTCTTCAGGTCTTTTTTGCCGCTTCTTGTTCCTTCAGCGATTGATTAAACTCAATTATTTTTTCATTGACCAGGTAATTGAATGTGCCGGGTTCAAATTCTTCTTCTTTTTCTGAAGGCAATCCTATTTGAAGACCAGTTATCAATTCAATGGCCTGATCCAAATATTTCACTGCCCAGATGTGAAATTTTCCGCTGGCGACTGCGTCGATCACCTGTTGAGTGAGCATCAGGTTCTGGCGGTTGCTCCAGGGGATGATCACGCCCTGCGAACCGGTCAATTCTTTTTGGGCGCAAATGGTGAAAAAGCCCTCAATTTTCTGGTTGACGCCCCCCACGGCCTGCATTTCTCCCTTTTGGTTGACCGACCCGGTGATGGCCACGTTTTGCCGGATGGGAACCCCGCCGATGGCCGATAGCAGGGCGATCACTTCGGCGGCCGAGGCGCTGTCTCCCTCGACGCCGCCGTAAGACTGCTCGAAGGTGATGCTCGCCGATAGATTGATGGGTTTGCTTTTTCCGTAGCGCTCCCGCAAAATGCCGCTCACAATCAGAAGACCTTTGGTGTGGATGGGCCCCCCCAGACTGGCTTCGTTTTCAATGTCGATGATCCCCGCGCTGCCCGGGCTGACCGATGCAGTGATGCGGCTGGGAAAACCGAACTGGTTATCTCCAATGGAAATGATCGAGAGCGCGTTGATCTGCCCGACGACACTGTGGGTAGTGTTGATGAGAATGCTTTCCCGCGCGATGGCTTCGTGGATTCTTTCTTCCATCAAGTTATTGCGGAACGTGCTTTTCTGAATGGCGTAGTTAACATCTTCGGCGGTAACGATGGAATGATTGTGGCTGCCTGCCCAATAAGCTGCTTCTTGAATCAGGTCGGCAATTTTTCCAAAGCGGGTGGAGAGTTTTTGCTGATCATCCACCAGCCAGGATCCCTGGTCGATGATCTTCGCGACCGCAGAGCGGTGAAAGGGCGGCAGGTTGTTCTTTTTAACCACAGACTTGACGAACAACGCATATTCATATTCGGTGTCTTGGGTGCGCTCCATGCTGGAGGCAAACTCGGAGCGGATTTTGAACAGTTTGTCAAAATCTTCATCGTTTGCCTGGAGCAGGTAATACAACAACGGCGTGCCGATGAGCACAATTTTGACGTTGAGGGGAATGGCTTCCGGTTCCATGGTGGATGTGCCAGAAAGCCCATACTGCATCTCCAGGCTGATAATGCGGATGGCTTCTTCGCGCAGGGTGCGCTTGAGGCCTTCCCAGGCATAGGGGCTGAGCAGCAGGTCGCGGGCGGGGATGAGCAGGTAGCCGCCGTTGGCGCGGTGAAGGGCCCCGGGGCTGATCAGCGTGAAATTGGTGCGTGTAACGCCCATCACAATTTCGTGGTCAATTCTGCCCAATAGATTGGAATAGGAGGGCTGGTTTTCGGTGATGACCGGCGCGCCTTTTTGATCTTGATTGTTCACCAGGATGTTGAGGTCGTAGCGCTTGAGCAAATCTTCGCGCGACAGGCCGTGTTCTTCTTCCTGGCGAAACGTTTCCAGGTTCTCAATGATATCCGCTTGGAGCGCGCTGAAATGCTCCACTACCCCGGAAATATCCTGATATTTCTTAACCAAATGGGAGACTAACGGCTCGAGGATGAACGCAGCGGTTTTTTCGTCCAGGTTGTGAACTTCCTTATAGGCTTCCTGTTCCATCTGGCGCAGCTTTTCCACTGTTTTTTGTGATTCGGCGTTGAACTGCAGCCGCAGCTCATCCAACTCCTGGTGTTTTTCGGGTGGCAGGTTTTCAAGGTCTTGTGCCTCTAAGGGCTTGCCGTTTTTGGCCGGCACAATGACAAATCCGAACGGGGCTTTGATGAGTAGAAAATTATGCTGGCTGACGAGCTGCTGCAATCTGGACAGTTCTGCTTCTTGCTGTTGGTTGAGCTTCTCGGCGATTTTTTCTTTCTGATAGGTATATTCTTTACTCTCAAAGGCGTTGATGATCTGTTTTTGCGCCTGGAGGATCAGGTTTTTCAGGTCTTCTCGCAGTTCTATTGCCTGGCCGGCGGGCAGGCAGATGGCTTTAGGGTGGTGGGGGTTCTTGAAATTGTAGGCGTAACACCAGTCGGGGGGTGTAGCCTGCTTTCTGGCTTTTCTCTCCAGGTACTGGCGGGTGAGGGTCAGTTTTCCAGAACCGGGCAGGCCAAGCACAAAAATATTGAATCCGCTGCCCTTCAATTCGCTGCCGAGTTGCAATGCCTGAAACGCGCGGGGCTGGCCTACAACGTCTTCCAGCTCTGGTAGTTCATCAGTGGTGGTGAAGGCAAAACTGTCTGGATCGCATTTTTGGGATAGCTGTTCGGGCAGCAAACGGAAATCAAACTCGGAGTCCATACCACACCCTCCTTATTTATGACTTAATACCATTATTGCACGAGGTCAGTGTGGTATTCAAGGCTGTGCGGGTTTTCCTCCCCCGGCGAGCCAGGGGAGGGTATATGCGCCAGAGCGGGTGTTGAGGAATTTGGATTGCAGCGGGCTGGTAGGCGGTTCTTTTACCAACCTCAGGCTAATCTTTTGGGGTGTTGATTTTGACCGGATAGCCAAAGATGGCATCATCCATAAAACGGGTGCCGAGCATGACCATGTCCATGGGTTCCAATTCCTGGCCGGGGTCGAACTCGATGATGAAGATTTGGTCAGGATGGCTGTAGGAACAATTCTCGACAAAAGGGTGCCGGTTGGCCAGGTCGATGAAGGCCTGGATTTCGCGCTCGTTCAATTGGACCGGCGCTTCCATTTTGAGAATGTTGTCTTCGTATTCGCCTGTGTATTTGATTTCTTTGTCTTTCATGATTTTCCTCCCTGGGTTTGTGTGGTGTGGCAACGCTCAGGCGGCTGTGGGTGGTAAACACCGGGCGACTATGGCTGGTATGGAGAGATTGTTGAGACTTATTCTTGACCCCCTCCCTGCCCTCCCCCGGCAAGCCAGGGGAGGGTATATGCGCCAGGGCGGGTATGTGCTGCAAGCTTAAATTACGAGAATACCCTCGACAGGCGGGTATTGGGGGAGGTTGGCACAATCACATTGGATGCAGAGGATCGTGTTTGGATGTCTTAATACCTCGCGCAAGCGCCCCTTGCGGGTGCGGGTATTGGGTGATTCTGATGGTGGCAAGATGCGAGCCGGTTCAAGTGGCCTCATTGTCTTAATACCCTCGCACAAGCGTCCCTTGCGGGTTCGGGTATTGGGGGATTGTAATGCTATTTTTTATTTTCTTTCCCCTCTTTTTCATCATTCTGCTTGGCCTTGCTTTTCTTGTAATCATCGGACATCTTTTCGATAACATCAAGGATCTCGTCAATGCTCATGGAGTGGTCAAAATCCACTCGCTCCGGCAAGTTTTTCGCGCCGCTTTTATCCTGATTGCTCTCGCCGGGCTCTTCAAAACTATTGCTATCAGGCTCCTTGAATTTTCCCATATCCAACCCTTTCGTCGTATTTCTTCGCTTGTAATTGAATCGGAAAAAGCCTTCTCGTTGGCCTTAATAACCTCGCGGTTAAGGAGGAATGTGATTCCTGGTACTGCTTATGAATATTGTACTTTAGAGTACCCTTGCAAAAGCGCTCATTTTCAAGTTCGGGTATGGGGGATTCTGGAAGAGGGTGGGTGCAGCGCCAGCGAAACCCACCCTACAGTCTTAATACCCTCGCGCAAGCGCCCCTTGCGGGTTCGGGTATTGGGGGATTTGGACCCCGATTGCAAGTCGGGGGCTGATTTTTTGATTCCCTTAGGTCTTAATACCCTGTCGGGTATTGGGGGATTTGGACATGTTCGGGGACGAGGAGGGAGAGAGCTTATCCCCTGAGTCTTAATACCCTGTTGGAATATCCCTTAAAAAGTGGACACGGTTAATGTCCAGAAAGAAGTTCGAACTCGATAGGGCTGAGATAGCCCAAAGATGAATGTAGCCTTTGGCGATTGTACCAAACCTCGATGTATTCGAAG
>NZ_LGCL01000013.1 GCF_001306115.1 Ornatilinea apprima | reverse complement strand
TGATCAGTATTGCCCATAATATGCGAAAATTGGCAGCCAGGTAGGCTACCAATTTTTTGTTTTTTCGTTTTTATTCGATTTGCAGCTAATTTTTGGGGCTGTTTCCAAATTCTTTAGAGACAGCCCCAGGCAGTTATCGAAATACCTTATTGATCAGGCGCTGGCCTGAAAATCTCGCCAGGCCTGCAAAAGCTCTTCCTCGCGCTGCGGGGTGAGGCCGGCGCGCCAGGCATGGTCAGCGGGCAGGGTTTGGCTCCAGGCGAGGGTGTCGGCCACCGTCTCGCGCAGGGGGCGGAAGGTAAGCCCGGCGGCCAGGGCTTTGCGGTTATCAATCTGGAAATAGCCGGGGTACGACGCGTCCCAGGTGGGCAGCCAGAAAGGCAGCTCGCGCCAGTGGGAGACTTTGTGGGTTTTGAAGAAGTCTTCGCTCACCCAGGTGAAGCGGGCGTCGCTGCCGCTGATCTCGCGCGCGGCGTTGAGCGTGTCGCCCAGCGTAACCGGCTCTTCCAGCCCGGCGGCGTTGAAGGTGCCGGTTTGGCCGTTTTCCAGCAGGCGCACAGCCCAGGCGGCCAGGTCGCGGGCATCGATGATCTGGAAAGGAGCTTCGGGGCCGCCTGGGACGAACATCTCGCCGCCCTGAGCGGCGCGGTGCAGCCACCAGGTGAAGCGGTCGGTGTTGTCGTGAGGGCCCACCACAATGCAGGGGCGTAAAATCACATTTCTGTCGGGCAGAATGCGGTTGATTTCGCGCTCGCACAAGGCCTTGAGCGGACCGTAGGTTTTCAGGTTAACCACCTCGACACTTTCATCGTCCAGGCGGCCCACTTCTGACCCTTCGTGCAGACCGCTCTGCTTGAAATCCGCGTACACGGCGATCGAAGATACGAATAAATACAGGCCAATCGAGTCTTTCAGCAAGTCGGCAGAGGCCGCAGCGTGGCGCGGGAAGTAGGCGCTGGTGTCGATCACCGCGTCCCAGGTGCGGCCCTGTAGCGCCGAAAGATCCCCGCCACGGTCGCCGGTCAGTTTTTCCGCCTGGGTGAACAGGTGCGGGTTCGACTGTCCGCGATTGAAGAGGGTTACCTGGTGCCCAGCATCGATGGCCGCTTGGGCCATCCAACGCCCCACAAATTGAGTTCCTCCGAGAATTAAAATCCGCATACCGGCTCTCCTTCTCTCCCGCGCTGGGCGCGGGCAGCGTAGCTATGAAATGCAAAACAAAACCTGGTCTTATTTTAACCACAAAGCGAGGCCTGACCAGACCATTGTAGGGGGAATGAGGGATTAATGGAGGGAATCGCCGCCCGGCAAGCGGTTGGCCTGCGGCTGCGCTTTGGGCTGAGCGTTACTGGCGGTGTCCTGCCAGACCAGCACGCGGTTGCGCCCGGCGCGTTTGGCGGTCATCAGCGCCTGGTCGGCCTTTTCCAGCAGATCATCGATCTTGCTGGGTGGCTGGTCGACCACGCCGGCCACGCCAAAACTGGCGGTGATGGAAAAACGCCGCGCGGCTACTTCAAATGCCTGCGAGCGCAGGGCTTTGCGCAGGCGCTCGGCCAGGTAGGCGGCCTTGTCGGTATTCGTCTCGGGCAGCAG
Organism: Ornatilinea apprima; assembly: GCF_001306115.1. GTDB lineage: Bacteria > Chloroflexota > Anaerolineae > Anaerolineales > Anaerolineaceae > Ornatilinea > Ornatilinea apprima. The sequence continues at coordinate 50,456 of NZ_LGCL01000013.1, read as the reverse complement.
CACCACAAACTCTTCGCCGCCGTAGCGCGCCAGCACATCCACGCTGCGCAGGCAGCCCTGGGCGCACTTCACCACTGCCGTCAGCACCTCATCGCCTACCAGATGACCATACTGGTCGTTGACTTCTTTGAAATGATCGAGGTCAAAGATGATAATCGAGAGGGCGTGCGGGTAGCGCGCCATGCGCTCCAGCTCTTTTTGGGCCAGCTCATACCAGTAGCGGCGGTTAAAACAGCCGGTGAGGTCATCGGTGATGGCGCGCTTCTTCAGCTCCAATTCAATGCGCTTGCGCTCTTCAATCTCTTCGCGCAGCTTCACATTGCGAAGCTGGTAAATTTCAGCTTCTTTGCGCGCGCTTTCCAGCCCGTGCGAGCTTTGCATGGCTTGCAGGCGCGCTTCCGATTCGTCTTGAAAGAGGTTTTCTTCAAGGGAGTGGTGGCGCTCAAAGTGCAGCAAGGCGGTGCGAAAATCGCCCACCTGCTTGTAGGTCTCGGCCAGCGCCTGGTGGATCTGGCACTGCAGCCCCAGCAGCTTTTTCTCTTCGGCCTGGTTGAGCACCTCTACCAGGCTGGCGAGCGCGTCTTGCGGATTACCCCGGGCGGCGGTGATCTGCGCCAGGCGCAGGCGGGCGGGCAGCTCGATGTGGCGGGCATCCACCTCACGGGTGATCTCCACACAGGCCTGGTAAAACCGCTCGGCCTGCTGGTGGTCTCCCAACGAAAAATGGACTTCGCCAATGCGCAGCAAGGCGGCGGCCTCTCCGCGCCGGCAGCCCAGCGTCTCGTAGATCTGCAAGGCGCGCATTCCGGCTTCCACCGCGGCGGCGGCGTCTTGCAGGGCGGTGTAGGCCTGGCAGGCGCTGTCGTAGGTGGAGGCGATGCCGGCCTGGTTGCCCAGCTCGACAAAAATGCGCCGCGCCGATTCAAACTGGCTGAACGATTCCGCCGCTGAACCGGTTTCCACCAGAATGTTGCCAATTCCGTTGTTAATTACCGCCTGCAGTTCTTCCATCTGCAGGGTGCGGCTTAAGTCACGCGCTTCCTGGAAGAGCTGCAGCGCGCTGGACAGGTCATTCAGGCAGTAATCGATCTGGGCCAGCAGCGCCATTGAACGCGCGCGGCCGTGCGAATCTCCGGCCTGTTCAAAGTCGTTCAGGGCTTTGAGGGCTTCGTCAAGAGCCAGATTGAAGTTGGTGAGGTGGGTAAGCAGACAGGCGCGGGTGTAATGGGTGTCGGCCCAGGCGCGCAGATGGGCATCGGGGTGTTGCACCTGGGGGCAGAGGCGGGCAGCCTGTTCGCAAAACTCCAAGGCGCGCCGGGGATCACACTCTCCCAACGCGCTGGCGTGCGCATTTAATGCACGAATTTGTTCCTCTAACCCGCCATGAACGGGTTGAGCAACCACAGTTACCCCCACTTCTTCCCAATCCTTCTCTAAATCGCCACCTCAGGCAGCCCCCTCTGGGTTCCAGCGGCGTTCCCACAGGTTGCAATGGGTCTCTCTTTGAAGAAAAGAAAACACCACACGGGTGGCTAATGCAACACGGTGTTAAAAATGTACCACAATTTCAAAAAATATAAGCGTTTTTTAATCTTTCTTATCAAAATACCCGCCTGCAATCAGAACCCAATTTCCAACCAGTTGGTTCCGAAAATCACCGAACCGGCCAGCAGAAGAAAGATCACCAGCAGAATCACGCCACAGCCGCAGCCCATGCAGCCACGCCCAAAACCAAAGCGTTCTTGCAGCCAGTCAAACAATTTATCCAGCAGAAAGAGCTTGAGAAGCCCCGATAAGCATCCAGGTCGGTTGTCCATCGCTATCTCCTTTTGAGGTTTGATTAATTCTCTATTGATCATACGCAAAACGCGGGCAAAAGTTTTGCGTATATAAAGTGATTTTATCGCAACGGAGGCAGGCTATGCAGCGCGAATCGTTTTTGAAAAGACCCCTGGCTTATTTTTTGCTCACCCTCGCACTATCTTGGGGGTGCCTGTTCGCCGCGATTGCCAGCGGCCAACCGATGGGGGCCAGCCCCACAACCTTTTTGTTTTACCTGGGCGCGGGCGGGCCTCTGATTGTGGGAGCCAGCCTGGCGCTGTTTGCGCAAGGAAAAGCCTACCGGCAGGCGTATTTGCGGCGCGTGGTAGACGTGAAACGCATTCGCGGCGCGTGGTGGCTGGCGGTTGTGCTGCTCTTCCCGGCGATTAACCTGTCAGCGATGGGCCTGGCGCAGCTCAGCGGCCTGGCGCGCGCCGATTTCAGCGCCGCGCTCGGTCTGCTGGCCGATCCGCTGGGGCTGCTTTCCAGCGCCTTGTTCTTGTTTTTCTTCGGGCCGCTGCCCGAAGAGCTGGGCTGGCGCGGCTACGCCCAGGAGCGGCTTAACCGGCGCGTATCGCCGCTGGCGGCCAGCCTGATCACCGGCGCGGTGTGGGCGGCCTGGCATGTGCCCATGTATTTGATCCCCGGTACATTCCAGCACCAATGGGGTTTTCTCAGCAGCATTTTCTGGATTCGCAGCGTCAGCATTGTGTTGGAGGCGGTGATTCTGGGCTGGGTTTTCACTCAAACGGACAGCAGCACTCTCTCCGCGATTCTGATGCACTTCGCGGTCAACTTCAGCGGAGAACTGCTGGATCTGCCGCTGGCAGCCGAATGGATGCGCCTGTGGCTGGTGGCCATGGTGGTGATTCTGGTTGTTGCGCGTTGGGAAGCCGGAAGAAGAAAACCGACGCGGGCGGCTCAACCCTGATGCCGCTCCAGCAAGGGCGGCAGGTCGCGAAAATCGGTAACGAAAAAGTCGGCGCGGGTTTCAAACGGGTCTGACCCAAAGGCGCAGGTGTAACGAACCCCGGCCGCCAGCGCGGCTTGCAGGTCCAGATCGCGGTCGCCAAGCGCCAGAGCGGTTGCGGGTTGCAGATCAAAGCGCTGAAGGGCGGCCAGAAAGCTGGCCGGGTTGGGCTTGCGCGGAAAGCCCATGTCGCCTGTTACCCAACCGGCGAACAGGCCGCGCAGGTTGAAGCCTTCCAGCAGGCGCAGGCTGGTCGACTCGGCGCGGTGGGTAACAATCACGTTCCTGCCGCCGCGCGCCACCGTCCAGCGGCATAACTCCGGCGCGCCGGGGAAGGGCGGCTGAGTCTTGAGGGGGATTTGCAAATAGGCCTGGTCGAACAGCTGCATGATCCGCGCCGCGTCCAGCCCGTGCGCGCTGGCCACCACGTTGGCGCAGTTGCGGTAGCTGACGCGGGTGAGGCTCAGCACCTGCTCATCGGGCAGATCAATATGGTAAGCGCGAAAAACGGATTGAAAAGCGCGCACCACTGCAGGGTAGGTGTCGAAAAGTGTACCGTCCAGGTCCCAGATAAGATCTTTGATCAATTTTTCCTCGTGAGTATTGCATGGCCTACGGGCCCTACCCCAAGTATTGGCTTGTGTTGGTGGGATTCGGGCGGATCATTCCGCTGGTTTACCTTTGCATGGGTTAATCCGCCCTGCTCCCACCCTGCTTGCCTGGGCTGGCGATCAAATGGTGCGTTGGCTGCGCGCCATTGGTAAGCCAGCAATCTGTTTGCACCATTGCCGACTCGGTCCGCAGCCAACGGCACCCTACAGGAAACCAGGCATGGTCGAGAATCGGCTTGTGTTGGTGGGGTTTGGGCGGGTGGGCGCGCCGGTTTGCCATTGAACAGGCTGCCCCGCCCTGCTCCCACCCTGCTTGCCTGGGCTGGCGATCAAATGGTGCGTTGGCTGCGCGCCATTGGTAAGCCAGCAATCTGTTTGCACCATTGCCGACTCGGTCCGCAGCCAACGGCACCCTACAGGAAACCAGGCATGGTCGAGAATCGGCTTGTGTTGGTGGGGTTTGGGCGGGTGGGCGCGCCGGTTTGCCATTGAACAGGCTGCCCCGCCCTGCTCCCACCCTACCGGATATGCTGTATTGTTTTCTGCGAAAATACGCCCGCTACCCCACCCAGTAGCCGATGTGGTCTTCCAGCTTGTCGGGGTCGACGGTTTTCTCATGCACCACTTTTCCGCGCACAGAGATGCCGGCTTTATGCACGCTCTCCGGGTCGCCGGAGACGAGGGGGTGCCAGTCGGGGAGCGGCTGGCCGAGGGCCAGCAGGCGATAGGCGCAGGTCTCAGGGATCCAGTCCAGATCGCGGCATAACTGCGGGTTGAGCACCAGGCAGGTTGGCACCAGGGTGGAGCGGTTCTGATAATTTGTGCATTTACAGTCCAGCAGGTGCAGCAGGTCGCACACCACGTTGGTGTAAAAGACCTCGTCGCTGTCTTCGTCTTGCAGCTTGATGATGCAGCAGCGCGCGCAGCCGTCGCACAGCGATTCCCATTCCTCGCGGGTCATTTCTTCAAGGGTTTTGGTTTCCCAGAAACGTTCAGACACGGGCAAACTCCATAACAACATATTCAGGCAGCGTCAGTGGCTGCCCGGTGTGCGAATTATACCCGTCTTTTGCCTGCCGCGTTATGGATAGGGCACCGGGGTGGTGCTGGTGGCGGTGGGGGTGATGGTGCGCGTGCGCGTGGCGGTGCGGGTGGGGGTGATGGTGCGCGTGCGCGTTACCGTACGGGTGGGGGTAATGGTGCGGGTTGGCGACGGGGTGAAGGTGGGCGTGTTGGTGGGCGTGGGTGAGACAGTCAGCTCGTATTGCAAGGTGGCCACATATTCGTTGGGCTCGGCCTCTTGCGAGACGAACTCTGCCGCTTCGGATATCATTTCAATCAGCCCCTCGCGGTCGGGCAGCAGCACCACTGCCGGTGCCGGGCCGGGCAGCTGCCAGGGCGTCAGGTCCTGATCCACCAGCGAGTAATACTGCACGCGCTCTTCCACGCCCAGGTTGAGCAGCAGCGGGATTGAATCGAGCAGGCTGGGCAGTTCCAGGCTGGTATCCACGCGCGGGGCGTACTTCTCAAACAATTCGGGCAGGCGGTTGAGCGTGCCGCCCTGCACCAGTTGGATCAGCAGGCGGCGCAGCGCCTCGTGTTGGCGGCGGTTGCGGCTGCTTTCATCCGGCCCGGTGCGGTAGCTGACATAGCACAGCGCACTGCTGCCGTTAAGCTTGCGGAAGCCTTCCTTCAGCCCGCCGCAGATCTCTTCATCTTCCTTTTGAATGTTCACAAATAAACCGCCCAGGTCATCCACCAGGCCGGAGAAATCGTCCAGGTGCAGCAGCACCCAATCGTCAGGGCGAATGCCAAAATTGTATTCGAGGGTCTGCGCCATCAGGTCAAAGCCGCCCAAGGCGTAGGCCACCTGCAGGCGCTGCATAGTCTGGCCGGGAATGTACACCATCAGGTCGGGCGGCAGGGAGATGACGCTGGCGCGCGAATGGGCCGGGTCATGCAGCACCAGCACTACCGCGTCGGTGCGCCCCACGTAGGGGGAGTTGCGGTCGGTGCCCAGCAACAGGATGGCATTGATGCCTTGAGGCAGTTGAATGCCCTGAATGGGCGGTGGGATGGGGGTAACCGGGTCCAGGCTGGGCGGGGGGAAGCTGCCCCACACGGCGGGGGGCGGGGTAATGGTGGGGGTGAGGGTGATGGTGGGCGTGTTGGACGGCGTGGCCGAGAGGGTGGGGCTGGCGCTGGGCGAAAGCTCTGCCGCGGGCGTGGCGGCAGGCGAGCAGCCGGCGGCCAGCAGCAAGCCAAAGATTCCCAGGGCGGTCATCCCCACCAGGAGCCACTGCCAGAAAGGACGGAAAGCGCGTGTTTTCATACGGTATGCGCATTATAGCATGAGCACGCCAGGCACAGAGACGGTAAAACTGCGGCCAATTTCTAGTCTGCTTGTTGTGGCGATCAATCGTTTCCGTTCCATGAACTTTTCGATACAATATCTCTATGCCCGCGAAAAAACTGCCGCCCCAATACCAATCTCTGGTCTACCAGGTGAAACGCGACCCGGCCAACGCCGACGCGTGGGAAGCGCTGGGCGATCGGCTGTCTGAAGCCGGGGACACCCGGCGCGCGGAGGAGTGCTACCGGCGCGTGCTGGCGCTGCGCCCCGATGATCTGGAAGCGCGCATCAGTTACCAGCACCTGCAAACAGGCGGCGCGGGCGACTCGCTCAACGGGGTGGACGCGCTGGTGAGCGGCCTTGAAAAGCTCTCGCTGGACCACCTGCCGCTGTGGTTTCAGGTTTTTCTGGCGTTTTTCAGTTTTCTGGTAACGCTGATGCTGGCCCGCCTGCAGAACTGGCAGACCACCGACCTGGTATGGAGCCTGTGGATCTCCAGCCTGACGCTGGGTTATGCCTATCTGCTGACCGGCATCGCGGCCAAGGCGCTGAGAGGCGGTATGGGGCTGGATGCTTCACCCGGCGGCAAGGTGATTCAAGAGCTGGCCCCCGCGCCCCTGCGCTGGTCGCTTTCCATCGGCGGCGCGCTCTTCACGCTGGCCTTTTTCACCATTCACTTTGGCATGTTTCACCTGGTGCATTCTGTGTTTCTCAACCAGTTCTTTCCGCTGGTGCGCGAAAGCGGCGGTTTCCCCAATGTGTTCGAGTTCATCCGCGTGTGTATAGTGAATTACTGGCCGGTGATTTTGCTCAGCGCGCTCTCGCAGCTCCCCAACTTTATCCGCGCCGCTGAAACTCAGCAAGACCGCATGTTAATGATGCCGTATCTCAATGTGGTGAAAATGCACCTCAGCATTTTTGTGTTTGCCGGGCTGAGCGCGCTGCAGGTGAGCAGCGCCGCCCTGGCGTACCTGCTGGTGCTGTACTTCTTCCCCTTTGGCGCGCTGGCCACGCTCTTCAAGCGGCCCAAGCCCGCGCCCGAAAATGCCTGATTTCCCTCTTTACTCCCGAATTTCCAGACTGGGGTTGGCCAGGTCATCATTGATGATGACCACGTTGGCCGTCTCGCGCGGGTGGCAGCCAGCCAGGTAGGCCTGCTGCGCCGGAATGTAGCGCTGCAGGTAGCGCTGGCGCACCGCGTCGCCCAGGTGGGCGCGGTCGCGGAGTTCGGCGCGCGCCAGGCAGGTCTCAAAATCGATGTGCACAAAAACGCGCAGATCAAACGCCCCGGCCAGTTCCGGGCGCGCCAGAAAAATGCCGTCAAACAGCAGCACGCAGTTGGCAGGCACTTTCACTTCGGGGGCCTGCACTTCGCGTTCCTGGCGCACGTTGTAGCTGGCTGTGCGCACCAGCCGACGGCCGCCCGGCCCCAGCGGATTGAGCAGCAGACCGCGCGCGGCTTCCAGGTCAAACGAATCGGCGAAGTAGCCCTCCGGTGATCCGGCCCCCTGGCGGTAGCGCACCTCTCGCGGGTTGTGAAAGCCGTCTATTGAGGCGCGCAACACCGGCCGCCCGGCCGCTTCGACCAGCGGTTTCAGCTCATCGGCCAGGCTGGTTTTGCCGGCGGTGTCGATGCCGTCGATTCCCACGCGCAGCGGGTGATCGAGACGATGGCGCAAAAGGTACTGCGCCAGCTCTTCCAACAGGTCTTCTCGGCGCATGCTCTTTCTCCTTTTTGTTCTGCTCAGGCGTCCGCTTCGGGCGCGGATGGCTCGCCCGCGCTCAGTTCGGGCAGGGGCACAATCAGCGGGGTGTGCCCGGTGAGGGCGAAGAAGCGCTCCAGGTCGGCGCGTGCCAGAATGAGCGTGGCGGTGTTGACCAGCGGGTGGCTGCGAATGGCCTCATTGCGCCACAAATCGGCGTCAATCACCAGCTCCACTTTGCTCTCCACATCATTGATTACCGCCAGCGCGTCCACCGCTCCAGGGGTTACCCCCAGGCGCTCCGCCAGACGCTCTTCCGAGGCAAACTTCAGCTTCGGCGCGCCCAGCAGATCGCCCAGCGCCTTCAAATCCACGCGCTTGCGCTCCAGCGACAGCACCAGGAAGGTGCGCCGGCCTTTTTTATCGGTCAAAAAGAGGTTCTTGCCCTCTTCGCCCGGCGCGTTTTGCAGGTAAAAACCCGACTCGGCTGAGGTATACACGGGCGGGTGCTCCACGCGCTGGTAGGGAATGGCGTGCTCGCGCAGGAATGCGATCATTTTTTCTTCCATAAAATCATTCTTCTCCGCCGCGAATTTCCCTCGATTATAGACGGATTCAAAAAATTCTGCCGGAGGTAAGCGCGCCTTAATACCATTGCAAAGGATATACGGAGGGTGGAAGAATACATCGCGAAGCGCATAAAATGAAAGGAGAAGCGCGGTGAAAAGCGCGCGCCTGGCGTTTTCTTGTTACCTGAATCGGCTTGGGAGGTCTGTTATGCTCATCTTGCTGCGCAATTTCCTCATCACCCTGGTTTCCTTTTTCGCTGTTGATATTCTTTGGCTTGGGTTGGTGGCCCGCACTTTCTACCGCAACCAGATTGGCTTTTTGCTGGCCCCGCGGACCAACTGGCTGGCGGCCGGGTTGTTTTATTTGTTTTACCTGGTCGGGCTGTCTTACTTTGTGTTGTATCCCGCGCTGGCGCAAGGAAGCTGGCAGGCCGTTCTGCTGAATGGCTGCATTTTTGGGTTTATGGCTTACATGACGTACGACCTCACCAACCTGGCCACGCTGAAAGACTGGCCGGCGCTGCTCGCCGTGGTGGATATCGCCTGGGGCACCGTGCTGACCGGCGTTACCGCGCTGCTCAGTTATTGGGTGATCGGTCTGTTTTAAGCCTTTATCCGATTTTCGGGGAAAGATCCCGGCATTGAGATTCAGCGGTCCTCAGTAAGAATGGGGAGCGCTTCCCTAATAAGGACGTGATGAAGCCAGGTTATTTGCGACTCTTTGGGGTGCTTTTGATGGCGGCCTTGCTGTCTGCCTGTGCCGCGCCAACCCCGCCCGATGATGATGCCGCGCGGCTGCTGGCGCTGGGCGATTCGTACACGGTGGGCGAAGGGCTGCCGGCTGAACAAAGCTGGCCCGCGCAGCTTTCGCGCGCGTTGGAAGCGGAAGATATAGCGGTGGGTGAGCTGCGGGTCATCGCGCGCACTGGCTGGACCTCGGAGGCGCTGCTTTCCGCGCTGCAAGAAGCCGATCCGCAGGGGACTTACGACCTGGTGACGGTGATGGTGGGGGTGAATGACCAGTTCAACAGCCTGTCGATTGACGCGTACCGCGCCAATTTGCGCGCGCTGATCGAGCGGGCGGTGATACTGGCCGGCGGCGATGCGGCGCGCGTGATCGTTTTGTCCATCCCCGATTGGTCCGCCAGCCCGGCGGGGGCGCAGTTTGCCGCGCAGCGCGTTCCGGTTGAGGTGGCGCGCTTTAACCAGGTATGCCAGGAAGAGGCGCAGCGCGCCGGAACGCGGTATGTGGATGTAACCCCGCTCTCGCTACAGATGAGTGAGCGCGAAGATTACAGCGCGCCCGACGGACTGCATCCCTCCGGGGAGCAGTACCGCGCCCGGGTGGATTTGATTCTGCCTGAAGCGCGGGCGGCGCTGGGCGGTTTGGATGAATGAATTAAGTGTGGAGAATTTTCTCGTAGACCTGGGCGTCTTCACCGCTGTGATAATAGTGCCGCCAGATGTCGATGGCGCGGTAACCGCTGCTTTCGTAAAGGTGTTGGGCGGCCAGGTTTGAGCGCCGCACGCACAGGCGCACCACTGGCAGATGAATGCGCGCTTCGATCTCGTTCAGCAGGGCACGGGCGATGCCCAGCCGGCGGTATTCGGGGAACACGCCAATGGTAATGATCCAGGCTTTGGTTTCTTCGCGGCGCTGTTCGGCGGCAACAAAACCCGCCAGGCGGCCGTCTATGCTGGCTTTGAAATGGGTATAATCTGGCAGCGACAGCACCCCGGCCAGGTCTAAAAGCGACCAGGCGTCCACGTCAAAACATACCCGCTCCAGCCGCTGCAGGGCTGGCAGGTCGCGCCAGTTCGCCGGTTCAATCAACCAGTGTGTCTCATCCATCGCTTTTTATCACCGGGCGGGCTTCCGCCCGGATATTCTTCGATTGTCCAGCACGATCCTCCAGCCCTTACTCGCTTTCAAATACCCAGCGAGTGGCGTCGCTGGGAAAATTGCGCCAGGCCAGCACGCGCTGGGGAACAATTTCATATAACCCGCCTTCATCCCACATCTCGGGGGTAGGCTCGTAACCGGGCCAGCCGGCATACTTGCCGCGGTAAATTTCATACAGTCCCAGGGCCAGCTCGCGGGGTGGTTTACCCACCGCGCGGCCGGTTCCTTCAATAATCACCACTTCTTCGCCGCTCTCTAGGTGCACCGAGACGGCCGGGTTGGCCATCAGATTGCGCACATGGCGCGTTTCGGGGCTGCCGTCAAAGTAAAAGCGTTCGTTGAACCACGCGCCCCACAGCGGAACGGTGTGCGGGCGGCCATCGGGGCGCACGGTGCACACCCAGAAGATGCGTTCTTTCTGGAGCTGCTCTTCCACAGTCTCCCACGGCAGCAGGGTATCTTCACCCTGCGGCACGCCGTAATCTTTCGGCATCAGCGGGCGGGATGCTTTGCGAGAATCAGATTTGGCATTCATGCGGTTAACCTCCTGAAGTGAAAGCCAATGCACGGATATGGATTACTCTTCTTCTCCGCACCAGGCGCGGAGCATGGCGCGCGCCGAACGGCTCATCTCCACCGAAAAATCGGCGGTAAATTTTCGCAGGTACACATGCTGCGGCAGGTTCTGCGCCCCGGCGATGTAATTGCCATTGGCATGATAGCGCTCTTCGATGGGCGCGGTCATGGCCTGCACGTCTTGCGGCTCCAGGCGATGGTATTGATCGCGGTGCAGGATGTATTCAGCCGGAAAGCGCGGCGAAAGGGCGGGCGGATCCTCGCGTTTGGGGTAGCCAAAGCACAGCATGCACACCGGCAGGGCGTAGCGCGGCAGGTTGAACAACTGGCGGTGAACTTCGTACTGTTCCAGAATATCACCGATATAGCATGAGCCCACCCCCAGCGATTCGGCGGCGACGACGGCGTTCTGCGCGGCGATGATTGTGTCGCTCATCGCCAGCAGCAAGTCGCCCTCTTGCGGCGCGCGCTGCGGCAGGCCCAGCTCGGCGGCGCGCTGCGGCGCAGCCGTGTACGCAAAGGCGTCCATCCAGCGCTGGTAGTCGGCTAAAAACACCAGCACCCACGGCGCGCGGGCGATGAAGGGCTGGTGGTCGCAAGTTTCGGCCAGGCGGTCTTTGAGGACCTGGTCTTCCACTTCGATGATCGAATAAAGCATCATATTGCCGGCCGTGGGGGCGCGGAAGGCGGCCTGCAAGATGGCTTCACGGTGCTCTGCGGCCAGCGGCTCGTCACGATAGCTGCGCACGGATCGGCGCTGATAGAGGACGTCCAGGGTTGGATTCATTGTTTCTCCGGTTTTGATTTCGATTGTCTTTATTATCGCATAAATCGCGCCTGGCTCAACCGGTCTGGCGGCGCTTTTCAACCCCTACACTCCACCCTCCGGCGGATGCCGCTCCACCCCCTGACTCTTTATGCTGAGACGGTAAAACCTAATTCAAAACCTCAGTTTTCAGGAGATCAAGCATGTTCAGCAGTTTATGGTATCAGAGCGGACGAATCCTTGCCAAGCAGTATGCCCAATTGGCTTTCCATCCCAATATTGAAATGCGCGCGCCCTTGGCTGATGGCGCAAAAATCCTGGCAGCCAACCACCCCTCCACCGTAGACCCGGTGATGATGACCACCCTCACCCGTGAGCCGGTGAGTATCTTAATCAGCGAGACGCTGTTCAAAGTGCCGCTGCTGGGTACCGGCCTGCGCTGGGGCGGGCACATCACCGTGCAGCACAGCAACGGCAAGGCCTGCCTGGAAGAGGCCTTACGGCGACTGAACGACGGGCAGACGGTGGGCATTTTCCCTGAAGGCGCTATAAGCCCCCTGAAAGGGGGAAGCCCCCTGAAAGGGGGATCTCACCGCGCCCACACCGGTGTGGCGCGCCTGGCGCTGGCCAGCGGCGCGCCGGTGGTGCCGGTAGGAATATCCATTGACCGCCAGCGCGTATGGCTGACCAAAACGATGGTGGACGGGCGTGAAGAGACCGGCACCTGGTACCTGAGCGGCCCGTATGCGATCACGGTGGGCGAGCCCATGTTTTTTGAGGGCAGCGTGGAAGACCGCGCGCGCGTGCGCGAGGTGGCCGATTTGATCATGCAGCGCATCAACCAGCTCGCATATGAGAGTGAATTGCGCGCGGCTGAGGCTGCAAAAACCCCGGCCAGGGCATGGCGGGCTGCTTAACCCCAGCGATCCAGGAATTGTTTGGCGCGTTTGCGCGTTTTGGGACTGGCGCAGTCGATTTGGCTGAAAGCCAGCCCTACCATGCGCTCGCGCTGCGGGCTGACTTCAATATAAAGGTCAAAGGCGTCCAGAACGTAAGAAACGATCAAGGCTGCGCGTTCGGCGTCCCGCCCGGGAGTGCTGGTCTTGAGCAGGCGCTCGGTGATGGTCGCTTGCAAGGTGGGACATGCGGCGGCGATCTGCCCGGCCGCGGCGGCGGTGTGCCCGGCCACCATCACGCTGGGGCTGTCGAGCAGCGCCAGAAACGCGTCCAGGTCCGCTTGCATGCACTCGCCCTGGTCCGCGGCAGACAAATTGGCCAGAGCGTGCACGGCCACATATTGCGAAAAACCGTTGCCGCTGGGCAGCAGTGCGGAGAACTGTCCCCAATGCGGCAGCAGGGTTTGGGGGTGCTGCTGGCTTAAAAAGAGTAACGCCTGCGAGCAGGTCTCTCGCACTTCTTTCTTTTGTTTTTGCGGGGCAATCCCGCCGAACAGCTCGCGCAGCAGGGTCTCGTCTTGCAGGGCTTGTTGGCCAATTTGAGCGGGAGACAAACCGCATTGGATGAGTTCTTCCAGGGTTGGCATGCCTTTTCTCCAATGATTGTGAGGGGTGGGTGTTCCATTGCAGATTATACTGCTTAAGGTTGGCTCGCTTCGCAGCGTTGGCAGCGGGCATGCTGTTATCCGCGTTGGTGATCTGATTATGGAAACATTGTAGCCGAGAAAACAACGAATAAAAATAGACAACCGGCTTCGTGATGAAAGCCGGTTGTGTTTGTAGAGTAAAGTTGGTGGGCTTATTTCAGTTCATTGCCAATGCTGATGCCCAGTTTGGGCAGCACCTGTTGGTGGAGCAGGGTGATGAGAATGGTCGCGCCAATCACCGACCCGAAAATGATCAGGGCGTTGGCGAGGTCGTTCATCAATTCGGGGTTGATCACCATCACCACCGAAAGGGAGAGCATCAACAAACCGCTGAATAACTTAAGTATGCGGCCGTGCTTTTCTTCAATTTTTGTGGCGCGCAGGGTAACCACCGCCACGCCAAAAAAGACCAGTTCGTCCAACTGGTAGATCAGCATATAGAGCAAGATCAGCCAGATAAATTCGGAGTGGGGCACGTTTTGCGAAACCAGCAGGTTCGACCAAAGCACCGGGAAGCCCGCAGTGCAGGAAAATTCCACCAGAGAGACGCCCGCCGCCAGCACAATGGTGGCGCCGATCAACGCCCAAATACTCTGGCCAGCGTTGAGCACGCGGCGCATACCTTTGTAAATGCCGGGCTTATCACTTTCAGCGATGGTGAAAGAAAGTCCTTCTTTATACCAGAAGTAATCTTTGATGTTGACCAGGGCAAAGAACATGGCCATGGTCGCGATGAGAATCTGAATCCATTGGATGAAGCTGACAAAGCTCAGAATGGTAAAGACCCCGGCGATGAAGATGGCATAGATGGCGGCGGTAACGGTGATAAAGGTCAGGCCAATGATGAGGACTTTTTTACGCGAGCCGGTGTGCAGGGTGAGCGCCAGCAGCACGCTGAGCACCCACACCGAGCAGGGGTTCACCCCGTCCACCAGGGCGATTAAGGCGGTGCTCGCCACAATCGACTGCTCCGCCAGGTTAACCGTGCCGAGAACCGGCAGGGTGAGGGTGTTGGCTTGCCCCTGGACGGGTTTTTCGATGGGACCGCTATAATTGGGATCGGGGGCGAAAGTGCTGCTGTTGCGAATCAAGATGCCGCTGGCGGCGTCGGGGGCTTTCGCCGGGTCGGCGGTGTACGACTGCAGTTTTTGCTCAATTTCGGCCTGAATCTGTTCGCTGAAGCCAATCCAGTACTGGTCGCCTATAAAGGTGGCCGGCACATAATTGGCCTCAAAGCCGTAGGCCTCGGCCATGCGTTCGTAAAGGACTTTATTGTCGTTGTTATACCAGGTTTCAAAGGAGTGAACGCTGATGGGCAGGCGGTTCAACGCCTCGGCCAGGTATTGCTCTTCTTCAGCGCAGTGCGGGCAGCCATCACCCCAGAAGAAGTAAATTTGAATTTTTCCGGTGGAATTGTTGAGGCTGTTGGGCAGGGGCAGGCCTGGCGAAGAGAGACCCTCAGCCGGCTCGGCGCAGATTTCCAACCCTCCGGCGGTCTGCGTTGAGCAGACGTAGTCCAACGGGTTAATGGTTGGGGTGGGTGTAACCGCCCCCTGTGGGGAAATGGTGGCGTCTGACTGGGCCGGGGTTGAAAAAAACGACAGCCCCGCGACCGCCGCGATGGCGATCAAAGCCAGAATGATGGTTTGTTTGCGAATCATAATCACCTGACGGTTCAATGTGTGCGGTATGTTTTGCGTTTTTCAAACAGAATTATATCTGAATATTCAGGATATAGGGAAACGCAAGGCGGCGCAAATAAGAGTTTTCTAATCCTAATCAGGCGGCGGGAACGAACGCGCTTAAAATAGATTTGATATGTTATAAATAACATAGTATAATAAAAACATATTTTCGACTGACCAACAGTTGATCTTTGAGGAGGACATTCATGAATTATCAAGTCGGCCAACGCGGTCTCATACAATGGGTGGAATTACTGCCCCACCAGGCGCTGATCACCAGCGAAAATGACGCCCTGGACTGGGTGGGCGTGTGCGGAGAGCTGCGCGCGCTGCGCCTTCTGGTGCATGAGAGCAACCTTCCGGAGGCTTTCTTTGATTTGCGCAGCGGACTGGCCGGGGGGGTGCTGCTGAAGTTTTCCAACTACCGCATGCGGGTGGCGGCGGTCGTTTCTGCAGAGCGCGCCAGCCAGGGGCGCTTTGGCGAAATGGTGCAAGAGACCAACCGCGGCAGCCAGTTTCGCGTGTTTCAAGATGCCACAGCCGCCAGAGAGTGGCTGGCCAAATAGCAGCAGGGAGGGAAAAATGAAGAATGAAATCGTGTTCAAGTCGGCGGCGGGGCGGCAGGCCATTCTGGGCGTGTACGACTCGGTTTTGGAAGGCTGGCCGGTACCTTTCCAGATGCGCCGGGTGGAGACGCGTCACGGTCAGACGTTTCTGATCGAATGCGGCCAGGCCAGCGCGCCCGCGCTGGTGCTGCTGCACGGCGCGGGTTCCAACGCTGCTTTCTGGCGGGGAGAGGTGGAAACATTGGGCCGCACCTGGCGCGTGCTGATCCCCGACATCCCCGGTGAGGCCGGCAAGAGCGAAGAGCGGCGCGCCAGCCTGAGCTCGCCGGCCTATGTGGAATGGCTGGAAGACCTTTTCGCGGCCGAGGGATTGGATCAGGTGGCCGTCGCCGGGCTTTCGCTGGGGGCGTGGATGGGGATGAAATTCGCCGCAGCGCACCCGCAGCAGGTGAGCCGCCTGGCGCTGCTGAGCGCCTCGGGAATTGCCCCGCAGAAAAATTCATTTTTGCTGCTGGCGGTGGCGCTGATGCTGTGCGGCGATTGGGGGCTGGAGCGCATGGCGCGCATGGTGGGCGGCGGCCAGCCCATGCCGCGCGAAGTGATGGACTACACCAAGCTGATTCACCGCGAGTTCAACGCGCGCCTGGAGGTGGTTCCGCTGTTGAGCGATGAGGAACTGGCGCGGTTGAGCATGCCGGTTCTGCTGTGGATGGGCGAGAAAGACGTGATGCTGGACAGCCGCAAGAGCGCGGCACGCCTGCGGGCGCTGCTGCCGCACGCCGAGGTGGAGGTGAGCCAGGGGGTGGGACATGTGCTGCCGCGCATGGGCACGCGGATAGGGGCCTTTTTGGAGGAGCGGTAAGCGCTGGGTTTGAGTGGTGAGGCGGCTTAAAAACAAAGACCCTATTGCTAGAGTCTTTTCAGCGGAGAGGGTCGCGAAGCACCCCCGCAGGGGGTGGGATTCGAACCCACGGTGGCTTAAAAAACAAAGACCCTATTGCTAGAGTCTTTTCAGCGGAGAGGGTGGGATTCGAACCCACGGTGGCCCGAAGACCACAACGGTTTTCGAGACCGCCCCATTCGTCCACTCTGGCACCTCTCCTCGAAACCGGTCTTGATTATACCAGCAAGACGGCTAAATTTCCACAACCGATTTCGGGCCGGGGAAGCTGACCGGGGCGATGTGCTGCTCGCGGATTTTAGCCATCAGGGGCAGCGCGCCGCGCTCTTCGCCGTGCACCAGGTAGATGTGTTTGAGCGTGTCGCGGCTGGCGGCGGCGTAATCCAACAGCAGGTCTTGCCCGGCGTGCGCCGAAAGACCGCCAATGGTAGCGACCTCGGCGCGGCGGTAGTATTCTTCTCCGAAGATGCGCACCTCGCGTGCCTGTTCGGCCAGCCGGCGCCCCAGGGTATCGGGGGCCTGCCAGGAAACGATCAGGATGGTGCTGCGCGGGTCTTCGATATTGTGGCGCAGGTGGTGCAAAATGCGCCCGGTTTCGGCCATGCCCGAAGCCGAGATGATCACCATGGGTTTGTGAATGTCGTTGATTGCTTTTGATTCATCCACCGAGCGGGTATAGACCAGCTCTTTGAAATACAGGGCTTTATGCCGGCCGTTGTCTATAAATTCCCAGGTTTCCTGGTCGAAGTATTCTGGAAATTCGCGGAAGATGTCGGAGGCACCGACGGCCAGGGGACTGTCTACGTAGACGGGGATGTGTGGCAGCAGTTGGTCGGCAATGGCGCGGTTGAGGTTGTAAACCAGCTCCTGGGTGCGGCCCACGGCGAAGGCCGGGATGATGACCTTGCCGCCGCGTTTGATGGTGCGGGCTACCACCTCGACAAATTCAGCATAGGCCGCTTCGGGGTCGCGGTGCAGTTTGTCACCGTAGGTGGATTCCATCAGCAGATAATCGGTGTTTTGCGGCAGCACCGGGTCGCGCAGCAGGGGCAGTTTATAGCGCCCAATGTCTCCAGAGAACCAGACGCGTTTTTGTTTTCCATTCTCGCGCACATCCAACACCACCGCGGCCGATCCAAGGATATGGCCGGCTTCCACAAAGCGCGCGGTTACCCCTTCAAAAGGTTCAAAGGGCCGGTCGTAGTCCACGGTCTCAAAGAGCGGCAGCACGCGTTCAACGTCTTCCACGGTGTAGAGCGGCTCTACGGGCGGTTGACCTTTGCGGCGGCGTTTTTTGTTGACGTAAACGGCATCTTGCTCTTGAATGTGCCCGGCGTCGCGCAGCATGATCTCTGATAGGCGCGCGGTGCCGCGGGTGGCGTAGATTTTTCCACGGAAGCCATTTTTTACCAGGTTGGGCAGGTTGCCGGAATGGTCAATATGGGCATGCGAGAGAATGACCGCGTCCACGTCGGATGGGTCAAAGTTAAAGGTCTGGTTGGCTGTGTAGGTGTCAGCGCGCTTGCCCTGGAAGAGACCGCAATCCAGCAGCAGCAGGTTGCCGTTGATCTCAAGCAGGTGTTTTGAGCCGGTAACGGTTTGGGCTGCCCCGTGAAAATGGATTTGCATCTTATTCCTCCAGACGGTGAAGCACAGATAAGATTTGAGTACCGAAATGTTCAAAACGCCAGGGAACGCTGCGCATGGTTTGCTGTAGCGCTTCCTCCGTTTGAGGGTTAGCACTAACGATATCATACAGGATGTCGCGGGGTAAAACCACATCCGACGGCACGCCCATCTCCAGGCCGGTGCTTTTTCGCCAGTTGCGCATGGCTTCCATGCGGATCAGATAGGCTTCATCTGGCTTGCGGTTGTATGCCGGCCGGCTGATGGGCGGGCGGGTAAGCCCCTGCTGCACGGCGGCGAGAAGCCCATCGGCGTGGCGCTGGGCCACTTTGGGGCTGAGATCGTCAATATCTTCCAGCTGCTGGTAGGTGGATGGCAGGGCGTGGGCGATGTTGACCAAGGCCTGATTACTGATCACTTTGAAAGTGGGCAGGTCGGCGGCTTGGGCGCGCCGCTCGCGGTACTGGTACAGCTCGTACAGCACGGTCATTTGTTGGGCCGAAAGGTCGTTCTTGCCTACCAGTTTGAAGCAGTCTGCCAGGTCGCTTTCGGGCTGCGGCACGGAGGTATCGCACAGGCGGATGAAGTCTTCTTGCGCCAGTTCCCAGCGTCCACTGTTGGCCAGCTCGTCCCGCAGACAGTTACGCAAAGGGATGAGAAAGTGGGTGTCGAACTGGGCGTATTCGCGCATGCTCTCATCCAGCGGCCGGCGGCCCCAATTGGCGCGCTGGTAACGTTTGTTCAAATGCACACCAAACTGGTCTTCCAGCATGGAGGCCAGCCCGATCTCTCCACGCCCCACAATGCGGCCGGCCATCATCGTGTCGAATAAATGGGCAAATTCAAAACCGAAATCGCGTTTGAGACAGATGATATCGTATTCAGCGGCGTGGAAGATTTTTTCAATGCGCGGCGAGGCAAAGATCTCCCCCAGAGGGGTGAGGTCGTTAATAGCCAGGGGATCAACCAGGAAGTCTCGCGCGGGGGTGGAGAACTGGATCAGGCAGACCTGCTCGCGGTAGGCAAACAGGCTGTTGGATTCGGTATCCACGGCCAGGATTTGATGATGATGGATCTCTTCGATCATGGCGCGCAACTTGTGGGGCTGGTCTACCCACACGGCTGGTTGAATGAGGGGAAGTTTCATGGGGTTGATTATAGCGCAAAATAGGGGCTTTTCGAGCGGATGTGGGTGCAAAGAGGGGCTGCACCGGGCAGGAGGGGATTAAACTTTGTCAATATCTCCAGTTTCTTAATGCTGGGGGCTTGTCTTTTCTCGATTCACTCTATAATAAAGTAGACCAATTTACTGCGAATCATTTACGCCTGTTTCACTTTTACTGGTGTTCATGGTATATATTAAATAAATCAGGAGGGAGCCATGAACGAACGCATATTGATCATCGAAGATGACGAAGCGATCGTCAAAGTATTGCAGCGCGGCCTGACCTATGAAGGGTACGAGGCAAGCGCCGCTCTGGATGGTGAATCGGGCCTGGTCATGGCGCGCGCCAATCCGCCCGACCTGGTCGTGCTGGACTGGATGCTGCCGGGCATGGATGGACTGGAGGTCTGCGAAAAACTGCGCGAGGCTGGCTCTGTCCCCATTCTGATGCTGACGGCCAAAGACACCGTGGATGACCGGGTAAAGGGGCTGGATGCCGGCGCGGATGATTATATGGTCAAACCATTTGAGCTGGAAGAGTTTCTGGCGCGCGTCCGCGCTCTGCTGCGGCGTACCCAGCAGGAGCGCGCCGTTGTGTTAACCTTTGAAGACCTTTCTCTGGATACCTCAACCCGCCAGGCCAGCCGTAAGAACCGCGTGATCTCGCTGACGGCCAAAGAGTATGACTTGCTGGAACTGTTTTTACGCCACCCCCGCCAGGTGCTGACCCGCGAGGTGATTTTTGATCGTGTGTGGGGCTACGATTTTGGCGGTGAAAGCAACGTGCTGGATGTGTACATTCGCTATCTTCGCCAAAAGCTGGAGAGCGGCGGTGAGGCGCGCCTGATCCACACGGTTCGCGGGGTGGGTTATGTAATGCGTGAAATCCCCTGATTCACCCATGTCTCTGCGTCTGCGGTTGACGATTCTCTATACGATTGTAGTGGGTATAGTATTGGTACTGGCCAGTGTGATGGTGTTCAGCCTGGTCAGTGCCTTTTTATTGGACCAGGTCAATACCAGCCTGGCCCAAACCGCGGCCAGTTTAATTGAGGTTTTGCGGGTGGATAATCGCAACCAGTTCGATATTCGCAGCGTGGCAAATTTTCGACCTGCTGATAATATTGTTTACCAGGTGTGGGGAGATAACCGCGTTTTGCAGATCTCTTACCCGTGGGCTCAGAAGGACCCGCTCGATGACCAAGGGTTATGGGCAGGGAAAATGGTCTTCACCGCCGACTATGCCCCTGGTTCCAACCTGCAGGTGCTCAGTGTGCCGCTGAAAACCGAGCGCGGCCCAAGCGGTGTGCTGCAAATTGGCTACAAGCTTGATTTGATTAACATGACCCGGCGCACTCTGGCATCGGTGCTGACGATGCTGACGCTGCTGGCCATGTTCATTGCCGCTTTCGCGGCCTGGATGGTGACCGGCCACACCCTGGAGCCGCTGGAAATAGTGACTAATGTAGCCACCCACATCATCCGCGCCGATGACTTGCAGCGGCGAATTCCTATCACCGGGCCGCAAGATGATGAGGTGGGCCGCCTGATCAACGCCTTTAATCAAACACTGGAGCGAATGGAATCGCTATTTAATTCACAGCGGCGCTTTTTGGCCGATGTGAGCCACGAACTGCGCACCCCACTAACGGTGATTAAGGGAAATATTGGGCTGATCCGAAAATATAAGAAGGTGGATGAAGAAACGCTGCTTAGCATTGATGCCGAAGTGGACCGTCTGACGCGCTTGGTAGGCGACTTGCTGCTGCTGGGGCAGGCCGAGACCGGCAAGCTGGTTTTGAACCTGGAAAAAGTGGCTCTGGATACCCTGCTGCTGGAGGTTTACCAGCAAATGAAAACTCTGGCCGGTGAGCGCGTGAAATTGGAAATTGTGGAGATTGACCAGGTGGAGGTGAGCGGCGATAAGGACCGCCTGAAGCAGGTGCTCCTAAACCTGGTAGGAAACGCCGTTCATTATTCGCGCGCGGGAGGTGAGGTGAAGTTGAGCCTGCGCCGCGAAGCGGCCCGCGCGGTGATTGTGGTGGAAGATGACGGGACGGGCATTCCGGCCGAAGATCTGCCGCATATTTTTGAGCGCTTCTATCGCGGCGAGAAATCGCGAACACGTTCGCCCGATTCGGGGTATGGTTTGGGGCTTTCAATTGCATATTGGATCATTGAAAATCACCAGGGCGGAATCGAAGTGGAATCAGAAATTAATAAAGGATCGCGATTTATCGTTTGGCTGCCCATTAATCCACCGGACCCGGTATTGTAAATCAAACAAGAAAAAAAGCAGAACCGCTCCACAAGAGATGTGGAGCGGTTTGCGTGTCAGTCGGGGAGAACAGATTACATCTGTCGTGTGTGGGTATAAGCACTGCGGTCACCAATGGGAGCGCTGCTTTCACTCGAAGCCATGTTGACGCTGTGGTAGGTGGGTTCTGCGCGGTTGGGGGTGATCTCTGGGACGGGGCTGTTGCCGGGCACCGGGCGGGGCATGGCACGTGAAGCCGGGCGAGGGGCAGAGCTGGCTGTCATGGGCATGGAGGGCATGGGGCGCTGTGAAGGCCGGGCGGGGTTGTGCGCCGATTGAGCATTTTCGAGGGCTGTGGAGCGGCGAGGTGAACGCGCGGCCTGGTGCCAGATGAGGCGGTCACCAGCCATGGAAAGCGAGCCGATGATCAGGATGCGGATGACCCACACCATGATGGCGACGAAAACTGGGACCACATCGATCAGCGTCTCGGCGTCGAGTACGGCCGCGCTTTGCACGTTGTGAGTCATAATCGCCATGGAAACGCCCCACCAGGTGAGAATGGCGTTCATTGTCGCCGCCAGCAGCCAGGCGCCAAACAAATACCAGACTTCTTTCGGCTCATTGTTGCCCTGCTCTGGAGTAAAGAGGCGCGCGATCCCGGCGAAATCAATGCCGCAAAAGGCGATGGTGAGGATGGTGGCCCAGTGAATGCCCATGAACTTCAAGTCACCTAACAGGTCGCGCAGCGCGTAATCGGTGGTGCTGTAGTTGAACATCTCGAAGGCGATCAAAGCGGTGAAGATGATGATGCCAAAGAGCAGACCGGGGCTGACGCGGAATTTCCGCAATGCTTGCATGAGCTGTTGGTTGGAGCGAATGCTTGAGAGGTTCATTTGACCTTCTCCTTTCTAATCAAACTTCTTCAAAAGTGGGCTGTTTATTGAACTACAGCTATTATAGAACAATAATTCTATTGAGTCAATAAGCAATTTAGAACACATTTCCTATTATAAACCAATAACCCCCGCGGTACTGGGGGCGTGGGAAGAATTATCAAAACCTTATCGGTGGGATGCGGGCGGGTCATCTCATATTTTTCCCTTTGGTTGAGCGTGTCTGATCTGCTCTCACCCTACCATTCGCCGCAGAAGTCATTGAGAAAGGTGAATCTGCTTTGAGTGGAGGCAGCGCAAAAACGCCACCTTCAATCAGAAGGCGGTGAGTTGATTTGGATTCAGAGCCGTTAAGGATTTGGCGAGGGGGTAGAGCGCAGCAATGCGGCGATTCGGTCAATCTCCGGCAGGTGAATGGTTTCTACCGCTCCGGCGTCGGCGGCTTGCGACAGCGCGGGCAGAATGGGAATCTGGATGCGCGGCGCGCTGCCGGTCAGGTCTGCCAGGTCATCCAGATGGCTGGGGCCGAACACCTCAATTTTCGCCCCCTGGCTGTCTGTGAAATAGCTCATGTTTTCCACCAGGGCAAGCAGTGGTACTTCTTTGTTTTGCAGCAGTTTGAGCGCCTTGCGCACCACCAACCCGGCCAGTTCTTGCGGCGTGGTAACCACCACCGCGCCGCTGACCGGCAGGTAATTCAACACGGCAATCGCCGCGTCAGACGTGCCGGGCGGCAGATCGACGATCAGCGTGTCGAGTTTACCCCAGATCGTGTCGCCCCAAAACTGGCGGATGGTGGCGGCGATCAGCGGTCCGCGCCAGACGGTGGGAAGGTCGGCCTCTTTGAGCAGCAGATTCGTAGAGACCACGCGCACCCCGCCGGGCGTAACGGCCGGCAGCATGCCCAACTCGCCGCCGCGCAGGCCACCGGGCGGCAGGCCGAATAATTTGGGAATGCTGGGGCCGGTGATGTCCGCATCGAGCAGGCCGGTTTTGGCGCCCTGCCGGGACAGGCTGGCCGCCAGCAGCGCGGCGATGGATGATTTGCCCACCCCGCCCTTGCCGCTCATCACCAGAATTACCTGGCCCACCTGGTTGAACTGCTTGAGCTGCGGCAGGCGCACATCGGCGCGGCGGGTGATGGATTTGATCTCTTCGGGGGAGAGCAGGCCAAACTCGATGTCCACCGCGCGCACGCCGTCCACGGCCAGCAAGGCGGCGCGGGCTGCGTCGGCCATGTGGCTGTGCAGCGGGCAAGCCGGGGTGGTGAGGGCCAGGGTAAAGCGCACTTCTCCGTCTGCGGAGCGGGACAAATTCTTCACCATGCCCAATTCCACAATGCTTTTTCCCAGTTCGGGGTCTTGCACGCTGCTGAGCGCTTCGATGAGCGGATGTTGGTTGGTCATGCGGCATTCTCCTGCTATGAAATCTCATTATACACCGGGCAAACGTTTGCTTTGTAACAGATTGATTGGCTGCGCGTTCTTAATTTATGGGAACCTTTCTGCAACCAGAGACGTCTAACCAACGTAGTTTAATGTGAAGAACAAGCCCACGCGGGGTTCTTACCGCCGGCAGCCTGGCCAGTCAGCCAGTGGATTCTCTCACCAAACAGACAGGAGAAATCCTCCCCTGTGTGGCGTAGCGAAACGGTGCGGGCAGGGTTATATAGTATATGTAGCGAAAAGGACTTCGCTTGGGCGGAATGGTTTTGAAGGTTATAGGAGGTGCAGCATGTCTTTCATCATTTATCCGGTTATTGTTGTGGTTGGACTGGTGTTCATCGCGCTCAGCCTGGCAGGTCTGCAGTCGGACCAATTCAATGCCAAGTAGCAGCTCGTTGAGGACGCGCATAGAAATGGTTGTTTCTGACCAACACAAAAGAATCGCCTGACCGCCCGCTCTGGAAACAGACGCGGGCTGGTGGGGTTTAATCACACTCAGGGTTCCGGCATGAAGGCCGGAATTTTTTATTTTCTTCGGGGTGGTTGGCGAAAAAAACAGATTTTTTGGTTTTATAACCTTGACGATTCAGGCAGGCGGGAGTATATTAAACAACGCCTGTTTGACAGGCAAAGAATGGAATGCCCTCGTAGCTCAATTGGACAGAGCGTTTGCTTGCGGAGCAAAAGGTTGCAGATTCGAGTTCTGCCGGGGGCACCAAACAAAGCGACCTGAAAGGGTCGTTTTTGGTTTAAGAACCCCTATACCACCCGAAGGGTGGCAGCCCGGCCTCCCCCGGCAAGCCAGGGGAGGTGACCTGCCGCCAACGCACCATTTTTTCCATCAGGCTTGTTCTGTTCAAGGCATCAATCCTTCGGGTGGCTTCCCAGCCTTCCCCGGCAAGCCAGGGGAGGCGACCTCCCGTCAGCGTTGGTGGAGTGTGCCAATTTTACGGCTAATTTTTTGGGGCGGACGGCCGTCCGCCTTTACAGAAGAACCGATTTTCTTTTCAAACGCCCAAAAAGCAACCCCTTGGAATGCAAAAACCCTTCGCCGCATGGCGAGGGTTTTCGCTGGAGAGAGGATCGTTTTTGGAAGAGAAGCAAAAACTAAAGTTGTTGCGTGATGTGCTTGCTTGCTGTTTTGATTGTAAGGAAGTTTGGTTAAGAGCAGGCGATGGGTGGGTTAAGCCTTTGTTAAGGGCGTGGAGGTTTTTAAGGAATAAAAAAAAACCCGCATGCTGCTGGCGCTGCGGGGTTTTAGGGGGTAAAAAAGGTTTCTTTTCTTCCTCTGGTTATGATTCTACTGGCGCGTCGGCCAGCATTTTTTCCAGAATGAACTCCAAAGCCATGGTATGGCTGCAGCGGCCGCGGGTGGCAAAGAAACTGCAATCACAATTCCATTTACCGTCTTCGTATTTCACCGTGTGATCGTTATTTTCTCCGTCTACGGTGACGGTGAAGGAATGAAAATGAAAGCGGTGTCGCTCATCAGCATAGCGTTTGGCTTTGTCGATTTTTCCGATCATTCCGTAGTCCATTTCGCAGTCTCCTTAAACAAAGTGGTTGAGATGGGGTTAAAAAAAGGCACGCGGCTACACCGCGTGCGCTGCTTGCTCTATGTCTGAAAACGTGTAAAAAATGAGTGTTAACATCCGTTAATAGAGTGTCCTTTTAATTTAAAGTATAGTAGCACTTTTCGTAAAGTCAAGTCAATCCATTTTCCATATTCTCATCTCTTTTTCATGATCGCGCTGCGCGGGCGCGGCGATGGGGGTAAAATAGGTCAGAACCGCAGCATACAAGAAAAGAGGTGCCGCCATGGATATGAAAAATTTCACCTTTGTGGTTACAGACTGGTCGCGGGTGGAGGTTACCCAGCATGCCGGTGAAACGGGTATGGCGACCTGGCGCACGCAGCAGTTTGATGGGATTCGCGTGCGCATGGTGGAGTATTCGCCGGGCTATCTGGCCGATCACTGGTGCGCCAAGGGGCACATTCTGCTGGTGTTGGAGGGGGAGCTGCACACCGAGTTGAAGGACGGGCGCAAGTTTGTGCTCAGCGCGGGGATGACCTACCAGGTGGGCGATAACGCCGAGCCGCACCGCTCCGGCGCGCCTTTCGGGGCCAAATTATTCATTGTCGATTGAGTAAGCAGGCTTATATTTCCACCCGGTCGGGCAGCTCGCGGGCATAGGTGATGCAGGCGGCCACGTCTTTTGGGGTGAACAGGGCTTTGGTGAGCTGCAGGCGCTGATTGGCGGCCATCAGGTGTTCAAACAATTCGGCGGGCTGGCTGGCCACCAGTGATTCGATGCTGTCTGCGCCGGCTTCGAGCAGCAGGCGGGCAAACACCGGCCCCACCCAGCCGGCGCGCGAGACGTCTGCCAGGCGGGTCAACTCCAGCAGCGCTTCGGCGGGCAGGCCGCTTTCGGCTTGCAGAGCGGCGCGCCCGGCGCGCGAACAAACCCGCGCGAAGAGCTGGCGGGTATCGCGCAGCCCCAGAGCGGCCAGAGCCTGGGTGTGGGCTGGGTCTACACCGGGAATATCTTTCAGCGCGATGGGGTTGGGAATGTAGCTGTTGGCCTGCCGGCGCAACAGGGTGAGATAGTCCTCAGAAAGCCCGCTGGCCTGGCTGAAGGCTTTGATCTTTTTGGGGGTGCTCAACGCGTCGATCACATCCTGCACATGATGCAAGCCCATTTGCTCCAGAATTGCAAAACGCTCTTCCACCGCTTCGCTCAACAGCTTGCGGGAGGGCAGCAGGTCTCCGCTGGTGAAGACGGCTTTCAAGCGCGCCAGGCTGAATTGGGTCAGGTCCATACCATACAAGGGGCTCATCCTTGCTCCTTTTTTGCATTGTTTTCATCGAGTCCGCACAATTCCGCGCTGGCCTGCCACAGATCGCGGGCCAGGCCGGGCCGCCGAGCGGCGCGGCTGGGGGTTTTGGGGGACAGGTCGCGCCAGTAATATTCCGTTGACGTCTGCAGGGCTTCTTCGGCGCACAGGTACAGCACGGTTTGGGCGGGCACTTCGGGCGGGCGGCCGCCCCGGCGGCGCACATTCCACGCCAGTCGAACCATCCAGTTGCGGTCTTTCATGCCGATTTTGGTGTTGATCAGCCCGGGGTCCACGGCGAAGGCGCGCACAGCGCTGCCGCTCTCGCGGCGGTTTAACTCGTAGGTAAACAGCACGTTCATCAATTTGGTGATCTTATACGACCATACAACGTTGTAGAAGATGGGCTCATTCAGCCGTTTGGGGTTGAAGATGGCGCGGTAATGCGAGGCCGAACTGACCGTGACCACCCGACCGAAAGGCGCGGCGCGCAGCAAGGGCAGCAGCCGGTGGGTGAGCAAAAAACCGGCCAGGTGATTGACCGCCAGGGCCAGGTATATGCCCTCTTCGGTGCGTTCGAGATGGGTAGAAACGATCCCGGCGTTATTGACCAGCGCGTCCAGGTGGGTGAATCCTTCTTCATCCAGCACGCAGCGAATCTCTTCCGCCAGGCGGCGCACCTCGCGTTGCAGAGAAAGCTCGGCCACCAGATAACGCACCCGCGCGCCAGGGACGTTGTGCTGAATATGCGCTGCGGCCTGCGCGCAGCGCTGCGGGCTGCGCCCCACGCCGATTACCAGCGCGCCGGCGCGCGCCAGGGCCACCGCGCTGGCCAGACCAATGCCAGAGGTGGCGCCGGTGACCACCGCGGATTTGCCTTGCATGGAGAGTGAGGAAGATTCCATGTCGAAATACTCCTTGTTTTTTATACTGCATCCGCTTTTAATTATCCATGAAATAGCAGATCCTGGCAGGATCAGAAGAAAATCTGCAGCACATTGAGGGATATGCGCTTATGAAGAATGTGATCTTAATCACCGGGGCGGTGGGCGGCATTGGCACGGCCATGTGCCGCGAGCTGGCCGCGCGCGGCTATAACCTGCTGCTGGTGGACCGGCGGCCGGACGAAGCGGGCCTGACCGAGCAAATTGCCCGCCAATATGGGGTGGAGACGCGCTTCCGCCTGTGCGATTTGAGCGACGCGGACGAGCGAAGCGCGCTGCTGCAAGATTTTGCCCGCGAGGAAATGCGCTTCAGCGGGCTGATCAACGTGGCCGGGCGCGATTTTGAGGGCGCGTTCTGTGAGAAAAGCCGCGAGCAGATGCTCTTTCTGACGCGGGTGCTGGTGGAAACCCCGGTTGATCTGGCGCACAGCCTGCTGGCGCTGCGCGATGAGCGGCAGCGCTTTTTGCTGATCAACATCAGCAGCCTGGCGGCTTTCTTCCCCATGCCATACAAGGCCACCTACGCCGCGGCCAAGCGCTTTATTCTGGACCATTCGCGCGCGCTGCATGTGGAATTGAAAGACATTGCCGATGTGCTGGTGATCTGCCCGGCGGGTCTGCCCACCACCGAAGAATCGCGGCGAAAAATAGCCGCCCAGGGCTTGTGGGGTAGGCTCACCGCCCAGCAGACCGAAAAGGTAGTGCGGCGGGCGGTGGAGCTGGCGTTGCGCGGCCAGGCGGTATATGTGCCGGGGGTGGCCAGCCAATTTCTCACCTGGCTGGGCGGTCTGCTGCCGGCGGGAGTGGTGGCCGGATTTGTGGGCCGGCGCTGGCGCGCGGCCCAGGCGCGGGTGGCGGCTGGCCTGTCGAAACCAATGCCGCCGGCCGCGAAATAAGACGAATGTCATCATTGACAATGACCAGGTCGAAACCTATACTTAAGTACAGGTATAGGCTGTTCATGTGCCTGTATTTCTCCGATTCGCTGATTCCCACGTGGATAAGTGAACGATAGGCATGGGGAGCAATCCTCATTGCCCGCCAGTGCGCAAAGGAGAATCACCCCTCTGCTGAGGGATGGTTTCCTATTGCGCAGTTTTTTAATGCGCAGCACAACCGCACACATCACACTTCCTGTTCAGGATCCATTCCCTTGAGGCGGATTTGCACCTTCAACCGATTCGATTCAATTTTGTAATTCAGGAGGAAAGCTATGTGGTTTGTACGCATCAATATGAAAGACCGCACCTGTAAGGTCGAAGAATCGCCCAAAGCCTACCACACGTTGGCTGGGCGAGGAATGACCTCCACGCTGGTCGCCGAAGAAGTACCCCCAACCTGTCATCCGCTGGGACCCAACAACAAGCTGGTCTTCTCTGCCGGTATTGTGACGGGCACCTCTTCCCCCACCTCGGCCCGTATCTCGGTGGGCGGAAAATCGCCGCTGACCGGCGGTATTAAAGAGGCCAACGCCGGCACCTCTTGGGGCCGCGACCTCGGTATCATGGGTATCAAGGCACTGGTGGTCGAAGGCAAACCTGCCGAGAAGGACATGGCGTGGGGCGTGTACATGACCTGGAAAGACGGCAAGCCGCACGCCGAGTTTTTTGATGCCACACAGTATAAATTCAAATCGCTGCCGGGTGTCTTCAAAGAGATTTATGCCAAATATGGCGAAGATGTTTCCGTTTGCTCGGTGGGCCCGGCCGGTGAATACGGCTACGCCAACTCGGGTATTGCCTTCAATGATATGAAGATGCGCCCCTCGCGCTACGCAGGCCGTGGCGGCCTGGGCGCGGTGATGGCCTCCAAGGGCCTGAAGTTCATCATTCTGAACAAAGACGGCGCTCCTGGGGTAGAAATTGCCGACAAATCCCTGTTTGATGAAGGCCGCAAGAAGATGATCGACGCGCTGCGCGAGCATGCCATCACCAAGCCGAAGGGTGGTTTGAACTCGTACGGCACGGCGGTGCTGATTAACATTCTGAATGAGGCTGGCGGTCTGCCGACCAAGAACTTCACCAGCGGCCGCTTTGAAGGCGCTCCCAAAATTGCCGGTGAAGCCATCTTCGATGGCAATAAAAAACGCCTGGGCAAAGAGGTCTACAACCATGCCTGCAGCCCCGGCTGCATCATTCAATGTTCCAACACCTGGTACAAAGAAGATGGCACCGAGCATACCTCGTGCATCGAGTACGAATCAGACTGGGCATTTGGCGCCAACTGCGGCATTGATGACCTGGACGTGATCGCCGAGCTGAATGAACTGTGCAATAACTACGGGCTGGATACCATCGAAACCGGCACTACCATTGGCGTGGCCATGGAAGCGGGCGTGATCGCCTTCGGCGACGGCAAGGGCGCTATCAACCTGGTGTATGAGATGGGCAAAGGCACGCCGCTGGGCCGCATCATGGGCGCGGGCACTGAGACGACCGGCAAAGCCTACGGCGTAAGCCACGTTCCGACGGTCAAAGGCCAGTCCATGCCGGCCTACGAGCCGCGCGCGGTCAAGGGCATTGGCATCACCTATGCCACCACCACCATGGGCGCCGACCATACCGCCGGCTACACCATCGCACCCGAAATTCTGGGCGTGATGGGCAAGCAAGACCCGCTCAGCCCAGAGGGCAAAGCCGCTCTCAGCCGCGCCTTCCAATCGACCACCGCCTTCATTGACTCGTCCGGTCACTGCCTGTTCATCGCCTTTGCCATTCTGGATATCCCCAGCGGGTATCAGGGCATGATTGACGAAGCCAACGGCGTGTTGGGCACGAAATGGACCGCCGACGATGTGATCAAGTATGGAAACGACGTGCTCAAGAAAGAGCGCGCCTTCAATGAAGCGGCTGGCATTGGCCCGGCGGCCGACCGCCTGCCCGAATTTGTGTACACCGAGCCGCTCCCGCCGCACAACCAGATCTTTGATGTTTCTGATGAAACGCTGGATTCGGTGTTTGGCGAAATGTAGTTGAAATTTCTCTTCGCAGGGCGTCTTCTTCGGACGCCCTGCTCTACTTATTTAATATTGGACGAAAAGCATGACAAATATCCGAATCAACCGCCAGGACGGCGCGAAAATCCCCCCCGAGTTTTTTGAGCGCAGGCAGATGCCAACCGAGATGAACTGCTGGTTGAGCGAGCGCGACGGCGACCTGATTCTGCACCCGCGCCTGCCCGACGCGCGCAAGCTGTACATTGAGGTAACCACCGGCTGCAATTTGCAGTGCGCCACCTGCATTCGCAATGTGTGGAGCGACCCGGATGCCGATATGACCCGGGCGACCTTTGAGTGCATTTTGGAGGATATCGACGGCCTGCCCGACCTGGAACGGGTGATTTTCACCAGTTTTGGCGAGCCGTTGACGCACCCCGGCATTCTGGAGATGATTGAAGCCGTGCGCAAGAAAGACCTGGCGGTTACCCTCGGCTCAAATGGCTTGATGCTGAAGCCCCACATTTCCCGCGAGCTGGTGCGCCTGGGCGTGGACCGGGTGATGGTCTCGGTGGACGGCGGCCTGGCTGAGACGTTTGAAAAGGTGCGCGGCACCTATCTGGAGCAGATTGTAGAAAACCTGCGCCAGTTCAACGCGATTAAAAGGGATATGGATTCGCTCTTCCCGGCCCTGGGATTTGAGACGGTGATCTTAAAGAGCAACGTTGCCGAACTAACTGAGATTGCCAGCCTGGCGGCGCAAATGAACGCCTCCAAAATTCTGGTGAGCAATGTGCTGGCCTACACCGAAGATATGTTCAAGGAACGCCTGTATGGATACGAGCCGGTAGAGCCGGAGAAGTTCCAGGCCTGGGCTACCCGCGCCGATGCCTGGGTGATGTGGGCCACGCTGGATTTGCCGCGCATGCACTGGGGCGCCGAACGGCGCTGCCGCTTCATCAAAGACAAGGCGATTGTGGTAGGCTGGGACGGCAAGGTGTCGCCGTGCTACGCGCTTTCTCATAATTACAGCTATTTCGCGGTGGACGGCACCAACAAGAAGGTCAGCCGCTACGAGCTGGGTGACGTGCACAAACAGAGCCTGGCCGAGATCTGGATGTCGGAGGACTATGTGCGCTTCCGCTCGGAGGTAAACGCGTTTCACTTCCCCTCCTGCCCGGACTGCGACCTGCGCGAGACCTGCGATTTGCGATTGACCAACGAGGGCTGCTGGGGCTGGAACCCCTCTTGCGCGGACTGTCTGTGGGCACAGGATATTGTCAAATGTCCGTAGGAGGGGCCGGATGCGCTTAAAGGTGAAACTGTTTGCCAGCTTAACCCGCTTTGCTCCCGGCGGCCAATCCGCCGGCATAGCGTTTGAAATGGATGTGCCCGAAGGCGCGTCTCTGGCGGATGTAGCGGAGTTGCTGCGCCTGCCAGCCGAGGAGATTAAAATTGCTTATGTCAACGCGCGCGCGCAGCAGTTAGATTGGCAGCTGCAAGATGACGACGAAATTGGCTATTTCCCACCGGTGGGAGGAGGATAACAACCAACATGGATGAAATGACTTTGGATGTGTGGCTGTACGGAAATCTGGCGCGTTATGCGGGCGATCCGAACGAGACCACGTTTGCCAACCCGCACCCGCGCCTGCCAGCCGGCAGCACGCTGAGCGATTTATTGAATCACCTGGGGATGGATACCGAAGAGCGCGGCATCACGTTTATCAACGGCGAGCTGTCGGCCATGCCGGGCATGCAGCCCGATCTGCAGCACGAATTAAAAGACGGCGACCGGGTGGCGTTGTTCCACCTGCGCTCGATGTGGCCGTTTCAGTATCGCAACGGCATCAAGATGCTCAGCGAGATGCAAAAGACGATGGAATCCAGCCCGGATATGGGCATTCACCACGCCTATAAATAGTTACAGGGCCTGGTCGAGCGTCGATTGACCCGAAGCGGCTTCAGCCTTTGGCTGGGGCGCTTCTTTTTTTAAGGTTTTAATAGTGAGAATGTGAATGGTAACAGCCGCGGCGATAGCCAGCAGCAAGACGCGCACCGGCCAGGAGTCAATCACCCCAAACGCGCTGTAAAGGATGGTTACCCACAGCAGCGAGATGGAGGTGATTTTCGCGCGCAGCGGAATGGCGCGGTACAGGCGGTAGTCGCGGATGAGGCTGCCGAAGAGCTTGTGTTCGATCAGCCAGGTGTAGAGGCGTTCGGAACTGTGAGCAAAAGCCGCCGCCGCCAGCAGGAAGAAGACCGTGCTGGGCAGCAAGGGCAGGACCATCCCCAGAATGCCGAGGCCGACAAACAGAATGCCGGCGGCGCTGAGGATGAATTTTTGAAAGGGGGTGCGTTTTTTCATGGCTGATATCATCAATATATATGATAAATATTATCTAAATTATACTATAAAATATATTGATCCACAAGCCACTCTCAACCGTCCCCAATTTGGATGGTACTTTTTGGGCGGCTTTAAAAAAATAGTGCCGGTCCGCCGTCCATGGCAGACCGGCACGGTGCTCACTGCTAGACCATAAATTTGCCGTTCTGGTAGAACAGGTCGCCATCCACGCGCATTTCGGTATCCACGCGCGCGTCGCAGATCAGGTCCCAGTGCAGGGAAGACTGATTCTTGCCGCCGGCCTCGCCGAAGCCCGCGCCCAGGGCCAGGTGGAAGGATCCGCCGATCTTTTCGTCGAAGAGAATATCTTTGCTGAACTCTTGAATGCCGAAGTTGGTGCCAATGCCCAGCTCACCCAAAAAGCGAGAGCCTTCGTCCATGTCCAGCATTTTGAGCAGGAAGTCCTGGTTCTTCTCGGCGCTGGCGCTGACCACTTTGCCGTCTTTGAACTCCAGACGCACGCTTTCCACTTCCATGCCGAGGTGGATGGCCGGGTAGGTGAAGCGCACCCAGCCGTTGGCCGAGGTTTCCACCGGGCTGGTGAAGATCTCTCCGCTGGGCATGTTGCAGTCGCCATCCGAATTGAGGAAGCGCCGGCCGTCGATGCTGAGGGTCAGGTCGGCGTTGACGCCCTGAATGCGCACCTGCTTGCGCCCGGTGAGCCAGTTGATCAGGCGCGCCTGGTCGTCGTGCACCTGCTGCCAGCATTTCACCGGGTCGGGCTGGTCGATGAAGGTGGCGGCGTAGAAGAAGTCTTCGTACTGCCTCAGGCTCTTGCCGCTGTCTTGCGCCAGAGAAAGGCAGGGGTAGTTGGTGAGCACCCAGCGCAGGTCGCCATTGGCTGATCGGCTCAGGTAGGTATCCATCCATTTGCGGCGGCCCGATTGGCGCACCTGCTGGCGGGCAGGGTCGATGCGCGACATGGCGCGAATGTTCTCGGGGGCGACAATGACCATGTAGACGTCGGCCTCTGAAATGATTTTCTCGTCGAGGGGAGAAAGCCATTTAAGCTGCTCGTCGCTGGCCTGCTCGTGCACCAGCGCTTCTAATTCATCGGAAACGATGGAAAAAGTGGGCTTGCCGCCCGCTTTGAGGATGGATGAATACAGCTCTTGCACCAGCGGCATGGCCGGCAGTCCGGCGCGGATATGCACCCAATCGCCGTTTCTCACTTTGGTGGAGTAATTAACCAGCACGTCAGCCAGTTTGGTTAAGCGTATGTCTGTCATCAGTTTGCCTCGTTATATGAAAGATGAACTTGCTGTAGTTTGATTGTACCAGCACAGCCGCGGCGGGGGGCTTAGCGCAGGAAGTAAATGACCGAAACGGCCACCCCAATGCAAACCACCGTCCAGCGCAGGGTTGGGGCGGGGATGCGCCCGGCCAGCTTGCCGCCCAGCGCGCCACCAATTAGCGAGCAGACCCACATCAGCAGCACCACCTGCCAGACCACGCTGCCCGAAAAAAGGAAGTAGATAGCGGCGGCGATGTTGACGCTGAAGGCAATCGCCTGTTTGAGAGCGTTCAGGCGGGTGAGTGAGTCGGTGAGTGCCAGGCCCAACACCGCCAGCACAATCACACTCAACCCCGCGCCGAAGTAGCCGCCGTAGATGGCGGCCAGCAGCACCAGCCCGGCCGACCAGAAGTGGTGGCTGCGCGGGGAAGACGGGCGCTGGCTGGCGCGGCGGGCCAGCCAGGCCTTGAGCGGCTCGCCTACGGCCAGCAGCAGCGAGGCCAGCAGAATCAGGTAGGGAACCAGATCGCGAAAGGCGCGCTCGCCGGTGTTGAGGAGCAGCAGCCCGCCGATGATGCCGCCCAGCGCAGAGACCGGCAGCAGCAGAGCGGCGCGCCCGCGCTGTTCTTTGATCTCTTTCCACTGCGCCCAGGTCGCGCCAAAATAGCCGGGGCACAGGGCTACGGTGTTGGTGACGTTGGCCGCCACCGCCGGAATGCCCACCGCGGTGAGGATGGGAAAAGTGATGAGGGTGCCGCCGCCGGCCAGAGCGTTCACCGCCCCGGCGGCCAGAGCCGCCAGGCCGACGAGCAAGTATTGCAGCCAAGTAAATTCCATACAGCCGTCCTGAAAAAAGAGTGATGGATAGTATACCCTGAGAGCAGGCGGTTGGCGGCGTTTGCCGGGGATGGTTGGCGGTTGGGGGTTATTCGACCAGCCAGTTTTTGGCCGCTTCGGCGTCTTCAAAGCGGATGTAGTTTTTATCGCCGGAGGCTTTGTTGATCAGGTCGAAGAAGGTTTTCTGCACACCGGTCAGCCCGATCACAGCGCGCTTGCGCACATAAGGGTTGAGCCTGACGGCCATGGCGCGCATCAGGTTGAAATTTTCTGGCGTGCCGCGCGTGCCGGTCACGTCGATGAGGGTGAGAACCGAGCCGGGTTTTTCGCGGCTCAACACTTCAAAGATCTCATCCATCTCTTTTTGCAGGTCTTTGCTTTCGACGCCAAAGTGCGAGTAATCGGCAAACCAGACACGTTTTCCTTGATGGGTGAACCAATGTGATTTCATACTTTCCCCTATGCAGCGCACATCTTTTTAGGAATGAATATGTTCATATTCTATGCTGATTAATGCCTAAATTACTCCAAAAGCCTGTTAAATTTGGATAAAAATGCCTCAAGGTGATGGAATTGATTGTGGCTGGGGGTAGACTCGCTGTTTGGGTGGCAGCTTCGGTTGTTTTTGTTTTGTTTCAGTTCGATTCGCGTTCAAATTGGCAACAGGCAGGCGGCACCCAAGGGTATGATGAGAGCGTTGGTGATTCCTTAAAGGCGCGCCTGCAGGTTTTGCAGAGGGGAACGCGCCTTTAGCTTTTAAGCAGGCGAGTGAGCCTGCCGGATTGGCTTATCAATAGTTTGATACGCCGTGATCTCTCCTTGCGCGGCAGCTATTGTTCTCGAAATTTATGCTGGACGGCAATGAACTGGTCTTCAACGGCCAGGAAGGCCCGCACCACTTGCGGGTCAAAATGCTTTCCGCTGCCTTCGAGGATGATCCCGCGCGCCACCTGATGCGGCATAGCCGCCTTGTACACGCGTTTCATCGTCAGGGCATCGTAGACATCGGCCAGGGCGACGATGCGCGCGC
The DNA here is from genome assembly GCF_001306115.1 of Ornatilinea apprima. Lineage (GTDB taxonomy): Bacteria > Chloroflexota > Anaerolineae > Anaerolineales > Anaerolineaceae > Ornatilinea > Ornatilinea apprima. The sequence continues at coordinate 14,814 of NZ_LGCL01000013.1, read as the reverse complement.
AGAGAGGGATTTCTTCACCTTTCAAGCCGCGCGGGTAGCCGCTGCCATCCCAGCGTTCGTGATGCGCCCAGGCAATATCGCGGGCAATGCGCAAAAACTCAGCATACGGATGCTGAATGAACACTGCGTCCAGGGTCTGAGCGCCAAGTTCGGCATGCTGCTTCATAATCTGCCATTCTTCATCGTTCAAGCTGCCCGGTTTGAGCAGCACATAATCGGGGATGCCGACTTTGCCAATGTCGTGCAGCGGGCTGGTTTGGTACATAAGTTCCGCGAAGCGCGGTGGGATATTGTCGTGAAAATCTGGCGCGTTGATCACCTGGCTGCTGAGTAAAAAGGCATACTCACGAATCCGCTCAAGGTGGTTACCCGTGTCGGTATCTTTGGATTCGGCCAGCTTGGCCAGACTTAACAGCGTCAGGGTGGTGGTTTCCAGCGCCAGCACGCGCTCGGCGTTACGCACGCGCAGGCTCAGCTCGGCGGGCTCGAAGGGTTTGGTTACAAAATCGTCTGCGCCAGCAGAAAGGCCGGTGAGCAGGTCTTCTTTGGAAGAGCGCACGGTCACCAGGATGAAGTAAACATATCCCAGGGGTGAATTCTGACGGATGCGCTTGCACAGTTCAATTCCATCCATCACCGGCATATTCCAATCGGAAATGACTACCTGAATGGTGTCTTGTTTGAGAATTTCCAGGGCTTCTTCACCGTTTTCAGCCAACACGGTCTGGTGGCCGTGGGTTTCCAATATTTTTTTGGCGGCAGCCTGGGCGATGATGTCGTCATCTACAATTAAGATTCTCATGGTGTGTTCGCTTTCTTGCATCAGGGTTGGGCAACAATAATAGCTTGGGCGGAACGGCTGAATTTTTGTGTTTCTTCCAATAATGCGGCGACCCGCGGCTCAATGGCGCTGGGAGACGCGGCACGGCTGGCCTCTTCGAGGGCCTCGCAGGCCTGGCGCAGTCCCTCGGCAGAGAGCGTCGCAGCAGTCCCTTTGAGCTTGTGCGCGGCTTTCATCAGGGCGTCGTATTGCTGGCTGCCAGCGGCGTCTTGAATGGATTGCAGGTCATTGGGCAGACGCTGGCTGGTCTTGGCAAGCAGTTCTACTGCCAGCTGGCGGTCGCCCATCAGGCGCTGGCAAAGGCGTTCAAAGTCGATGACGGGTGCGCTTTCGCCATGCGTGGCAAGGGATTGTGATTCTTGGATGGTGGGCGCGGCGCCAATAGGGGACTGTTGGCCCACCCATCGAAACACTTTTTCCAGCAGTTGGGGTAGATCAAAGGGTTTGGCAATGTAGTCGTTCATGCCGGCCTGCAGACATGTCTCCTGATCGCCGCGCAGGGCGTTGGCGGTCATGGCGATGATGGGTACTTGGGAATCAAGCACACCGGAGTGCGGCTGGCGAATCTGGCGGGTCGCCTCCAGCCCATCCATCTCCGGCATTTGCATGTCCATCAGCACCAGATGGAAAGGGTGTTCACGCAGAGCCTGAAGGGCCTGCAAACCGTTGTGGGCAATGCCCACCTTAAAGCCCTGCTGAGAAAGCATGGTGAAGGCAACTTCCTGGTTAATGGGATTGTCTTCGGCGAGCAGGATGTTGATGCGGCTGGCAACGAGCGGAAGATCATTGGGCAGGCTGGTCTGGTCGGGATGGGACTCTGCGAAGGAAGGTTTGCTGCACAGGGAGGAAAGAAGTTTCGGCAGGCGCGACCAGTGCAGCGGTTTGGTTTGCAAGGTGTGAAAGACAGAGTCGTTGAGGATGCTGCTGTCCATTGATGTTTGATCGTCGCTCATCAGGATGATTTTCAGGTCTGATAGGGACGGTAGAGAGCGGATCATGCGGCTCAGTTCCAGTCCATTTATCGATGGCATGAAATGATCGATGAAGGCGGTCTGAAAAGGCTGTCCGATGTCTACGGCATCGCCCAGCAGGCGCAGGGCAGAAGAGGCAGCCGGGGCATAGGTTACCTGGTGACCAAGGGCGGTCAGTTTTTCACACAGGATTTGACCGTGGACTGCGTTATCGTCGACCACCAGGATTTTGAAAGCGCACTGAGAGAGCGGAGCACCGAGCAGGCTGGTTTTTGGCTTGTCGCTGCGCAGCAGGGGGATAGAAAAAGAGAAAACCGAACCCTGCCCCGGCTGGCTGTGGACTTCAATGCCGCCGCCCATTTTTTCCACCAGGCGCTTGCAAATGGAAAGCCCCAGCCCTGTGCCGCCGTAATTGCGCGACATCGAAGCGTCTGCCTGAGTAAAGGGCTGGAAGAGCAGCTCCAGCTTGCTGGATTCAATGCCAATGCCGGTGTCGCGGACGGAAAAGTTTATCCAGGCTTCTTTGGGATGCATGGATTGGATCTCCGCAGAGAGAATTACCTCACCCTGGTGGGTAAATTTGATCGCGTTACTGACCAGGTTCGTTAAGATCTGGCGCAGGCGGCCGGGGTCGCCGATTAATTTTTCGGGGATGCCAGGACTGGCGGTGCAAATCAGCTCCAGACCTTTTTCTTGGGCGCGCAGGCTGAAGGAGTCGCCGATTTCTTCCAGAATGTTGGTAACGTTCAGCTCAATTTGTTCAAATTCCAGTTTTTCGGCCTCGATGCGCGAAAAATCGAGGATGTCGTTGATAATGGCGGTGAGCGATTCGGCACTGTGGTTGATGGTTTGGGCGAACCGTTTTTGTTGGTCGGTGAGACTGCTGTTGAGCAGCAGACTGGTCATGCCTACGATGCCGTTCAGCGGGGTGCGGATCTCGTGGCTCATGTTAGCCAGGAACTGGCTTTTTGCCAGGTTGGCGGCTTCGGCTTGGGCGGCCATTTCATTAGCCAGAGTGGTAGAGTGGAGCAACTGGTCGTTCATTTCCAGCAAAGCTTGCTCGTTGTTGCGGCGCTGGATGGCGCTGGCGAACAGGTCGCCCAGAATACGCAGGAGCTGAATTTCATCTTCTTTCCAGGCTCGGACGCGATTGACCGAGTCGAAACCGGTAAAGCCGATCAGGGTTGAAGAATGAACCATGGGTACGACCACCAGAGAGTGGATGCCCTGCGATTCGAGAATTTCTCGCTCGGTGCGCCAGGATTCGGGCAGCTCTTTAACCTGAGGAATGTAGATGTTTTCAAATTGCAGCAGCTTGCTCATCCACATCGGCAGGATTTCAGTAGGGATTTGCTGGAGATTGTCGATTTCAGGAGAGATACCCGCGGCGCACCATTCGTGAGAGTTGCTCATGGACGTTTTAGCGGGATCGAGCAGGAAGATGTAAGCACGGTCTACCTGACAAAATTCCCCAATTTTTTGCAAAGAGCGATTGAACGCCTGGTCCAGATCAGCGGTGGGCAAATTGACAAATTCGGTGGACAGCTCGACCAGTTTTTTCTCCAGGGCTTCGCGGTAAAGCAAGCTGGTCTCTATGGCTTTGCGTTCAGTAAGGTCGGTGATCACGGCGATGGAACCGTTGATCTGATCTTCATCCATGCGGGGAACCGCGTTCACCAATACAGGAATGATTTTCTCATCGGCCCCGCGCAGGCGCAGCTCAAAAGAGGTGCTTTCTCCTGCCAGACGGAGCTGTTTTTGAATCCTGAGCATGGGGATTTCTTGCGGGTCAACAAAATGGACAATTTCCTCTCCGAGAATCAGTTCTTCAGGCGCGCCAACCAGTTTTGCAAAGGCCGGGTTGACATAGTCGAACCTGTCATCACGGTCAGAGACGATAATGCCGTTATTGGTGGCGTTAGTCACTTTGGAGAAGAATTCACGCTGGGTTTGCAGTTCCAGCTCAGCCAGTTTCTGGGCGCTCACGTCGCGAATGAGCACCAGGTGACCGGTTATCTGCCCGCCGCGGTCAAGCAGGGGAGAAAGGCTTAGCTCCAGCCACTGATCTTCAAAGGTGAGTTCCAGTCGAAATTCGTTTTGCTGAATCAGGTTGTAATGCAGGCGGGTAAGGCTGGGAAAAAAGCTGGTGAACGGCTGTCCAATGGCTTTGGCATGCTCGCAGCGCAGGATGCGCATGGCAGCCGGGTTGATGTCGGCAATCACGTATTCCAGGTTCAGCACCAACAGTCCCTCGTTCATGCGGTCAAAAATGGCTTCGCGGGCGATGGGATTGAGGTACAGCATCTGTAAACGAAACAGGCCAAACACCAGCAGCACGCCGGTGACGGAAAAAGTGAGCGGGGTCAGATCCAGCCCCGGCCAGGGAGCAAGGTTAAAAACATAGAGGATATTGCCCAGGAAAGGGGCCAGCGCGCTGAAGATCATCAACACAGCCTGGTTGCGGTAATGCCTGTGCGAGCGAACCGCCATTTGGATGAGAAAACCAGCTCCCAACACGGTAGCCAGGTAGGAATAGCCGGTGTGCAGCCAGAATGCTGGTCCGTAGCTGTAAATAAGCCAGGCTCCCGGCGAATTGGAGATGGGGCGGATGGACGACCAGATCAGCCCGTGGTGTTCATTGGTGATGACGAGCAGCATGGTTAGTGTGGGAATGATCCACAACAGGTGTCGGGTTGGCCGCCGGGTCCAAAATGGGTGCTGAGTGTAAAAGGCTGTGAAGGTCAGCCAGGCAACGGGCAGGCTGACAATGCCGATATAGGAGATTTTTGCCCAGAAGACCCTGGCCTGGTACGAGATGGAAGCGAATTCGCCGGCAGAGGCCAGCGCCCAAATAAAGGAAGCGGCCATGACAAAGGCCAGGTTCTTTTTGATGCTGCTGGAAAGCGTCCGCATGGAATAAAGGGCCACAGAGAAAGAAATAGCCGCGGCTGAGACCATGAGGATAATGGGAATATTGGATTGCTGCTCCATGGCACACCTTGAGTGGGTAAGGGTTGTCCTGGAGGTTATTTTCGGTTGAAATGGGAAATACTTGACCGTTTTTAGGAAATTAACGACAAAAAAAGGTGCTATTCACGCGGGCGCCCGCGATAAAGCCGTACGGTGGCTTTTTCGAGGGTAACCAGGCCTTCGACAATGGCATTTTCGACGCGCGCCAGGAACTCTTCCAGGTTTTCTTTGCTGTCTACAATTTCCACCACCACCGGCATGTCTTCTGAGAGCATCAGAATTTTACTGGTCTGAATGCGGCTGCTGGGGCCAAAGCCCATGATGCCGCGCAGCACCGTGGCGCCGGCCAGCCCGGCCTGGCGAGCCTGGATCACCAGCCATTCATACAACAACTTGCCTTCGTGCTTATCGGCTTCGCCAATAAAGATTCTTAGCAGGTAGCCATTTTCTTCCAGCCGCATCTTCAGCTCCAAATCTGGCCGGCCAGCAGGCGGCCCATCCAAACCATACCCAATCCGGCGAGTAAGTGCATGCCTATATTGATTAAGCATAGGCTATTTTCGCCGCCGCGCAAGAGGTTAAACGATTCATTACTGAAGGTGGAAAAGGTAGTAAAAGCTCCCAGCAGGCCTACCATCAGAAAGGTGCGAAGTTCGGGGGGGAAGGGACGCAGTTCAGCGAGTGCCGAAAGCAACCCAATGATAAAGCATCCCAGCAGGTTGACGATCAGGGTGCCGTAGGGAAAGTTGACATTTCGCAGCGCGGATTGAACAAACGAGCTCAACCCATAGCGCATAATGGCCCCCAGGAATCCTCCCAGGCCAATGACGATGATTTGCTTCATTTCTTGAAAAACTCCTGTGCAAAAATCCAGGAGTCATCAGCAATAAAGCAATTAACGGTGGACTCCATCACCAATAAAAAATCCGCCCCATTATACCCCAAGCTATTGGTGTATGGACGGCTTAAACTTTTGAGGCCAACACGTATTCGTTGCGTGGAATGGTTTGCAGGGCGGCCGTCTGCCGGATTTGAAAGCCGTTTTGCTCGAACAGGCTGTGCAGCTGGGCTTTGCGATAGTAGCGCACAAAGGGAATGACGCCCAGCCAATGCAGCGCGCGCTGCAGGCTGAGCCTGACGCGGATATGGAAGGGCACGGGTTCGGCGTAGCAGTCGGTGGCGGTGATGAGGCTGCCGCCGGGTTTGAGCAGGCGGCGCGCTTCTCGCAGCAAGGTGTGCGGCTCTTTAACAATGTGCAGGATATTGAAGAGCAGCACCGCGTCAAATGAAGCGTCTTCATAGGGCAGAGCGTAGCCGTCGTAGACCTGGAACTGGACGTTCTTCACGCCTTGCTGGGCGGCTTTGCGCTGGGCGATGGTGATCATCTGCGGGGTGATATCAACGGCTTCGATCTGTCTGACGTGCGGGGCCACTCCCAGGGTAATCAGGCCGGTTCCGCAGCCGATTTCCAGCACGCGATCTTCGCGGCTGACAGCCTGGATGCTTTTTTCAATCGAATTGCGGTAGGCTTCCTCAAAGTTGGCCAGCACATTGTTGTCGTAGCTGGCGGCCATTTTTTCCCAGATGGATTTTTCTTTCCGCTGGCGGGTGAGGTCTTCCATGTAAATCTCCAGGGATGAACGCTTATCCGGCGGCTGATTCCTGTTCGGCGGGGGCGAAGCGCGCCTGCGCGCCCAGGCGCACGTGCAGCGCATAAAATGCCAGGGCAGCCGCGGCGCACAACACGGCACCGATGTACCAGAGCAGGTTGGGGTTGTAATTGTCGAGAATGACGCCGGCCATGCCGGGGCCGATGGTGGCGGGCAGCATCCACATCAGCCCAAAGACGGCCATGTAGCGCCCGCGCATCTCTTCGGGGGCAAAGTTGGCGGCCAGCGCCTGTGAGGTGGGCACCACCAGCATCTCGCCCAGGGTGATGATCATCACAGCCAGCACGAACAGCACATAATGCGAAACCACGCCAAACATGCCAAAACCGACCATGTAAAAGAGCGTGCCGGCGGCCATCATCGCAAACGGCGGGCGGTACTTCATCCAGCGCGAGATGGAGAACTGGAATAGAATCACCACAACGGCGCTGGCAGTGAGCAGAAAGCCGTAGCCCTGCGGGTCGATGCCATGCTGGTCGCGCAGGTAAACCGAGAGCGAATTGTAGAGCTGCTGATAGACCAGTCCCATGAGGATGCCGGCGAAGAGGAAGGCCATGAAGGCGAAGTCGCGCAGGGCAACCGCGTAGCCTTTGAAGGTGTCCAGCATGCTTTCGCGCTGGCTCTCTTCGCTGCTCTGCGGTTTGGTTTCTGGCATGAAGAGGAAGAAGAGCAGCGCCACCAGGCAGCTAACGGCCGCGTCGATGACAAAGAGGGCAAAGAACGATTGGTTGGCGACGATGCCGCCAATGGTGGGACCGATGATCCAGGACATATTGGAGACCACGCGCAGAATGCCGAAGCCTTCCTGGCGCTGGTTCTCGGGCAGGATGTCAGCGATCATGGCGGAGTGGGCCGGGCCGGCCATATCGGAGAGCAGCCCAATCACCACCGCCAGGGGGATGAGCATCGAAAACTCGTTCACCAGGCCCAGCGAGAGGGTGCTGAGCGCGCTGAAGATGAGACCGAAGAGGATCAGCTTACGGCGGCCAAATTTATCGGTCAGCGCGCCGCCGATGAAGCCGCCCAACAGCCCGAAGATGGAAAAAAGCCCCAGCACCATGCCGGCCTGGGTCATGCCCACACCGAACTTCTGGGTGATGTAGAGCGAGAAGAAAGGAAAGAGCAGGGTGCCGCCGATATGGTCAATAAAGGAAACGCCGACGACGATCCAAAACTTTTTGGGATATTCACGAAAGGTGCGCTGTAATGTGCCGATCAAGGGAAACCGTCCTGAGAAAAAAACAATGCGATATGGGTATCATAACACAGGCAAACGGCTTTACCACAGGCCAGGTGGCCAGGCCAGTTGGGGAAAATTGGGCTGGAAATGGGGGCGTCAGGGCAGAGCGGCGCGCCTTAATCGCTGCGAGGCGGGACTGAGCAGGTAGAAGCCGCCGTTGCGGTGCAGAATGGGCACGCGGCGGCGGCGCGTCTGGAAGACCTCGCACAGCTCCAGCGAAAGGTCCGCGTAGCTGTTCAACTCGTCCGGCCAGCGGTCGAACAGCTCGTCAAAGGCGGCCACAAACTGCTGGCGGTATGTGTCGCTGACCGCCTCCAAATGCTGGATGACCCAGCAGACTTTTTCATATTCCCAATAGCAGGCCAGCCCGATGAAGCGGTAGTCTTCGCTGACGAAGGGGAAGAAGGGAAACTGGCGGCAACTCAGCGCTCGGAAGTCGCGCTGGCAGTGCCGGGGTCCCTGGCAGGCCAGCAGGAGCATGTTCTCAGGCAGGCCATCAATCTCGGCATCAGGATCAAAGGCTGGCTGGCCGCATTCCTCCGGCCGCCAGCGGTGCCATAAATTGGTATTGCCTTGCAAGTATTCCCATTCCTGCCGGTAGGCAGCCGGCACGGCCTGGCAGATGTCGCAGCAGAAGGGTTTGCCGCTGGGGTTGTTTGGCGCGCATAACTGCCCGCAGTCGAAATCCGCGATGGGGGCGTTGAAGCGCGCGTAGAGCTGATCGAAGGGAACACGGGGGGCGGGCATGGGTCTCTCCAGAGCGATTTATGAGGACAAACTGGCGGGTTCCACGGCGGCCGGGCTGGGCGCGCGGCGGCCCTCAAACACGCGCAGCAGCACCACGCCGCCAATGATCAACGCGCTGCCGAAAATCTGGTCGAGGCTGAGGCGCTCGCCGAGGAAGAAGAAGGCGATGAAGATGGTCAGCACGGGTTCGACGGTGGCGATCAGGTTGGCGGTGCTGGAGGGCAGGAAGGAAAGGCTGACCATGTAGAGGCCGTAGCCCATCAGGGTGGGAACGGCGGCCAGCAAGAACAGCAGACCCCAGCCCTGCCAGGCGCTGCCAAACCAGAGGAAGCGGGCGGGGTCGTCCAGCGTGGCGGGGATGGGGAAGGGCAGCAGGTTAAGCAGGCCGAGGAAGAAGGCGGCGAAGAAAAAGGTGTAGGCTAGCGTGCTCCAGGGGTTCAGCCCGCGCTGTGAGGCCGAGCGGCCCATCAGGCTGTAGGCGGCGTATCCCAACCCGGAAAGCAGCCCGGCCAGAATGCCGGAGAGGTTGGCGCTCCACACCTGGGGGGTGTAGGCCTGGGAGACAAACACGCAGCCGGAGAAGCAGATCACCACCACCAGCAGGCGCAGCGGGGTGAGGCGCTCTTTGAGCAGCCACCAACCCAGCAGGGCGGTGAAGGCGGTGGAGCAGTAGACCAGCACATTGGAAACGGCCGCGCCGTTGATGGCCACCGAGAGGGTCCACAGGGAATTGAAGGCGCACAGCAGCAGGCCGTACAGCACCAGATAGCCGAGCTGGGCGCGGGTAACGCGCAGCAGGGCGGGTTTCACCAGGGCGAGGACGGTGATCAGCACGACGGCGGCCAGCGCCGCGCGCCAGAAGGCCAGCAGCAGAGCGGGCGGCTGGTAGGTGGTGATGAGGTAACGAATAAAGATGGCGGTGGTGGATAGAAAGACCGTGCTGAGCAGGGCGATGGGGTATCCACGCGCGAGGTTGGTGGAGGGCTGGTTCATGGGAAGCTCCGGGGAATCAAATCTGCATGGGATTGTAGCCGATTCCGCGGGGCGTGGATAGTGGAAAAGGAAAGAAGTTCGCAAACTGGGGCAGCCTGAGTCCGCGGGCGGGCGTCAGGATGCGAACAGGGTGAGGATGTCTTCGAAGCGGGTGAAGACCTCTTCTGGTTGGCCGGCCTGCAGGGCGGCCAGAGTATTGTAGCCCCAACTGACCGCGCCAAAGGGCATGCCCGCCTGGCGGGCGGCCTGCAGGTCGCGCAGCTCGTCGCCAATGTAGATGGCCTGGGACGGCGGCAGGTTCATGCGCCGGGAGACGCGCCGCAGCACACGCGCTTTACCGTGAATGGGCACGCTGCATTCAAAACGCTGGATGAGGGCGCAGGTCTGCGCGCCCAGCACGCTTTCCACGTTTTCGCGGGCGTTGGAGCTGACGATGGCCAGCCGCGCGCCGCGATCAGCCAGGCTTTGCAGGGTGGAAGCCACGCCGGGGAAGGGATGAATCTGGCGCGCGTCGGCGCGCATGCGGCGGCGCATGTCGCGGGCGATGATGGGAATTCTCCAGAAAGGCAGCGAGCGTGCCTGAATCACGCGCTGGCCGTCGCCAGCGCGCAGCAGGTCGATTTCTTCGGGGCTGAGCGGCTTGAGGTGGTGCGCCTGCATCACCTGGTTGATCACGCCGTTGAGCCAGGGGAAGGAATCGGCCAGGGTGCCGTCGAAGTCGAAGATGCAGAGTGGATAGTTCACCGGTCTGGTGTGTATTGTACTGGATTTTTGGCGCGGCTAGGCGCTGCTGGCGCGCATGAGTTTGATCGACAATTCGATGAGTTCCCGCAGCACGCCCTGATTCACATCTTCCAGTTTCTTGATATACAAGCAAGACTTGCCGGTTTTGTATTTGCCCAGTTTCGCCACCAGGCCGTCGTACTCGTCGAAGCCAGACATGAAATAAAGGGTCAGGTTCTGCTTGCGCGGTGAGAAGCCCACCAAAAACCATTCACCCTGGTGCCCGCTGGCGTATTTGTACTGGTACTTGCCAAACCCCACCAGGCTGTCGCCCCACATGCGCGGGGGCTGCCCGGTGATCTCGGCCATCATATCCAGTATGGCGAAGCTGTCTTGCTGCTTTTGGGGGTCTTCAACCTTGTTGAGAAACGCTTCCACCGGTTGGTCGTTGATTTTGGTTTTCAGTTCGTACAAGGCCGCCTCCTTGGGTAAAGGTCAGGCTTTGAGCCGTTCCAGGTACAGCTTGCGGAATTTGGCCACTTTGGGGGCGATCACCACGCGGCAGTAACCCTGCCCGGGGTTGCGGGCGAAGTACTCCTGGTGATAGTCTTCGGCGGGGTAAAACTGGTCGAAGGCGGTTACCTCGGTGATGATCGGATCGGGCCACAGTTGGGCGGCTTCCAGCTCGCGGATGAGGGCTTCGGCAGTCTCTTTTTGGGCGGGACTATGGTAAAAGATGGCCGAGCGGTACTGCGTGCCCACGTCCGCGCCCTGGCGGTTGAGGGTGGTGGGGTCGTGGATGGTGAAAAAGACCTCCAGAATCTGGCGGAAGCTGATCTCTTGCGGGTCGAATTGAATTTGAATCACTTCGGCGTGCCCGGTGCGGCCGGTGCACACCTCGCGGTAACTGGGGTTGCGGACGCTGCCGCCCGCGTAACCAGAGACCACATCTTTGACGCCTTTGAGCTGATCGTAGACGGCTTCAAGGCACCAGAAGCAGCCTCCGGCCAGGGTGGTGGTTTCGAGGGTTGGTTGGACGTTCATGGTGTTTCTCCTGCAGCCGCGCGGCGCGCGGTAAATTTGGATAGTTTATATCTATATTATATAGGAATTGGAGGGGGATGCCAGAGCGGTGTATGAGGCGCGGCTTGCACCCGCTCTGCGGTAGGGTGGTGTTGAGGGCGGATAATCTGCTTTGAGTCAAAACTAATCTTGAACCCGCCCGAAACCCACCAGCATTGGATAGCGGCGCATCACAGCTCGCGTGATTTTCGGGCGGATGGCCATCCGCCCCTACAGAAGAATGGGGTTCTGGCGTAGGGTGGTGTTGAGGGCGGATAATTTTCTTTGAGTCGAAAGATTGCCGTCTCCGCCCTCAACCCACCGTTTCCTTATGGGTACCAAGAAAGATGGTGGGTTACGGGCGACCTCAAGATAATTTAATGAACTGATTTGTTTTGGTCGCCCTCCACACCACCCTACTCTGCTGATCATTAGGAATCGAAGGCGGTGTGGCTGCTGGCGAGATAAGATGTTAGGTTCAGGACATTGACGAGGAGATTTTGCTTACAGCCCGTTGTCCGCCCGAAACCCACCGTTTCCTTATGGGTGCCAAGAAAGATGGTGGGTTGCGGGCGACCTCGAGATAATTTAATGAACTAATGTGTTTTGGTCGCCCTCCACACCACCCTACCCCGCTGCCCCTGCGTGCGGGGATTGGTTTTTGCGGTAAAATCAATCTTTAAGTTTATTAGAGGAGACGCGCATGGCTTCGACGACGTTAACCAAAACCCGCTCGAAACTGGGTTTGATTTTGCTGGCGTATATCGCTTTTATTTCTTTAGGGCTGCCGGACGGCTTGCTGGGGGTGGCCTGGCCTTCGATGCGTAAAGATTTCGGCATGCCGCTGGACGCACTGGGGCTGATGCTGATTGCCAGTATGATCGGCTATTTAACCTCCAGTTTCTTTAGCGGCAAGGTGATGGCGCGCCTGGGGGTGGGACGCCTGTTGGCGGTGAGCTGTATGCTCACCGGGGCGGGGCTGATCGGCTACACGTTGGCGCCGGCCTACTGGCTGATTGTGGCGCTGGGTGTGGTGGGCGGCCTGGGCGCGGGGGCGATTGACGCCGGGATTAATACCTACATTGCCTCTGAGCACGGCGAGGGACTGATGCAATGGCTGCACGCCAGCTTTGGCATTGGTGTGACCCTGGGTCCCATTATCATGACGGCCGGGATTAACCTCTTTCAGACCTGGCGCACCGGTTACCTGGTGGTGGGCAGCGCGCAGATCGCGCTGGCGGCCTGTTTCGCGGTGACGGCCGGGATGTGGAAGCGTGAAGACGGCAGCGCGAAGCAAGAAGAAGACAAACGCCTGCTGGATTACAAGACTTCGATGCGCGAGACCGTGCGCCAGGTGGGCGTGTGGGTAAGCGTGCTGCTGTTCTTCGTCTATGTTGGTGTGGAATTGACCCTGGGACACTGGTCTTACAGCCTGCTGACCGAGTCGCGTGGTATTGCGCCAGAGACAGCCGGCCTGTTGGCGGGCGGTTACTGGGGCATGTTCACGGTGGGGCGCGTGCTGGCCGGTCTGTACGCGCAAAAGGCCGGCACCGACCTGCTGCTGCGCGGCAGCATGCTTTCGGCACTGGCGGGGGCGCTGCTGTTGCTGTGGAATCCGTCGGACACGGTCAGCCTGATCGGCATCGCTGTGGTGGGCTTTTCCATCGCGCCCATCTTCCCGGCGCTGGTCTCCAGCACAGGGCGGCGGGTAAGCGCGCGGCACGCGGCCAACACCATCGGTATGCAGATCAGCGCGTCTGGGTTGGGCGGCGCGCTGCTGCCGGCCCTGGCAGGCGCGCTGGCGCGGCGCATCTCGCTGGAGGTGATTCCCGTGTTTCTGGTGTCCCTCATCGTGCTGCTGCTGGTTCTGTACTTTGCCTCTTTGTGGATGGGCAAGCGCCAGGCGGCGTTGGATTAATCCATCATGGGTGGTTTTCTCATGCCTGCGTGAGCAGGCATTTTTTTAAGAGGCAACGCTTCGTTATTGCGCACCGATTGTGGCGGGGGCAGAGAGGCAAAGTTTTAGATTGTTTTTACAGTGTTGGATACCTAAATGGGGTATAACCATATCAGGGAAAATAGAGAAAATTCGGAGAAGGTGACTGATCGTCAATGGTTTATACGCCGGGATTATGGCTCTTTCTGCTGGCCGCGCTGATCACGATGGGAGTGATTGGCTTTAGCTGGCGCTACCGCCAAACCGACACGGGCAAGGCTTTTCTGGCATTAATGGTCTGCGGCCTGGTGTGGGTGGTTTTCTTTTGCTTTGAAACGGCTTCCCCCGCGCTGGAGGGCAAGCTGTTTTGGGCCAAAATCCAGTTTTTGGGGATCACCTTTCTGCCCACGGCCTGGGTCTTTTTGGTGCTGGCGCTGACCGGCCAGAAAGCGGCGCGCGGCGTTAAAACCGCTTTGCTTCTGTTACCCGCCCTGACCAACCTGGTGATCTGGACCAATCCGCTGCACCACTGGTTTTATGGAACCCCATTCATCAGCAGCACGCTGGCGCCTTTCCCGGTGCTGGTGCAAGATTACCAGTTCTGGTTTTATTATGTGCACGCGCCGTTGAACTACCTGATCTTGCTGGCGGCCCTTTTTCTGCTGGTGAAGGCCATGGTTCGCATGGAGGGTATGTACCAGACGCAGGCGCAGCTGCTGCTGGTGTCGATCCTGCTGCCGGCGATCACAGATATGCTGTATGTATTGGGTTACTCGCCGGTGCGCTACTACAACTACACCACAGCGGTGTTCAGTCTATCGGGGGTGATTCTGGCCTGGACGCTGTTCCGCTACCAGTTTTTGGATCTGCTGCCCCTGGCGCGCGACGTGATGATCGGGCAGATGAGCGATCTGGTGATGATTCTGGACCACAAGACGCGCATCAGTGAGGCCAATCCGGCTGCCCGCGATGTGTTCCACCTGCCGAAAGAGTTTGTGGGCAAGCAGCCCACAGAAATTGGCAGCCGCGATCTGCTGGAGGTTGCGGGACTGCTGGAGCAAGGTGTGGCGCACAAAGACGTCCAATTTGAGGCGCAGCCCGGCCGCACGTTTGACCTGCGCATTCAGCCGGTGATGAAAAGCGGTGGTCTGGTGATTGGCTGGGTGATCACCGCGCGGGATATCAGCGAGCGCGTGGAGTTTCTTAACCGCCTGCAGGCGCTGGCCACCCGCGATGATCTGACCGGTATCTACAACCGCCGCCACTTTTTGGAATTGTGCCAGCGCGAAATGTACCGCGTTCAGCGCCTGAAGGACTATCATGTGGCGGTGATGATGATTGATCTGGATCATTTCAAGCTGGTGAATGACGCGCACGGACACGCCATCGGTGACCGCGCGCTGGCCGCGTTTGCAAACGCCGTTCAGGCGGAACTGCGCGTGATGGACATTTTTGGCCGGCTGGGCGGTGAGGAGTTCGCCTTGCTGCTGGTGGATGTGGACGAGAGCGCGGCCCGCGCCGCGGCCGAACGACTGGGGCTGTCTCTAAAGAATTTGGAAACAGCCCCAAAAATTAGCTGCAAATCGAATAAAAACGAAAAAACAAAAAATTGGTAGCCTACCTGGCTGCCAATTTTCGCATATTATGGGCAATACTGATCA
>NZ_LGCL01000043.1 GCF_001306115.1 Ornatilinea apprima | reverse complement strand
AGCAGCGCTACCTGGTTCATTACATAGGGCTTAAACACGGGGTGGGCTTGTTTTCTTCTCATTCCTTTATTGAATCATTGCTTTTTAAAAATGTAAAGGGGCTGTCCTCTACTTTTTGGACAGCCCCTGCGAATCCCCGTGCAAGGTGGGGAGATTGCCATCACCGCCAGTTTTGGTGTGGCGCTGTCTTGCGGGCAGAAGACGGATGAGCTGACCATTGAGACTCTGCTGGCCCAGGCCGATCAGGCGCTGTACCAGGCCAAACAATCTGGACGCAACTGCGTGGCGCTGGCGGATGTAATCGTGTGTGATTGACCTGATTCCGTTGGAGGAATATTCGATTTTTTCATCCGATACTACCCAGTTGGATAGTGTGTCTTTATGCATACCGCGGGTATGATGGGAATGTTGAAATTAAAGACATTATTCAAAACTGGAGATCAGTGATTCGAAATGAAAACTTCTTCGCGCACCCTGACCATCCTATCGGTGCTGGCAGGCCTGTTAGGCCTGGCAGCCGCCCTGGCGGGGCTGTTTTGGCCGGCGGAGGGCAGCCCCTTTACGGTAACGTCGGTGCACGGCACGCAGGTGGAGCTGTGGGGGCAGGGTCTGTACCGCTTTGATGCGTACTTCCGCGCGCCGATTTTTCGCGGCGGCGACGCGGTGACCGCTTTCATCGCCTTCCCGCTGCTGGTGTTTGCCATCATCGCCAACGCCAAAGGCTCACGGCGCGGGCGGCTGCTGCTGGCAGGCACGCTAACTTACTTTCTTTACAATATGGCTTCGCTGGCGTTGGGCACGGCCTATAATCCCATGCTGCTGGTCTATATTTTGGGTTTTTCTGCCAGTTTCTTCGCGCTGATTGAGGCCATCGCCAGCCTGGACAAGCCGGCGCTGGCCGCCCATGTAACCAGCCGCATGCCGCACAAGGCGATTGCCATTTTTATGTTCATCGCCGGGCTGTCGGTGTTTGTGTGGCTGCTGGATGTGATCAATTTTCTCACCACCGGCCAGTTCCCTGAGACCCTGGCGACCTACACCACCGAAATTACCACCGTGCTGGATATTGGGCTGATCACCCCGGTGGCGTACCTGGCCGGCATTCGGTTGCTGCAGCGCAGGCCGATTGGCTACGTTCTGGCGGCGATCATGCTGCTGATGAATATTTTTATCGGCCTGGTGGTGATCTCGCAAACCATTTTCCAGTCCGCGGCGGGGATCAGCCTGCCGCCCCAGGTGATGGTGATTTTCGTGGGCACGTTTGTGGTAACCAGCGTGGCGGCAATCGTCCTGGCGGTACTGTTCTTCCGCAGCGTGGAAGAAGATTAACGCACGCGTATCCAAATTAAAATGCGGGGTTCGCCGTGTAGATCAGGCGACCCCTGCTTGTTTTAATGTCGAGATGTGAGATCAGGGATGCGGGTAAAGGGCGTTGAGCTGCGGCTCACCGGGCATGTAGAGCACATAGACCTGCTGGCCGGGCTGGAACTGCGGTCCCGGCTGGCTGAGTGTGCTGACCTGCCCGTTCAGGGTTTGCCCGCCGCTCTGGAACTGGTAATCGATCTGCCAGGGATGGCGCTGGTTGATACGCACGGTGAAATTCTGTTCGACGGTGTTGATGACGCCCAGCGCGGCGCTGCCCCATTTGAGCACGTTGACGATTTTCTGCTTTTCGGTGTAGCGCCAGAAGGCCAGGGCGACGCCGCCGCCCAGGAAGACCAGCCCCAACAGCGCGAAGGGAATGCCAACGAAGGCGGTGATCACCCCCAGCGTCAGCGCCAGGCCGATGACGGAGAAGATCGCGCCCAACAGGCTGAACACAAAACCGGCGATAGCCCAGCCGTCGACCAGCACCAGTTTCCACACATACCGGTCAGAGATGGGGCGCGGCGGGGCGGGCGGCGGCAGGATCGCCGCGCCGGAAGGCCGCTCGGGGGCCGGTAGGGGCATGGGGCCGCCGCAGTTGGTGCAATTGGGCTTGAAAGACAGGAAGCTGGTTCCGCACCAGGGACAGGTGATCATGATGGTTCCTTTGGGGGTGGGATTTCTGAAGGGAATTGTATCGCCTGCCAGGGGAAGCTGGCAAGGGCAAAGTGACCTCGATTCCCCCATCCCCGCGGCTGTGCCGCGACCCTTCCCCGCGCTGCAGGGACGGGTAGAAGAACGGTGCTCACAATTCGTTAACGGGTAGGGTGCGGTGGAGGGGGGCAGGCAAGCCTTTTTTCGAACGCATCTCAACCCGCCCGAAACCCACCAATGCGACAAAAGACCTCATCCCCGCGATGCAGGGACGGGTGAAGAAGTCATACTCCCCAGTTTTTTGGCGTGCCTGCTATAAAACACGGGCGCAAAGCCAAACACTCGCTCGGTGGGTGTTGCGCCCCTACCGGGGAATTGTGGTTTCGGGTTCTTCGGTAGGGGCGGACAGCTGTCCGCCCAAATTGGGCTTGCCGGGTGGGCGGCGTTGTTGTGTGAAAGCCCCATCCCCGCGCCGCCAGCGCGACCCGATGGGTGAAGAGGAGAATCATTGTCAAAAATTCATGTTCCCAAACCCTGGACAAAATAGGGATTTTGTGCTATTATTCTCCGCGAGGGGATGACGCAGCCAGGTAAGATTCTCTCACCTGGTCCTGTTTTTTTAAGATCCTGATTTGGATCTGAGAAATCCGTCTCATTGCTACCCCAAGGTTCTTCGCCAACAGGCAGACCGCCCTGCAGGTTCACACCTCCGCGAGACGTCTGGAAGGGCTTTGGCGGTAGTTATTTTTCTGAATCCGTTTTTTCAACATTGAATAGGGGGAATGATGAACGAAATCCTGTATGGCGTGATTGCGGTCTTGTTTTTGGCGCTGCTGGCTGGCGCGTTCGTGCTGGGATACCGGCGCGCGCGGGTGGTGGTGTATGAATATGAATGCGGCTTGTTGTTCGTCAATGGGCGTTTCAAACGCCTGCTGCAGCCGGGGGCGTATGCCTTTTTCCCGCTGACCCACCGGGTGGAGACGGTCGACCTGCGCTCGCGCACCATCACCATTCAGGGCCAGGAAGTGCTGAGCGAGGATAATGTGAGTATCCGGGTGAGCCTGGGGCTGCGCTACCGGGTTGCGGATGCCTACCGCGCCACGGTCAGTTCGGCCAGTCACCTGGATGAGCTGTATCTGCTGGTACAGACCGGTCTGCGCGATCTGGTGGGCCAGACGCAAATCGAGACGCTGCTGGCGGTGCGTGGTGAGATGGGCGCGCGGCTGCTGGAGATGACCCGCGCGGCTGCCGAAGAGCTGGGGCTGGAACTGAAATCGGTGGCGGTGAAAGACATTATGTTCCCCGGCGAGCTGCGTAACATCTTCGCCCAGGTGGTCAACGCGCGGCAGGAGGGCAAAGCCGCCCTGGAGCGCGCCCGTGGAGAAAGCGCCGCGCTGCGCAGCCTCGCCAACACCGCCAAGTTAATGGAGAACAACCCGGCGCTCTATAAGCTGCGCATGCTGCAAAGCCTGGAGAAAAGCCGTGGTAACACCATCTACGTTACCTCGCTGGAAGACAGCCCTCTGCTGCTGCCCAGCGGAAAATAGAGGTGCTGCCAGTGCAAATCACGCGCCTTCCAAACCGGAAGGCGCGTTTTCGTGTCTATCTTTCCATTTTGCAACCCGTCCACCGAACTTGCGTACATAGCTAAGCGGTCGACAAAAAAATGCGCCATGCTATGTGGCGGGAAACAACAGGAAACGCTTACCAGGAAGGGACTGCATGAATTTACACATTGAAAATCTAAGCAAACAGTATCGCGCCGGTGTGTGGGGGCTTAAAGACTTTAACCTGGAACTAGGCGCGGGCGTTTTAGGCCTGCTGGGACCCAATGGCGCGGGAAAATCGACGCTGATGCGCATGCTGGCCACCATCACCCGCCCGACGCGCGGCAGCATCTCCTGGAACGGGGTGGACGTGGTCAAGTCACCGGACGCGCTGCGCGCCGTGCTGGGATACCTGCCGCAAAACTTTGGCGTATACCCCAATTTGAGCGCGTTGGAATTTTTGGAATACATGGCGGCGATCAAGGGACTGGATGGGAAAGCGGCCCGCCGTCGCATTGATGAACTGCTGCAGGTGGTCAACCTGACCGAAGCGGCGCGCCGTCCGCTGGGCGGGTATTCGGGCGGTATGCGCCAGCGGGTGGGAATCGCCCAGGCGCTGCTCAACGACCCGCAGCTGCTGATTGTGGACGAGCCTACCGTGGGCTTGGACCCGGAAGAGCGCGTGCGTTTCCGCAATTTATTGGCCGACCTGGCCGGAGAGCGCATTATTGTGCTTTCCACTCATATCGTCTCCGATGTGGAAGCCATTGCCACGGATATTGTATTGATCAACCAGGGCCAATTGTTGGATCGCGCCGCGCCGGAAGATTTGCTGCGCATGCTGGACGGCAAGGTCTGGCAATGGGTAGTGCCATCGGCTGAGTTGCCCGCGCTCAAACAGAACTTCCGCGTCAGCGGCGCCATCCGCCGCGTAGAGGGAGTGCAGGTGCGGGTGGTCAGCGAGCGCGCCCCGTCTGCTGAGGCGCAAGCCATTGCCCCCAGCCTGGAAGACGTCTATCTGCATCGTGTGGGCATGGGAGCGCATTCGTAATGAAAACATTGCGCACTTTTATTCACATCGCGCGGGCGGATTTTCTAGAGCGCGCCCGCGGGTACGCTTTTCTGGTCACGCTGTGCCTGGTGATCTTTTTGGGCTACTCGGTCAATATCGGCCAGGTCAGCCTGGCTCTGGACCAATACCGCGGTGTATATAATTCGGCCTGGGTGGGCAGCATGATGTCGCTGGTCATCACCACCTTTTTAAGCCTGTTCGGCTTTTACGTGATAAAAAACAGCATTGAGCGCGATCAGCGCACCGGGGTGGGGCAAATCATGGCCACCACACCGCTCACCCGCCCGCAGTACGTATTAGGCAAGTGGTTGAGCAACTTTGCCGTATTGAGTGTGCTGGTGGGGGTGCTTTGCCTGGGCGCGGTGCTGATGCAGTTGATCCAGCGTGAAGTTCCGCAGATCGATTTGTGGGCACTGCTGGCGCCGATGTTGTTGATCAGCCTGCCCATGATGGCCTTCACCGCCGCGCTGGCGGTATTGTTTGAAGCCATCTCCTGGCTGCGTGGTGGGCTGGGCAATGTGCTGTACTTCTTCCTGTGGATCTTTGGCCTGACGGCCTCTTTGGAATGGTTGAGCCAGCACTGGCCGGAATTTGACCCACTGGGTATTTACGTTTTCATGCCCAGCATGACCACGGCAGTGAAAGCGATGTACCCAGGTTATGTGAGCGGGTTTAGCCTGGAAGCCGGCCCAGAAGTGGCCACGCAGACGTTTTTCTGGCCGGGCCTCGAATGGACACCCACTTTGATCGCCACCCGCTTGCTATGGGCGGTGATCGCCTTGATCATTGTGCTGATTTCGGCGCTGTTTTTTACCCGTTTTGATCCCGCGCGGGAGCGGATGCGTGTTGGCAAACCCAAATCCGCGCCGCAGAAAGTGGAGCAGCACGCTGCCATCGCCGCCGCTCAGCAGCCCCCGGTGCAGCTTACTTCGCTCCGCGGAGCGGCTGGCTTCACCTTCGGCCGCCGTTTGCAAGCTGAGCTGCGCCTGATGCTTAAGGGACAGCCCTGGTGGTGGTATCTGGTGGCGGTTGGGTTGATCATTTCGCCGCTGACCATGCCCGTCACAGACGCCCATAACGTATTGCTGGCGGCCTGGGCATGGCCGGTGTTGATCTGGTCTGGGATGGGCTGCCGCGAGGCGCGCCACCAGACCGGGCAGATTGTCTTTTCCACCGCGCGCCCCATTACCCGCCAGCTGCCGGTGATCTGGCTGGCCGGATTGATTGTTACCCTGCTGATGGCTGGCGGAGTAGCCGCGCGCTTAATCTTTATCGGAGATTTGCCCGCGCTGACAGCCCTGCTGGCTGGTGCGGTTTTTATCCCTTCTCTGGCATTGGCGCTGGGCGTGTGGACGGGCGGCAGCAAGGCCTTTGAGATAGTTTATATCTTGCTGTGGTACATCGGCCCAATGCATTTTACGCCGGGCCTGGATTTTATGGGTTTGAGTGAGAAAAGTGCAACGCCGCAGCTGTTCCTACTGCTGGCGCTGGGGTTGGCCGCGGCCGCGTTGTTGGGCCGCCGCAAGCAGATCGTTCAATAACCGAATGTGGGATGAAAACCACCAACCGGGTATGAATTGCCCCATGCCCGGTTGTCGCTTTTTAATTTAAGGGGGTTAGCGCAATCGCGTACAGCGCCACGACCAGATTCGGGTCGCCGCCCAGCGGAAAGGTGCTTTCGTAGGCAAAACCCAGCTTTTCCAGCAGGTGAGCAGAGCGCTGGTTGCGCGGGTCGATGATGGCTACCACGCGCTGGAGGCCAAAGGTCTCTTGCCCGTAGGCCAGCACGGCGCGCGAGATTTCATACGCGTAGCCCTGACCGCGGTAGGCGGGTAAAAAGGCGTAGCCCAGGTCAATATCTTCCAGGGTGTCGCGTTTAATCAGCCCGCACATTCCGATGGGGGTATTCTGGCCTTTCAATTCGACCAGGTGCAGGGCCACGCCGTGCTGCGCCCTCATTTTTATGGGACCATTGAGAATGTAATTGGCCGCGTCTTGCAGGGTGCGAATCCCACGGTCGCCGATGTATTTAAGCCACTCGGGGTCGTTGAAGAGTTCAAGGATGAAGGGCGCGTCTTCGGGGGTCAGCGCGCGCAGGCTGAGGCGCTCGGTTTCCAGAATGGGCATCAGAAGCTCGCTTTGTGGGTTGGTGGAAAGCTCAAGCATACCCCAACTACTCGATTTTTGACAGGCACTTGCGCGGAATCTGCCTGACCGGACGGCGCAGATGGATGCGGCGAGAGGGTTTATTTCTTGGCGGGTTGGTGTTATAATTATACCGTCTGGACGGTACAATAAAAATTCGCTCTTCCGCCGCCCTGATCAAAAACCGTGATGGAAGGATGGATGGAAATGAGTGTCGAAAAACCGATTGAATGGGTGATGAACAGCCGGGCGCGTGGTCTGCAGACGGTTAGCTCGGCGGCTGAGGTTATTCCGCTGGAAGTAACCCGGCACGTGCGCCAGTTTCACCAGCAGATTCCGGGCTACCGCATGAGCCCCTTAAAGAGCCTGCCGCGATTGGCTGATCGCATTGGCGTGGGCGGCATTTGGGTCAAAGATGAATCGGTGCGCCTGGATTTGCGCTCTTTTAAGGTGCTGGGCGGATCGCTGCGCGAGCAGTTGGGCGACATTGTTTTCGCGGCGGCCACAGACGGCAATCACGGGCGCGGTGTGGCCTGGTCGGCGGCGCAGATGGGCTTCAAATCCATCATTTATGTGCACAAACTCACCTCCCGATCGCGCATTCAGGCGATTGAAGGGGTGGGCGCCAAAGTGGTGGTGGTAGACGGCAATTACGACGACGCGGTGCGCCAGGTGTACCAGGACGCGCAGCAGCACGGCTGGCAGGTGGTCTCGGATACGGCCTGGGAAGGCTATGAAGAGATTCCGCAGTGGGTGATGCAGGGCTACACCACCATGTTAAGCGAGGCGCAAGAGCAGCTGGCCGGGCAGGGGCTGTCGAAACCAACCCATGTGCTGGTGCAGGCCGGGGTGGGCTCGCTGGCGGCGGCGACAATTGGGTTTTACTATAACTTATTCGGCGCAGAGCGGCCGTGGTCGGTGGTGGTGGAACCCACCAAAGCGGCCTGCTTGTACCGCTCGGCGTTGATCGGCGACGGCAAGCCCTACAATGTGGAAGGCAGCCTGGATACCATTATGGCCGGCCTGGCGTGCGGCGACCCCAACCCGATTGCCTGGAAGATTTTGTACGACTGCGCGGATGTGTTCGCTGCCTGCCCGGACTATGTGGCCGCCAAGGGCATGCGCGTGTACAGCGTGCCGTTGCGCGGTGATCCTTTTCTGATTTCGGGCGAGTCGGGGGCCGTTACCCTGGGCGCGCTGATGTACATCATGGAATACGCAGGCGCGCGGCGGCTGCGCGAGGCGCTGCACCTGGACCGCGATTCACAGGTGCTGCTGATCAACTCGGAAGGCAACACCTCGCCGGATGATTTCCGCTCGGTGGTGTGGGAGGGCAGCCTGCCGGTGCCGGAGCAATATAAAATCTATGTGGCGGACTAAGCCAGCTTTGAAAGCGCGCGCCTTATTTTGCTGCGCTTTGAGAGCCGCAGGGGATGTTCGCCTATAATCAACGGGCCGGAATGAATTCCATCATTCCGGCCCGGTTACTTGACGAATAGCGGCTTATTCGTCGCCTGAGGCTTCGGGCTGGTAGAGCACGCGCACGATTTTGAGTTTGCGAACACCGCCGGGCGTTTGCATTTCGAACACATCACCGGCACGGTAGCCCAGCGTGGCGGTGCCAACCGGGGCGAGAATGGAAATTTTGCCCTGCTGGCTGTCGGCGCTCTCCGGGAAGACGAGCGAGAAATGCATTTCCTCGCCAGTTTCCATGTCTTCCAGGTGGGCCTGGGAATTCATGGTGATGACGTCGGCGGGAATCTCGCGCGAGTCGATGATCACCGCGCGGTCAAGCTCGGCATTGAGCGCTGCCAGGTGCGGGTTGAGGGCCTCTCCGGGAATGTGGGTGTCGCGAATCAGGTCGCGTAATTTAGCGGCGTCGGCCTGGGTGATATGAATGGTATGATTGTACATTGTTTTTTCCTTTACTGTGCGCAGGCGGTCATGCGGCGGACTGTGGTTGCGTGGCCCGCGAGCAGCAAGATGCTTTTTATTTATACCGTCTGGACGGTATAATTATAACATATTCTGAATGTTGGAGGTAATGACTCATGCCAAAGTCAGGCGAGAACACGCGCACAGCCATTCTGGATGCTGCCAGCCGTATTGTTCAACAGCAAGGGGTTGAGCGGCTGACCCTCGACTTAACCGCGCGTGAAGCGGGGATCAGCAAAGGCGGGCTGCTGTATCACTTTCCCAGCAAAGAAGCCCTGATTGAAGGAATGATCCGCTATTACCTGGAGGTATTTACCCGCGACTTGAACGAAGCGGCGCGTCAGCAGCCAGAAGACGCGCCCGGGCGCTGGACGCGCGCGTACCTGCAGACCACTTATGAAGACCGGCAGCGCGTTCCACGGATGAGTTCGGGACTGCTGGCGGCGGTGGCCACCAACCCGGCTCTGCTGGCGCCCATGCAAGAGAGCTTTGGCGAATGGGTGCGCCTGCTGGAAGACGACGGAATTGACCCGACCACGGCAGCGATTGTGCGCCTGGCGGTGGATGGGCTGTGGCTGGTGGAATTGTTTGGGCTGGCCGCGCCAGACGCGGATACCCGCGCGCGGGTGCTGGCGGCGCTGGAGGCGATGATTCGCCCTTCTTAAGCGCCAACCCCCGCGCAGGGCGGGGGTTGAGATCAGACGAACAGGGGGGTGAAGCGGCTTATTCCGGCTTGCGCGCGGCGATGAGCTGGGTAAGCAGTTCGCTGCGCGGGGGAACAAGAGTGAGTTTGCTCTTGCTTTCCAGAATGCGCTGCGTTTCCAGAATTTCGAACATCACGTTGGAGATTTCCGGGTCTTCAGCGATAGCTTTCATCGCCTCGCCGAGGATGCGCGGGCGAATGGCGGCCGCTTTGGCAAATTCCACGGCGGCCAGGCGCTCGGCGGTGCTGGTGATAATGTTCACCTGGTTGGCGCCGTCTTGCTTGATGGCCGAGGTTACCTGGCGCAGGCGGTTGACGACTTTGGCTTCGATTTGGTGGATCATGCCCGCGTCGCGGAAGTGAACTTTACGGATGTAAACCGAACCCAGCTTGTAACCCCATTCGTGCGAGCGCGGCGATACTTCTTCGCGCACGGCGTGGCTCATATAGTGGCGGTTGATGAGCATATTTTCGAGAGGCATGTTGCTGAGCGAGCGCACCACGGCGTTGCTGACGTTGGCGGCCAGTGATCCCCGCGGGTCAACGTTTTTGAAGAGGTAGGCAACCGGGTCGCTGATGTACATTTCATACCAGATGCCAACGCCCATCGGCGCGCCTTCTTCGGAGTTGACCGGGTTGCTGCGCAGGTACTGCTGGTCGAGGCGCATATCCAACACGCGGCGGTTGCCCAGCCAGTTAACCAGAAAGGCGTTGAGGCCGAGCTTGAAGGGCAAAATGTGCAAGCCAGGCTCGCGCAGAATGCCGATCACACGCCCGAAGAGAATGAAAACCTGGCAGGTGCCCTCTTGTACAATCGTGTAGAGGCCAATGCGGCGCAGCAGAAAGAGAAAAATGGGCATCACCAACCACATGGCCATAAATGTGATCGCGGCGGCAAAGAGAAATTGCATAAAATCGCTCATGATTCCACCTCGCGCACAATGTTTTCAGCATGGTCAAACAGACGCAGGCGCACGTTGCGCAGGTATGACTGCAAGGCGCCTTTGCCGCTCTTCTTTAATGCTTGAAGCTGATCGGCCAGGGCTACCAGGGGTTCCACCTCGGCCTGGGCGTTGAGCGTTTCGATCTCCACGGCGCGCTTGGACTGGACAATCTTCTGGTCGGCCGCGGCCTGGGCCAGGCTGATATCGGACGAGACCTGGTTGTGGGCGGTGTTAATGGCGGCCAGGGCCACTTCCACCTCGGCGGGCGGGTCGATGCCGGTGATGAGAGACGCGTCCAGGATGATACCGTAGCGCGCGGCAGAGGTGGCGCATTCGCGTTCCATGTGCTCGTTCAGGTCGCGCAGGTTTTTGCGCAGGTCGTTGATCGAGACGCCGCTGACGTTGCTGATTTCGCCTTCGGCGTTCGGCGCGGGGGGCGGGGCTTCAAAGCTGGCGATGCGCTCGCGCAGCACGGAGACGAAATACCCCATCACGTGCGAGATGGGCTGCTTGACGCCGAAGAGATAGGCATACAGGTTACTCTCAGCCACGCGGTAGCGGATCTGCCCGGTGAGGCCGGTGTTGAGCTGGTCTTTGGTGACGGCTTCCAGTAAGGTGCCGCGTGAGTTGGCGTTGGGGTCGTCGGGGTCGTAGGCCATGTTGATGGTCTGCGTGGCAACCGATACCTTGTAGATGCGTTCCCAGGGCCATTTCAGGTAGGGCCCGCCGGGGGGAATGACGCGCACCATCGGGTAGTTGTAGCGCTGTTTGTGTTCGTCGGTGAGGGTTTCGCCCAGAGCAGAGTCGGCGGTCATGGTGTCGCCCAGGCGCTCTGCCCGGCCAAAGATGGTTTTAACGGCGCGTTCGTTCTGGTCGACTGTGTAGAAGGCGGTGAGAACGTAGCGCAGAACAAACCAGGCCCCGAATCCAACAATGATACCAATCAGGACACTCATAAGGGAACCTCCTTAAGGTGGTAAAGGGACTGGCGGCCGTTCCCGTTGAACGGCGCTATACCAATAGTACCTCAGATCGGCGTACGGCACACTGGTAATCTGGCGAGTTTCGGGGGAGAGAATTTGCGTATGGGATATGGCAAATGCTTGAAAGCGTATCGAATATGTAATGTTGAATCAAATGGCGCTCCCCCAATTTTGGTGTTTTGCCGAAATTGGGGGAGCGATTGGAATGGATCTCACGTTGTGTGGTGGTTGCGCCTGCTGTGGGACGCCGCGCTTTACACGCGGAACTGTTGGACGATCTGGTTGAGCTGTTCGGCCAGCCCGGCCAGCGATTGGGCGGCGGCCGAGACTTCCTGCACCTGGGCGCTCATCTCTTCGGTAGAAGCTGAGACTTCTTCGACGGCGGCTGAATTTTCTTCTGACACGGCGGCGATATTCTCGATGGCTTGCGAAACCTGGGTGGAGGAGCTAGACATTTCTTGTGTGGCGGTGGTGTTGGCTTCGATCACGGAAGAGACCGAGTCGACGGCGCTGACCAGCTCGTTGGAGGCAGCGCTCATCTGGCGGGCGGCCTGGTTGGCCTGTTCGGCCTGCTGGGTAACGGCGTGGACGGCATCTAAAATAGCATTCAACGCCTGCCCGGATGCGTTAGCCTGGTCAACACCCTGAGCTACCTGCTGCCCCGACTGGCGCATCGCCTGCACGGCCTGCAAAACGGTGGACTGGATACCGGCGATGAGGGCGGAAATTTCGCGGGTGGCAGCGGCAGAACGCTCGGCCAGTTTGCGGACTTCGTCGGCCACCACGGCAAAGCCCTTGCCGTGTTCGCCGGCGCGGGCGGCCTCAATGGCGGCGTTGAGCGCCAGCAGGTTGGTCTGCGAGGCGATGTCTTGAATGGTTTCCACAATCACGCCAATCTGGTCTGAGCGGCGGCCCATCTCTTCGATGGCCTGGGCGGATTGTTCCACCGAGGAGCGAATGGAGAGCATGCCCTGAATGGTCTGCTCGACCTGCTGCTGGCCATCGGAGGCGGCGCTGGCGGCTATGCTGGCTTGCTGGGTAACCGCCTGGGCGTTGCCGGAGACCTGCTCGATGGTGCGGGAGATCTGGCTGGTTACTTCGGAGGCAACGGCCGCGGCCTGGGCCTGTTCCTGCGCGCCGCGGGCCACTTTATCAATGGTGCGCGCCATGAGGTCAACCGAGGTGGCGGTTTGAGCAACCGATTCGGACTGCTGGCTGGTGCCGCGGGCGACCTGCTGGATGGTGGCAGCGATTTGCCCCGTGGCCTGCCCGGCCTGGTGCGAGACATGCGACAGTTCGCCGGAGGCTGTTTCAAGGTCAGAGGCTGAGCTGGCCAGGGCAGAGATCTGCCCGCGCAGGTTGGTCACCATGCGCTGAAAGGCCTGGCCCAACTGGTCTTGCGCGCCGCGCGGGGTGACTTCAGCGGTGAGGTCTCCCTGGGCGATGGCGCCGGCTGTTTGCGCCATTTCGGTCATATATTCGATCAGATGGCGAAAGGCATCGGCCATGCTGCCAATTTCATCTTTGCCGCGCAGGGTCATCTGCTGGTTAAGGTCGCCCTGGGCGAGTTGCTGCGTGGCCTGAGAGATGGCGAGAATGGGACGGGTCATGCGGCGGCTGATAAAGAGGCTGACAGCAACGACCACTACCAGGAAGACCAGGGTGAGCAGCATGAGCAAATTGCGCAGGCGGGTGATGGGCTGGTAGATTTCGCTGGTCTCCTGCTCGATGATCAAGGCCCACTGGGCGTTGCGAATCTGAAGGGGAGAAAACGCGCCCAGCACCTGATTGCCAAGGTAATTCGGGTACACCTCCACGCCCGAGTCTCCGGCAATGGCGCGCTGGGCAGCCAGCGAGTCGGTGGAGAGCTGCAGGACGTCCCACTTCTCCACGCCGCTGGCTTTCAGTTCTTCGGCAAAGCGCGAGGGGGTTAAGAAAACGCCCTTGGAATTGATAATGTAAGCTTCACCGGTTTCACCGTTATACGCCGAGGCGATCATCTGATTGACGGTTTCAACCCGCATGGGGGCGGCCAGTACGGCGATGACCTTTCCATCTTTGATAATGGGCGCGGAGATGACAAACACGGCCTTGCCGGTGGTGCGCGAAACCACCGGGTCGTTAATAAAAATGTCCCCGGCTTTGGCCGCGAGGAAGTAAGGCCGGTCAGAGAGGTCTTGCAGGTTTGCTGCCCCGCCGGTATTGGCCGAGTTGTAGAGTTCTTTGCCTTCCAGCGAGATGACGATCAAAAAACTGAGATTGGGATTGGTGGCTAGCGCTTCTTCCAGGACGGGCACGTACTGGCCTTCAGAAAGGGTTTGCAAAGCGGCATTGGAGGCCAGCAGACGCACATAGGTAACCTGTTCCTCCAGCCAGGTGTTCACATCCTGGTTGATGATGTCGGATTTACCCTGCATTTGCTGGGTGTAGGCATCTTGCAGGGCGGTTTGGGCGCTGAAGTATGAGATGCTGCCCAGAGCCAGCAAGGGCAGGAAGGCGGTGAGGACGCCAAACAATAATATTTTTGCATTCCAGGATTGGAAGAATGCCCGTTTCTTATTTAAGGACGAGTCATTTGCGCGCATAAACAGACCTCATGGATCGAGTTTTGTTAATGTTATCGGTGCGAAGGGGGGAGTAACCCATAAAGAAAGGATAAAAAATTCCATTAAGGGTGCGATTTGGAGAATTACAGCCGCGCGGAGGCCGTTCATGGAGATTGGGTGATTGAAGGCACTTGCGGCGGGCTGGGGCGCTTTGTATGATGAGGGTGATCAGAAATGGAGGTGGCGCATGGGATTGAGCGTGGAACCACAAAATGAGGCGGTGGATTTGCTGCGGCGGCTGGTGCAGGCCCCCGGCTTAAGCGGGCAAGAGGCGGCGGCTGCCGCGGTGGTGGAGGCGCAGATGCTGCGCCTGGGGTTTGACCGCGTGTGGCGGGACGAGGTGGGAAATGTGATCGGCGAGCGGCGCGGAGATTTGCCGGGCCCGCGGCTGGTGTTTGAGGCGCACATGGACGTGGTGGAGATGGGCCGGCGTGAGGATTGGAGCGTAGACCCCTTTGGGGCGGCGCTGCGCGATGGAAAGGTCTACGGGCGCGGGGCGGCAGACACGAAAGGCTCGCTGGCGGCTTTGATCACGGCGCTGGGCAGCCTGGAGCGGGCGCAGATCCGCGGCAGTTTGTTCGCGGTGGGCAGCGTGGGCGAAGAGACTCTGGAGGGGGCCGGCTTGCGCCACGCGCTGGAGGCGCTGCAACCGCAGGGAGTGGTGGTGGGCGAGCCGACCGGCTGCCGCCTGGCGATGGGGCAAAAAGGCCGGGCGCGGATTGTGTTTTGGGCGCGCGGGCGGGCGGCGCATTCTTCCACGCCGCAGTTGGGTGAGAATGCGCTGATCAAGGCGGCCGAGATTGTGCGGCGGGTGGAGAGCCTGCCGCTGCCGGAGGACGCCTGGCTGGGCCGCGGGGTGATGGCGCCGCTGTTCATCCAGTCTGAGCCGCTGCCGCCCCTGTCTTCGACCCTGCCGCACGCCTGCCAGGTAGTCTACGACCGGCGGCTGGTGCTGGGTGAGACGGAAGAGAGCGTGCTGGGTGAGTACCGGCGCGCGCTGGCCGATGTTCCGGGCTGGGAGTTGGCGGTGGAAGAGGTCAGTTTTGAAACCTACACCGGGCGCGTGTTGCGCGCGCCCGATTTTCACCCTGGCTGGCACATGCCGCCCGATTCGGCCTGGGTGCGCGGTGCGGTATCCGCGCTGGAGGGGGCGGGGATTGATCCGCGGCCGCACGCGGTGCCGTACTGCACCAACGCCAGCACGGCGGCGGGTGAAATGGGCCTGCCGGCGCTGATCTTTGGACCGGGGGACATTGAGCAGGCGCACGTGCCGGACGAGTACCTGGCGGTGGAGGACCTGCTGCGCGGGGTAGAAGGCTACCGGGCGCTGGCGCTGGGGCTGCCTTTGGCGCTGGCATCGCAAGGAGCGTAGCTGCCGCCGGGTTAATCGAAAGCGGCTTTGATCACGCGCAGGGCGCGCAGGGTAACCCATTTGTTGGGCTGCTTTTTCTCGCCCCATTCCAGCCACGTTTTGCCGCGATAATCATATTCCAATGACCAGCGCCCGTCCGCGCCCTGTTTGGAGAGGATGAGCTGCAGGGTGTTGGCCAGGCGCGGGTCTTTGGCGCAGCCGTGGGCGGCCAGGGCTTCGGCAATTTGCAGAATGTCGGTAATGTAGAAGACCGGGAAGCCGAACTTCCACCAGCTGGTGCTGGGCTTGCCGGTGTAGCCGCTGGGGTAGGCGGCGGTGGCCGGGTCGACGCTGAAGAGAAAGTCGATGCCCTGCTGAATGGCGCGCTCGACCAGCGGGGTGCGGGCTTGCGGCGGGCAGACGCTGAAGGCCAGCATCACCTTGGCCGCGCCCCAGGCGCAGGATTGTTTGTCGTTGGCGCCGCAGGCGAAGTTGGGGCCGCATTTGCCGGCGTAGTAGCGCAGGGGCGCGTCGCGCTCGCTGGCCGGGGCGACGCCCTCCCCGGTAACGCTGCGCGCCATCCACTCGTAGGCTTTGTTCAGGCGCTCGTCCCGGCAGCCCAGGCGCACCAGCGCCCAACACAGGTTGCCCTGCAGGCAGTCGACGGTGCTGGAGGGGGCATTGGGCGAGCCGCCAAACGGACCGTTGGGGCTGAGGCTGTGGTCGATCTGGTAGGCGCAGGCGCGCTGGATGCGTTCGTCCAGGCGGGCGGAGGCGCCCAACTGGGCGAGGAGGATGAGCGACCAGACGGTGGAACGATACTTGGGGTTGTAACCGCCGCCTGGCTCGATCCAGTACCCTTCGGGGTTCATCTGCTCCAGAATGGCGGGGATGGGTCCCTGCTGGTGGGCGGCGGCGCGGGTTGTCTGGCAGTCGGGGTGGTCTTCGGGCAGGTCTTGCAGGTCGCGCAAGGCGAGAAAACGCGCGGCGGGCTCCTCTGGCTCGAGCAGCCAGGTGAGGGGATCGCCGGAAAGATGATTCAGCCAGGGCATGGCTTCACCTCCCAATCTTACCGGCGCGCGGCGCGCCGGCTGCGCAAAAGTTGATACAGACCCCAGGCGGCAGCGGCAAAGGTGGCGGCCTGAAATGCCCATTTGGTGGTGGTGAAGAGACTGGCGGCCTGCAGCATGAGCGGGTCGGGGGTGGGGTAGTTAGCCAGACAGGCCACCAGGGTAAAGTTTTCCAGGTAGTCAAAGAGCATGGCCAGCAGGGGCAGGAAGACGGGGGAAAAGCGGGCCGGGTGTTCCACTAGAGATGGGCGGTAGAGGTACACCAGACCGGTGCTGAAGAGCAGGCCGTAAACGAGGGGGAAGACCAGGTCGGCGGACATGCTGAAATGGGCGTAGGCGTCGCGGCCGGCCTCGCCGAGAGCGTCGAAAACGGATTGGGCCTGGGCGGGGGTGTAGGCCAGGCGCATGTCCAGAAGATCGGCGGGCTGCCCGCTGGCCTGTTCGATGCGGCGCGAGGCCGAGGGAATGAAGATAAAAAAGGTGATTAGAAACAGCAGCCCAAAGACGATCATGTTAGAGCGGGCGGCGAGGCGGTCGAGGGCCTGGGAGAGTCGGGTGAACATACGCGCCTTTCTTAAGCCGAAACGGCGGCTTCCAAAATTTCAAAACGCCGGGCCTGACTGTCGACGCGGGCGCGGCAGCCGTTGGGCAAAATAAAGAGCGGCGCGGTGTGGCCGAAGTCCATGTCGCTAATGATGGGGAAGTGATAGGCACGGGTGCGCTCTAAAATCACCTCACGGAGCTGCTGCTTCTCTTCCTCCGAGTAGAGCATGGGGCGGCCCACCAGCAGCCCGGCGATGCGGTCAAAGATACCCATGTTTTCGTAATCCATCAGCATGCTGTCGACCTGGGCGGGGGTGGGTTTTTCTTCGGAGGTTTCCAGGTAGAGCAGCGCGCCTTCAAAATCAGGCCAGAAGGCGGTGCCGCGCAGGTGTTCCAGCGATTCAATGCAGCCGCCGATCAGCCAGCCTTCGGCCGCGCCGGGTTTGAGCCACGTCCAGCCGGGGGAGGGCTGCATGAGGCGGGCGCGTTGCAGGTCTTTTTTCTCGGCCCAGTCCAGGAACTCATCGGTCCACGCGGCGGCGGGCTGGATTTGCCCTGGAGCCTGCGCCGCGCAAAGGGTGCGCTGGAAGGAATCGCGGGCGTAATCGAACATGGCCGGGTATTCGGCAAAGTCGGTGATGAAGGCCGGGCCGTTGAAGGTGACCAGGCCGGTGCGGCGGTGAATGGCCACGTTCAGCACGGTGATATCCGAGTACCCCATGAAGATTTTGGGGTGGGCGCGAATGAGGTCAAAGTCGAGCAGGGGCAGCAGGTGATTGGAGTGGTTGCCGCCGATGGCGGCGATAATGGCTTTCACTTCGGGGTCAAGAAAGGCGGCGTGCAGATCGTCCGCGCGCTGCTGGGGTGTGCCCGAAACCGCGCCCATCACACCGCGCGCGTTGGGCATGACTTTGACCTTGAATCCCATTTCTTCGGCTTGGCGCAGGCCCATCTCCAGGCGGTGAGGGAATAGACCCGCCGCGCCGAAAGAAGGACTGACCACAGCAAGCATGTCGCCGGGCTGCAGGCGGGCCGGTTTAAGCAGCGGCGGGGTGGGCAGGGTCATCAGGCCACCAGTTTGGGCTGGATTTCGCGCACCCAGGCGTCGATCTTTTCCCAGTCGCGGTAGTCACCGGGTTCGGCTTTCATGGCCTTCATAATCAGGCGCAGCGGAAAGGCGAGTTTCTTCATATCAATCGCGCCGGCGAAGAGACCAGCCGATATGGGCTGCACGCCGGGGGCGGCCTGGCGGGCGGCGTTGAGGTAGGCATCCGCTTCGCAGCGCTGTTCGGGGGTGTCTTCTTTCATCGACATACAGACGACAAAGTAGGCCACGGGCAGGGCGGCCAGTTGGGGCTGCCGGGCGCCCAGAAAGGCGAGCATGTCTTTGTGCAATTGTCCGGCGCGGACGGGGCTGCCCACCACGACGGCGTCGTAGCCATCGAGAGAAGTTATCTGATCGACGGGTTTAACCTCGGCGGTAACGTCTGCGCTGGTGAGGGTCTGTCCAATGCGTTCAGCAACGCCGGCGGTGGATCCGGTATAGGTCGCATAGGCGACCAGGATTTTCTTGGTCATTGTTTTTCTCCAGTCAAAGGAATACGTTAGATTAATTATAGATGAGATTTTGGAGTTTGGGGGAAGATTAAGCGGCCGCCCCCCGCCGCCGGGGCGCAGGGATGGAGGGCGAAGGATGAAATGGGAGAACCCCGCCTACCAGATGCCAGGGATAAGGCGTGGAATGGACTGCATGGCGTGCTGATAGCCAGGAAATTCGCGGTTGAGGAAGATTTCTTCCAGCTGGATACGACGCACAAACAGCGCGAGTAAAACCGCGCAACCCAACAGCAGCGGCCAGACGTTGAGGATCAGAGGCAGCCCGATGGTCTGTAAAATGCTGCCAGCATAAGCGGGATGGCGAATAAAGCGGTATGGGCCGCTGGTGACCAGCGCCTGGTTTGGCCAGGTTTCAATATGCCCACTGAAGCTGGATCCCAGGGTGGCAACGCTCCAAACACGCAGGGCTGTTCCGGCCAGCGCCAGCAGCGCGCCTGCAAGGCTGAAAACCAGGTTGAAGCGCGGCTGAAAGGTATAGAACAGAGGGGCTCCCAGCAAAATGAGGTAATAGAAAAAAGCCAGCCAGTAGCGCAAAGCATCGTTGGCGCGGGTGCTGTTCTGCGGTGAGCCGCGGTAGGCGCGCCGTTCGGCAATCAGATAGACCGATACCACGCCACCATACAGGAACAGGGGCAGGTGTGGAATCTGCTCCCACTGAGAGAAGACCATCCAACCGGCCGCTAACATCAGCCCCCACAGCGTGAGGCGCAGCAGCCAGGATACGGTTTGTGGGTATTCTGAGCGGGGAGAGGGTGAATTATGGGCGAGGGGATGGCTCATTGTGCGAAAACGGTGTCGAAAAAGCGGCGCAGGTCGGCGGTGGAATCGTACCAGTAAATTTTACTGGAAATGCCCTGCAGGGTGCGCGAGATATCGCAGCCCGTTTGAGCGACGGTGATGATGGGAATGCTGCGGGTATGGGCGAAACCGGCTTCAATGCCAATGCCCACGCCTTTTTCGGTCAGGTCAATGAGCAGTGCATTGGATGCGGCAATTTCGGTAAAGACGCGCTGCATAAATTCAGCGGGGCTGGGGCGCACGCCGCCCCAATCTTGAATGTCGCGGGCGGGGCAAAAGGTGGTGTGGCCCATTTCGCTGAGCATGGTGGAGATTTCTTCAATCCAGGGGCGGTTGCGCTGGTCTGGATGGTATTGGAGGGAGAGATAAATGCGCATGGTTTCCTGCCTTTCCAGTCACGCGGATTTTATTAAGTATAACGGATAAGGCCAACGCCGTGGGATGGAAACCGCATCCCTGCGAGGCAGGCAAGGGGTAAATAGCCTGCGCTGCAATTTGCCGATTTTTAAGCGGGAGCGTATAATCGAACAGAGGGCTTTCCCCTTAAACCTGATATCGGAGGTGGATATGTCTGGTGCTCGAACGGTGCGCGCTCCACGCGGAACGCAGCTAACCTGCAAGTCGTGGCTCACCGAGGCCGCTTACCGCATGATTCAAAACAACCTGGACCCTGAAGTGGCGGAGAAGCCGGATGATCTGGTGGTGTATGGCGGAAAAGGCCGGGCGGCGCGCAGTTGGGAAGCCTTTGACGCGATTTTGGAGAGCCTGAAGAATTTGGAAAACGATGAGACGCTGCTGGTGCAGTCGGGCAAGCCGGTGGCGGTGTTTACGACGCACGCCGACGCGCCGCGGGTGTTGATTGCCAATTCCAATCTGGTGCCGCATTGGGCCACCCAGGCGCATTTTGATGAGCTGGCTGCCAAAGGGCTGATGATGTACGGGCAGATGACAGCCGGTTCGTGGATTTATATTGGCACGCAGGGTATTTTGCAGGGTACCTACGAGACGCTGGCTTCGCTGGCGGTGCAGCGCGGCTGGCCCTCTTTGCGGGGCAAGTTTGTGCTGACGGCCGGCCTGGGCGGCATGGGCGGCGCGCAGCCGCTGGCGATTACAATGAACGAGGGAGTGGGGCTGGTGGTGGAAGTGGACCCGGCCCGCGCCCAGCGCCGCCAGGAGATCGGTTATGTGGATGTGGTGGTGGATACGCTGGAAGAGGCGATGACCCTGGTGGAAGAAGCCCGCGACCAGCAGATTCCGCGCTCGATTGGCCTGATCGGCAACGCGGCCGAGATTTTCCCGGAGCTGGCGGCGCGCGGCGTGGTGCCCGATGTGGTAACCGACCAGACCCCGGCGCATGATGTGATGAGCTATGTGCCGGCCGGGATGAGTGTGGAAGAAGCCGCCGAACTGCGCGAGCGCGACCCTAAAGCATACGAGCAGCGCTCGCTGGATTCAATGGCGCGCCATATCGAGGCGATGCTGGCGCTGCAGCGCATGGGCGCGGAAGTGTTTGATTACGGCAATAATTTACGTCAGCGGGCGTATGATCATGGCGTGAAGAACGCCTTCGATTTCCCCGGTTTTGTTCCGGCCTACATTCGCCCGCTGTTCTGTGAGGGCAAGGGGCCGTTCCGCTGGGTGGCGCTTTCGGGCGACCCGGAGGACATCTACCGCACGGATGAGGCGGTGATGGAATTGTTCCCGCAGGACGAGCACCTGCACCGCTGGTTGAAAATGGCGCGCGAGAAAGTGCCTTTCCAGGGGCTGCCTTCCCGCATCTGCTGGCTGGGTTACGGCGAGCGCGACCTGGCCGGCTTGAAGTTCAACGAGATGGTGGCCGACGGGCGCTTGAAAGCGCCGATTGTGATTGGGCGCGACCATTTGGACGCCGGTTCGGTGGCCTCGCCAAACCGCGAGACGGAAGGCATGCTCGACGGCACCGACGCGGTCAGCGACTGGCCGATCCTCAACGCGCTGGTTAACGCGATTGGCGGGGCGACGTGGGTCTCCTTCCATCACGGCGGCGGGGTGGGGATTGGCTTCAGCCAGCACGCCGGGCAGGTGATTGTGGCCGACGGCACGCCCGAAGCGGCGCGGCGGTTAAAGCGCGTGCTGACGACGGACCCCGGCATGGGGGTGGCGCGGCATGTGGATGCCGGATACCCCGAGGCTGTCGCGGCCGCCAAACGGCATGGGATCAAAATTCCGATGATGAAAGGGTAACCGCCTTGCGAAGCGCGCGAATTTTTTGGTTTATGGTGAGCCTGGTGATTGGACTGGCGGGGGGGCTGGTCTACGGTTGGGTGGTGCGTCCGCTCAACTACACCGACGTCTCGGCGCGGCAGCTGCGTTCGGATTATCGGACGGATTATGTGCTGATGACGGCCGAGGTGTTTGCCAAAGATGGCGACCCGGCCAAAGCGGCGGAACAATTGAGCTTTTTGGGAAATGAGCCGGTGATTCGCTATGTGCAGCAGGCGATCATTGAGGGCAGCGAAATGGGGTACGCGCGCGCCGACCTGGATTTGATGGGCAGCCTGGCGGCCGCGCTTCAAAATTGGATGCCCCTGCAAGAGGAAGGAGTCACACCATGAACCAGCCGCGCGGACCGTGGTACCTGTTCACCGGGCTGGTGATGGGCCTGGCAATGGGTCTGGTGTATGCCTGGCTGCTGGAGCCGGCGCAGTTCACCGATGCTTCGCCGCGCGCGCTTGAGCCTACCGAGCAGGCGGTTTACCGCAGCATGATTGCGCTGGGGTACCAGGCGAATAAAGATTTTGGGCGGGCAGCCGCGCGCCTGGCGCTGCTGGGCGACGAGAACCCGGCATTGGCGCTGCGCAACCAGGCGGAAATGCAGCTCTCGGCGGGCGGGCAGGCGCAAGACGCCCAGGCGCTGGTCGATCTTTCGATGGCGCTGCAGAGCATGCCCGCCACTCAGACGGCCCAGGCGGCGACCCTGGCGGTCAGCACGCCCACGCCGCCAGCGGCTTTCACCCCCGGCACGCCAGAGGCGGCCGGCACAGAAGGCGCGCAAGCGGAAACCCGCGCGCCGGCAACACCGCAGGCCACCTTCACACCGCGCCCAACGGCTGCTTCCAGCGGTTGGGAAGACGCGCCGTATGTTTTGCTGGAGCAGGAAGCACTGTGTGATGACGATGGCGCGCCGCGGATTGAAATTGAAGTGCGCGATGCTCAGGGGCAGCCGCGCGGCGGCGTGCCGGTGAACATCACCTGGGCGAGCGGCAGCAACACTTTCTATACCGGTCTGCACCCGCAGATCAGCAGCGGATATGCTGATTTTGAAATGGCTGAAAATGAAGTCTACAGCCTGCGGGTGGGTAGAGCCGGTGAAGCGGTGAATGATTTGAAAAGCGAGGTGTGCGAGTCGGGAGGGGCTGGCGGCTGGCGGCTGGTGTTTGGACTGCGCTAGCAGCAGTTTTTCCCCGGTAGAAAAGAACACAGCGCGAGGTTTTCCTCGCGCTGTGATTTGTTAAGAAGTGGAGCGCTTACTGCGGAAGATTGGAGTAATTGCTTGCCCAGGAGTTGCCCAGGATGACGGCGATGTCCACCGGGGCGTTGGGGTCGTAACGGTTGTAGATATTGGCGGTGGTTACGCCCATCATATCGGCCAGATACTGCACAGTGTAGGGCTTGCCGTTGTAGACGATAATGGCAGAAGCGTCGTAGATGCTGTCGGCATTGGTTTCTTCCACGATGTTAAGCCCCTGCCCGCGCAGGTATTCGGCTGTGTTGGCCGCCAGGCCCACCGTTTGCGAGCCGTTTTGCAGCGAAATGCGCGCGGCTTCTTGTTGGACCAGGTTGGCGGGATCGTCGGTGAGGGCGGCGATGGGCATGGCCGAGCCGGAGTCGGCGAAGATTTCGTCGCGCAGCATGCGAATTTCATCGGGGATGGGGATGAGAATATCCAGACCATCCGGCGATTTGCTGTTCATTACCACGTCGGGGCCGATGATGCCGCGTTTGATGTTGTTGGGGTCGACCTGCAGGGCCAGGTTGGCCAGCTTGATCACCTGATCGAGGGAGAGGTTGGTGCTGATGCCGCTGGAGATCTCGGCATACAGTTTGGGGGCTTTGGTGATGAGGGTGGGCAACATGTTGAGGCTGAGGATCTGGTCTCGGGCAGCCATGATGACCTGCTGCTGGCGGCTGGCGCGGTCAAAGTCGCCGCCTTCGGTGTAGCGCGCGCGGGCGTAGGCCAGGGTTACGTCACCGGGCAGAATCTGCACGCCGGGCTCGAGAATGACGGTGTTGCCGGGGCCAATGGGATCGACTTTGATTTCTTCGGGTACATTGATTTTGAGGCCGCCAATTTCATCAATGAATCGCACAAAAGCCGAGAAGTCGACCTGGGCGTAGTATTTGATCGGCACACCGAGGAAACCTTCAACGGTTTCCATGGCCAGGGCCGGTCCGCCGCCGGGAATGTCGTAGATTTCACCGAGATAGTAGGCAGTGTTGATTTTGCCGTGATCGAAATCGGGGATCTCTACCCACATGTCGCGCGGGATGGAGAGCATGCCGGCGGTGCGGGTGGTGGGATCGAGGGTGAGAAGAATCATCGTGTCGGTGCGCGGCGTTTCTCCGGACTCCCAATCGCGGTAGTCGAGGCCCATCACCAACACGCTGATGCGGCTGGCGCCGTCCCAAGGCTCAGCAATGGGGCCTTCAGCGGCCTGCATGGGGATGGAGGCATCGCCGGAGGTGGCAGGCAGATTGGGGTCGGCAGCGTTGATTTGCGGCGAGCCGGGCAGGTCGGTCATCTCCCAGGAGTTGACCAGGTTGCGCACGACAACGAACGCCAGTACGGCGGTAATGAGCGCGACAACGCCGAAAGCAGCCAGCAGGATAATGGTGAGACGATCCAACTGGCGGGGTTTTCTTTTCATACGAATTTGCTGAGTTCGATCCATAGTTTTTTGACCATTCTAAACCGGTGATTCTGATTGACACGCTGTTGGTTGTTGCAAGAAAAATACCACAACTACAGCGCGGTTTTCTTCATAGCAGCGGTTTGGAAGATGGGTGGGGTCAGTCCATGCTGGGCGGCGGAACGGGCAGGCTTTCCACGGGGGTGCTGACCCATTTGTCGCCTTCTTCAATGAGCATGACGGGAATATCTTCGACGACCGGGTATTTCCGCCCGCAATCCTGGCAGACGAGCCAGCTCTCTTTGTAGAAGTCGAGCAGGCCTTTTTCTTCGCGCACGCAAACCGGACAGCGCAGCATTTCCAGTAGTAACTTGCTTACCATCTTCTTCTCCGTAATTCACATTCAGGCACAATGCGGCAATTTTGTCAAGTATACCATGAGGCGGAAAAAGGGGAGAGACTTGTCGGGCGCGGGGTGGCGCACCCCTTCACCGGCAAAAACGCCATTGGGCCTGGTTTCTGAGGGGTTAATCTTCTTGGTTGTCTTCTTCAGGAGGGTAACCTTCGGTACCGGGGCCGTATTCGTAGGCGGCCTGCCAGGGCTGGTAGTGGGTGTTGAAGGTGTCTTGCAGGTACACCTGGCCGTCTCTGAGCACGGTGCGTTTGACGGTGATGTCGGCGCCTTCGGCTTCCCAGTCGATCTGGTTGACTTCGCCTTTTTCCAATTCGGGGTTTTCAATGTAGCGCGGTTTTGGGGCTTCAACAATGTTGATGGGTCCGGTGGTTTCCCAATCCACGCTACGGCCGTCTTTGGTGGAGTAGAATTTCCAGACCAGCGAGCTGTAAGAGGGGTTGACGTAGGTTTCCATGAGCAGCCAGTAGGGGGTGTCGTTGGTGAACTTGAAGTCTACCACCGGCACATAAACGGTGGCATCCAGGCCGGCCAGGTTGTTGTCGCGGATATTGCCGGCGATTTTTTCGTAGTAAGAAACGCGGTAGGCGTGGGCGTGGCGCTCGTTGATGGGGAACCCGGCAAAAAAGGCGGCGCGGAAGAGGGTGGTGCTCACCTGGCATACGCCGCCGCCAACGCCCTGAATGGTCTGGTCGCCGTAGATGATGAGGGCTTCGGCGTAGCCGTTATCCAGGCTGATGTCGCCGAGGGCGTTGGCCATGGAGAAGGTTTCGCCGGGGGCCACCAGCAGGCCGTGGAAGCGGCTGGAAGCGGCAATAATATTTTGCACGCGCGAGGCTGAAGAGCCGTAGAAGAAGGATGTTTCGGAATGCACCAGCTCGGTGATGCCGATGTCACTGCCTTTTACGTCGTCGGTGACGGCGGGGTTGGTGAGGTTAAGCACCAACTCAATGTTGTGTTCGCCGGCCAGGGCTTTGTCTTGAATTTGCTGCAGGCTGGCGGCCTGGTTAAGCTCGCGCCCGATGACAGCCGCCTGGAGGACCTCCAGCTCGCGGGTGTCATCGTTGAAGATAAAGCGCGCGTTCTGCGGGTAGGTGCGGATTTTGGGGGCGATCTCTTGCAGCTTGGCGGCCAGTTGCAGCGGGTCGAGATGGATGCGGTAGGCGGATTGGGGGCCATCGACCACGCGCTCAAACTCCAACATTTTGGCCAGGTCGGCGGGCTCTATGACCCACGGGCCCTGAGGGTTGGGCTGGTTGGCTGGCAGGCTGATGGTGAGCGGCTGGCTGAGCATGGTTTGGGCCAGCTGGGCCTGCTGGGTTACGTCGGGGATGGTGGGGCGGATCTCTTCGATCAGCAGGGGAATGATGCCGTCTTGCAGGGTTTTCATCTGGGCGGTGAGCATGGCCAGGGTGGTGTCGATGTTGAGGCGGCGGCCGGGCTGGCCGGTTTCCACTACCACCTGGGTGCCGTCCAGGCGAATGGAGGGTTCCACCACGGGGATGTTGGTCTGCTCGGAAAGGCGGGTAAGAAAGTCGTGGGCGCGGCGCTGGTCGAAGATCAGCGCGGGGGGCAGGTCGCGGTGGTAATACCAGGTCTCGAACTGTTCGGTCAGGCGGTAGAAGATGGATCCGCTGCGGCCAATGCGCAGGGCGTTTTGAGCCGAGGTTTCGGGGTCGAGGTAAAGCCCCATTTCACCAGGGGTGGTGAGCCAGAGCTGCTCACCGCTCAGCACCAGCTTGCCGGTGGAAGGGTAGGTGAACTGTTGGGTGATTTTGGCAGCGGCTTTTTCGGGGTTGAGACCGCCCACGTCGACGCCGGCCACGCTGACGCCGGGGTAGATGCGCCCGGTGTAGAGCAGCTCAAAACCGATCAGCGCGGCAACCAGGGCGGCAAAGAAGAGAGCCGCGCCGGTGAGGGCGACAACCAGGATTTGTTGGGGTTGGATGCGGCTCTGCGACCGCGGGTAGGTGCTGTTCATTGATCTTGATTATACCAATGCTGGCGGCCGGATACAAAGCGGCGTTCAGCCCGGCTGGACGGGTGGGATTGAATGTACTTAAGGAAGGAGACGATTCGGATGAGGAAAAGGTTCCGGGTGGAGAAGAAAAGAAATGGGCGCGCCGGGGAGGACGGCGCGCCCATGATGCGGCCATGCGCCGCGGGTTTAGAGCTGGAAGTGCTGCATAATGGTGCGCTGCTCGCCGGCCAGGTTGGAGAGGGATTGAGCCGCGGCAGATACTTCTTCTACCTGTGCGGATATTTCTTCAGCCGAGGCGGAGACTTCTTCAACGGCGGCGGAATTCTCTTCGGAGATGGAGGCGATGGTTTCAATGGCCATGGAGACTTCGTTGGACGAGGCCGACATTTCTTCGGTGGCGGCGGTGTTTTCTTCGATGACGGCCGAAACGGTGTCGACGGCATTGACCAGGTCGCTGGAGGCAGCGTTCATCTGCTCGGCGGCCGCGGCGGCCTGTTCGGCCTGCTGCTGCACGTCACTGATGGCGCGCAGGATGTCGGTCAGCGCCTGGCCCGAAGCGGTGGCCTGCTCTACGCCCTGGGCAACCTCCTGGCTGGACTGCTGCATGGTGGCGATGGCGTCTTTGACGGTGGCCTGGATGCCGGCGATGAGGGTGGATATTTCGCGGGTGGCGGCAGCCGAGCTTTCGGCCAGCTTGCGCACTTCGTCGGCTACCACCGCAAAACCTTTGCCGTGCTCGCCGGCGCGGGCGGCTTCAATGGCGGCGTTGAGCGCCAGCAGATTGGTCTGCGAGGCCAGGTCTTGAATGGTGTCGACGATCATGCCGATCTGGTTGGAACGGGTGCCCATTTCTTCAATGGTTCTGGCGGATTGTTCAACGGAATCGCGGATGGAAAGCATGCCCTGGACAGTTTTTTCCACTTTGGATTGGCCGTCTGAGGCGGCTTTGGCGGCATTTTTAGCGTTTTCGGTAACGGCCAGGGCGTTGCCGGCCACCTGCTGGATGGCGTTGGAAAGCTGCCCGGTAACCAGCGAGGCGCGGGCGGCGGCGGAGGCCTGGTCTTGCGCGCCTTTGGCCACGCCTTCGATGGTGCGCGTCATCTGCTCGACGGAGAAGGAAGTGGTGGATACCGAGTCGGACTGCTGGGTGATGCCGTGTGCCACCTGCTGGATGGTGGATGCGATTTGCGAGGTGGCCTGACCGGCCTGGTGCGAGGCGCTGGCCAGTTCTTTGGCGGCGTCGCCGAGGTCGTTGGCTACGCGGTTTAGTTGAGTAACCCGCTCGCGCAGGTTTTCGCTCATCTCCTGAAAGGCGCGGCCAAGCACGTCATGACTGGAATGCTGTTGAACCTGGGCGGTGAGGTTGCCGCGCGCGATTTGTTGGGCGGTTTCGGCCATGTTGAGGAAGTAGTTTTCCAGGCCGAGGATGCTTTGACCCAGAACGCCAATTTCATCTCCGCGTTGGGCAATTTTCTGTTTGGCAGCGCTGTCGGTCTGCTGGTCAATCTCGCCGCGCGACAAAGAGGCGGTGGACTGGCTCATCATCGCCAGAGGGCGGGTGATGCTGTTAGCAAAGGTAATGCCCACCGCGCCCAGCAGCAGCATCAGCACCACGGCGATGATGGCGTTATTGATCAGAATGTTGCGGACGGTCTGGTTTACTTCGCTGAGGTCCTGATCCAGAACGAGGGTCCAGCCGAGGGCGTTGGCGTTCTTGCCGGTGAGCTTGTAGTAAGAGAGCACGGCGGGGTTGCCATTGAGGTCGGTGAGGGTTTGGCTCCAGCCGCTGGCATCGGTGATGAAGTTGAGCAGCCAATCGGGGGCGGTTTGCATGAGCAGATCTGCGTTATCGGTATAAAGGAGGGTGCCGTTGCGGTCAACGAGGGCGGCCGCGCCGGTTTCGCCAATTTTGATCTGCGAGAGGGTGCTGAAGGCAATGGAAACATCCACCGTGGTGCGTAAGACGCCAATTACCTCGCCGGCATCTTGAATGGGGGTGGCGATGTTAATGGCGTATGTGCCAGAGCTGGCATCCAGCTCCACGTCGCTGATGAAGGTGGAGCGGGAGTTTTTGGCTTGTTCCCACCAGTCTTCGCCGGCCTGCAGAAAATCGCCGGTGCGGGCGCTCATGGCGATATTGAGCCCGCGTGAGCCGGTGGCAAATACTTCCACATTCTCAGGAAAAATGCGCATGTAATCGCGCAGGCGATTGCTGATCTGGTTTTGTTCAATTTGTCGGACGGTGTCTTCAATGGAAGGGTCGTTGTTTTGCCAGGCCTCGTCTCTCTGTGTAATTTGTTCTTCGCTCAGGCCGGCATACTGGCGGTTGGCAGTATTGACCGCATCAACAATGTCGGGCGAGAGGGCCAGTACCTCTAAATTGGATGCGCTTTGCTGGATGATCAGCGCGGCGCGCTCGCCGGCGTCGCGGCTGAGCATAATCATTGATTCGCCGCTCTGGCGGGTGGTGCTGCTGGTAATGCTGAAATAAGAAAAAACGGTTAATGAGATGACAGCTGCCAGGATGGTGAGAATGAAGATAGAGATAAATTTGGCGCGAATATTGAGGTTGTTCCAGCTTAACGTACGCGCGGCTTTGGCATTGGGATTATTCATAGAGTTTAGAAT
Organism: Ornatilinea apprima; assembly: GCF_001306115.1. Classification (GTDB taxonomy): domain Bacteria; phylum Chloroflexota; class Anaerolineae; order Anaerolineales; family Anaerolineaceae; genus Ornatilinea; species Ornatilinea apprima. The sequence goes on along the minus strand of NZ_LGCL01000043.1, from coordinate 27,513 downwards.
CCTTTCTTTGCAATAGGTAAATGCAGCGCGGTTGAGAGAAGTGAATGGATAAAGTGAAAGGACCGCAGTGCTCAGATATAATCGCCCGAATATGCGCTTCGGGCAGGTTTAGATTAAATATCAGACGCATATGCCGCCAGAAAGACATCGTAAAAAAATTGTTGCAATCTGACGGCAAGGCGGATGAGAGCAGCGATGGGGGTAATGAAACTTCAGACAGATTAACAATAATGCGGGCCGCGCAAAATTTGAATAAAAGCGCAATAAATAATCCGTTAAACATTATCGGATTCAGCGGATTAACCTGAAGGGGTGGGAGGGGTGAGTTTGATGAAAGGCGCGCAGGGGGAGAAAGAGCCGGAATTGAGGCGTGATTGGGGCTGTGGGAGCGGTGAAAACGGCATAAAAACCAATATGAAAATCTCTTTTCGAATTCCCTTGACATATATGGGTAGTGCTGTATAATTCGTCTTCGCCGCGTGAAACACGGCCGTTTCGCCCGAAAGACGGGCAAACGAAACAACAAAATATGAGACATCGCAGGCAAATCTGCAGGTGATCGGTTAAGGAAAGCAGTAAAAAAATGAGAAAAGAGATTGAAAAATCTCTTGACAAAAAACCTTGACAACGAGTAAATCTGCGGTAAAATTAAAACCTCGAAAGCAAAGAGCGATCTCGCGAAAGCAGATCGATAACAACCTCAGATAATCTTGAAGCAAAGTAACAAACAAGGTTGTCACAACACGGGCCGGTGTTACCTCTAATGAAACACACAGAGAGCATCGGCGGTTTTGTCTGTATAGGTTGTTATAAAAAGCGAATGCCTCAAAAACGCACCTTAACAATTGAAGAGTGATAGGAAAGACAGAAGCCCTGTCAATTTTAGAGTAAATCCGAGAAACGAACCACTGTGAAAGCGGTGGAGAAATTTATGCGGAGAGTTTGATCCTGGCTCAGGATGAACGCTGGCGGCGTGCCTAATACATGCAAGTCGAACGGAGGAGTTGCTTTCGGGTGACTTCTTAGTGGCGAACGGGTGAGTAACGCGTTGGTGACCTGCCCCGAAGAACGGGATAACAGTTCGAAAGGACTGCTAATACCGTATGAAGTCATGAGGATTAGAGGCCTCATGAAAAAAAGGAGCAATCCGCTTTGGGAGGGGCCTGCGTCCCATCAGCTAGTTGGTAAGGTAAAGGCTTACCAAGGCGATGACGGGTAGGGGACCTGAGAGGGTGGCCCCCCACACTGGAACTGAAACACGGTCCAGACACCTACGGGTGGCAGCAGTAGGGAATATTGCTTAATGGGCGAAAGCCTGAAGCAGCAACGCCGCGTGTGTGAAGAAGGCCTTCGGGTTGTAAAACACTTTTTGAGGGGATGAGGAAGGACAGTACCCTCAGAATAAGCCTCGGCTAACTACGTGCCAGCAGCCGCGGTAAAACGTAGGAGGCGAGCGTTATCCGGATTTACTGGGCGTAAAGCGCGTGTAGGCGGCACGGCAAGTTGGATGTGAAAGCTCCCGGCTTAACTGGGAGAGGTCGTTCAAAACTGCCGAGCTAGAGTGCGGGAGAGGGAGGTGGAATTCCGGGTGTAGTGGTGAAATGCGTAGATATCCGGAGGAACACCAGTGGCGAAAGCGGCCTCCTGGCCCGCAACTGACGCTCAGACGCGAAAGCTAGGGTAGCAAACGGGATTAGAGACCCCGGTAGTCCTAGCTGTAAACGATGTAGACTTGGCGTTGGTGGGTTCAAATCCATCAGTGCCGGAGCAAACGCGTTAAGTCTACCGCCTGGGGACTACGGCCGCAAGGTTAAAACTCAAAGGAATTGACGGGGGCCCGCACAAGCAGCGGAGCGTGTGGTTTAATTCGATGCTACACGAAGAACCTTACCAGGGTTTGACATGTTGGTGGTAGAGAACTGAAAAGGGACCGACCCTTCGGGGAGCCAACACAGGTGCTGCATGGCTGTCGTCAGCTCGTGTCGTGAGATGTTCGGTTAAGTCCGCTAACGAGCGCAACCCTCGCCGTGTGTTATACGTGTCACGCGGGACCGCCGGTCTTAAGCCGGAGGAAGGTGGGGATGACGTCAAGTCAGCATGGCCTTTATGTCCTGGGCTACACACACGCTACAATGGCCAGTACAATTGGTTGCGAAACCGCGAGGTGGAGCCAATCCGTAAAAGCTGGCCTCAGTTCAGATTGTAGGCTGCAACTCGCCTGCATGAAGATGGAGTTGCTAGTAACCGCAGGTCAGCCATACTGCGGTGAATACGTTCCCGGGCCTTGTACACACCGCCCGTCACGTCATGGGAGCTGGCAACACCTGAAGTCGGTATCTTAACCCGCAAGGGAGAGAGCCGCCGAGGGTGGGGTCGGTGACTGGGACGAAGTCGTAACAAGGTAGGAGTACCGGAAGGTGCGCCTGGATCACCTCCTTTCTAAGGAGAGCTGAGCCGAAGCCTGAGGGCGGAGGTTCTACTCTGAAGAAAAAGAGAAAAAAGACCAATCAGCGCGGTGCTGAGAGGCGAAATTGGCAGGACAGGATTTCCTATCACTCTTCAGTTGGTAAGGTGTGGGGGCCTTTAGCTCAGCTGGTTAGAGCGCGCCTCTGATAAGGGCGAGGTCTCAGGTTCGAGTCCTGAAAGGCCCACAGGTGCAGAGGAAGGGGATGTAGCTCAACTGGGAGAGCGCTGCCTTTGCAAGGCAGAGGTCAGGGGTTCGAGCCCCCTCATCTCCACAGGGTTGTGGAGGGGGGGGGCGGGAAGACAAAAGAAAAGGACAGAAGATTGCGGCGAGCTGCGGAGAGTAAAGGGAAGTAGCGAAAGAACCGTACGGGAGTGAGGAAAAACGCGGCCCGGCGGGAGAGCCGGGTCGGATTGTCTAAAGAAATAGAGTTGAGAGGCAGTGTGTGGAGCCAGCGGAAGCGGTGGCGGTACACAGAGCCGGTCAACCGGTGAAACAGAACCTTAAAAAGAGAATAGTGTTGTAGGCCAAGAATCTTTCAATAAGCCGAAAGATGAAGTAAGAAAAGAAACGAAATGAAGGTAGAGAAAGCGAAAAGAATCGCGTTCTCCGCATCACGAACAGAAGCTACTAAGGGCTTATGGTGGATGCCTTGGCGCCAAGTGCCGAAGAAGGACGTGGGACACTGCGAAAAGTCTCGGTGAGCCGTGAACAGGCGTTAGAACCGGGAATATCCGAATGGGGAAACCCACTGTGACAAACTCACAGTATCGTCAACTGAACACATAGGTTGATGAAGGGAACCTGGGGAACTGAAACATCTAAGTACCCAGAGGAAAAGAGATTATTCCCTCAGTAGTGGCGAGCGAACGGGGAAAAGCCCAAACCGGTCTGCATGCAGGCCGGGGTTGTAGGGCCCGATACATGGAGTTACCAAGCAAGTGGATAGTAGAATGGTGTGGGAAAGCCAACCAAAGAAGGTGAGAGTCCTGTAAACGAAATCCAATTGCCTCCATCGGGTACCCTGAGTACTGCCGGGCACGCTAATCCGGCAGGAAGCTGGGGAGTCCACTCTCCAAGGCTAAATACACTTGGCGACCGATAGTGCACAAGTACCGTGAGGGAAAGGTGAAAAGTACCCCGGTGAGGGGAGTGAAATAGAACCTGAAACCATAAGCTTACAAGCAGTCGAAGGGCTAATGGCGGGTTGGTGCTCCGGAGAGATCCGGGTGCGCACCGCTAAGCCTGACGGCGTGCCTCTTGGAGAATGAGCCTACGAGTTAATCTTTGTGGCGAGGTTAAGGGAGATACACCCGAAGCCGTAGCGAAAGCGAGTCTGAATAGGGCGTGGAGTCGCAAGGATTAGACACGAAACCGGGTGAGCTAACCATGGCCAGGGTGAAGCGAGTTTAAACGCTCGTGGAGGCCCGAACCTACTAACGTTACAAAGTTAGGGGATGAGCTGTGGTTAGAGGTGATATGCCAAACGAACCTGGAGATAGCTTGTTCTCCCCGAAATAGCTTTAGGGCTAGCGTCATGTGATAAGCATCGGAGGTAGAGCACTGAATGGGCTAGGGGGCTTAGAGCTTACCAAACCCAATCAAACTCCGAATGCCGGTGCTCGACAGCATGGCAGTCGGACTACGGGAGATGAGTTTCGTAGTCGAGAGGGAAACAGCCCAGATCATCGGCTAAGGTCCCAAAATCTAAGCTAAGTGGGAAACGATGTGGGGTTACAGAAACAACCAGGAGGTTGGCTTAGAAGCAGCCACCCTTTAAAGAGTGCGTAATAGCTCACTGGTCAAGTGATCCTGCGCGGAAAATTTAACGGGGCTAAGCTTAGTACCGAAGCCATGGGCCTGAGCGCAAGCTTGGGCGGTAGGGGAGCGTTCTGCCAGCGGTGAAGGTCGACCGAAAGGACGGCTGGAGCGGGCAGAAGTGAGAATGTAGGCATGAGTAGCGTAAAAAACGTGAGAATCGTTTTCGCCGTAAGTCTAAGGTTTCCGACGCCAGGTTGTTCCGCGTCGGGTTAGTCGGGCCCTAAGCCGAGGCCGCAAGGCGTAGGCGATGGACATCCGGTCAACATTCCGGAACCACCCAGATGGAGCGATGGGGGGACGCAGCGAGGTAGGCCAGCCTGCGAATGGTTGTGCAGGTGCATCATACGTCAGACGAAGAGGACCACAGGGAAATCCGTGGACTGAGTTGAGGTATGGTGGCGAGCCCATGAGGCATAAGTGAGTTGAGCCTTGCTGCCAAGAAAAGCCTCTAAGCGATGAAATTTGGGTGCCCGTACCGCAAACCGACACTGGTAGACGGGTAGAGAATACCAAGGCGATCGGGAGAACCTTCGTTAAGGAACTAGGCAAATTAACCCCGTAACTTAGGGAGAAGGGGTACCATCTAGGGTGACAGGAAACTGGTAGCTCTGGGTGGTCGCAGTGACCAGGCTCTGATGACTGGTTAACAAAACCACAGGTCTCTGCAAAGTCGAAAGACGATGTATAGGGGCTGACACCTGCCCAGTGCCGGAAGGTTAAGGGGAGAGGTTAGCGCAAGCGAAGCTTTGAACCGAAGCCCCGGTGAACGGCGGCCGTAACTATAACGGTCCTAAGGTAGCGAAATTCCTTGTCGGGTAAGTTCCGACCCGCACGAACGGTGTAACAATCAGAGCACTGTCTCAACGAAGGACCCGGTGAAATTGAAATGGCTGTGAAGATGCGGCCTACCCGCAGCAGGACAAAAAGACCCCGTGGAGCTTTACTGCAGCTTGACATTGAGTTTGGGCATGATTTGTGTAGGATAGGTGGGAGTCTGAGAAACTGGGGCGCCAGCCTCGGTGGAGACATCGGTGAAATACCACCCTGATCATGTTTAGACCCTAACCCTACGCCGTGAACCGGGTAGGGGACCGTGTCAGGTGGGCAGTTTGACTGGGGCGGTCGCCTCCTAAAAGGTAACGGAGGCGCCCAAAGGTTCCCTCAGGCTGAATGGAAACCAGCCGGAGAGTGCAAAAGCATAAGGGAGCTTGACTGCAAGACCAACGCGTCGAGCAGAGACGAAAGTCGGGTTTAGTGATCCCACGGTACTGAGTGGAAGGGCCGTGGCTTACCGGACAAAAGCTACCCCGGGGATAACAGGCTGGTGAGGTCCAAGAGTTCACATCGACGACCTCGCTCGGCACCTCGATGTCGGCTCATCGCATCCTGGGGCTGGATAAGGTCCCAAGGGTCGGGCTGTTCGCCCGTTAAAGCGGTACGCGAGCTGGGTTCAGACCGTCGTGAGACAGGTCGGTCTCTATCCGCTGTGGGCGTAAGGGATTTGAGAGGAGCTGCCCCTAGTACGAGAGGACCGGGGTGGACAGACCTCTAGTGTGTCAGTTGTCGTGCCAACGGCATCGCTGAGTAGCTACGTCTGGCAGAGATAACCGCTGAAAGCATCTAAGTGGGAAACTCGCCTCAAGATAAGATCCCTGTGATCCCGTAAGGGAGTAAGGTCACAGGTAGACTACCTGTTTGATAGGCAGCGTGTGTAAGCGCAGCAATGCGTTGAGCTAAGCTGTACTAATGACCGAGGGCTTCTACGTGATGTGGAGAACGCGGGACTTTTCGCAACGAGAAGGACTACAACATTATTCGAACCAAGGCATAGTAAAATAAAGTCTCTTGGTGATTGGAGCGGCGAGGGTACACCCGGTAACATTCCGAACCCGGTAGTTAAGGTCGCCAGCGCCGATGGTACTTGGGGGGCGACCCCCTGGGAGAGTAGGTCATTGCCAAGAGACTTTTATTGTGTGAATTTCGCCCCACGCGGGCGTTTTCAAGGCGAAAGCCAGGCAATAAGCCAGTGGTCAATTTCAAAATTGATCGCGAATTGCCCTTGACAATACAGTTGTGAGGGTTTAGAATCTTCGACCCAACAACAGAACGCACCTTAACAATTGAAGAGTGATAGGAAAGACAGAAGCCCTGTCAATTTTAGAGTAAATCCGAGAAACGAACCACTGTGAAAGCGGTGGAGAAATTTATGCGGAGAGTTTGATCCTGGCTCAGGATGAACGCTGGCGGCGTGCCTAATACATGCAAGTCGAACGGAGGAGTTGCTTTCGGGTGACTTCTTAGTGGCGAACGGGTGAGTAACGCGTTGGTGACCTGCCCCGAAGAACGGGATAACAGTTCGAAAGGACTGCTAATACCGTATGAAGTCATGAGGATTAGAGGCCTCATGAAAAAAAGGAGCAATCCGCTTTGGGAGGGGCCTGCGTCCCATCAGCTAGTTGGTAAGGTAAAGGCTTACCAAGGCGATGACGGGTAGGGGACCTGAGAGGGTGGCCCCCCACACTGGAACTGAAACACGGTCCAGACACCTACGGGTGGCAGCAGTAGGGAATATTGCTTAATGGGCGAAAGCCTGAAGCAGCAACGCCGCGTGTGTGAAGAAGGCCTTCGGGTTGTAAAACACTTTTTGAGGGGATGAGGAAGGACAGTACCCTCAGAATAAGCCTCGGCTAACTACGTGCCAGCAGCCGCGGTAAAACGTAGGAGGCGAGCGTTATCCGGATTTACTGGGCGTAAAGCGCGTGTAGGCGGCACGGCAAGTTGGATGTGAAAGCTCCCGGCTTAACTGGGAGAGGTCGTTCAAAACTGCCGAGCTAGAGTGCGGGAGAGGGAGGTGGAATTCCGGGTGTAGTGGTGAAATGCGTAGATATCCGGAGGAACACCAGTGGCGAAAGCGGCCTCCTGGCCCGCAACTGACGCTCAGACGCGAAAGCTAGGGTAGCAAACGGGATTAGAGACCCCGGTAGTCCTAGCTGTAAACGATGTAGACTTGGCGTTGGTGGGTTCAAATCCATCAGTGCCGGAGCAAACGCGTTAAGTCTACCGCCTGGGGACTACGGCCGCAAGGTTAAAACTCAAAGGAATTGACGGGGGCCCGCACAAGCAGCGGAGCGTGTGGTTTAATTCGATGCTACACGAAGAACCTTACCAGGGTTTGACATGTTGGTGGTAGAGAACTGAAAAGGGACCGACCCTTCGGGGAGCCAACACAGGTGCTGCATGGCTGTCGTCAGCTCGTGTCGTGAGATGTTCGGTTAAGTCCGCTAACGAGCGCAACCCTCGCCGTGTGTTATACGTGTCACGCGGGACCGCCGGTCTTAAGCCGGAGGAAGGTGGGGATGACGTCAAGTCAGCATGGCCTTTATGTCCTGGGCTACACACACGCTACAATGGCCAGTACAATTGGTTGCGAAACCGCGAGGTGGAGCCAATCCGTAAAAGCTGGCCTCAGTTCAGATTGTAGGCTGCAACTCGCCTGCATGAAGATGGAGTTGCTAGTAACCGCAGGTCAGCCATACTGCGGTGAATACGTTCCCGGGCCTTGTACACACCGCCCGTCACGTCATGGGAGCTGGCAACACCTGAAGTCGGTATCTTAACCCGCAAGGGAGAGAGCCGCCGAGGGTGGGGTCGGTGACTGGGACGAAGTCGTAACAAGGTAGGAGTACCGGAAGGTGCGCCTGGATCACCTCCTTTCTAAGGAGAGCTGAGCCGAAGCCTGAGGGCGGAGGTTCTACTCTGAAGAAAAAGAGAAAAAAGACCAATCAGCGCGGTGCTGAGAGGCGAAATTGGCAGGACAGGATTTCCTATCACTCTTCAGTTGGTAAGGTGTGGGGGCCTTTAGCTCAGCTGGTTAGAGCGCGCCTCTGATAAGGGCGAGGTCTCAGGTTCGAGTCCTGAAAGGCCCACAGGTGCAGAGGAAGGGGATGTAGCTCAACTGGGAGAGCGCTGCCTTTGCAAGGCAGAGGTCAGGGGTTCGAGCCCCCTCATCTCCACAGGGTTGTGGAGGGGGGGGGCGGGAAGACAAAAGAAAAGGACAGAAGATTGCGGCGAGCTGCGGAGAGTAAAGGGAAGTAGCGAAAGAACCGTACGGGAGTGAGGAAAAACGCGGCCCGGCGGGAGAGCCGGGTCGGATTGTCTAAAGAAATAGAGTTGAGAGGCAGTGTGTGGAGCCAGCGGAAGCGGTGGCGGTACACAGAGCCGGTCAACCGGTGAAACAGAACCTTAAAAAGAGAATAGTGTTGTAGGCCAAGAATCTTTCAATAAGCCGAAAGATGAAGTAAGAAAAGAAACGAAATGAAGGTAGAGAAAGCGAAAAGAATCGCGTTCTCCGCATCACGAACAGAAGCTACTAAGGGCTTATGGTGGATGCCTTGGCGCCAAGTGCCGAAGAAGGACGTGGGACACTGCGAAAAGTCTCGGTGAGCCGTGAACAGGCGTTAGAACCGGGAATATCCGAATGGGGAAACCCACTGTGACAAACTCACAGTATCGTCAACTGAACACATAGGTTGATGAAGGGAACCTGGGGAACTGAAACATCTAAGTACCCAGAGGAAAAGAGATTATTCCCTCAGTAGTGGCGAGCGAACGGGGAAAAGCCCAAACCGGTCTGCATGCAGGCCGGGGTTGTAGGGCCCGATACATGGAGTTACCAAGCAAGTGGATAGTAGAATGGTGTGGGAAAGCCAACCAAAGAAGGTGAGAGTCCTGTAAACGAAATCCAATTGCCTCCATCGGGTACCCTGAGTACTGCCGGGCACGCTAATCCGGCAGGAAGCTGGGGAGTCCACTCTCCAAGGCTAAATACACTTGGCGACCGATAGTGCACAAGTACCGTGAGGGAAAGGTGAAAAGTACCCCGGTGAGGGGAGTGAAATAGAACCTGAAACCATAAGCTTACAAGCAGTCGAAGGGCTAATGGCGGGTTGGTGCTCCGGAGAGATCCGGGTGCGCACCGCTAAGCCTGACGGCGTGCCTCTTGGAGAATGAGCCTACGAGTTAATCTTTGTGGCGAGGTTAAGGGAGATACACCCGAAGCCGTAGCGAAAGCGAGTCTGAATAGGGCGTGGAGTCGCAAGGATTAGACACGAAACCGGGTGAGCTAACCATGGCCAGGGTGAAGCGAGTTTAAACGCTCGTGGAGGCCCGAACCTACTAACGTTACAAAGTTAGGGGATGAGCTGTGGTTAGAGGTGATATGCCAAACGAACCTGGAGATAGCTTGTTCTCCCCGAAATAGCTTTAGGGCTAGCGTCATGTGATAAGCATCGGAGGTAGAGCACTGAATGGGCTAGGGGGCTTAGAGCTTACCAAACCCAATCAAACTCCGAATGCCGGTGCTCGACAGCATGGCAGTCGGACTACGGGAGATGAGTTTCGTAGTCGAGAGGGAAACAGCCCAGATCATCGGCTAAGGTCCCAAAATCTAAGCTAAGTGGGAAACGATGTGGGGTTACAGAAACAACCAGGAGGTTGGCTTAGAAGCAGCCACCCTTTAAAGAGTGCGTAATAGCTCACTGGTCAAGTGATCCTGCGCGGAAAATTTAACGGGGCTAAGCTTAGTACCGAAGCCATGGGCCTGAGCGCAAGCTTGGGCGGTAGGGGAGCGTTCTGCCAGCGGTGAAGGTCGACCGAAAGGACGGCTGGAGCGGGCAGAAGTGAGAATGTAGGCATGAGTAGCGTAAAAAACGTGAGAATCGTTTTCGCCGTAAGTCTAAGGTTTCCGACGCCAGGTTGTTCCGCGTCGGGTTAGTCGGGCCCTAAGCCGAGGCCGCAAGGCGTAGGCGATGGACATCCGGTCAACATTCCGGAACCACCCAGATGGAGCGATGGGGGGACGCAGCGAGGTAGGCCAGCCTGCGAATGGTTGTGCAGGTGCATCATACGTCAGACGAAGAGGACCACAGGGAAATCCGTGGACTGAGTTGAGGTATGGTGGCGAGCCCATGAGGCATAAGTGAGTTGAGCCTTGCTGCCAAGAAAAGCCTCTAAGCGATGAAATTTGGGTGCCCGTACCGCAAACCGACACTGGTAGACGGGTAGAGAATACCAAGGCGATCGGGAGAACCTTCGTTAAGGAACTAGGCAAATTAACCCCGTAACTTAGGGAGAAGGGGTACCATCTAGGGTGACAGGAAACTGGTAGCTCTGGGTGGTCGCAGTGACCAGGCTCTGATGACTGGTTAACAAAACCACAGGTCTCTGCAAAGTCGAAAGACGATGTATAGGGGCTGACACCTGCCCAGTGCCGGAAGGTTAAGGGGAGAGGTTAGCGCAAGCGAAGCTTTGAACCGAAGCCCCGGTGAACGGCGGCCGTAACTATAACGGTCCTAAGGTAGCGAAATTCCTTGTCGGGTAAGTTCCGACCCGCACGAACGGTGTAACAATCAGAGCACTGTCTCAACGAAGGACCCGGTGAAATTGAAATGGCTGTGAAGATGCGGCCTACCCGCAGCAGGACAAAAAGACCCCGTGGAGCTTTACTGCAGCTTGACATTGAGTTTGGGCATGATTTGTGTAGGATAGGTGGGAGTCTGAGAAACTGGGGCGCCAGCCTCGGTGGAGACATCGGTGAAATACCACCCTGATCATGTTTAGACCCTAACCCTACGCCGTGAACCGGGTAGGGGACCGTGTCAGGTGGGCAGTTTGACTGGGGCGGTCGCCTCCTAAAAGGTAACGGAGGCGCCCAAAGGTTCCCTCAGGCTGAATGGAAACCAGCCGGAGAGTGCAAAAGCATAAGGGAGCTTGACTGCAAGACCAACGCGTCGAGCAGAGACGAAAGTCGGGTTTAGTGATCCCACGGTACTGAGTGGAAGGGCCGTGGCTTACCGGACAAAAGCTACCCCGGGGATAACAGGCTGGTGAGGTCCAAGAGTTCACATCGACGACCTCGCTCGGCACCTCGATGTCGGCTCATCGCATCCTGGGGCTGGATAAGGTCCCAAGGGTCGGGCTGTTCGCCCGTTAAAGCGGTACGCGAGCTGGGTTCAGACCGTCGTGAGACAGGTCGGTCTCTATCCGCTGTGGGCGTAAGGGATTTGAGAGGAGCTGCCCCTAGTACGAGAGGACCGGGGTGGACAGACCTCTAGTGTGTCAGTTGTCGTGCCAACGGCATCGCTGAGTAGCTACGTCTGGCAGAGATAACCGCTGAAAGCATCTAAGTGGGAAACTCGCCTCAAGATAAGATCCCTGTGATCCCGTAAGGGAGTAAGGTCACAGGTAGACTACCTGTTTGATAGGCAGCGTGTGTAAGCGCAGCAATGCGTTGAGCTAAGCTGTACTAATGACCGAGGGCTTCTACGTGATGTGGAGAACGCGGGACTTTTCGCAACGAGAAGGACTACAACATTATTCGAACCAAGGCATAGTAAAATAAAGTCTCTTGGTGATTGGAGCGGCGAGGGTACACCCGGTAACATTCCGAACCCGGTAGTTAAGGTCGCCAGCGCCGATGGTACTTGGGGGGCGACCCCCTGGGAGAGTAGGTCATTGCCAAGAGACTTTTATTATTTCCCTCTGCCTGGTCTTGTACCCCACCGTCCTTCTCCGCAGCAATTTGACAATTACGGCAGGGTCGGGTATAATTTCTTTGCTATCACTGTGAAGGTTTTTCTTTTATTAGATGATAGGAGGTTGCGGCTCGATTGCACGGAAGGACGCGAGATAGCATAGCCCTTTTACGGAACTCGGTTGCAGCCTCTTGCAAGCGAGTTTGTTTTTTAATCTTTAATCCGATCACGAAGGGAGGTGAAAACTCCATGGCCACAGTCGTTCTACGAGCTAATGAGTCTCAAGATCAACTGCTGAAGCGCTTTCGCAAGAAAGTGGTGAAGAGTGGTGTATTGAGCACGGTACGACGCAAACGCTGGTTCGTTTCAAAAAGCGAACTGCGACGCGTTGAGAAGAAGAAGGCGATTCGCCGGATCAAACGCCGCCAGATTGAGCACTAATCGGCTCGCTTCTGGGTTCCGGGGATTGCAGGTTTTGAATTTTGGAGGAGTGAATGCCTAAAGAAGAGGATAAAGTATTAGTGGAGGGGACAATTGTTGAGGCGCTGCCGGGTACGCAGTTTAAGGTACGCCTGGACAATGACCACGAGGTGCTTGCTTATCTTTCTGGCCGGATGCGTAAGTATTACATCCGCATTTTGCTGGGAGATCGGGTGCGCGTGGAAATGTCTCCTTATGATCTGACCCGCGGCCGGATTGTGTACCGGCAGAAAAAAGGCAGCTCTCAGTTCGTTGGTTTGGAATAGGCTCCCCGGCTGTTTCACTGCTCTTTGTGATGGATTAAAGGAAAAGCACCCTGCCCAATTGCGGCGGGGTGTTTTTTATTACGCTGGTTGGCTGCTTTCGTATTAAAGATCCGCGCCCTTCTCAAATAGAGAGGGGCGCGGTGTGTTTCTTGTTGGCTGGCTGTTTACACAGGTCAGTCTTTGAGCCGGTTGTCAAACGTGGAGAGGGCTTTCATATAGTTGGCTCGCTCAAATACAGCTGGTTGGGCTACCGATTTCTGGCTCATGCTGCCGCGCATCTGGCTGACGGAGGCGTATTCTTTGCCTTCCATCCAGGCTTGCAGTTCTACCAGAATTTCACTCACGCGCCCCGGGCCTTTTTCCACCAGCTCTGAGGCCATCATGGCCACGTCGGCGCCCGCCATAATGGCTTTGGCCGCGTCTTGAGCGGTGTGAACGCCGCTGGTGAGCGCCAGGCTGGCATTGAGCCGCCCGTAGAGGATGGCTATCCAACGCAGCGGCAGGCGCAAATCTTCGGACGTGCTGAGGTGTAAGCTGGGCTGCACTTCGAAGTTCTCAATATCCAGGTCTGGTTGATAAAAGCGATTGAATAGAACCAGACCTTTTGCGCCAGCTTTCACCAGGCGGCTGAGGAAATGCGGCAGGGCGGTGTAGTAGGGGCTGATCTTGACGGCCAGCGGAATGCGAATTTGCTCGCTGACATCGTACACCAGGTTGACGTAGGCGTCTTCCAACTGCTGCGAGTCTGTTTCGGTGGCGGTAGGTACGAAGTAGATGTTCAGTTCCAGGGCGTCGGCGCCGGCCTCTTCGATGCTTTTGGCATATTTTACCCACCCGCCGCTTGAAATGCCGTTGAGGCTGGCGATAATGGGGATTTGGACGGCTTCTTTGGCTTTACGAATCAGGTCCAGGTAATTCTCTGGGCCAACATTGTAGGTTTGCATCTCGGGAAAGTAGGTGAGCGCTTCAGCGAAGCTCTCGGTGCCGAGGTTGAGGAAGTAGTCCAGTTCGCGGCTGGCGTGGTTGATTTGCTCTTCGAAGAGCGAATACATCACCACTGCCGAAATGCCCTGGTCTTCCAGTTTTCGGATGGTACCCACTTTTTTCGATAATGGAGAGGCAGAAGCAACCAAGGGATTCTTGAGCTGCAGCCCCATATACTTTGAACTTAGATCTACCATACGTTTTTCCCTCTCTTTCTATTCATCCTTAAATTTAGATGAGCGCGAGGGTAAAAAGTTACTTATTCCTCGTCTGAATTATATTGAATTTCGGCCATCTGGCGGTAGAGATTCCAGCGTTTGCGGGCGTCTGCCGTGGCTTCTTTCATCAATACTTCGGCGCGTTCCTCGTTGGACTGGACGAGCATGCGGTAGCGGGTTTCGTTGTAGGCGTAGTCTTTGAACTCTACGCTGGGCTCTTTGCTGTCCAGCTGCAGGGGGTTCTTGCCTTCTTCGGCCAGGTTGGGGTTGTAGCGGAAGAGCGGCCAGGCGCCTGAGTTGACGGCCAGTTTTTGCTGTTCGAGGCCGTTGCGCATGTTGATACCGTGGTTGATGCAGTGCGAGTAGGCAATCACCAGCGAGGGGCCGTCGTAGGCGTCGGCTTCGAGGAGGGCGCGCAGGGTGTGGGTGTCGTTGTAGCCCATGGCAACGCGGGCGACATAGATGTAGCCGTAAGACATGGCGATCATGCCCAGGTCTTTCTTGGGCAGGCCCTTGCCTGAGGCGGCAAATTTGGCAACCGCGGCGCGCGGGGTGGCTTTGGAGGACTGGCCGCCAGTGTTGGAGTAAACTTCGGTGTCCATGACCAGAACATTGACGTTGCGGCCAGAGGCGAGAACGTGGTCCAAACCGCCGTAACCAATGTCGTAAGCCCAACCGTCACCGCCGAGGATCCAAACACTCTTGCGGGCCAGCACGTCGGCCAGGGTGAGCAGGTGGAAAGCGCGGCTGTCTTTGGCTTTGAGGGCTTCCAGTTTGTCTTTCAGCACGGCGATGCGCTGGCGCTGTTGGGCGATGCCAGTTTCGGTGCTTTGATCGGCGTTGATCAGTTCGCTGGCCAGGGTTTCGCCAATTTCGCTGGAGAGCTGCTGAACCAGTTCAAGGGCGTATTCTTGCTGCTTGTCGAGGGTGAGGCGCATGCCCATGCCGAACTCGGCGTTGTCTTCGAACAGAGAGTTCGACCATACCGGGCCGCGGCCGTCGTTGTTCTGCGAATAAGGCGTGGTGGGCAGGTTGCCGCCGTAGATGGAGGAGCAGCCAGTGGCGTTGGCAATGACCATGCGGTCGCCGAAGAGCTGGGTGAGCAGTTTGATGTAGGGGGTTTCACCGCAGCCGGCGCAGGCGCCCGAGAACTCAAACAAGGGCTGCAAGAGCTGGGAGTTTTTGACCGTGTCGTGCTTGAAGAGCGTGCGGTCGGGGTTGGGAAGCGACAGGAAGAAGTCCCAATTTTTGACTTCCTGCTCGCGCAGAGGCGGCTGGGCGGCCATATTAATAGCTTTGCGGCCCACCTGGGTTTTGTCTTTGGCGGGGCAGGCTTCTACGCACAAACCGCAGCCGGTGCAGTCTTCGGGAGAGACCTGGATGGTGAACTTCATGCCGGGAATTTCTTTGAACTTGGCGTCTACCGATTTGAAGGCGGCCGGGGCGTTCTCGAGCAGGGCGGGTTCGTAAATCTTCTGGCGGATGACGGCATGCGGGCAAACAAAGGCGCACTTACCGCACTGGATACACAGGTCGGGTTCCCACACCGGAATTTCGAGGCTGATGTTGCGTTTTTCCCACTGGGTGGTGCCGGTGGGGTAGGTGCCGTCGATGGGCATGGCGCTGACGGGGATGTCGTCGCCTTCAAAGACCATCATCTTGCCCAACACGTCTTTAACGAATTCGGGGGCGTTGGCGGGCACCGGTTGGCGGCGCGAGAAGCTGCTGGTGGCTTTTTCGGGCACTTTCACCTCAAAGAGGTTGGCCAGAGAGCTATCTACGGCGTTGTAGTTAGCCTGAACAACGGCCTCGCCGCGCTTGCCATAGGTTTTCTTGATGGATTTCTTGATCTGCGCGATGGCTTCGTCACGCGGCAGAATGCCAGAGATGGCGAAGAAGCAGGTCTGCATAATGGTGTTGACGCGGCCGCCCATGTTGGCATTCTTGGCCACTTCGTAGCCATCGATGACGTAGAACTTGAGCTGCTTGTCGATGATGTCTTGCTGTACTTCGAGAGGCAGGTGATCCCACACTTCTTCTGGCCCGTAGATGCTGTTTAGCAGGAATACGCCGCCCTGTTTGGCGTATTTGAGGATGTCGAGCTTCTCTAAGAAGGTGAACTGGTGGCAGGCCACAAAGTCGGCATCGCCTTCCTGGATGAGGTAAGGGGCTTTGAGCGGTTTGGGACCAAAGCGCAGGTGTGAAACGGTGAGCGAGCCGGATTTCTTCGAGTCGTAAACGAAGTAGCCCTGAGCGTTGAAGTCGGTTTCTTCACCAATGATTTTGATGGAGTTTTTGTTGGCGCCCACAGTGCCGTCGGAGCCCAGGCCAATGAAGACGCAACGTTTGGTCTCGGGGGCGGCAATGGAGAAGTGCGGGTCGTACGCCAGGCTGGTGTGGGTTACGTCGTCGTTGATACCTACGGTGAAGTGGTTCTTGGGCTGGGCTTTGGCCAGTTCTTCGTAGACGGCTTTGACCATGCCGGGGGTAAATTCTTTGGAGGAAAGACCGTAGCGGCCACCGATAATGGTGGGAATGGTTTTGAAGGGTGTGGTGCCGTTGGCCAGGCCTTCTTCGATGGCGGTAACAACATCGGTGTAAAGCGGTTCGCCAGTGGCGCCGGGTTCTTTGGTGCGGTCGAGGACGGCGATGGCTTTGACGCTGGCCGGCAGAGTCTTAAGGAAGGCTTCAACCGCGAAGGGGCGGTAGAGGCGCACAACCAGCACACCCACTTTTTCTCCGCGTTCCATCAGGTATTTGGCGGTTTCTTCGGCAGTTTCGGCGCCAGAGGCCATAATGATGATCACGCGTTCGGCATCGGGTGAGCCGTAGTAGTCGTACAGGTGGTAGCTGCGGCCGGTGAGGGCGGCAAACTTATCCATGGCCTTTTGCACAATCGCCGGGCAGGCGTTGTAGAACGGGTTAACCGTTTCGCGGCCCTGGAAGTAGACATCGGGGTTCTGGGCGGTGCCGCGCATGGCGGGTCGGTCGGGGGAAAGGCCACGGGCGCGGTGGGCTGCAACGGCTTCGTCGTTGATCATTTGCCGCATCACGTCTTCGGGGATCAATTCTATTTTGCTGACTTCGTGCGAGGTGCGGAAACCGTCGAAGAAGTGCACAAAGGGAATGCGCGCCTCGAGGCTGGCGGCGGTGCTGATGAGGGCCATGTCGTGGGCTTCTTGCACAGAAGCGGAAGCCAGGAAGCCGAAGCCGGTGCTGCGCGCGCTGTAGATATCGGAATGGTCGCCAAAGATCGAGAGCGCCTGGGCGGCCAGCGAGCGGGCGGAGACGTGGAAGACGGTTGAGGTCAGTTCGCCGGCGATCTTGTACATGTTGGGAATCATCAGCAGCAGGCCTTGAGAGGCGGTGAAGGTGGTGGTCAGCGATCCGGTAGTGAGAGCGCCGTGCACGGCTCCGGCCGCGCCGCCTTCAGACTGCATTTCGGTTACCTGCGGGACAGTTCCCCAGATGTTGCGCACACGGGCGGCAGACCAGGCATCGGCATGTTCACCCATGTTTGAGGAAGGGGTGATCGGGTAAATGGCGATCACTTCGTTGAGGCGGTAGGCAACGTAGGCTACGGCCTCATTTCCATCAATTGTTGTCAGTTGACGCGTCATTTGAATACTCCTGAGGGAAAATAATGAGAAAGATTTTCGTCAAACATCTGGTTCGTTAATCTTTCATGTGAACTGCCCACGCTGAACCAACGTACAGGCAGACTTCTAGACATTAAACCTAGTGAAGTTTAACGGAAAAACGTCATTTCGTTTAGTTATAAAGATCACAATATGCTATGCGTCCTGTCATAATTCAGACAAAGCATCTGCGGTTTGTGTTTTATATGGGCGGCGCGAAAGCAGCGGTGCGGCAAGCTCTGTTGGCGTCGGAATGGAGCTATCAGGCTTCGGGGCGAAGGTAAGGCTCAGCCAGCAGCAAGGCAGCCAGACTTTTTGAGTCCTGAATTTCTCCACGGCGGGCCATCGCGTAGGCCTCTTCGATGGGAATGGCTTTCACCTGTAAAAATTCGTCGGGGTCGGCCTGTAAGGGGGCCGGGGTGAGGTCGGTGGCGAGGTAGGCATACATTAATTCGCTGGAGTAGCCGGGAGCCAGGTAGTATTCTCCCAGGCGGATCAGCTTTCCGGCGGCCATGCCGGTTTCTTCGCGGATTTCGCGTGCGGCAGAAGCCTCAGGGGTTTCGCCGTCTTCATCCACACCAGCGGGGAGTTCTAACAATAAATTTTCCGCGCCCAGGCGGTATTGGCTGACGAATAATATGCGTCCGTGCTCATCGACTGGCACAATGGAGACGCTGTCGTTGTGGCGCACCAGGTCGTAGCTGGCCTGACGGCCATCGGGGAGAGTAAAATCCACTTTTTCTACGCTAAACGCGCGCCCGCGATAATGGGTTTGGCTGCCGGTGATTGTAAATTTCATGTGCGCTTGCCTTGTGCTGCAATTGTGATTCGGCGGGTGCCGGTAGTGCGTTAATTTGATTTTATCAGAAATTGCGACGCAAGGGTAAAATAATGCAGGCGGGAATTTCTCCCGCCTGATTGTGGGTTCAAATGGATGCAGCGAAGAGCCTTGCGCCAGCGATTACGGAATTTTGATGACTTTGCCAGCAGTGAGGGTGTAAGGCTCTTCCAACCCGTTGGCGATGGCGATGGCGTTGGGGTCTACGTCGCCGTAGGCGCAGGCCACGGTGTAGATGGTATCGCCAGCTTTGACGGTGTAGTCGGCGGGATGGCTCTTGAGAGCGCGATCACCGGCAGACCAGGTGCCGCTGGAAGGGATCTTGAGGGTGGTGCCGGGGTTGACCACCGCGCCAGAGCCCAGGCCGTTCAGGCTGAGCAGGTCCGCAATGTTGACATTGTAGCGGCGCGCGATGCAGTAGGGGAATTCACCCTTTTGCAGCGTGTAGGTGGCCGGGCGGGTGAGGGTGGGAATGGCGGCCATGGTCGACGTTGCCGTGGGGGCTGCGGTGGGGGCCGTGGTGGCTTCAGCAGGCGCAGCGGTAACATCTGCGGCAGGGGTTACCCCCTGGGCTTGCTGGGTTTGCATGGCGTTCTGCGTGGCAGACGTGATGGCTTCTTGCAGGATGTCGGGTTGCGTGGCAATGGGGCCCAGCGGTGAATCTTCACCGGTTTTGGGCTCAGTGGTTGCGGTGGATGCCGAGCGCGTGCAGGCCGAGAACACCAGGCTGAATGCGATCAGAACCAATACAAGGCTTAACGATTTCTTGTACATTGCAGGCTCTCCTTCCTGAGATGCGCGGCTGCACGGTTTGCAGTTGGGCGCACTTTTTAACATTTCTAATCATGGTAGCATAACCCTTTTTAGCCGTCAAGCGCTATGTTGCATTATCCATGCCAGGCGCTGGCATGGCGCGGCTGCGCAGAGCGAGCGGCTGATCAGGGAGAGAGGTTGTCCGCCCCCCTCTTGAATCGATTCTACAAGAAGGCCGGTTGATTTGTCAACCAAGTTTGTGGGTTTATTACCGGTTTTATGGGGTTTTATGACCAGAGTGGGTATTTTTTTGAGGATATTGGTGAGCGTTGAGGCGCGCTGCCGCCAGGCGCCCAGGTATAAACAAAGACGGGGCGCAGGTATTGCGCCCCGATTAGTAGTTTGTTGAGCTCATGCTGCACAGATTGAGCGGCTTTCCAATAAGCGTCTGCCTGTCCGGAGGTTAAGACTCAATTTGCGCGCCCAGGTTGGTGGTGCGCAAAGCGAAGGCGCGCGCGGGGGTTCCGGCATCCTGGTAGGCGCGCTGCATGGCGTTTGCCACTGCCCCGGCTGGTTGGCGGGTGAAGGCGATCAGGCTGGGGCCGGCGCCCGAGATGGCGGCGGCCTGCGCGCCAGCCTGCAGGGCGGCCTCAATCACCTGGGCAGCCCCCGGCATAAGCGGAAGGCGGTACGGCTGGTGCAGGCGGTCTTGCATGACCTGCCCCAGCAGTTCCAGGTCGCCGCTGCGCAGGGCTTCGACCACCAGGGCGGTGCGGCTGATATTGAAGACGGCGTCTGCCAGGCTGACGTTTTTGGGCAGCGCCGCGCGCGCGGCGCGGGTGGGCAGGTCAATTTCGCCCAGGGCAACGGCAACGTGCAGTTCGGGCAGGTCGTAGCGGCGGGTGAGCAGGCGTTGTTCGCCGGCGGCGATGATCACCAGCCCACCATAGATAGCAGCGGCAGCGTTGTCGGGGTGGCCTTCAATCTGATCGGCGTATTCCAGGATGCTATCGGGTGAGGCGCCAACACCCGTGAGCTGGCTGGCACCCAGCATTCCGGCGACGACAGCGGCGGCCGATGAACCCATGCCTGAGCCAAGCGGAATGTGATTGCGGCAGACCACGCGCAGCCCGCTGGGGGCCGGCAGGCCGTTAAGGGCGCAAAACTGCAGGTAAGACTGCGCAACCAGGTTTTGTTCGCTGGCGGGCACCAGACCCGCGCCCTCGCCTTGAACTTCCACATGAATGCCGCTGCCTTGCAGGGAAAAGGTTACTTCGTTCCACAGGTCCAGCGCCACGCCCAGGCAGTCGAATCCGGGGCCCAGGTTGGCGGTGGTGGCCGGAACGCTGACTTTGACAGTCTGCAGGCTCATTTAGCGCTCTCCCAGGATGGCTTCTTCCATGGCGGCCAGGGTGGCGGGCAGGGCGCGCGGGGTGGCTGCCTGGCGGGTGATGATATCGGGGTCTTTGAGTCCGTGACCGGTGCAAATGGCAACAATGCGCTTGCCTTTGGGGTCCAGTTGGCCGGTGCGGATCTGGTGGACCAGTCCGCACACCCCGGCGGCAGAGGCGGGTTCGACCCACACGCCGTGTGAGGCGAGCTGGCGCTGGGCAGCCAAAATGGCGTCATCGCTCATGGCGATGATGCGCCCGTTGGATTCTTCGGCGGCTTGCAGGGCCTCTTCACCGCGGGCCGGTTTGCCAATGCGAATGGCGGTGCAGACTGTCTCGGGGTGCTCTACGGGGTGGCCGATGACCAGCGGGGCAGAGCCTTCGGCCTGTACTCCCAAAATGCGCGGCAGGCCGCTCTGTTTGAGGGTGTTGTACTGCCGGAAGCCCATCCAATAGGAGGTGATGTTGCCGGCGTTGCCCACCGGCAGGCAGAGCCAATCGGGGGCGGCGCCGAGGGTATCGCAAATTTCGAAGGCGGATGATTTTTGACCTTCGAGGCGATAAGGGTTAAGGGAATTGACCAGGGCAATGGGGTGGCGTTGGCTGATCTGCACCACCAGATTAAGGGCGTCGTCGAATGAGCCTTTGATCTGAATAACTTCTGCGCCGTAGGCCATAGCGCCGGCCAGCTTGCCGGTTGCCACTTTGCCGTCGGGGATGATGACCACGGCGCGCATACCGGCGCGCGACGCGTAGGCGGCCGCGGAAGCGGCTGTGTTGCCGGTGGAGGCGCAGATGACGGCTTTGGCGCCGCGCCCGGCCGCTTCGGAGACGGCGGCGGTCATGCCGCGATCTTTGAAGCTGCCCGTGGGGTTGAGGCCTTCAAATTTGACGTACAGTTCAAACCCACCGCCCAACTCGGCCGCCAGGCCGGGCATGGGGATGAGCGGGGTGTTGCCTTCCAGCAGGGTGATGGGCAGGGTGTGGGCGGGCAGGTCCATCAGGTGGCCGTATTGGGCCAATACGCCGTTATATGCCATGATGCTGTTCTCCTCATCAATAAAAAATCATGCCAGTTGTGAAAACCTGGCATGATTATACCAATGCTTTATAAGGAAGAGCTGCTAGGAAAGAGGGAGAATCTCGTAACTGGTGGTGATTTCGGCCACACCCCGCACCGTGGCGGCCACCGAGCAGTATTTTTCTTCGGAGAGCTGAATGGCTGTTTCGGCGTCTTTGGGGGTGATGTCTTTGCCGGAGAGGATGTACTTGAGGTGGATTTTGCGGAACGGCCAGGGCGGGTCGGCGTCTTGCTCGCCGGTTGCCTGGATTTCAAGAGAGGCCAGCGGTTTGCGGCGCTTTTCGAGGATGGAGACAACGTCCACGGCGGTACAAGAGGCCAATGCGACGAGGAGCATTTCCGAAGGCTTCATGCCGATGCCTTCGGAGGGGGTGGAAAGGACCACGGAATGCTGGGTGGAATCAACGCCTACAAATTTTCCGCCGCCAATCCAACGCACTTGTGCTGAACTCATGGTGTCCTTCTTTCTGTGGGTTTTGAATCAGGGGGCTTTACCGATGAGGGCGATCAGATCTTTGAGCAGCAGCTTACGCTCTTGCAGGTCATCGGTGCCGGCCAGGTTGATGAGGCAGTTCTCGGAGAACTCTTCGAGCATGGCCTGGCTGGCGCTTTGCACCGCCGAGCGGATGGCCGCCATTTGCTGCATGATCTCATGGCAGTCGCGGTTTTCGTCGATCATGGTTTGCACGCCGCGCACCTGACCTTCGATGCGGCGCAGGCGGCTGATTAATTGCTTCTGAACCTGTGGGTCTTGCATCTTCACGGCTGCACCTGATTTTCTCCTCATCGGATACGGTTATATACACTGGGTGGGCTGCGCCGCAGCCCAATAGAGCTTAACCTCAGCGAAAGCGGCTGGAACTACCGCCGCAAGAGCCTGAATTGGAAGATGAATTGGGCGAGTAAAAACCGAAGGAAGAAAAGCTGGTTACTTGCTTGTGGGTGGCGTTGCTTTCACAATTGGGGCATTGAGGAAGCTTGTCGGAATCGGAGTAAGAGACCAGTTTTTCAAATTCGTACAGGCATTCTTCACATTGGTATCGGTAAAGAGGCATGGAAGAAAACGCTCCTTGGCAAGGGGATATATACTCTACTGGAGTATAGCATATCTTACGCACGCGTCAAGATTTGGCGGATGAGAGTTGGTTAAAAAAGGAGGGAAAGGAGATTATGGGTAGAAAAAAACTGCTTGACACAGAACGGATGTTCGTGTATTATATTCGTAGTACAAATGTTTGATTTTGCGGTAACTGGACATAAGGAGCGTCTTATGATGGCACGAAAGAAAGCCGGCCTGAGCGAGCGGCATAAGAAGATTATGCGCTACCTGGAGAAATTTCAGGAAGATTCCGGGTATTCGCCCTCCATCCGGCAGATTGGCGAAAGCATTGGGGTGAAGTCCACCTCATTGGTGGATTATTACCTGAAGCAGTTGGAAGAATTTGGATACATTGAGCGCGATTCGCATGTGTCGCGCAGCATTCGCCTGCTGCAGCCCCTGCCCACCTCTGTGGGTGAGAAGGTGGTGAGCGCTGCCAAGAGCGTGGCCGCCACGCTGACCGATGTCATCACCATCCCGCTGCAGGGCCGTATTGTGGCCAGCGCGCCGCTGCCCATGCCCGCTTCGGATTTTAACTATTTTGACGCGGAAAGCGGTGTGGATATTGCCCGCAGCCTGCTCCCTCCGCGCGAGAATGTGGACGATCTCTTCGCGCTGGAAGTGGACGGCGATTCAATGATTGATGCGATGATCAACGACGGTGATATTGTGATTATGAAGCGCGCCCAGCAGGCCAACAACGGCGAAATGGTGGCCGTATGGCTGGACGATAATGATGAGACCACGCTGAAGTACTTCTACAAAGAAAAAGACCGCATCCGCTTGCAGCCCGCGAACCCCACTATGCAGCCGATTTATGTGGATAACCCCAAACAGGTGCGCATTATGGGTAAAGTGGTGATGGTCATCCGCCAGGTTCGTAACGTAGCCATGTAGGCGTTCTTCTTCCGCAAAATCAACGCCCGCGAAACGATAACAAAAATCCCCCGATTTTGTCGGGGGATTTTCTTTGCTGTTTGGGGTTGAAAGAACTACGCGAGTTCGATCACGCCACCAGCGGCTTCCAGTTTGGCCTTGGCATCGGCGGCAGCTTCTTTGCTGACGGCGGTGAGGACCTTGGAGCCAGCGGTTTCGGCCATTTGTTTGGCTTCCACGAGGCCCAGGCTGGTGAGCTGGCGAATGACTTTGATGACTTCGATTTTCTTGGGGCCAGCGTCTTTGAGGACGACATCGAACTCGGTCTTTTCTTCTTCGGGTTCGGCAGCGGCGGCGACGGGGGCGGCGGCGGCAACAGCCACAGGAGCGGCGGCGGAAACGCCCCACTTCTCTTCGAGAGCCTTAACCAGTTCAGCAGCTTCGAGCACGGTGAGGGCGCTCAATTGTTCAATAATTTTGTCGAGATCAGCCATTGTAAATACTCCTTATCAGGTGTTTGTTTGTAAAAGTTGGTTACTACATTTGTTCAAAAAACGGTGCTTACGCAGCAGCGGGGGCGCTGTCTTTTTCTGAGTAAGCTTTGATAACAGCGGCCAAACCACGAGCCGGTTCGGCCAGGGTGCGGACCAATTGCGATGCGGGGGCCATGATGGTGCCCAGCAGCGTGGCGCGCATAACAGGCAGCGGGGGCAGGTCGGCAAGGGCTTTGATCTGCTGAGCGCTGATTTCCTTATTGTCCAGGAAGCCTTTTTTCAGGGCAAAGATCTCTGATTTCGCGGTAATTTCATCAAAAGCTTTGGCCAGAGCGGGGGCGTCTTGCAGGGCGAAGCCGACCAGCGAGGTGCCAGCCAGTTTCGACTTGACTTCGTAGCCCTGTTCTTTGAGGGCGATGGTGAACAACGTGTTCTTACAAATATGGGCCACGCCACCGGCCTCGCGCACTTTCGCGCGGAACGTGTCGATTTCTTTCATGTTCATCTTGCCGTGCTCGATGATGAAGACGGCCTGGCTCTTTTGCAGTAATTCGCTGTATTCAGCCACCATTTTCTGTTTTTGCTCTTTGGTGAATGCCAAGGGTTTTCACCTCCTTCCGTTTTTAGAATTAGAAATAAAAAGTCTTTGTCTGGTTCTATGCCAGGCAAAGACTTTCACAGGCGCGCTGAAGCAGCACGGCCTTTTTTGAGTGATCGTCTTCACCTGGGCTGGATATTAAGCCTTGCGGCACCGGCTGTCATGGGCGAAGCCAAAGTTTTTTGATTTCTGTGGGCGCATTTTTCTGAAGCAGAAGGGCGCGCCCAACCCATCTATTATACTCGATTATTCGCGATTTTCCATGCTTTGGGCAAGGTTGGCATCCACACGAATGCCAGGGCCCATAGTGGAGGTAACCGTTACGCGGCGGATGTACGAGCCTTTGGCAGCCGAGGGGCGAGCCTTCTTAATGGCTTCCATCAGCGCGGCCAGGTTTTCGTACAGTTTGTCGGCATCGAACGACACTTTGCCAATCGGCACATGCAGGTTGGCGGTTTTGTCGAGACGGAACTCAACGCGACCGGCTTTCGATTCTTGAATGACACGCGGCAGGTCAGAGGGCTGCACAACGGTGCCCGCTTTGGGGTTCGGCATCAGACCGCGGGGGCCCAACACACGGCCCAGACGGCCGGCTTTACCCATCATATCGGGAGTGGCGATGGCCACGTCGAAATCGAACCAACCATCCTGAATTTTCTTGATCCATTCGTCCGTGTCGGCGATGTAATCGGCGCCGCCCTGTTCAGCGTATTGAACGCCTTCACCCTGGGCGAAGACGAGCACGCGCACCGTTTTACCCAAACCGTGGGGCAAAACAACCACGTCGCGCACCTGCTGGTCAGCCTGGCGCGGGTCGAGGCCCATGCGCATGTGAACTTCCACAGTCGCGTCAAAATTGGTGGTGCTGGTTTGTTTAACCAGATCCACGGCTTCCTGCGGGGTATAGTATTGCCCGGGGTTGAGTTTTTCGCGGGCGGTTAAGTATTTCTTTCCGTGTTTCGGCATTACGGCTCCTTTGTGGTAGTAACGGCCCCGAAAAGACAGGACCTCCCACTGTTAACTAATCTTCTACAACAATACCCATGTTGCGGGCGGTCCCTTCGACCTGGCGCATGGCGCCTTCAATATCAATGGCGTTGGTGTCTTTCAGCTTGATTTCGGCGATTTCACGCACCTGGGCGCGGGACACTTTGCCGACTTTTTCCCGGTTGGGAACGGCTGATCCACGCTCGATGCCAGCCGCTTTGCGCAGCAGAACCGCGGTGGGTGAAGATTTGAGCACGAAGGTGAAAGAACCATCCGTGTAGACGGTGATTTCTGCGGGAATAATTTCGCCCATGCGGTTTTGGGTGCGGGCGTTATATTCTTTGCAGAAAGCCATGATATTGATACCATGCCCGGCCAGGGCAGGACCAATGGGCGGTGCCGGATTGGCTTTACCGGCAGTGATTTGCAACTTGACAACTGCTTTTAACTTTTTTGCCACAACTTATCTCCTTTGTGGTGTTAGCGGGCGGTTTCACCCTCCCACGAATCTCAGCTCGCCAGGCGGCAAGCTGGTTTACGACTTTTCTACTTGTAAGAAGTCCAATTCAACGGGGGTTTCACGCCCGAAGAAATTGACCATTACACGAACCTTGGTGCGTTCCATGTCGATTTCCGAAACGGTGCCGCGGAAATCGTTGAATGGGCCGTCGATAATGCGCACGCGCTCGCCAACTTTGAAGGTAACTTTGATGTGTGGCGCTTCGGCTTCCATGCGCTTGAGGATTTGGACTACCTCTTCGGGGCGCAGGGGAGTGGGGTCGTTGCCCATGCCAACAAAACCGGTTACACCGGGGGTGTTGCGCACCACATACCACGATTCTTCGGTGAGGACCATGTTGACCAGCACATAGCCGGGGAAGACATGGCGTTCAACCACGCGGCGCTTGCCATCTTTGACGTCGATCTCTTCTTGGGTGGGGATCACCACGTCAAAGATTTTGTCTTTCATTCCCATGGTTTCAATGCGCTGTTCAAGATTATGGCGCACTTTGTTTTCGTAGCCCGAATAGCAGTGAATGACATACCAAGAGCGGTCGTCTCCTTCACCTTCAGGTTGTGCCTCATGATCTGAAAGCGTCGATACATCCCGTTGGGACGCGTCGAGACCTTCCACGTCATCCGCGAAGTTATCCAATTCGGGGGTGTGGGAGGTCATATCATCTTCGTTGAATTCAGAATCGAATTCGCTGTGAGCGTCCATTATTATGCCACCTCAATCCAAAAAGCTTGCCGATTATGCAAAGATCAGACCGACCAGCTTTGAAAAGACAAAGTCCAAAACGCCAAGAATTGCGCTCATCACGACCATGGTGAGCAAAACGATCTTGGTGAGCCGCCAGGCATCATGGGTGGTGGGCCAGGTGACTTTGCGAAGCTCGCCGACGGTTTCTCGCCACCACTTTGCGATCGGGTTTGGTTTTTTGGTTTCGTTTTTGTCTGACACGGGCAGTGTCTCCTTTATTTTATGTCTAAAACGCCGCCTCGATGGACGGCGCTAGAAGACTGAAGGCAGGCGAGGCAGGAATCGAACCCACAACCTACGGTTTTGGAGACCGTTGCTCTACCAATTGAGCTACTCGCCTATGCTGCATGTGGGGTGCCTGTGCACCCCACATGATTGTTGCATTGTTACTTACTTGGTCTCACGGTGCGGGGTGTGTTTTTTGCAGCGCGAGCAGTATTTCTTCAGTTCCATGCGCCCCGGATCATTGCGGCGGTTCTTCTCGGTGGTGTAATTGCGTTCTTTACATTCCGTGCACGCCAGCGTGATAACCGGGCGGATATCTTTTTTCTTAGATGCCATATTTTTCTATCTCAGCCCGTTCCGGGACTGATTCTCCTTAACTAAGCCAGAATCTTGGTGATAACGCCGGCGCCCACGGTCAGACCGCCTTCGCGGATCGCGAATTTGGAACCCTGCTCGAGCGCAACCGGAACGATCAGTTCAGCGGTCATGTTGATGTTGTCGCCG
>NZ_LGCL01000035.1 GCF_001306115.1 Ornatilinea apprima | reverse complement strand
GATCAGTATTGCCCATAATATGCGAAAATTGGCAGCCAGGTAGGCTACCAATTTTTTGTTTTTTCGTTTTTATTCGATTTGCAGCTAATTTTTGGGGCTGTTTCCAAATTCTTTAGAGACAGCCCCTCATTATTCACTATAGTACAGGGCTACTCTACAAACACCGGCAGATGCCCCAGCGAAACGATCTTTTCCCACTGGTCCGCGTCGCCCTCGGTGAAGATAGCCGCCTCGGCCTTAATCTCCGCGGCAGCTTGCTCCATCAGCAGGCGCATGCCTTCCAGCGTTGAGCCGGTGCTGATCACATCGTCCACAATGACCACTCGCTTGCCCTCAATCAGGGCACGGTCCTTTTCGTCCAGATACAGCTTCTGCGGCTTGCCGGTGGTGATGGAAAGCGTTTCGGCCTGCAGCGCGTCACCCATATAGGGCTTGTACTCTTTGCGCAGCACAATATACGGCTTCTTCGACTTGGCCGACAGCGCGTAGGCCAGCGGAATGCTCTTCGATTCAGCTGTAACAAAAGCCTCATAGCCGTCGCCCAGCTTCTTCAGCAGCTCATCCGCGGCCACTTCCACCAATTCGGTATCGCCCAGAATATTCAGAATGGCAATTTTCAAGCCCGGCTTTACTTCAAACAGGCGCAAGTCACGCTTTACACCGGCAATTTCTACAGGGAATGTCGCACGATCTGTCATCTTTCAACCTCAATCACAAAACAAAGTAACAACGATTAAGTTTATCACAAATTCAACGCCACAGAACGCCCCAGCTGCTGCAACCAATCACGTAATCGGTTTACCGTTGGCATAATCTACACTGACCACATGCTCAACGATTATAAACGCAAACCGGTTACTCCCTCGTTTTCCAGCATTTTGTGAAGGGTTGGGGTGGAGTCCGCATCGCCATCCAATACCGGTGGGTTTCAGGCGGTTTCTAGATGCTTTTGCTTCAAAATTGATTGGGGTCTACCCTCTACTCGGCCCTCTTTCGTAGGGGCGGATGGCCATCCGCCCCAAAATGCGGGCGCAAGCGCCTCGCGCTCCTACAGGGATTGGGGCTGCCAATCACCTTCATGGGTAGGGTGGGTGGAAGGCGGAAACACCGCTCCAAAGGTAAACCGGCGTCATGCCCGCCTGAAACCCACCAATGTGTTTTTTACCGGCGGATTTCGGGCGGTTACAAAATGGTCTTGCCTCAAAGTTGATTGATCCGCCCTCAACACCGCCCTACAAGAGAAGATGGTTCATTGGTAGGGGCGGACGGCCGTCCGCCCGAAAATCACGGGCGTTGCCGCACCTGCGCCTATCTCATACTTGGGGGGGAGTCCGAAGTGCGGCGCAAACAAAAACCCGGGATCTCACCCGGGCAATAATAACTGGAGAATCATTGAGCGCCGGGGACGCCGACCCCGGCGCTCTATTAAGGAGGAGAAGAAGAGAAGTCGCCCTTTGACTATTATAATAGTCCACACTGTTCAGTCTTACTTGACGGCTACCCTACGCCAACCCTACGCTGAACCAACATTCCTGCAAGGTGGGCGCGGTTTTCTCCTTTAATAATTAATTGTAGATTAAATTCTTTCCGGTTTGCCCGGTTGAAAGCCCCACCCCATCCTGCTATACTGATCACATGGACAAACCCACGCCCCTGCCTTTTGCCCCTTCCGGCATGCTCATGCCGTCCAGTCCCCTGGGGGCGATCCTCATCACCGCCTCACCGCTCGGGCTGACCGGGCTTTCCATCACCGCCAATGTGTCCGAAACGCAGCGCGCCGCCTCGGCCACCGCCCGCAACACCCTGCTGGTGGAAGCCGCTCGCCAGCTCACCGCCTACTTCGACGGCCTCTTGCGTGAGTTTACCCTGCCCATCGACTGGTCTGGCATGCCCGACTTTCAAGAGCAGGTGTTGCGCTGCATCCAGCACATTCCTTACGGCCAAACCCGCGCCTACGGAGAAATCGCCCGCGCCCTGGGCAGCCCAACCGGCTCGCGCGCGGTGGGCAGCGCCCTCGCCGCCAACCCCATTCCCATCATCCTGCCCTGCCACCGCGTGGTGGGCGCCGACAACAGCCTGCGCGGATTCTCCGCGCCCGGCGGAGTGAGCGCCAAGGCCTGGCTGCTGGCCCTCGAAGGCGCGCGACTCCTATAACCCTCCACCTTCTTCTTTATCATCCACAAGCGGCGCGGGCGGTTCCAATCGCCGCGCTACGCGCGCCTGCATCACCACCATTCCCAGCACCGCCAATCCCAACCCCAGCGCCTCCTTGGTGGTCACCGCCTCGCCCAAAAACAACCAAGTCAGAAGGGTGATCTGAATAAGCATGGTGTTGTTAATCAGGCTCGATTCAGCCGCCGCCAGATGCCGCTGCGTGTGATTCCACAGTGTAAAGGCCAGCGCGCCGTTGACCAGCGCCAGCCAGGCAATGATCACCCAGTTTTGCCAGCGGATGGCGGGCAGCGTCTCCCAGACTGCTCCGGCAGCCAGCAGCGCCAGCGCCCCCACCCCCATGCTCAACGTGGTCACGCTCAACGGGGAAAGACTCTGCTCGCGGTTAACCGAACGGCCCAGCACCGCCGCCAGCGTGTTGCCGCCCACTGCTACACCGGCCGCCGCCCAGCCAAGCGGCAGCGCGCTGTGCGTCTCCAGCGGCAGAAAGTACAGCAACCCCCCGGCCAAAAAAATGGTGATCCCCAGCCACTGCCTGCGCGTCAGGCGCTCATTCAGCCAAAAAATGCCCAGGCAGGCCACCAGCGGCGTGGTGAAGTTCAGCATCAGCGACACACTGGCCGAGGGCAAATATTTTTGAGCCATCACCGAACTGCCCTGCGTCAGCGCATAGAAGACCAGCCCCAACACCGCCAACCGCCCCCATTCACGGCGGGTCAGCCCCTTCCATTCGCGCGCCGCCTGACCGCTCAGCAAAGAGACCAGCAGCAGCGCCGCGAAAGCCAGCGCGTAACGCAGCCCGGCAAACAGCAGCGGCGGAATCTCCAGCAGCCCAATTTTGATCAGCACCCATGATGTGGACCACAGGAATGTTACAAAAAATGCCAGTGCTACCGCCGCCGTGCGTGAAGTTCTTTTGATCATCATCCAGGCCTGTTTTTCTCCATCACCGCGATTCAAGAACCTGCAGAGTGAAGGTCCGCGCCAACCTTATTGGTTGAACCAGCTTTTCTCTGATACAATCAAACCCAATATTTTTTAACTTTACACCTCCAAAGAGTTTTAAGCTATGACGTTTCGCGACTGGGTAAAATTCATCGTGCTGAGCCTGCTGTGGGGCTCGTCCTTCCTATGGATTAAAATCGCCGTTCAGGAAATCGGACCCTTTACCCTGGTGGCCTTTCGGATTTTATTCGGGCTGCTGGGCTTTCTGGTCTTCTTCCTCCTCACCCGCCCCGCCCTGCCCTCGCGCGCCTATATTGGCCCCTTCGCGTTGATGGGTTTGTTTAACATCGCCGTGCCGTTTGTGCTCATCTCGTGGAGCGAGAAATTCATCCCGTCGGGCATGGCCTCGGTGCTCAACAGCACCACGCCCCTGTGGGCCATCGTCATCTCACCCTTCTTCATCGCCGAAGATCGCCTGACCGTCAAAAAAGTGCTCGGACTGGTACTCGGCTTTGGCGGCGTGGTCATGCTGGTCTCCAACCAGTTGACCGGTGGGGTGGGCCACCAGGCCATTGCCCCACTGACCATGCTGGCGGCCACGTTCTGCTACGCCATCACCGCCGTCTACTCCCGCCTCAAGCTCGCCGGCCTGGACCCGATTGCCCAGACAGCCGGAGCCTTCACCGGCGCGGCGCTGGCCATCGTCCCCAGCGCGATGATTGTTGAAGCACCCTTCCAACTGCCGCAGCTGCCCATCACCTGGCTGGCGCTGGCCTGGCTGGGCCTGTTGGGCACTTTCACCGCTTATATGCTCTACTACTCCCTCATCCACAGCATCGGGCCCATGCGCGCCACCTCGGTTACCTACGTCATGGCCCTGGTGGGTGTGGTTTTAGGCATTCTATTCCTCAGCGAACCACCCGACTGGCGTCTCTTCGCCGGTGGTGCTTTAATTATTGGTGGTGTTATGTTAGTGAATCAAAAGAAACGCGAGTTAGCCCAATGACCTCAGAATCTGTTTTCCATTCCGGTTATGTAACCCTGATTGGCCGCCCCAATGTGGGCAAATCTACCCTGCTGAACGCCATTCTCAAGCAGAAAGTGGCCGCCGTCTCTCCCCGCCCGCAGACCACCCGCAAGCGCCAGCTCGGCATTCTGACCGACGATAGCGCGCAAATCATCTTCATCGATACCCCCGGCATCCATAAACCGCACCACAAACTGGGTGAGTTTATGAACGAATCTGCCACCGATACCCTGCTCGACGCCGACCTGATCCTCTGGGTGGTTGACGCCAGCGAAGCCCCCCACGAAGAAGACTTTCTCATCGCCAACCGCCTCAACGCCATCCGCGCAGACCTACCCGTGATTCTGGCGCTCAACAAAGTGGACACCCTCAACGCCGAGCAGATCGCCGAGCGCCGCGAAAAATTCACTGCCCTTTACCCCAACGCCCGCCCCATCGAAATCTCCGCCCTCACCGGCGCGGGTCAATCCAGTTTAATGGATCTACTGATCTCTTCTTTACCTGCCGGCCCCAAATACTTCCCCGAAGATACCGTCACCGATCTCTACGAGCGCGACATCGCCGCCGATCTCATCCGCGAAGCCGCTCTGGTTCACCTGCGCGATGAAATCCCTCACGCCATGGCCGTGCGCATTGATGAATACCTGGAACGCGGCGAAACCGGCGCCAAAATCTCGGCCACACTCTTTGTCGAGCGCGACTCGCAGAAAGGCATCGTCATCGGCAAAGGCGGCTCCATGCTCAAAGAGATCGGCTCCACCGCCCGCAAAGAAATTGAGCGCATGAGCGGCCGCAAAGTCTTCTTAGACCTGCGCGTCAAAACCAGCCTCAATTGGCGCAACGATCCCCACGCCCTGCGCCTCTTCGGCTTTGAAATTCAGAATGAAGAATAGCCAAAAGACCAACAAAATCCGCGCGAAAATCGCGGGTTTTTTTTTGATTAATTATTTCTCCATCCGCTCCTCGGGCTTCAGCGGCTTGAAGCCCTCACCCAGCGCCTCGTGCGCCTGGCCAATCACCATAAAGGCTTTGGCATCCACCTCGCGCACCAGTTCTTTCAACTGGTTCACCTCCGAGCGTGTGATCACGCAGTACAGCACCGGGCGCGACTGGTGCGTGTACGCCCCTGTCCCCGGCAGAATGGTTACCCCGCGCTCCAACACCTCCATCACCCGCGCCGAGATTTCGTCCGGCATATTGGTAACGATCATAGCCGTGCGCAGCGTGCCCAAGCCTTCCGAGGCCAGCTCAGCCGCGATGCCGCTCACATAAATCACCACCATGCCGTAAAGCGCCAGCTCCCAGTTCCACGCCAGGCCGCCCGCCAGCACCGTAATCGCGTCGGTCAGCAGGTAAGCCTGCGTCATCGAAATGCCTTTGCGCCGGTATAAAATCAGCCCCAGAATATCACTGCCGCCGCTGGTTCCCTTTCCCCGGTAGACCAGACCCAGCCCCACACCAAACACCAGCCCGCCATACAGGCTGTTCAATACCAGGTCATCGGTTACGCCTGCCGGGGGAATAACCCAGGCCAGCAAATCGGTGAGCACCGAGAAAATCACAATCGCCCACACCGTGCGCGTGGCAAAGCGCCGGCCGCCCAAATACCGCCACCCCAGCAGGAACAGCGGCGCGTTGCCGATCAGCACCATGATACCAATCGACCAGCCGGTGAAGTAATTGATCACCTGCGCCAGCCCGCTGATACCGCCGCTCACCAACAGCGCCGGCACCAAAAACAGACGCATCGCCAGCGCCTGCACCAACGCGCCTAAAAAGATCAGCAGATAGTCTTGCAAATTATGCCAGGAGAGGTCGGGGACGCCCCAAAGCTGCTTGAATTGAAGGATCTTTTTCGGGTTATCCATCTTTCTCCTCGGTTCATTTCGTAAAAAGAATAGCGCTATTATAAATGCTGCCCCCCACCCTTGAGAAGCCCCTGCCAACCCGGCAACATGGTTTGCTCAAACTCGACTGGCAAGATTAAGTTAAAAACAGGAAACCGGCGTTCAAATCGCCGGCACAGACCGGGGGAAAGTCATCCACCCAGCCAATCGAAGATCAGTCGCCTTGCTATAAGAAAATTACCGGGAAGAATCGTTCAACTTCACACCGCACGAACGACAGTAGGTATCCCCTGCCATAGCACGCTTGCCGCATTCCCGGCAGTAAACGCCCGTCAGCACCGCGCGCGCCGCACTGCGCTTATAGGGAAGGCGAAGTGGGCTGCGCGGTCTGCCCCCGCCCTGCCAGTACCACAGCACGCTGCCAGAAATAACCAGGGCCACAAAAACCAACACCGCCAGCGGCAGCAGTTCCATAAATGTCGACCAGCCAATCCGTGCCTCCGCAATCGGCTCAACCGGTCGCACCGGCTGCAGAACATGGCTCAACTGCTCGGAGGTTTTCTCATACTGAATCTCCAACGCCAGCACAGTGCCGGCTTTCACATTCTGCTTTTCAATCGTGTAATAGATCATACCGTCTTCGCCTTCTTTTCCCACCCCCTGCTCGGGTTGGATATCGAAACGCGAAGCGCCTTCCGGCTGCTGAATATTAAAAACCAATTGTCCAATCTCAAAATCGGCTGGCCATTGGTAAACAAACCGGCGCTCAGAATCAATCCTATCCAGCCGCGGATCATAATATTCCACCCGCACCTGCTGAGACAGGGCAGTAAAGTGAATAGTCAGCCATTCATCCGACGTGTCCAGCGTGTAATCCAGATCATACAACAGCTCATCCATGCTCTGCTGGGCCACTTTGTGCGGTTTGCCCACCGCGCGCGGAATGCGCAGCGACATTTCGGCGGGCAGCAGCGTATCTGGAGACAGCGTCATGCGGTAAATTACCAGCATGCCCGGCAGGTCATATTCCGGCCACAGGTCAATCTGCAGTTGAGACAGGCGCACCGCCGGCTGCTGCGCCCGCGCCTCCCCGGCCAGCAAACCGGTCAGCAGCAGCGCGCACAACAGCGCCAACGCAATTCTCCGCCTGCCGGGTCTTCGCTGGTTGGTTTTTCGTTTGGGAACCATAAAATTATCTTATCACAAACTGCTTTCAGGTGTGCCTGCCTGGCGAACCTTTCAGATTCCCCGCTCAAACCCGCTGGTCGGCTGTTCTTCTGGGGAAAGGTCATGGTATAAATGAAGTATCTGTTTCCATTTTGCCTCAGGGATCTAAATTTGGAAGGACTGGATGGAATCACCTGACCACCCGCTTGCCGCGCAATGCCTGCAAACCCTGCCTAAGATTGAGCTGCACCGCCACCTGGAAGGCTCTTTACGCATCTCTACCCTGCGGCAAATTGCCCGCCAGCACAACCTTCCTTTCCCTTCAAATGCGGACCTGCCAGCTCTGGTGCAGATTCAGGCCGGCGAACCGCTCACCTTCGCCAACTTCCTCTCCAAGTTTCAACCCCTGCGCCAGTTTTACCAATCCCCCCAGATCATCACCCGCGTGGTAGAAGAAGTGATTGCCGACGCGGCCGCCGATCAGGTGCGCCACCTTGAGCTGCGCTTCACCCCCGCCGCCCTGGCGCGCGCGCAGGGTTTTCCCCTCAACGAAGTGATGGATTGGGTGATCGAAAGCGCGCGCCGCGCCGCCAGCCAGCGCGGCCTTTCCCTGGCGCTGATCGCCTCCTTCAATCGCCACGAACCGCTGGAGCTGGCCCGGCAGGTTACTGCCCTCTCCGCAGACCGCGCGGGCAGCGGCATTGACGGGCTGGACCTGGCCGGCAACGAAGCCGAATTTTCTGCCCTGCCTTTTGCCGGCTTGCTGCGTGAGGCCAAACAGAGCGGTCTGCGTCTCACCATTCACGCCGGAGAATGGGGCGGCGCGGCCAATGTGCGCGAAGCCATTCAAGACCTGAACGCTGACCGCATCGGTCACGGCGTGCGCGTGCTGGAAGACTCCTCCGCCACCGCCCTGGCGCGCGAGCGGCAAATTACCTTTGAAGTCTGCGTTACCAGCAATGTGCAGTCTGGTGTCTGCCCGTCTGTGCTGGCGCACCCCATCCGCGGCATGCTGGCCGCCGGGTTGAACGCCACCTTCAACACCGATGACCCCAGCATCTCCAACATTGATCTCACCCACGAATACCGCCTGGCTGTTCAAGAGCTTCAGCTCACCCTGGCGCAGTTGAAAGACCGCGTTCTGGCGGCCGCCCGGGCCAGCTTCTTGCCCCCCGCCAAAAGGCAAACTCTGTGCGATTCGCTGGAGATTGAACTGGCCCAGCAAATTTCAACTTAAAAAAGGATTTACCCCGCATGCATATTCTGGTCACCAATGATGATGGAATCGAAGCCCCCGGCTTGCTGGCCTTAGCGCAAGCTGTTCTGCCCCTCGGCAAAGTCAGCGTGGTCGCACCTGACCGCAACTGGTCCATGTGCGGCCATGTGAAAACCATTCACCGCCGCCTGCCCATCACCGAAACCCACCTGGCCGACGGCACCCCCGCCATCGCCACCGGCGGCGCCCCCTCCGACTGCGTCGCCATGGCCGTCATGGGTCTGCTGCCCGAGCCGGTAGACCTGGTCGTTTCTGGCGTCAATCCCTTTGCCAACATCGGCCACGACCTGACCTACTCCGGCACCGTCACCGCCGCCATGGAGGCCGTTATCTGGGGTGTCCCCGGGTTGGCCTTCTCCCTCGACGGACAAACCCCCACCGGCCTCGATTATTCCGCCTGCGCCCTCGTGGCGCGCGAAGTGGTGCAGCGCGCCCTGCAAAACGGCATCCCCGCTGAAACCCTGCTCAATGTCAACATTCCCAACCTGCCCTACGCCGAGATCAAAGGCTACCAGATCACCCGCCAGGGCAAGCGCATCTACCGCGACGCCCTGGTAGAGCACCCCGAAGAAAACGGCCTGCGCCATCTGTCCATCGGCGGCGAGCCGCCCATAGGCGTGCCCGAAGAAGGCACCGACAGCGGCGCTCTGGCCCAGGGCTGTGTCTCCATCACCCCCATCCAGCTCGACCTGACCGCCTACGCCGCCATGCAAACCCTGGAAAAGTGGGATTGGGAGAAAAATTGATCTATAATTCTGGTAAAATGATTCAATTACCTTTAAAACTAATTGCAAGAAGTACAAACAAGATGATTTCAAAAAAAACGAGACTGGTTGAATTACTAGCCGGAGACTTAAACTTTCATAATAGTGATAGTCTATATGCCTCACACAATTTTCACTCATTCCCTGCAAAATTTCCTCCTCAATTACCTAGAGTTTTTATTGAGAATCTTACCAATCAGAACGGCGTTGTTCTTGATCCAATGATGGGTTCAGGGACCACCATAATTGAGACGTTAATTGCTAACAGGAACTGCATAGGATTTGATATTGATCCTTTAGCAATATTGATTGCTCGTGTCAAAACCACACCTGTTGATCCATCAGAAATAATGGTAATTACAAAAAAGGTAATAAGTGAGTCTAAGAGCTTATTTGATAATGGATTAGATTATCTTAAAGAGTATTATTTTGAAAATTGGGACAGTAAAACAAGAGATTTCATTGATTACTGGTTTGATGAAATTACAAAGTATCAACTGCTTTCATTAATTTTCTTCATAAACAAAATTCAAAAAGAAAGCCTTAAGAATTTTCTTAAGGTGGCTTTTTCTTCCATAATTATCACAAAAAATGGCGGGGTGTCCCTGGCCTTGGATTTAGCACATACAAGACCTCATCGAGCAAAATATGTTAAATCGCAAGATGGAACAGTTATCATTGACAAAGTAGAATCTGAACAAATTAATTCTTATACCTCAAAATCCATTAGATCTCCGTTTAATGAAATCGAGAAGAAAGTAATAAATAACCTCAAAGGCATATTACCTCAATCCATAAACACAAGGTCTCTAATCCTTGGAAATACCCAGAACTCACCCTTAGCAAATAATTCTGTTGATTTAATTGTCACATCTCCTCCCTATGCATCAAATGCGATTGACTATATGCGCGCCCACAAATTCTCACTTATTTGGTTCGGGTATAGCATTGAATACTTGTCTCAAAAAAGGGATGAATATATTGGGGGTGAATTAACAAAACAATGTGCTTTTGAACCTCTACCAAAATTCACTGAAAGTATTGTCCAGGAAATTTCAAATGTTGACGCAAAAAAGGGATTGGTGCTACGGCGATATTATTCGGAAATGACTAGAACTATTAGGGAAATGTATCGCATTCTTAAAAATGATTCTGCTGCAATTGTCGTTGTTGGAAGTTCAATTATGCGGAATATTGACACCCAAACTCAATTGTGTTTAGCAGAAATTGGAAAATCCAGTGGATTTGATGTTCCTAAAATTGGCATCAGGTATATAGATCGAAATCGACGCATGCTGCCTACAAGCAAGAAGGTTGATCTTGAATCTCAAATCCAAAAAAGAATGCATGAAGAGTATGTAATTGGATTATATAAAGACTAATCCTTAGGAGGGGACAAGTTATGTTAATGGAAAATCTTCGTAAAGAGTATCACAAAAAAATTGGTGAACAGATAATTCGAATTTATGAAAGAAAAGGGCAAGTCTTTGCAAACTTTGCAGATGGTGATAGCAAAATTAGCACCATGATATCTTTGGGTATTCTCGATCAGATGGAGTTCACACCAAAAAGGGAAAGAATATCAGAACAAAGTGTTGGAGATATTTTTGAAGTAGTCACAAAAGAGTACCTTGAATCTTCTTTTGAATTACTAGGTAGAATACGCCCAGGTAAATGGCTTTATCAAACAGCACAGACCAGTATTTCAAATTTTGACCAATATGAACATTTACAGTACTTAAAAAAATTAGTATCGGAGAACCAGGCCCTGAAATCAGCAATAGGTGGAGATTATATTGTAAGACCTGATATAGTTATTAGCAGAATTCCTATATCATTAGACGAGTTGAATTGTGAAAAGGACATATTAGATAACCAGTTAGCTATTGCGTCCCATTCTCCTTTACTAGCAAAACCTGATTTACGCCGAGCGCCAATATTACACGCGAGCATTTCATGTAAATGGACATTACGAAGCGATAGGGCTCAAGGTACAAGGACAGAAGCTCTCAATCTGATTAGAAATCGAAAAGGTAACCAACCACATATTGTAGCTGTTACTGCTGAACCATTACCCAATCGTATCGCCACCCTTGCGCTAGGTACTGGTGATATTGATTGTGTATATCATTTTGCTCTGTATGAATTAGTCAAGGCAATTCAATTAACTGATAGAGATGATTTAAGTGAGTTCATTCAAACAATGATTGAAGGAAAACGCTTGAGAGATATCAGCGACTTGCCATTCGATTTGGCGATCTAAAATTGAAGTTATGTAACAATCAGATACAGAGACTTATTATCCTTACACTCACACTTTGTCATTCATTAATTTCATTTGTCATACAAGTGCCGGTATGATTCACCGTTCAATTCTGCTATACTGTTCATAGAAGCATTCCTGGTTGCCAGATCCTTACAATATATTCCACCTCAGCCGAGAAAGGAGTGTAGGACATGGATTTTTCCGTGCAGCATTGGATGGTTGATATGATCGTGTTCATTGACCCGGAAAGCACGGTCGAAGAGGCGCTGGCCATGATGCGCCGCCGCTACATCCACAGCCTCATCGTTAAAAAGAGCTCTGCCGACGATGATTATGGCATTATCACGTCTACGGATATCAGCGACAAAATCATCGCCGAGGAAGTCAACCCGTGCGACATCAAAGTCAAAGATATCATGCACAAGCCACTCATCACCATTGAAAAGGGAAGAAGCCTCAAAGACTGCGCCAAGCTGATGAAAAAACACCACATTCATCACCTGCCGGTCGTCGATGAGAAGAATGTTTTAATCGGCATGATCTCCGCCACCGACTTCCTCGTCGCCGCCGAAGCCATGTGCCAAAAGCCAGGTGAATTTCTGACTTAATGTGTGGTATTTAGAAGGTTAACCCCCTCCCTGCCATATCAACCGTACGGTGCATCAGGTATAATTATGCCAGTATGCACCGTACATCTCATTTAAGAACCATCTTCTCTCTACTCACCGCGCTGTGCCTGTTGGGCGCGTTCCTGCTGAACACCGCCCCGGCGCGCGCCGAAACGCCCAGCCCCTACGACCTGATCGCCGCAGTCAACGCCTGGCGCGCCAGCGCCGGCCTGCCCGCCCTTAACCCCGACGGCGCGCTGATGGCCGCCGCCCAGGCCCATTCCGAATATCAGGCCTCCATTGGAAGCTGGTCGCACGCCGGCGCGGGCGGCACCTATGAATGGGACCGTGCTGCCGCGGCCGGTTACGGCGGCGGGGCGGCGATTAAATGCGACGAGGCCGTTGCCATTGCCTCGCCCTCCAACGGCATTGACTATGTCGTCTACACCCTGTGGAATGATTATGACCACCGCGATTTGGTGTTGCTCAACCCCAACTACACCGACGTGGGCGCGGGCGCGGTGGAAAAAGACGGACTGATCTACTACACTCTCGACGCCTGCTACACCGGTTCGGGCGGCAATTATGTCCCCCCATCCTCATCTTCCGCCAGCGCAGGCACGCCCGTTCCCACCCGCCCGGCCATCGTCGCTATTCAAACCTCCACCCCCAACGCGGACGGCTCGGTTGTGCATAAAGTGCAGTTCGGCCAGACCATGTGGGGCATCGCCATTGAATACGGCATGAAAATCACCGAAATCGCCGGCCTCAACAACCTCGACCCCACCAGTCCGGTCATCTGGCCGGGTGATGACCTGCTCATTCGCCCCCCCGCTACGGCCACCGTAACGCCCACCCCCACGGTTACCACACCGCCGCCCACACACACCCCAAAACCAACCATCACCCCCACGCCCACCCGGCCTACCGCCACCCCCACCCTTTCTCCAACACCCACGCGCCAGCCGCTCTTGGGCGGGTTGCCCACCTTCCAGCCCAGCAATGGCCGCGCGATGGGCATTGTGATGATTGTCATCTGCGGGTTGGGCCTGGCGGCTGTTGGAATTGGCAGCTTACGCTCCAAAAACGGATAGCCCCATGTCCATATCCAGATTTCACGGGTTTCAACTCCTGTGGTTCTCCAGCCTGCTGGCCGTGCTGGTATCGTTGGGATTCACCGCCCGCCCCGCCCGCGCTCAAGATGAAAACCCGCCCCTGCCCAACGCCTACGACCTGATTGCCTCGGTCAATGCCCTGCGCAACCTTCACGGCCTGGGATCGCTGAACATGGACGGCAGCCTGATGGCCGCCGCCCAGCAGCAAGCCGATGACCTGGCCGCCGGGCTGGCCTTTGGCCACACCGGCGCAGGCGGCACCAGCGCCGATGACCGCGCCCGCTTGAACGGCTACCCCTTCTACGAGGGCATCGACGTGATGGAATGCTGGGCCTCTGTGCCGCCGGGCACCGGCACCGGCGACGTAGTCTTTGGCTTTTGGAGCGACGAAGTCCACACCAATGTGATGATTCACGCCTACGCCCGCGACGTGGGCGCGGGCATCGCCGCCGATGAGAACGGCGCCATCTTTCTTGTGCTGGACGTGGGCGCCGATTACTGGGGCACCTCTCTGCGCGGGCGCGCCACCGCCACCACTCTGCCCGGTTGGATGATCACCCCCGGCGGGCCCACCCTCACCCCCGAAGTGATCTTCCCCGTCTTCACCGCCACCCCCCAGCCCGACGGCTCGCTCAAGCACCATGTCGAACCCGGGCAAGCTCTGTGGACCATTGCCATCGCCTACGAGATGAAAATCGACGAGATCGCCCGTCTCAACGGTCTGGACGCGCAAAACCCCATCATCTACGCCGGGCAAGATCTGCTCCTGCGCCAGCCTGGCGCCGCTCCACCCACCGCGCCTGCGCCCCTTGCCAGCGCCCCCACCGTGGATGGCAGCCCGCCGGCCGCCGTTACCCGCGCGGCCAACCTGGCCGCGCCCACCCGCACCACCAGCCCCTCCCCAGAAATAACCCTCACCGCCACACCTGCCCCTGCGCGCGCCCTGCCCCCCTCCAACCGGCGCGTAACCGGCCTGCTGCTGCTCATTTTTTGCGCGGGCGGCCTGCTGGCCCTGGGCTGGTCGTGGTTCAAACCCCGCGCCGCAGCTTGACAAAAACGGTTATAATCACACCCATGATGAAAATTGACAGCACGAAAACATTCCTGCTGCGCGTCCTGATCCTGATAATGGTATTATCCGCGGCCCTACCCGCCTTACCCGTCCAGGCTCAGGCCGGCAGCGCGTATGACCTGATCGCCGAAGTCAATGCCCTGCGCGCCGAATACGGCCTGCAGCCCTACCAGGTGGACGGTGGGCTAATGGCTTCCGCCCAGGCGCATTCTGAATACCAGGCCTCCATCCAGACCGGCACCCACACTCGCGCCGATGGATCATCGCCAGCCAGTTTGGGCTTCACCGAGAACATCGCCTACGGCGGCAGTATGAGCGTCAGCTACGCCGTGCGCAGCATTTGGAGCGACCAGCTGCACATGAACACCATGGTAGGCTACGAAAGCGGCTATGTGGGCGCGGGCGTTGCCACCGACGCGAGCGGCAACGTCTATTACACCTTGCAGGTGCGCAGCACCGGCGGCTACGTCCCCCCCGTCATCCAGTCCACCCCTGTTGGCGGCGGCGCTCCGGTTGCGGTCAGCACCCCGCAGGTCGTTAAAGTAGAGCTGACCAACACCCCCAACCCGGACGGTTCCATCAAACACAAAGTCGAACCCGGCCAAACCATCTGGGCGATTGCCCTGGCGTACGGCATCAGTGAAGTCGAACTGATCCAGTTCAACTACCTCGACGCCCAAAACCCGCTCATCTACCCCGGCCAGGTCATCATCGTCCAGCCGGCCTATACTCCCACCGTCACCCCCACCATCACCAACACGCTGCCGCCGCCCACCCGCACACCGCGCCCCACCTTCACCCCGCGGCCCACGCGCCCCACGGCCACCCTGGCGCACACCGCCACACCCACCAACCCGCCCCTTGTGCCGCCGCTGAATACAGCAAGCCGCCGCGGCATTGGTATTGGCATCATCCTCGTTTGCGCTGCCGGGCTGGCTCTCTCCATCCTGCCTTCTGTGCTCAAAAAATAACGCTTTATTAAAAAAGTGTGTTTTGCGCCACACAACGGCGCAAAACACACTCGATACCCCATCCAGCATTGCGGCTTTATTTCGCGCCGCTAATCCGTTCCCTTCAGATCATAAAATCTTCCCCGCGCCACATGCCGTGTTCGGGCGCGTGTGGCACCAACTCGCCATTCGACAGGCCGTTGCCATTTCCATTGCCATTCACCAGCACAGCCGCCTGCCCCATCTCCAGCGCGCGCAGTTTTCTTTCCATCTTTTCCATGCGCGCCATCACCGCCGTCAGCGAAGCGCCAATCGTGTCGGGCAGCTGCTCGTGGTGTAAATCGGGCGACACCGGGTGCGGCTTGCTGCGCATCACCACCTGTCCGGGTACCCCCACCACCACTGAGTTAGCCGGAACCGGTTTCACCACCACCGCGTTGGCGCCTACCCGGCTGTATTCGCCCACTTCAATCGCGCCCAGCACTTTGGCCCCCGCGCCGATCACCACGCCGTCACCAATATCCGGGTGGCGCTTGCCCTTCTCGGTGCTGACCCCACCCAGGGTTACCCCGTGATACAGAGTAACATCACTGCCAATCGTCGTGGTCTCACCGATCACCACCCCCATGCCGTGATCGATAAAGAAGCGCCGCCCAATTTTCGCCCCGGGGTGAATTTCGACCCCAGTCAGACCGCGCATCAGGTTCGAGAGCATGCGCCCCGCCAGCTTCATGCGATGCGTCCACAGCCAGTGCGCGATGCGGTAACCCCATATCGCCTGCAGGCCTGGGTATGTGAGCAAAATTTCCAGCGTGCTGCGCGCCGCGGGGTCGCGCTCGTATACCGAGCGAACATCTTCGCGTATCAATTCAATAAATTTGCCAATCATCAACATCCTGTCCTTAATCCCGATCCAAACCTTCGTAGAGAGCCGTGGTCAGGTAGCGCTCGCCAAACGAAGGGATAATTACCACAATCAGCTTACCGGCATTCTCCGGGCGGCGCGCCAGCTGCAAGGCCGCCCAGGTGGCTGCCCCCGAAGAAATGCCCACCAGCAGGCCTTCCTGGGTGGCCATCGCGCGTGAGGTGGCGAAGGTGTCTTCACCCGTTACCTGAATAATCTCGTCGTAAATACCGGTGTTCAACACCGCCGGCACAAACCCGGCCCCAATCCCCTGAATGGGGTGTGGACCTTTCTGCCCCCCGGAAAGCACCGGTGAGGCCGCTGGCTCCACCGCCACCATCTTCACCGAGGGTTTCAACTCTTTTAATCGCTCGCCCACCCCGGTGATCGTACCGCCCGTGCCTACTCCCGAAACCACAATATCCACCTTGCCGTCCGTGTCGCGCCAGATCTCTTCCGCGGTGGTCAGGCGGTGCACCTGCGGGTTGGCCGGGTTGTCGAACTGCATGGGAATGAACACATTCGGGTCATTGGCGGCCAGCTCTTCCGCTTTGGCAATCGCCCCCGCCATGCCGGCGCTGGCCGGGGTGAGGATCAACTCGGCCCCAAAGGCGCGCAGCAAAACGCGCCGCTCGCGCGACATTGACTCGGGCATGGTGATCACGCAGCGGTAGCCGCGCGCCGCGCAAACCATCGCCAGGCCAATGCCGGTATTGCCGCTGGTCGGCTCTACAATCACGGTATCCTTATGAATCAAACCCTTGCGCTCGGCGTCTTCAATCATCGCCAGGGCGATGCGGTCTTTCACGCTCTTGCCAGGGTTAAAATATTCCAGCTTCACCACCACGTCTGCCAGCGCGCCTTCAGTGATGCGGTTCAATTTCACCAACGGGGTATTCCCGATTAAGTCCGTTACGTTATTCGCGATTCTCATATCTTATTCCTCATCATCCCATCATGAATAAAAAAAGCTAACTGGCAAAAAAAACAACAGCGCAACGCCGCCTGTAGAAACAAACTTGTTTCGCAGGGCTGCGTTCCGCCGTCGGTGCCAGTTAGCGCGAGAGTGTTATTTCAGTCTGCCGAGACGGAAGCGATCAGCCCCGCCTCAGACACATGCACGTCAACATAAA
Source organism: Ornatilinea apprima (assembly GCF_001306115.1). Taxonomy (GTDB): domain Bacteria; phylum Chloroflexota; class Anaerolineae; order Anaerolineales; family Anaerolineaceae; genus Ornatilinea; species Ornatilinea apprima. The sequence continues at coordinate 40,302 of NZ_LGCL01000035.1, read as the reverse complement.
AGTTGTCCTTTTAATTTAAGATCATTTTTATATGATTTATCACAATTATATCGCGTCTTTCAACGCTGTCAAGCTGATTTTACCCGTTTTGTATCCATTTGGGGAAAAAGAGTTGCAACCAGCACCACCGAATTTCGTATACTGATATTGAAACAGACCATTTTTCTGATCCTTTGGGAAGGAAGTAATTTCATGAATTCATCCAATCGTTCCTCAATCTCCGCGGGGATTTTGCTCATCCTGGTCGGCGCTGCCTGGCTGGCCATGCGGGTTGTTCCCGGTCTCTCCGATCTCATCCAGGTGGAATTCACCTGGCCGCTGATCATCGCCGGCTTCGGCCTGCTGATGCTCATCGCCGGGCTGGCCGCTGGCAACGCCGAAATGGCCGTTCCGGCCTGCTTCTTCATGGGCCTGGGCGGCATCTTCTATTACCAGAACGCCTCTGGCAACTGGGCCAGTTGGGCCTATATCTGGACGCTCTTCCCCGGTTTCGTTGGCGTGGGTCAAATTCTCGCCGGTCTCTTCAGCGGAAAAGCGGCCGAGGGCCTGCGCGAAGGGCTGCGCGCCATCCTCACCAGCGCCATCATGTTCTTCATTTTTGGCTCGTTCCTGGGCGGCATGCGCATCTTTGGCCCATACTGGCCGGTGCTGCTCATTCTGGCGGGTTTGCTCATTCTCATCCAGTCCTTCTGGAAAAAGAATTAATCCTTTTTATTCAGCATTGTGAGTTTTGGAGGAATTATGCGTAGAAATAGACTTTTTTGGGGCAGCCTGGTGCTGCTGGCCGGCATCATCCTGTTAATGGACACCATGGGCATTCTGCCCCGCGGCATCAACGGCTGGCAAATCATCTGGCCGCTGGCGCTCATTCTGGCCGGGTTCTATTTTTTGCTCGGCCCCACGCTTCTCAAACAAGACCTGACCGTGGATCGCGTTGAGATCCCCCTGGAAGGCGCGCAAGACGTGGAAATTCGCATGGATTACGGCGCGGGCTACTTCCACATGTCTGCCCTGGAAATGCCTGGCACCCTGCTGGAAGGCTCGTTCGCTGGCGGGCTGGAGCATCAAATGGAACGGCGCGGCCCGACCGCCTTCTTGCGCATGCGTCCCAAGATCACCGATGTATTCGACTGGCCGCATTGGGGCGGCGAGCGCGGCATGGAATGGAACTTTGCCGTCAGCCGCGACGCGGTCTACCACCTTATCTACAACGGCGGCGCCAGTGAATCCGTGTTTGATCTGACCGACCTGCAAGTGCGCGACCTGGAGATTCACACCGGCGCCAGCAAAACCGAGGTCAGCCTGCCCAGCCGCGTACCGCTCTGCCGCGTTTCAGTGGAACACGGCGCAGCCGCTGTAACCCTGCGCGTGCCCGCCGATGTGGCCGCCCGCGTGACCGTTGAGGGTGCGGCGATGGGCACCAACATCAATACCGCCCGCTTCCTCCAGTCGGGCAATGTGTACCAGTCGCCCAATTACGACAGCGCCGAATACCGTGTCGAGGTCTCCGTCAAGGGCGGCATGGGCTCGATTGAAGTGATCTAACGCAAAGGACATTTGTTATGAAACCCAATACCTGGCGAACCATTCTGGGCGTCATTCTGGTTGTTTTAGGCGCGGTCTCCATGGCGCAAATCATGGGTGTGTTTCCCGAAGGCTCCATGTTTATGACCTCCATCATTGCCCTGGCCTTTCTGGGCGGCGGCGCGGCCTTTTTGGCTGTCTTCCTTGGCAACCGCGCCAACTGGTGGGCGCTCATCCCCGGCGTGATCCTGGCCGACCTGGGCCTGTTGATTGGCTTCAGCGAATTTGTACCCGGCTTTGATGTGATCAGCGGAGCGTTCTTTATGGCTGGTCTCAGCCTGGCTTTCTGGCTGGTCTACATTTTCGCCCCACAGAACTGGTGGGCCATCATCCCTGGCGGCGTGCTGCTCACCCTGGCCGCCATCATTCTGCTTTCCGATATAACCGATAGCGACGGCTTCTTTGTCCCGGCTGTCCTCTTTTTGGGCATGGCAGCCACCTTTGCCGCCCTGGCACTGCTGCGCGGCCACGACGCCCCCGTGCGGTGGGCCTGGATTCCGGCGGGCGTTTTAGGCGTGATGGGCGCGATGATGGCGCTCTCCGCCACCAGCCTGGTTGGCTACGTCTGGCCGGCGGCTTTGGTGCTGGGCGGCCTGTACCTCATCATCCGCCCAACCTTGCGTAAACAATAGACAGGAAACAAATCATGCAAAAACGGCTTTATCGCAGTCGAAAAGATGTCATTCTCGGTGGCGTGTGCAGCGGATTAGGCGACTACTTTGGCCTCGACCCGGCCATCTTCCGCATTCTATTTGTCCTTTTCGCTGTTGCCGGCGGGCCGGGCGTGCTGGTTTACATCGTCTTGTGGATCATCCTCCCGCAGGAAGGCGAGGCCGATTCTACTGGCGCTTTCGGCGGCCAGGAGTTTTCCAACCGCGCCCGCCAGATGGGGCAGGAATTTAGCCAGGCGGTGCGCCAGCCCAACCAGCGCGGACTGCGCTACCTGGGCATTGGCCTGCTGCTGGCCGGGGGATGGCTGTTCCTTCAAGCGCTCAACCTGCCCTGGCTGGAATGGGCCAACACCCGCCTGCTGTGGCCGCTGGCGTTGGTGATTATCGGCGTGGTCATGCTGAGCCGCGCCTTTCGTGGAGAAGAATAACATGAGCAATACCTCTTTTGAATCTAAACCTGAGCACCGTTCCAAGCGGCCCAGCCTGTTTGGTCCGCTGCTGCTCATCGGCCTGGGCGTCGTTCTACTGCTCAACACCCTCAACATCGTGGAAGGCGCCACCTGGCAGACCCTCCTCAATCTGTGGCCGCTGCTGCTGATCGCCGCCGGCCTCGACGGCCTGTGGCGCGGCGAGGGCTTCGTCGGCTCAATGGTAGTGATGGGCCTGGGCGCTATTTTTATGTTAGCGAACCTGAATATTCTGGCCGTCAGTCCCTGGTCGTTCATCATCCGCTTCTGGCCGCTGATCATCATCGGCTTTGGTTTAGACCTGATCATCGGCCAGCGTTCCAGCATTTCCGCGCTGATCAGCGTGCTCATCGGTCTGGCCATTGTCGGCGGCATGGTTGCCCTGGCCTTCTTTGGCCCTGTCAGCCTGGCTTCCTCTCAAGCCATGCAGAACTACACCTTCGAGCAGCCCCTGGAAGGGGCCACAAGCGCGCGTCTGATCATCGACTCGGTCGGCGGCAATATCTTCCTTTCACCCGGCGCGCAGAACCAGACCCTCATCGAAGGTGACCTGGCCCTCAACCCGCGTGAGAACGCCTACCCCCACTACACGGTGCAGGCAGGGCGCGGCATCTTCAACCTCGACACGCGCAACGTTGTTTCGGTTACCTCGCGTTTTGATGAAGCCAACTGGAAACTGCGCGTCAACCAGCAGGTTCCGCTGGAAATAGAGACCAAACACAGCGTGGGCAACCAGACGATTGATCTGCGCGTGTTGAACGTGGAAAAAATTGATCTGGAAAACGTGCTGGGCAACGCTTTGGTTTACCTGCCTGAAGATTCGGTAATGGAAGGCTCGGCCTCTTCTGTGATCGGCGACCTGTCGGTGGTCGTGCCAGAGGGTGTCGACGCCCGCCTGGAAGTGGAAACCGGCATCACATCCGTCTCTTTCCCTCCCAGCTTCATCCGCGAAGGCGACTTCATCTACAGTTCCGAAAGCGCGCGCGCCAACCCCGATATCGACCTGCGATTGGAACAAACGATTGGCTCCATCCGCATTTCCCTGGCCGACTGAACCGTTTTCGGTGGCATGCCCCCATCGACCCCTGGTTTGCCAGGGGTTGATTTTTTTCCTTCAGCACAAATCACCGGCGCGGGAGAATCTTCTTGTAGGTCGGCTTGAGCGGCGGCGGATTGAACAGCCAAATAGCCAGTTTTTTGTCCGCCGCCCGAAAGCCGACAACGCCAGCATGCATGCACGCTGGGTCTTGCGTTCTGGTCAGGCGAATACCGGCGTCAGATTACGGGCGGCCAGCTTGATGCGCCCAACCCAATTTCTCAACCGCCCTCAATCTGACCTGCCAGAGCCAACACGCGAGAACAATCCGGCTATAATCTTAACAGAAAGGCCCTTCCACAGGTTGAGGGGGGCAACCAGCAGAAGAGCTTAACCCAAGGATAACACTACTGAAAAGATAACGCAAATTACTTTCATCGTTCTTTCACATATGTGAACGAATCATTTTGGGAACGAAATCCCACCGCTCAACGTCTTGGTACTATAAAACAAAAACAAGCCGCCCTGCGCGGCAGCCCTAAACAGGAGGAGTTTATGAAAAGCAGAATTTTATCGGCAGTTATGGGAATCGCCATCTTGTTGTCCCTGGCGGCATGCGCTGTCCAGTCCCCGGTCGGATCGAACAATTCTCCGATCAACCGCACCCTCAACGCTAACGGCGTTGGCGAAGTAGCCATCACCCCCGATGTGGCCTATATCTTTGTGGGCGTGCGCAGTCAGGCCGAAAACGTGGAAGACGCGCTCGACCAGAATAACAAACAATCTGCCGCTGTCTCTTCTGCGCTGCAAGAGCTGGGTGTAGATCCGTTGGATATTCAAACCAGCGCCTTCAATATTTACCCCCAGCAGTTTTACGGCCCCATGGGTCCCACCAGCCCAGAAGATATGGGCACCACCATGTATGTGGTTGAGAACACCGTCTACATCACCGTGCGCGACCTGCAAAAACTGGGCGGCGTTCTCAACGCGGTCGTCCGGGCTGGCGCCAACAACATCAACGGCATCAACTTTGACGTTTCCGACAAATCCGAAGCGATTGCCCAGGCGCGCAAACTGGCCATCGATGCCGCCAAGAGCAAAGCCCAGGCCATTGCCGCCGACGCCGGCATCCAATTAGGCGACCTGATCACCCTCAATGTGTACGAGAACCAGAATGTTGTCCCGCTGTATGAAGGCAAATATGTGGGCGGCGCCGGAGCCGGGGTACCCGTCTCGGCCGGGCAAATGAAAGTTCAGGTAACAGCCGACCTGATTTACGAAATCAAATAGTGCACAAACCCTGAATAAAACCTCCGGCGGGCCTCCAAATGGAAAGCCCGCCGGTTTTCTTTCTTCTCCACCATCCACTTCGCCTACAACCACACCACCAGGTAATAACCCAGCACCACCGCCCACAGCAGCGAATCCAGACGGTCCAACACCCCGCCGTGACCGGGGATCAGGTGGCTGGAGTCTTTCACGCCAAACTGGCGTTTCACCATGCTCATTCCCAGGTCTCCCAGTGGAGAGAGAATGGAAATCACCGCGCCCATCACCAGCCCTTTCCAGGGTTGAATGGCTGCCACCTGCGACTGAAACAAAGCCGCGATCAGGCACGTCCCCGGCACCGAGACCAGAATGCCCCCCAAATAGCCCTCCCAGGTCTTTTTGGGGCTTACCCGCGGCGCCAGACTGTGCTTGCCAAACTGGCTGCCAATGAAATACGCTCCGCCATCGGCCAGCCATATCGCGAACAGCACCAGCATTAACCACCATGTGCCGCCGGGTAAATTGCGCAGTGAAAGAATGTACGCCCCCAAAAAGCCGATATAGACCACCCCGGCCAGGTTAATCGCAAAGCTCGAAGCCGGCTGCTCGCGCTTCATTTCGTAGCGCACCACCTGAATACCCATCGAAACCAGCGCGAAGAAGGCCAGCAGCAGATCGCTGTGCGCGAAACCCCAGGCATGCCGCGCCAGGTTCAGCGCCACCGTGCCGGCAATTAAAACCAACCAGGATGGGTCGTACCCACCCTGGTGAAATATTCGCCAGAACTCCCAGGCTGCCACACCCAGCGCGGCAGCCACAAAGATCGCGAAAGGCCAGCCGCCCAGCGCTGCCAGGGCGGCAATAATCGGGATTAAAACGATGACGGAGAGAAGCCGTTTAGCAAGCATTCACCGGTTTGCTGCCTGTCGCATCCTGCTCTGAAAGCTTGCCGAAACGCCGGTCGCGTTGAGCAAACGCCACAAGAGCCTTGCGCAGTTCCTCCTTATCAAAATCCGGCCAAAAGGTCGGTGTAACATACCATTCTGCATACGAAGCCTGCCAGATCAAGAAATTGCTGGTGCGCATTTCGCCGGAAGTGCGGATGATCAAATCGGGGTCGGGCATACCCGCCGTGAACATATAGCTGCTGATCAAATCGGGGGTTACCTGTTCGGGGGTTACCCCATCGCGCATCATCTGCTTAATCGCGCATACAATCTCGTCCCGCCCGCCGTAGTTAAAAGCCACATTCAGCACCAGGCGCTGGTTATTTTTGGTGATCTCAATCGCTTTGTTCACCTTCTGGCGCAAATTTTCGGGCAGGTCTTCCAACCGGCCAATGTGGTGCAGCTGCACGCCCTGTTCGTTCAGTTCGGGCAGTTCCTTTTCAATCACTTCGGCCAGAATGCGCAGCAGGCCTTCCACCTCATCTTTGGGGCGGCCCCAGTTCTCGGTCGAAAAGGCGTAGATCGTCAGGTACTGAATCCCAAATTCCACGCAGGCGCGAATCACCCGCCGCAAGTTCTCGGTGCCCGCCTTGTGCCCGGCCAGGCGCGGCAGCCCGCGCGATTTGGCCCAGCGCCCGTTGCCATCCATAATGATTCCCACATGCGTGGGAATCTTCATCTGTTCATCGTTCTTTGAGGTATTTGCCATTCTTCACACAGAGGCGCTAGACCTCCATCACTTCCTTTTGTTTTCGTTCACCGGCCTGATCAATCAGCGCGATCATCTTATCCGTCAGCTTTTGCAGCTCTTCCTCCGCGCGCTTCATATCATCTTCCGAGATCATTTTTTCTTTTTCAAAATCGCGCAGGTCTTTCACAATATCGCGGCGCACATTGCGGGCGGCCACCCGCGCCTCTTCGGTGCGGTTATGCACCACCTTGGCCAGGTCGCGGCGGCGTTCCTCCGTCAGCGGCGGCAGGTTCAGGCGGATCACTTTGCCATCGTTGTTGGGCGTCAGCCCCAGATCGGAGGCCAGAATCGCGCGCTCAATGTGCTTGATCGTCGTCGGATCAAACGGGCGGATCATCAACGCGCGCGCCTCGGGCACGCTGATCGTCGCCAGCTGCTGCAGGGGTGTGGGCGCTCCGTAGTAGTCCACGGGCATTTTTTCAATCAGCGCCGGGGTGGCGCGGCCAGTGCGGATCGTTGCCAGGTCTTCTTCCAGGGCATCAATCGCGCCTTGCATGCGGGTTTCGGCGTCTTTGAGGGTTTCTTTTATCACGACATCCTCCTTGCAAAAAACCTGAGTGGTAGGCGTTCGCCGGACCTGATTAACAATGTCCGCGCAATCCGAGCGCACGGGCTCGGCTTAAATGCGTATTAAGCATACCTCAATTTTGGAAAATACGCTATATACGCGTCTTTTCGGTTTTCGCCGCCGCTAAATCCACCCGCGCAGCGCGTATACCAGCATGCCGATGTACTCCTTCAACGCGCTCGAGACCGCCCCCAAATTTGACGCGTTGGGCAGCAAATCCACCAAAAAACCGCCCACGCTTTTGCTGAACATCTGCGCCCAGCCCGCCTCCGTCACCCGAAAATCCACCGGCGCGGGGATCACCTCAATGCCCTGCTTTTCAAACAAGGCCACCGAGCGCGGCATGTGCATCGCCGACGTTACCAGAATCACGCGCGTAATCCCGCGCTCCTTCAATAATTCACTGCTATACAGCGCGTCTTCATAGGTGTTCTGCGAGCGCGTTTGTAGCAGCAAATCTTCCTGCGGAATATCCATCAGCGCCAGCAGCGCGGCCATATCCTCCGCCGGAGAGCCTTCTTCGCCGGTCAACCAGGTGATATTCCCCCCGCTCAGCAGAATTAGCGGCGCGCGGCCTTCTTTATACAGCTTGCCGGCGTACAGCACCCGGTCGCCGGCCCCGTTTAATTCCACCATCGGGCGCGGCGGCTCGGCAGCCGAGGTGCCCCCACCCAGCAGCACAATCGCTTCGGCGCTTGGGATCTCTCCCTGCGGTAAATACTGCCACTCCAGCGAGCGCACCAGCGCGTTGGATACCCAGCGGTTCCCGCCGATCACCAGCACCACCAGCGCCGCGGTTACCCACCAGCGCCAGCCGTCTTTCTTTTTTCCAAACATCAAAGCCGCCCCCAGCAGCAGACAGGCCAGCCCCAGCGGGTACACCAGCGGCGGTAAAAGCTTCGATAAAAATACAAACATGGTCCCTCCAGAATTTTGATCATACCATTATCCCCGCCGAATGTTAACCCCGCGCCCTGGAACGAACCTTGCATTTCTTCCTGCTGTGGTCGATTCCGCCGCTTTCACGTCTAAATACTTGACATTTGTTCTACATTGATCTATAATCCTTTATATAGAACAATGTTTCTAATTCAGGGCGTTGAGACGCGGCCAACAACACGCCCTTTTCACAGAAGAAATGGAGGAAACCATGAACATGGGAATGCTTTGGTACGACAGCAACCCGCAAACCGACCTGCCATCCAAACTCTCGCGGGCCGTCTCTTATTATGTGGAAAAATACGGCAAAAAGCCCAATCTGTGCTTCATTCACCCCAGCATGCTGACAGACGAGAAAACCCGCCAGCTCCTGCCCTCTCTGGGGGTTGAGTTAAAGCCCAACCGCCTGGTGCTGCCGCATCACTTCTGGATCGGCGTGCGCGACGCCGTGCTCAATCCCCCCCGCGAAGATGGTCAGTAGACCTACCTCTCCCAAAAAACGTCTCCCCATGTTTCCATCTCATGGGGAGGCTTTTTTTATTCCACGTTTTCTTCGGTCTGCCCGCCTTCCTCGCGCGGCGGCATGCGCCCGCGCAGGAAGCGCATCAACATCGGCAGTGGGCGTTCCGAATACTCCTCGGCAAAGTGCGCCGCGGCTGCCTCCAGGCTCACCTCGGCCTGATATTCCTCGCGCAGATACCACCAGTGCTCCATCACCCACAGGTATAAATCGCCATGGGTGCGCCCCGGGAACTCCTTCAAAATCCCGTTTTCTTCCGTTACCCGCACCATGGGCAGGTAAAGCTGGTCGTACCAATCACCAACTGCTTCTTCCCAGGCTACCTCGCGCTGCTGGTTGATGCCCATAAAGTAGCGATGCGCGCCGATATGCTCCAGCACTTTCTGGTAGCCGCCCGGCACGCTCAGCACAATCTGCGCCCCCTCGCGCAGCTCGGCCAGCCGGGTCGCCTGCATAAATTCCACCTGCTCGCAGCGCGCAATCACCTCGTTGATACCCATCTCCGGTGTGATCTCCACCGGAATGTCGATCTCGATCACATTGGCGTCAATAAAGGCCTGCCCGCGCTCGCGCGCCACCGAAACGCGGTGATTGCCGTCTTTCACAAAATAAACCGAGCCAACCTTATACACCTCAATCGGTGGCAGAACAATCTCCTGCAGATGTGCGCTGTCAATGCTCACCCAGCGCCGCTCGGTGCGCTTTTGGCGCGGCAGAAAAGCGCGGTCAAAATCGCGGTAGCGGCCAACGCTGCCCACCACCTTATCCAGTTCAATTTGCCGCAGGCCCACCCAATGCTCGCCGCGCCACGGCAGGCTCTTGCGAACCTCGTCAAACGGCAGCAATTCGTTCTTTTCCTGGGCCAGCCAGCTCAGCATCGACCGCCAAAACCCTTTGCGGTACGCGCTCTCAAAATCAGCCCGCGCCATCTGTTCCACCGCGGACCGGGTAGATTCGTTGCTCATAACCTGCTGCTCCTGCTATATCATTGAAACTTTCTATATGCGGATTGCCGATGGAGAACCGGCGCTGAGATCATCCAGATCAATCGAAATTTCACGAAACCCATATGTATTGATCACCTGGCACTTCTGAACAGCCGCTTCGGTAACCGTGTTGCGCCGGTAGATATGCACATGCCCGTGCAAATGCAGCGCTGGCTGAAATGTCTCAATCAACCAGCGGAACGCCTTAATCCCCTGGTGCGCCAAATCATCACGGTCTAAAATCTTCCACGAAGGCGCGTGGGTTACAAAAATATCCAGGTAGCGTCCAAAGCGTAGTTTATTCAGGAATAGCGATGGTGTCAAGCCCAGCACATAGCGCCACATTTCCCCCTGCGAGTACTGGTAAGGGCCGTTGTTATAGCGCAGGCTGCCCTCAATGCCCGCCAGTAATAAACCAGAGCGGTCACGCCGCACCCTGCGGTGCAGATCATACCCGCCCCACGGACTCTGCCGCTCGCCGCCCACGCAAATTTCCACTTTGCTGGCATGGTTGCCGCGCACATAGTACAGCGGCACGTTGAGCGTGCTCACAATGTATTCCAGGTAATAATACGGCAAATCACCACAGCTGATCACCACATCAACATCGGCAAAACGTTGGGTGATCTGCTGGCTGTATATGAGACCCAGCTCAACATCACTGACCGACAGTATTTTCATTCCATTGCCGTGCCAGCTCTTCCGTTCAATTTGTGCTTTCGCCCATCGCCACCACCACGGCTACTGCGTTGTCTTTCGAGTGGCTGATGCTAACCGACCAGAGCGAGAGACCCAATAAATCGGCGATCTGGCGAGCCTTCCCATGTAATTCTAACACGGGTTCACCCGCCAGCCCGCGCCGAATTTCAAAATCCTGCCAGCGCACCGGCCCAATTCCCGTTCCCAGCGCCTTCGAGGCCGCCTCTTTGGCGGCAAAGCGCCCCGCAAGGCTGGCATACGCGCTTTCGCCCACATCGGCCAACTCGCCGGGTGTGTATACCCGCCGCAAGAATCGCGTGCGGATGGCCGGGTTGACCTGCTCCAGGCGGTGAATCTCCACCAGATCCACGCCGGTGCGCAGTACCGGCTGCTTCATGCCCGGCTCCCCGCCGTGGCAATGTACAGCTTGTCCGGCTCAATATAGCGCCGCGCCGCCTCCAGCACCTTTTCGGGGGTTACCTCCAGCACCATTTGCGGGTAACGGCGGTAATAATCCAGCCCTAATTGGTAGCGCTCGATATTGATCAGCGCGCCAGCCACCCCGGCGTTCGACTCCAGCTGCATGGGCAGGCGCCCCAGGTAATACGACTGCGTATCTTCCAACTCTTCCAGCGATACCGGCTCGCGCGTAAAGCGCCGCAGCTCGCCAATAATCAACTCAATCGCGCGATCCAGGTTGGCCGGGTTCACCCCTGCCGAAACTTCCCACGAACCGGCCTCACTGGAGGCGTTGATGTGCGTGCTGGCGTAATACGCCAGCCCCGACTGCTCGCGCACCACCTCTCCGATGCGCCCAAACATGCCAAACTGCCCCAGCACGTTGTTGCCCAGCGAGGCGGCCACATAATCATCGTCGTTGCGCCGCGGGCCCAGCGTGCCCATCACCAGGTCTGACTGGCTTTTACCCGCCAGCTCCACATGCTCGCGCCGCGTTTGGGTGGGCGCGCTCACCGCCGGGAAAGACGGCTCGGCTATTTGCTCCGGGTTATTCCAGCCGCCCAGCGCGTCTTGCACCTGGTGCAGCGCCTCTTCAGGCGCCAGGTTGCTCACAATCGCAATCACCATGCCGCGCGGGCCAGCGTGCCGGCGGTGAAATTCCACCAAATCGTCACGACTGATCGCCTTCACCGTGTTGGCATACCCATCCACCGGCAACCCGTAGGGATGGTTGGGGAAGAGCATCTGGTCAAATGTCATCGAGGCCATATCCTCGGTGCTCTGGTCGCGAATTTCCAGCCCGGTTACATACTGCGCGCGCAGGCGCTCAATCTGGTCCGGCGGAAAGGTGGGCTGGGTAATCGACTCTTGCAAAATGGAGAGTAGCAGCGGCAGGTCTTCGGCCAGCGCCCGCCCGCTGAAGCTGGTGGTATGCACGCTGGAAGCCAGCCCCAGCGAGGCACCCACCGATTCCAGTGCGTCGTAGATTTCGGAAAAGCTGCGTTTTTGCGTGCCCTTCATCAGCCCCAGGGTGGTGAACTGCGCCAACCCCAATTGTTCGGGCGGGTCAAACATACTGCCGTACGTCAGGTAGCCGTTGATCTGCACCGAGGGGCTGGTCAGGTTCTGGCGGCAAAGCACTACAATCCCGTTCTCCAGCACAAAACGATGCACATCGTCCGGGCCGGGCATGCTTTTCCAATGCTCAAGGTTCAATTTCACGCCCATTGTTACGCCTCTTTCCCTTCCGGCAGATATGCGCCCACCACCCGCCGTTCAGGCAGCAGATAGGTTTGCGCGATGCGCTGCACATCAGCCGGGGTGGTCTTTTCCAACTCGTCCAGATAATTTTCAAACCAGGCATACGAGGCAAACATTTCCGCGTACCCCATCCAGAACGCCTGGTTGGAGATGTTCTCGCTGCCGTACACAAACATGGCGCGCGCCTGTTTTACCGCCCGCGCAATTTCTTCCGCGCTCACCGGCTGGTCTTGCAGCCGCTTGATCTCGTCATCGTACACCGCCAGCACCGTCTCCGGTGTCTGCGCGGGGTGCACAATCGCGGTTACATCGTACAGATATGGGTCCAGCGTGGCCTGCAAGCCCGCGCCCACCACCACAGCCAGTTCGCGCTCCACCAGCGCCTGGTACAGCCGGCTGGTTTTATTGGTAATACCCCCGCCGCCAAAGCGGTTCAGCCCAGCCGGCCCGGCTAACAAGCTGTCGGCGATGAGAAAGGGGAAAAAGTCGGAGTGAGTTGCCTGCGGCGAACGGTACGAAATCCGCAAATAACTGGTTAGCTCCGGCCCGGTTACCGTTACACGGCGCTCTTCTTGCAGGGGCGGCTCGCATTCCACTGCGCGCTTCACCGCTCCCCCGGCCGGCAGGCTGCCGTACACCTGCTCCACCTTCTTCAGCATCTCGTCAGTGCTAAAATCACCCGCCAGAGCCAACACAGCGTTATCTGGCGTGTAATAACGGCGGTAATGGTTGTAAAGATCGTCTCGCGTAATGCGCCGCAGATCTTCCATCTCACCGATCACCTCAATCCGGTAAGGATGGCGGTCAAACGCCAAGCGCTGCACCGCCTCGTCCAGGCGAAAGAGCGGCTCGTTTTCATGGCCTTCCCGCTCGGAGATAATCACCGTGCGCTCCGACTCCACTTCTTCGGGGTCAAAGCGGCTGTTCACCATGCGGTCCGCTTCCAGGTCCAGCGCCAGGTCAATCCGGTCGGTGGGCAGTTTCTCGTAGAAAGCCGTCCAGTCCAGCGACGTCATCGCGTTCCACTCCCCACCCTCGCGCGAGATGGCCTTATCCAGCTCACCGGCCGGGTACTTGTGCGTGCCTTTGAACTGCATGTGCTCCACCCAATGCGACAGCCCGGTGCGCCCGGTTTCTTCGTCGCGCGCGCCCACCTTATACCACACCCAATGACTGATCAACGGGGCGCTGTGAATTTCTTTGAGATGCACAGTCAGGCCGTTGGCCAACTGAATTTTGGTTACGCCATTTTTCATCATGCCTCTTTTTAGGACTGGAAGTTGTGCCGCTTTTCCAGTAAAATTTTCTCTACAATCGGGGTTGCTCTTGAATAGTATGAATATAGCATAACCCGCGTCATTTGTTAATGAATCACCCTGTACAGCGCGTTTCGCGCCCGCGGCTCATCAAGGTAACTTTTTGCTCCCACCGCCATCTAACAGAGATGAAGACCAGCCGCATTCATGGAGGAAAGCTTGAACCAACCCAATACCCCCTCTCACCTGGTCGCCGTTGTGGGCGCAGGTCCTGCCGGCCTTTATGTGGCCAAAGAACTCTCCAAAAATAACGAAGTTGTGCTCATCAACCGCGATATCAAACCCGGCGGGCTGGCAGAGTATGGCATCTACCCCGACAAAACCAAAATCCGCCAGGGGCTGAAAACCCAATTTCGCGAGATCCTCTCCCGTCCCAATGTGCATTACTTTGGCAACTTGAACATCAGCTGCCAGGGCGACCTGAAGCTCAAAGAGCTGCGCCAGATGGGCTTTCAGGCTGTTGTGGTTACTGTTGGGGCGCAGCACGCCCGCAGCCTGGGCATTCCCGGCGAAGAGTTGCAAGGCGTCTATCACGCCAAAGACCTGGTCTACCACTACAGCGGACTGCCGCCCTACAGCCAGCAGCCCTTCCCTATTGGCCGGCGCGTGGCGGTGATTGGGATGGGCAATGTCATGCTCGACATTACCCGCTACCTCACCCGCGTGGTCAAAGTGGACGAAGTGATCGCCATCGCGCGGCGCGGGCCGGGCGAGATAAAGTTCGACAAAGCCGAGCTGGAAGGCGTGGCCGCCAGCCTGGATGTAGACGCCTTTGAGAAAGAACTGCGCAGCCACCGCGAGCTGATGCTCTCTTTGGGGCAAAACCCCGAAGAAATTCGCGGCATGGTGCTTTCTGCCGTAGAAAAAGCCGAACCAGCCGTCTCCAACTCGCGCTTCAGCATTCGCTTTCTGCTCTCGCCCACCTGTGTCATCGGCGACGGCTCCAATCACGTTTGCGGCCTGGAACTGGAGCGCAACACGCTCTTTAACCAATCCGACGAGTATGTGTCGGCCAAAGGCACTGGCGAGCGCGAAATGCTGCCCGTCGACACGATCATCTTTGCCATTGGCAACCGCGTGGAAAGCGGCCTGGGCCTGCCCACCCGCGGCAGTTCGTTCATCAGCAATCCCAACCCGCGCTTCCCCGTGCACGACATCTCGTATGAAATTTTGGATGAAAATGGGAATTTGATGGAAGACATCTTCGTCGCCGGATGGGCGCGCCAGGCCTCTACCGGGCTGGTGGGGCTGGCTCGCCGCGACAGCATCAACGCCGCACGCGCCGTCAGCCAATACCTGCAAACCCTGCCCCCCCACGCGGATATTCCCGGCGCGTTGCAGGCCTTTAACGCCCGCGCTGTCAGCTTGCAGCATCCCGTCATTACCAACGCCGATCTGCGCCGTCTGGAAGACGTGGAAGATCAGCTCGCCGCCCAAAAAGGTGTGGAGGAATTCAAGTTCACCACCAACGAGGAAATGCTGGCCGCCATCGGCCTCTCTGAAACCCAAACACAGATGGGGTAATTTCTCTCTTCTCTGTCGGTGCGCGTCCGCCCCTACCGTGGATCGAGACCATCCTTTTCTTCCGTAGGGGTGCGAGGCCTCGCGCCCGTCTTCTGGGTGCCTGCGCCCGTCTTTTGGGCGGATAGCCATCCGCCCCTACCAAAGATCGGAATCTTCTTTATCATCCATCGGCACGCGCCGCCCCTACCGAAGCACTCCAAACGGTTTTAATTCACCCCATGGGACTGCTATCGTTGCATGATTTCCACAACCAATTTTGTCTCATCATCCCATGCCAAATAATTCGTCTTCCTGCCATCGTCTGGGATTATCTTGAATATATGCCATAATGCGATCATACTCCGTATCATTGCGGATAATATGACCGTAATAATTTCGCTGCCAGACTTTCAGAACATCACTCTCTCTTCTGGCAACCATAGAAACACCGGTTTTGAATCCCGCGATGAAAGATCCTAACAACCCTCGTTTCTGCAAAAATCCATTTGGATACGGATGAACATCACCGCTCAAAGGCATCGGACAATCATTAACTTGCTCAATCCAAACAATGCCATGAAGATGGTTTGGCATAATAACCATTTCATCTTCAAACAATCGAATCTCTTTTCTGATCTCTGCTGACCGCAGCCATTCATTTTTTGCCAGCATGCCCAAACGCGATAACACCATGTGGTCGCGGTCTATCTGACCAAATAGATTTCGCCGTTGATATGTAACAATGGTAACAAAATAACCACCCGCGAGCGAATAATCATATCCCGGGTATCGAATAGAATGGCGGCGGTGTTTTCTTAGATCGAGACTCAAAACGCTTTCCCCCATCCCAATCACGATGATTACGGTAGGCGGCTTTCCATCCCCACACCGGGTAACGCTCAAGCCAACCTACAAGACTGTCCAGGCCAAGACGTCCGGCCCTGTCCTTCCTATCCCTCTTTCACTTTGGGGCCAGGCGGCAGCAGCAGCAAAAACCCAATGCCAATAATAATCTCGCCGATCACCACCCCACGCGCCTGCAGCGGACCAAAATAGGGCACTTCCGGCAGCGGGTGGCTGCCAAACCCAAACACATCCGCCATGCCGGCAAACACCGCCACCACGTACCCGGTGCTCACCAGGCGCAGACCGATATCCGCCGCGATGGACGGCGTGCGGCCCTTCCACAGCGCCATCAGGCTCATATACCCCCCCACGCAGATAATCGCCATCCCCACCAAAAACACCGCGATCTGCACAAACCCAATCACCGGGCTGCGATCCAGGCCAAAAATGCCCGGTCGCGCGCCCAGCAGAAAAATCAGCAAGCCCGCCAGCGTAGTGGAAAGGCCCAGGCGCACGCGCGAGCGGGAATAGGTAACCCCGCTGATAGGCTCGGTCTCTTCGCCATTGTCCCGGTTAAGCAAATCTGCCGTACTCATTCTGAAGGTAAAATCCTTTCTACAAAGCGCGCCCAGTTTCCCCCCAGCACAGCGCCGATCTCATCTTCATTGTACCCGCGTTCGGCCAGCAGCGCAGCCAATTTTTGCAAATCCGCGATCGATTCCACCCCATCGGGGGCTTCCTGGCGGCCAAATCCTCCGTCGAAATCGCTGCCCAGGCCCACATGCCGCGCATCTCCCGCCACCTGGCAGACCGCGTCGATATGCGCCGCCATCCACTCCAGGCCCACCTGCTGCTTCGGATCGCCGCGCCGCCAGCCGGGTTTGAGAAACAGGTTATACCCCAACACCCCAATCACCCCATCCCGCTCCACAACACCACGGATGGTTTCTTCGCTCAACTGGCGCTCATTGGGGTCTTCGCGCACAAGCGCGCGCACATTGGCGTGGCTCACCGCCAGCGGACCTTCATAGCGATCCAGGGCTTCCAGCATGGGGCGCGTGCGCATGTGCGCCAGGTCCAGGCCCATGCCCAGCCCGGCCATCACTTCCAGCAGACGCAGCCCTTCGCGGGTAAACCCGCTGCCCTCAAACGTGCCCCCGCAAAAGCGCGTGCCCGCCCAAACCGGGCCGGCCATGCGCACCCCCGCCTGCCACCATTCTTCCATCGCTTCCGGGCTGTCCAGTCCTTCCGCTCCCTCCAGCGCCATCAGCACCCCCACGGGGCGAGTCTCTTCCGCGTACCCGGCTGCCGGGCACAGCTTGCGCCAGGGAGCCAGACAATCCAGCAGATCCGGTTGGTTGGTAACCAGCCGAAACTGGTGCGGGTTCTCGGCGCACAGACGCTGGTAAAAATCCACCTGAGCACGCATCAGCACCCGCGCCTGGCGCGGGTCTGCAAACACCTGGGTTTCAAAATCACCGGTGGCATACCGCGCGGGAATGGTGAAAATCGACCCAACCACCAGCGCCACCTGCCCGCGCTGGTAATCCGGCCAGCCCAGCAGCGCCTCGCCGTTCAAAACCGGGGCTTGTGTGCCAGCTTCGCGCTGGCGTGTCTCTGCTGCTGCGCGGCGGTAGTCGCGGCCAAACGTCAGCGCGCTGTATGCCAGGTCTTCATGAGCGTCAATAATGAATGAGTGCATGATCTTTTTTGTTGAAAAAAAGAGCGCACCCAACGGTACGCTCCTCTTGATTGAATTCGTATTCCGCTGCCAGTTGATCTGGCAGGCGCTGATTACTCTTCGCTCGCTTCGCCTTCTTCTGGTTCTTCTGCTTCCGGAGCATTCATCAGCTCTTCATCCAGCAGAGTTTGCCAGTCCATCTCGGCAAAAGCCATCGAATCCACCCGGCGCAGGCTCAAGCCAATGCGGTGATTCTCAGGGTCGAGGCGGATGATGCGCAGGGTAACCACATCGCCTTCCTTCAAGACCTCTTTGGGGTGCTCGATGCGTTTTTCGCTGATCTCAGAAATGTGGATCAAACCTTCCACATCGTCCTGCAGGCGGGCAAACGCGCCGAATTTGGTCAGGCGGGTGATGGTGCCTTCTACCAGTTGGCCAACCTGGAACTCGTTGGCTTTGGCAGCCCACGGGTCGTCCTGCAGTTGGCGAATGGAGAGGCCAATACGCTTCTTGTCGCGGTCGATGCTGATGACCTTGACTTTGACTTCCTGTCCCACTTCCAACACCTCGCTGGGATGGTTGATGCGGTCCCAGGAGATTTCTGAGAGGTGCACCAGGCCGTCCGCGCCGCTGATGTTGACAAACGCGCCAAAATCTGCCAGGCTGGTTACGCGGCCAACCCGAATTTCGCCTTCTTGCAGCTCATCAATCACGCGCTCTTTGAGGCTCTCGCGAGTCTCAGTGCTGGCAGCGCGCTCAGAGAGGATCAGGCGGCGGCGTTCGCGGTCGACTTCGATCACACACACGTCAATCTTAGAGCCCACCATCGCTCCAAAGCGGTCTTCGGGAGTGTCACCGCTGACTTCAGCGCGGCGCGACAGGCTCACCTGCGACGCCGGCACAAAACCGCGCAGACCGCCCATCGGCACAATCAGGCCGCCTTTGTTGTAGCCAATGATCTTGCTGCTGAAGGAAGCTTTGCTTTCCATCAGAGCTTCGGCTTTGTCCCAGCTCACCGCTTCTTGCGCGCGGTTGAAAGACAGCACCAGCGTGCCCTGCGAATCTTCGGGGGTGATCACATAGACCTTGATTTCCTGGCCAACCTTCATTTCTTTCAGGTCTTCTTCAGGAATTTGGTCAAACTCACGGCCACTGATGACACCCTCAGATTTTGTACCGACACTGACCAAAATTTGGCCTTGGCTGATACTGGCAATTACGCCATCGCGGATATCCCCGGCTTTGGGGAAATCGATATCCAGGCCTTCTTGCTCCAGCAAGTCTGCCATGTTGTTCTCATTTTCGGGCATTGCCCCTTGGGCGCCATTCTGTTCCATAAGTTAACTGTACTCCGGAATTTAGATTAGGGTTGATTATAAAGGGGAATCAGGATTATTGCAACCCTGCCCACTTTAGTCGCCCCTTGACAATGCATAATTATATCCGATTTTCATCAGTTTGGCGAACTTTTTCTTAAAATAAGATGAATTCATTCCAGTTTTCTAATGCCGCCTGCGCTTCTTTTTACCCGCCGCTTTGCCCGCCTCTTCCTGGCTGGCGGGCGGCGCTCCCGCCGTGGACGGGGTAGACGGCTGCTCGGCGGCGGCCTGGGCTGCCTGCACCGCTTCCATCTGTTCGCGCGTCAGCGAAACGCTGACCGCCTGGCGCGGACTGAAAGTAAACACCCGGTTGATCACCGCGTGGCGCACATCTTCCAGCAAGGTCTGGAACATTTCTGAGGCGCGGCCCTTATACTGCACCAGCGGATCGCGCTGGGCGTAGGCCTCCAGGCCCACCGAAACGCGCAGCGCTTCCACGCGCGTCAGGTATTCCACCCACTGCTCCGAAATGGCATGCAGCAGCAGCTCGCGGTACGATTCGTTCTGCACGCGCCGTCCCAATGTTGCCTGAATGGTCTCCTGCTCTTCTTCACCAATCTCATTCAATGGCAGGCTGGACAGCTCTTCAAACCGTTCCGCGCCAAGCGCGTCGCTTAATACCTGGCGGCTGCGCTCATCCAACTGGCTGAGGGTAGAGCTGGTCTGCAACAGGCGATTCCACACAATCAGGCCGCGCGCCTCTTCCAACACTTCCAAAGCCTCTTGCAGATGGCACAGCACTTTTTCATTTTCTTCCTGCGGCTCGGCGTTTTCCAGCAGGCGCGCCGCCAGGAACACCGAACGCACGCGCGTGTAACGCTGCTGCGCCTTGCGGTGCGTGCGCTGGTCAAAAGTGAGGCGCGTGCCCTCCGACATCAGGTTCAGCAGTTGGATGATCTGACGGTCATCCACCTCTTGACCGTCGTAGGCCTTCAGCGCCGGCTCAATATCGCGCGCAATCTGGCCGTCTTCCCCCAGCAGACGCTCCATGCGCCGCTGAAACACTTCATCGACCCGGTCGAGCACTTTATTGGCAATTCCATTCCATTCTAGGCCCTGCAGTTCAGCCGGGCGCAGTTCCAGGCTCTCTTCCAAGCGGCGCTCTACCGCGCCCACCAGCCGATTGGTGTGCAACGCGGTTACAAAGCGCAGAATCTGCTCGCGCACCGCCTGAGCCGCCCCCGCGTCGCCTTCCAGCAGCGCGCGCGCCTCCTGGTTCGAGAGCCGCACCGGCACCTTCACCAGATTGACCAGCTCTTGCTGCACATCCTGCGCGCGGCGCTCTTCTTGCGTTTCTTCGTCCATACCCTGCAGGAAGGTATCCAGCAGGTCCTGGCGCTCGTCGAGCTGCGCCTGAATATTGTCTTCCACACGGTCAATCAGCACGCGCGTGCTGTTGATGACGTGCTGGTGCTCGGCTTGCAGCGCGCGTCCGGCCAGATCCAACACCGCCGATTTCAACGCTGCCGCGCTGCTCGCCCCGCGCAGCGATCCGCGGAACTCATTGAACAGCAGCTTCAGTGAATAAGACGGGTAAAACACCCGCTGGTAGCTGATGGTAGGCTGCACTTCATCCAGATAGGCCAGCAGCTTCCACGGGCCTTCTTCATCGTCCAGCGCCAGCGGAACGCGCTTCTGCAGTTCCAGGCGCAGCATATCCAGCACATCTTCGCTCAGGTCGTCTTTGGTGAACACCCGGTCGCGCTGGGCATAGATGCGCGCGCGCTGCGTGTTGAGCACATCATCATATTCCAGCAATCGCTTGCGGATATCAAAGTTCGCGCCTTCCACCCGCTCTTGCGACTGTTCCACCAGCCGCCCCAGCAGCCCCATTTCCATCGGCTGGCTTTCATCGAACAGAATGCGCTTCCACAGCATTTCCACCTGCTGGCCGCCAAACAGGCGCATCAGATCATCTTCCAGCGAGAGGTAAAAGCGCGAAGAACCGGGGTCGCCCTGGCGCGCGGCGCGGCCGCGCAGCTGGTTATCAATGCGGCGGGCTTCATGCCGTTCCGAGCCGATCACATGCAGGCCGCCCAGCTCGCGCACGCGGCGCATGTTCTGCATGTATTCAAGGAACTGGGCAACCGCTTCTTCATAAATGCCAAATTCAGCCGAATCCATTTTTTGCAAGGCCTGCAGGCGCGCTTCATTGGTCAGGTTATAAGGATCATCCACCACGCGCGCCAGCACGCGGTTCACATCGCGCAGGGTATCTTCATGCAGCTCTCCGCCCAGCTTAATGTCCACACCGCGGCCAGCCATATTGGTGGCGATGGTAACCGCGCCAAACGCGCCTGCCTTGGCAATAATCAACGATTCGGTGTCGTGCTTGCGGGCGTTCAACACCTCGTGCACAATGCCGCCCTGCAGCGTCTGCAAAATCCGCGGCGTGTCGCCTTCGTCAAATCCAAAATGCGCGCTGATCACCGCCAGGTTTTCCGCGTCTTCCGGGTTAAAGGGAATTCCCAGGTTGCGCGCCAATTGGCGCAGTTCCGCCGTGTTCATCTCAGGGATGGGCTTGTTGAGCGGCTCCAGCTCTGGAGACTGCTTCTCCAGGAATTCCAAATTATGCTTTTTCAGGTATGCCAGGCGAATCAGCAACGCCTGGATCAGCCGCCGCACCGGTTCAGCCGAGAACCGTTCCGAGAGCCGTTCCGAATGCTCCACCGAGGTGGTACCCACCAGTTGTGGGCGGCCTTTGACGTAATTGGCAAACACTTCCAGGGTAATCGCGCGCAGCTTGGCCTCTTCGCTGCGATACACCTGATCGGGGTAGTCTTTGCGCTTCCAGAACAGCGGGCGTTTTTGCGCGTCTTTCTTATCGGTGTAATAAACGTACTTGTAGCCTTCCGCGTCTTTGGCTTCCTGCGCCACCAGGTCAGTATCGGGCTGCGCGGCCACAAACTCCAGGTTCGATGGGATCGGCAGCACGTCAATTTTGTAAATCTTATACAGCTCTTCCGCCTCGGTCTCAGCTGTGCCGGTCATACCGGCCAGCTTTTCGTACATGCGGAAGTAATTTTGAATGGTAATGGTGGCGTAAGTAACATTCTCCGGCTCCACCTTCACGCCTTCTTTGGCTTCCACCGCCTGGTGCAAACCCTCCGACCAGCGCCGCCCGGGCATTAACCGGCCGGTGAACTCGTCAATGATGATCACCTTGCCGCCCTGCACCAGATAGTCTTTGTTGCGCCGGTAAAGGAACTGTGCCCGCAGTCCCTGCTCCAGGTAGCCCAGCACGCGCGCCTGCTCGGGGGTAATATCTTCCGGCCGTTCCGGGTCGCGCAGCGGCATTTCCAGCAGCTGCTCCACATGCGCCTCGCCCACCTCGGTCAGCGTTACCGTACGGTCCTTTTCATCCACTTCATAATCTTCGGGGTTTAACTGGCGCACCACCTGAGCCGTGCGCACATACCACTCGCTTTCGTCCTGCGCCGGCCCGGAGATGATCAGCGGCGTGCGCGCTTCATCAATCAAGATGTTATCCACCTCGTCAATAATGGCGTAGAAGTGCCCGCGCTGCACGCGCTCTTCCAGGCGCATGGTCAGGTTGTCGCGCAGATAGTCGAAACCGAACTCGCTGTTCGTGCCGTAAACAATATCGGCCAGGTAAGCCTCGCGGCGCGGCACCATCTTCAACTGGTGCTGGTCTTCCTGCGCCGATTCCTTCTCCAAATCCACCAGAAACGCCACCGGTTCGCCGGCCTGCCGCGACATCTGCAGCACACCCACGCTCAACCCCAGCAGGTTGTAGATCGGCGCCATCCAGCGCGCGTCGCGGCGCGCCAGGTAATCGTTCACCGTTACCACATGCACGCCCTTGCCAGTCAGCGCGTTCAAATAGACCGGCAAAGTGCCCACCAAAGTTTTCCCCTCGCCGGTGCGCATCTCTGCAATCTTGCCCTGGTGCAGGGTCATGCCGCCGATCATTTGGATGTCATAATGCCGCAGGCCGAGGGTGCGCTTGCTGGCCTCGCGCACCAGCGCGAACGCCTCCACCAGCAAATCGTCCAGCGTTTCCCCGTCCGCCAGGCGCTGCTTAAATTCATCCGTTTTCGCGCGCAGAGCTTCATTGTTCAGCGCCTCAAATTGAGGTTCCAGCGCGGCAATTTTTTCGGCTTCCAGCGCCAGCCGGTCGAGTTCTTTTTTATTGGGGTCTCCCCCCAGGATTTTTAGTATGTTTTTGAACATGGCGGTCTCACCTTTCGATAGGTGATTATAGCATAACGGCTTTCAAGCCATCTGTATATTTTTTGTAAGAACAGCGCGCGCCGTGTCTCGCCCCCATTTTCGGCTCTTGAGAGAATGGAGAAGACGCAAGAGGGGGTCCAATAAAAAAGCACCGGGCTTCTCAACGAAACCCGGTGCTGCTCTTTCTTTCCAAAAACTACATGTGGATCGGTAAACCTTCCACACCGTGCGCGGCTTCCATCACCACCTCGCTCAACGTTGGGTGGGCGTGCACCGTGCGCGCGATCTCTTCGGCGGTCAGCTCCATGCGCTGCGCCAGCACCAGCTCGGGCAGCAGCTCCGACACATCCGGGCCCACCAGCACCGCGCCTAAAATCTCGCCGTACTTGGCATCCGAGATGATCTTGGCCCAGCCGGCGCTTTCACCCAGACCCAGCGACTTGCCGTTGGCGATGAAGTTAAAGCGCCCAACTTTGATCTCGTAGCCGGCATCCTTGGCCTGCTGCTCGGTGTAACCAAACGAAGCCACCTGCGGGTGCGAATACACCGCGCGCGGCATCATGCGGTAATCCAGCTTCACTGTGTGCGCGCCGGCAATCGACTCTGCCGCCACCATGCCCATCGCCGAGGCCACGTGCGCCAGCAGCAGCTTGCCGGTAACATCGCCAATCGCGTAAATGCCCGGCACGTTGGTACGCATCGCATCGTCCACTTCCACAAAACCGCGCTGGTCTAATTTGACACCCACTTCTTCCAGACCAAAGCCCTTGGAATTGGGGCGGAAGCCAATCGCCACCATGGCCTGTTCGGCCTCCAGCACCTGCTCGCCGTCCGCGCCGCTCACTTTCACTTTCACGCCGGTCTCGGTCGTCTCAATCGATTCGACCTTGGTGCTGGTCAGCAGCTTAATGCCGCGTTTTTTATAGGCTTTGGCCAGTTCGGCGCTGGCTTCGGGGTCTTCCAGCGGCAGAATTTGCGGCAGCATTTCCACAATGGTTACATCCGTGCCGTAAGAATTCCAGATGGTCGAAAATTCCACACCAATCGCGCCCGCGCCGATGATCACCGCCGAGGCCGGCCGTTTGGTCTGCAAAATCGCTTCGGTATAAGTCAGCACCTTTTCGCCGTCGATCTTCCACACTGGCGGAACGGTGGATTGAGCGCCGGTTGCCACGATGATATTCTTCGTCTTGACTTCCTGCGCGGCGCCTTTCTCATCGGTTACCACAATGGTACCGGGGGCGGTAATCTTGCCGGCGCCCATCAAAACGTCAATTTTGTTCTTCTTCATTAAGAAGCCCACACCTTTGGTCAGCCGGTCCGAGACCTGCCGGCTGCGCTTTACGGCCACACTGTAATCGAGCTGCAGATTCTCAAAGGAAATCCCAAACTCTTTGGTGCGCTCGCGCAGCGTCTCAGCCAGATCGGCGTTCTTCAACAGGGCCTTTGAGGGAATGCAGCCCACATTCAAACACACCCCTCCCAGCCATTTCTTTTCCACAATCGCGGTTTTCAAACCGAGCTGTGCCGCTCGAATCGCGCTGACATATCCGCCAGGGCCGGCGCCCAAAACGACCACATCATATTGTTCACTCATAATCTCCCTCACACCAACTGCCGATATAGATAAAAAAACCTGTATCCTATTGTACTATGATGACCGCCTCGCGGCAACGAACCGTCCAAGTTTATGTACATCTTTGTACATCTTAACTGATTTTTCCATTCTTCTGGCTGTTCATTTGTGCGCCTGGCCGGCCAGCGAGCGCTGTTTTTTCTCCTTCTGCCGCGCGGCTTTGCGCGCTTCCTTCTCGCGCTGGGCTTGCTGGCGGCGCAGCAGTTTTTCGGTATCCTTTTTCTCCAGTTCCAGCGCCGTGGTTACCGAGACCACAATGAAGCCGACAAAAAAGACAATCGCTATAAACAGGATCGCCAGATCAAAAATGGAGAACGGTCCGGGCACCGGCAGGCTGATTCGCACTTCCCGGTTTCCCAAAAAGAACACCACCGTGTTGATCAGAATCGCCAGCGCGCGCACTTCCGTCGGTCCCAGACCAGCGTAAGAGATGCGGAACACACCGTTAGCGTAGGTTACCAGGTAGGTGTACACCGACATCAGCAAATAACCCACCAGCGCCAGCAGAGCAAACTCAAAGCGTACATAGGGAGAAAGCCCCAGCCCAGTGAAAATGAGCACGGTACTGAGCGCGTCAATGGCGTGATCGACAAAAAAACCATACAGCGGGCGCTCAATTTTGCGGTACCGGGCCAGTGTGCCGTCCAGGCTGTCGCCAAACCAGTTGAGCAGAAAGCCCAGGCTGGCCAACCACAAATACGCCGGAGACAGGCTGGTGAGCCAGTATGAGGCGAAGATCAGAAATGAAGCCGCCAGTCCCAGCCCGGTGAGATGATCGGGGGTCACCCAGGCGGGCATGTGCTCGGACAGCCACTTCAACGCCGGCCGCTCCAGCGGTCCCAATAAAATATCGTTGACTCGGATATGTTTTTGCTCTTCCACGTTCTCTCCTCTTCCCTTCCCAAAGATGCCTGGCCTGCCTGTCGGCATTATGGCGCCATTTGCATCGCTTCCGGCCACACCGGCTGGGTCATGTTCCACTGCTGCGGATCCTGACGCACCACCTCTTCCGCGGCTGAAAGCACGGCTTCGGCGTTGTACACGATTTCGGCTTCGTGATCGGGCATTTCTTTCATCGCGATGGGTGGCAGCGCCCACACGCGGTATGTATGGTCCGCCTTCATCGCGCCGCCAATCACCGTTACTGGCAGTTTGGTGCGCAGCGCCAGTTGAATATGCACCACCGGCAGAGCAGCCGGGCGGCCAAAGAACTTCAGGCGGTACTTCGAGCCATCAAACGGCCGGTCCAGCCCGGTGAGCACCGTGCCGCCCGCTCGCAAGTTGGTCAGCGCCCGGCGCAGCGCCTCATTGGACGCCGGGGTGATTTCAATGCCCACTTCTTCCCGAATGGCATTCTGCCACTGGTAACCGCCCGGCGGGTTGGGAGCCGAGATGACCTGCATCTGCAACCCGCGCAGCGCGGCCGCGCGCCCCACCAGGTCAAAATTGCTGACGTGCGGCACCACCAGGACCTGACCGGCCCGCAGGGAGCGTCCTTTTTCAATCACTTCTTCAAAACTGGGATCCACTTCCACCAGATTAAGAACGCGCTGGTGATCGCGCAGGTGATGGTAGAAATCATAGATCGCGCGCGCCGAATTGCGATAGCTTTGCTTTACCCACTGGTCCAACTGCTCGCGGGTGGCCTGTTCGCCGCTCACCACCCACAAATTGGCGCGCAGCGCGCGCACCTGGCTGGAGCGCGAACGCCCCGAAAGCAGGTCTGCCGCCAGCCGTGAAACAGGGTACCCCAGCCAGCCCGGCAGCGAGCGGCTCAGCCATAACGCCAGGCCGGTTCCAAGCTTGCTGTTGATCAGTGTTGTCAGTCTCACTTCCCGTCCCTTCACAACAAATCCGTCCATCTATCCTCTGCATGCTACAACCCCCTCGCGCCTGCATCGATTTGCTTGTGGTGTTCTTATTATAAATCAAAAACCACGCTGTATACTATAGAGTAGCTTTGACACTCACGGCTCTGTGCGTGGCTCCTTGAAGAGAAAGCGAAAGGCCGCCATGCCAATGATGAACGGTAGCCAGAAAGTGATCGCCCGGAACGCCAGAGTCAGAATGGCGGCTTCCTCCAGGTTCACACCCAGCGAGCGCAGCACCAGCGCCATTACGCCCTCCATCATCCCAATCCCTGAGGGTGTCAGCGACACAATCGTAAACAGATAGCCCAGCGCGAACCCGCCAATCACCGTTCCCCCGCTGACCGGCACGCCAAACGCTAAGAACAGCATCAGCAGCACGGTGATCAGCAGCCCTTTATTGGTCATTCCCAAGATGACCGGAATGACCAGCTGCCGCGGGTTGGCGCGCAGCACCGCCACCCCCGCGCTGATGTCTTCGGCAAAGGAATACGCCTCAGCGACATCCAGGCGTTTCTTGCGCTTGAACTTGCCCGCCAGCCAGTTGGCTTTCTTCGCCAGCCAGGCCAGGCTTTTACCCAGGCGCTCTGGCCGCTTGAAACCCACATACAGCACCATCAAAATAGCCAGCGCCACCAGCGCCAGTATTGAAGCCGCGGTAATCTCCGCCCAATCCAGCCGGTTGCGGCGCACCAGCACCAGCAGACCCAGCAGCACCGCCCCCAACAGGCCGATGTAATCAAACAGCAGATACAGCAGGCAGGCCACCGTTACCCGCGCGCTGGAATGTTCATTGCGTTTGGCATCGCCCAGAAATACCGCCAGCGCCGACATGCCCCCTGAAGGCGCGATGATGCCCACAAAGTTGTTGGCCGCCGCGCTCATCAAAACCATGTGCTTGAGCGGTTTGTCCATGTCCAGCAGGCGGTAATTCACGCGGTATGCCAGCCCCACATTCAGCAGCCACAACCCTTCGGCCAGCAGCGCCAGCGCCAGATATTCCGGCTGGGCGCGCTGTAAAATATCCACCATCTCGGTTACTTCGGTGAAGCGCGAAAAGACGAAAATGATCGCCAGCAGGAATAGTATCGCGATGATGAATTTTTTCACGGCTTGCTTCTTTCAGGGCATATCAGCTTCGGCTGCCCGGCGTCCTGCCAGGCACAAGCGCGCCAGAACCGGTCTGGCTGCTTCCATGCTCAACCAGTGGAACCCGCCGCCCCACGGCGCGTGATCGCGTCGGTCATGCGCGCCACGCGCGCCATAGCGCGCACATCATGCACGCGGATCATGTCCGCTCCGCGCGCAATACCCACCGCTACCGCCGCCGCCGTGCCTTCCACGCGCTGGTTGTAGGGTAAATTTAAAGTGTAGCCGATAAACGATTTGCGTGAAGGCCCCAGCAAAATCGGAAAACCCAACGCGCGGATTTCATCCAGACGGTTGAGCAGCTCCAGGTTTTGTTCCACCGTTTTGCCAAATCCAATCCCCGGGTCCAGCACAATCTTCTCATCACGCACGCCCGCCCGGCGCGCCAGCTCCACGCTTTGCATCAGCTCCGCTTTTACCTCGCCGATCAGGTCGGTGTAGACCGAGCCCACATAGCGCCCGCCCAGTCGTTCTTGCAGCTCCGCGTCCGCCGGCTGGCTGCGGTTGTGCATCAGCACCAACGGCGCCTGGCTGCGCGCCGCCAACTCGGCCATGCCGGGGTCGGCGCGCAGCCCCCACACATCATTGATCCACGCCGCGCCGGCTTGCAGCGCGGCCTCGGCCACCCGCGCCTTATAGGTATCCACAGAAATCACCGCGTCCAGCCTGGCGGCCGCCAGCGCTTCAATCACCGGGATCACCCGCTCCAGTTCCTCCTGTTCAGCTACCTGGCTGGCGCCTGGCCGGGTGCTCTCGCCGCCCACATCCAGGATATGCGCCCCGGCCTTCACAAAACGCCGCGCGCGTTCCAGCGCCGAGCGAACCGGATCGCGGGTTTTCAGCAGCCCATCCCCCGAGAAGCTGTCGGCGGTGATATTCAAAATGCCCATCACATAGGTTTGCTGTCCCCAGCGGAACTCTTCCCACGCTTTCATGCCTTGCTTCCCTCTCCTTCCCCCATTCGCTGTGTTGATTAGAGCGGTTCCAGCAGCGTCAGCAGCGCGCCGGCCTGCCAGGCGCTTGCCAGCACACCTTTCGCAGGCGGATGCTGCGCGCTCATTTTCTCCAGTAGCGTGTCCAGCGCCTGCCAGAAACCTTCCTGCGCTTGGGGCAGCGCGGCCCCGCCCGGCAGGGCTGCTGCCAGCCGCTGCGCCTGCTCCGCGCTCAACTCTGCCGCCGCGCAGACCAATCCCTCTTCCAATTCCAGCTTGCGGCGCTTCAACAACGCGGCCAAATCCGCACCGTTGGGCAGCCCCAGGCGTGCCAGGAGCGCGGCCCGCGGCGACAGGTTATACACCCCCACTGCTTCCGGTGAGGCCAGCAGCGCCGCCCCCGCCCCCGCTTCCACCACGGCGGCCAGGTGCGCGTCCCCGGCCAGCAGGGTGCGCGCCGCCTGCTGCAGCAGAAAATGCTGCAAGCCGCTCTCGGCCGGCCAGCTTCTCACAAACGGCCCGCCAACCTGCCTTGCAGCAGCCGTGGCGCCGATGATATCCGCCTGCTCCAGCCAGCCGCGGCGAATCTGCGCCTGCGCGTACAGACGCGCTTCCAACATCTCTACGGGTTCGCCGCTTTCGGCGCGAATAGAATTGATCAGAAATACTTCGCTCAATAGAATTGTCCTCCATGTTCGCCATCAGGTCAAAGATTACACCGGCGGCCAGGGGTACGGCCGCCGCTGCGGATCGGGGTGCGGAAAGACCCCGGCTTCCAGCAGCGCCAGGGCACGCTCGCGCAGCGCGTCCAGCTCTTTCGCGCTCAGATAGCGGCGCAACTCCGTGTATGCCCCCGTTTTCTGCTCCAGCTCCGCGCTCAACCGGCGCACATCTTCCAGCAGATCCGGCGGCAGCGCCTCACCGGCAAAATCCCAGATCACCGTGCGCAACTTGGGCTCGCGGTTGAAACAAATCCCGTGATCAATCAAATAGATATGCCGCTCCGCGCCGATCAAAATGTGCCCGCCTTTGCGGTCAGCATTGTTCGCCAGCAAATCGAACAAGGCCGCCGGGCGCAGGCGCTGGCGGTCTTCAACAGAAAATTCAAAAAAGTGATATTGGGGATCGTGCTCCACAAAATACTGCACCGAACCAGGCCCCAGGGCAGCCTTTTTGCGAAAGACAGTCGGCGGCACCAGGTCCCAGCCCAGGGCCTCGCTTAACACAAAAGCGGCTGTCTCGCGCTGGGCCAGCGTGCCGTTAGGAAAGTCCCACAGCGGCATTTCGCCTTTGACCGGTTTATACACAACGTTGCATTCAAAGCCCTGGTAAGCAAGCTGGGTGAGAAAGGTGTAATTGGAACTGTTCAAAAACTGGCCCTGCAAGTTCATCACACCCTTCTGTAAGGCTTCCAGAAGAAAGGTCTTGTTCACGCAGAAATTCCTTTCCACGCTCAAAAGGCGCAAAGGCCAGCTGCTAGTGTTTGTGCCCGTTCTTCTTCACACAGAAATGGCCTTCGGGGTCCATTGGCTCACCGCAGTATGGGCAAATCTCGCGCCCGCGCCCGGCCACCTCCAGCCCCCAGCGGCACAAGGCGCGCAGTTGGGCGCGCGTGCACCACAAGCGGATCATGCGGCCCTCTTCTTCCGGCTGACCGTCTCCCAGGGCTTCGACTGCCATCAGAGCCATCAAATCTTTATCCGAGTCGTATGCCAGGCCCAATTCAGCCGCGCGGAACAGGGGGTCAACCGGTGGGTGGATCGCCATTTTCTCTTCATCATAGTCCGGCATGGGTTCATCCAGATCGGGGTAGCGCTCGCGCAGTTCCGCGTAGAACTGCTCCACGCCAATCGCCAGGGTCTGTATCTGGATTTTCTCCACCAGAATGGTGATCACACGGCTGCCCGAACGCGCCTGAATGTAAAAAACGCGCTGGCCGGGTTTGCCGATTGCGTCGGTGGTGATGTGATCAATAGGTGAAAAATCAATGATATTTTGCGGCATAGGTTTTACCTCCATCGGCCTTCATTGAGTATACCAGACAATCCCCCGCGAGAATGACCGCCCTGTATAGGGCCGCCGCCTCTACCGGCCGTCTCTCTCAATCAACACGCAGGCGTTTGCCCGCCCACACCGCTTTGCGCGCGTCTACCGCGCCGGGCTGCCCCAGCATGCCGCGCACCTGCCCGGCCAGCAGAGAAGCCTCCCCGCTGGTGAAGTAGCGCGTGCCGCCCTGCGCGGTGTTCAGCCAGCCGCGCTCGGCCAGCAGACGGCCCGCCTGGCGTGCCACCGCCGGGGCGGGGTTAATTACCCGCACCGCTGGGCCGGTGATCGTCTCAATTAATGGAATCACAAAGGGGTAATGCGTGCAGCCCAATACAATCGTATCCACGCCCTGCTCCAGCATCGGACGCAGCGCGCGCTCCAGAATCTGGCGCGTCTTTTCACCGTTCAGGTTTCCGGCTTCAATTTCCTCCACCAGGCCGGGGCAGGTATCTTGCAGCACCCGCACGCCCCGCGCGAAACGCTCCACCACCGAGGCGTACAGCTCACCCTGAAACGTGGCTGGTGTAGCCAGCACGCCCACCAACCCGCTGCGCGTCTGCTCAGCAGCCGGTTTGACCGCCGGTTCCATGCCC
The DNA here is from genome assembly GCF_001306115.1 of Ornatilinea apprima. Classification (GTDB taxonomy): domain Bacteria; phylum Chloroflexota; class Anaerolineae; order Anaerolineales; family Anaerolineaceae; genus Ornatilinea; species Ornatilinea apprima. Next base: position 9,003 of record NZ_LGCL01000035.1, on the reverse strand, counting down.
ACAAACGGCACACCCGCGAAGCGCTGGCGCAGAAAGTGCAGCGCCGCCGCCGAAGCCGTGTTGCAGGCCACCACTACCAGGCGCGCGCCCTGTTCGATTAAAAAGCGCGTAATTTCTTCTGAAAAATCACGCACTTCATCCAGCGGCCGCGGACCGTACGGCACGTGCGCCTGGTCCGCGAAGTAAATCATCTCCTGGTTGGGCAGCTGCGCCTGCAGTTCGCGCAGCACCGAAAGGCCGCCCACCCCCGAGTCGAACACGCCCACCGCCAGCGATGTTTCTTTTTCCACGCTCACCCCCCGCTCTGCGCCGCAGCGTTGACGAACGCCGCGAATAACGCCTGCATGGCCTGCGCTTCGGGCAGGCATTCCGGGTGCCACTGCGCCCCCACCACAAAGCCTTCACCGTCCATCTCAACCCCTTCCACCAGCCCATCCGGCGACCAGGCCACCGCCTTCAATCCCTCACCCAGGCGGTCCACCGCCTGGTGGTGAAGGCTGTTCACCTGTGTCTCGCTCACCCCCAGCGCGGCGTGCAGGCGGCTGCCGGGCAGCACGCGCAAACCGTGCGCCAGATGGTCGCGCGGCAGGTCGTCATAACAATCATGTCGAATGGGAGATTGGGTTTGATCGGCAATATCGGTAAACAGGTCGCCGCCCAGGGCCACGTTCAGCACCTGTGCCCCGCGACAAATGCCCAGCAGCGGCTTGCCAGCCTGAAGGGCGGCGTGGACCAATGCCACCTCGATCTGATCGCGCAGCAGGTCTACCGAACCCACTCGGGCATGCGGGCGCAGGCCGTAGACTTCGGGGTGCATATCTCCCCCGCCGGTCAGCAGCAGACCGTCCAGGCGTTCCATCAGCACCGCCGCGTCCAGCCCTGCTTGCGTGGGCAGCAGCACCGGCATGGCCCCGGCGCGGATCACCGCCCGCCCGTAAGCGTCGGCCAGAGACTGCGTCCAGTGGCCGTTTCCATCACTCTTGCGGTAAACTGTGAGACCGATCAGCGGGGTTGGATTCACACAGCCTCCTTGAGAAAAGAAAAAAGGGCGCGACCTCGGCGTAGGCAGCACCCTTCCAGGTGTTAAAACGGGTTTGATTTAAAACTTTTGTTTCAAGCGCGCGCGTTTGCCGGTCAGGTTGCGCAGGTAGAACAGGCGCGCCCGGCGGACCACACTGTGGCGTTCCACTTCCACTTTGTCAATCCGCGGCGAGCGGTAGAGGAAGGTGCGTTCCACACCAACACCATTGCTGGCCAGGCGGCGCACAGTGAAGGTTGCGGTGGCGCCATCGCCGCCGTGGGTGTACAGAACTGTACCCTTGAATTCCTGGATACGTTCCCGGTTGCCTTCTTTAATCTTGACGTGCACGTTGACAACGTCGCCAGCTCGCAGCTTGGGCACATTCGGGTTGACAGCAGGTTCAATAGCCTTGATTAAGTCGCTCATAATTACCAATCCTTAACAAACGGAATTTCCGCGTTTTTCCAGAATAACATCTTTCGAGGCGAGGGCAGATTATACCATGAGATTTCCACAGGGTAAAGGCATTATTTTAAATCCAATTCCCCGGTTTTGATCTTGCGCCGCCCCTGCGCGTTTTGAATGGCCATGCGCAGTTCGTCGTAGGTTACCGGCTTGAAAACATACCCATCCGCGCCCTGGCGAATCGCCAGTTCCACGCTCTCGCCGGCGCTCTCCGCCGACACCATGATGATGGTGATGTACTTCCATCCCGGCAACCCGCGCAGCACCGGCAAAAACTGCACACCGCTGACCCCTGGCAGGTTAATATCAAGCAATAAAATCTTTGGCTTTTGGCCAGTCTGGATGGCGGCAGCAACCTCACGCGCCTCTTTGAATTCTACCACATCATAGCCCAGCAGGGTCAACAGCATACGCAGCGCTTCGCGCACATCGGCGTCATCATCCACCATCCACACGGTTTCTTTCATCGCCTTTTACTCCAGGTGAGCCTTAATCGACATCGCCACATCGATGTTGATGCCCGAGACCGCGGTCAGGTCTTCAATGCTGGCGCCGCGGATCGCCTCCATATCGCCGCCAAAGTGTCGCAGCAGCGCCTTGCGGCGCGTTGGCCCCACCCCAGGGATTTCATCCAACTGCGAAGCCAGCCCAATTTTGCTGCGCCGGTTGCGGTGAGCGGTGATGGCAAAGCGGTGCGCCTCGTCGCGCACGCGCTGCACCAGGTAAAGCGCCTGCGAATGGCGCGGCAGCAGAATCGAATCGGAACGGCCGGGCAGAAACAGTTCTTCTTCCTGCTTGGCCAGACCCACCACCGGCACGCGCCCCATCAGGTCGAAGCGCTGCAGCACCTCCACCGCGCGGCCCAACTGCCCCTTGCCGCCATCCACAATCAGCAAGTCCGGCAGCAGCGCAAAAGATGGGTCCACCTTGCCGCCCGGTGATTTCTGCTCCTGGGCTGCCTGCCAGCGCCGGAAGCGGCGCGTCAGCGTTTCTTCCATGCTGGCAAAATCATCCGGGCCTTCCACCGTCTTAATGTTAAAGCGCCGGTAATACTTTTTCGCCGGCACGCCCTGCTCGAACACCACCATGCTGCCCACCGAAGCCGTGCCCTGCGTGTTGGAAATATCGTAGCACTCTATGCGGTTGGGCGGCGCGGCCAGGCCCAGCGCGCTCTGCAGGCCGGCCAGCGCCTCGCTCTGGCGGTTGGTGTCGGCCTCCCACTGCGTGCGCAGCGCCTGCAGCGTTTCCACCGCGTTTTCGGTGGCCATCTGCACCAGCTCTTGCGGCGTGCCCTCACGCGGCACCTTCAACTCCACCTTGTTGCAGTTCCCGCGCGTATTCAGCCACTGCTGAATAATGCGCGCCTCTTCCACCTCTTGCGGCAGCAGCACCTCGCACGGCAGGCGCGCCGCCTCGGCATAGAACTGCTTGATAAACTGGGCAATAATCTCAGAATCGTTCTCGTCTTCTGTGCCCTCAAGGATGAAATACTCGCGCCCCAGCAGCTTGCCGGCGCGGATAAAGAAAATCTGCACGCAGGCCTCGCCGTTATTGCGCGCGATGGCAATCACGTCCGAATCCATCTGCTCGGTGGAAATCACTTTCTGCTTTTCCACCACCCGGTCAATCGCCTGCATCCGGTCGCGCAGCGCGGCCGCCTGCTCAAATCGCAGCTCCTCGGCCGCCTGCTGCATCTCAGCGCGCAGGCGGGCCACAATCGGCTCGGTGTGCCCGTCTAAAAAGGCGCACAAATCATCGATCATCTGGCGGTACTGCTGCTGCTTTACCGCGCCAATGCACGGCCCGGAACACAGCTTGATGTCGTAATACAGGCAGGCGCGCGCGTCTTGCCCGGTGATCTCGCGGTCGCAGGTCAGGTAGGGGAAAATGCGCCGCAGCACGTCCAGCGTCTGGTGCACTGCCCACACGCTGGTATACGGTCCAAAATAGCGCGAACCGTCCTCCACCATCTGGCGCGTGACCGTTACCTTCGGGAACGCCTCGGCCCAACTGACTTTAATATACGGGTAGCGCTTGTCGTCTTTCAGGCGGATGTTGAAGCGCGGGCGGTGCTTCTTGATCAGATTCATCTCCAGAATCAGCGCTTCCAGCTCTGACCCCACGATGATCCACTCAATATGGTCAATCTGGCGCACCAACTGCCCGGTTTTCGCGTCTTGCGCCGCGCTGCTGTGGAAATAGGAACGCACCCGGTTGCGCAGGTTGACCGCCTTGCCCACATAAATAATCTTGCCGGCCGCGTCCTTCATAATGTAGCAGCCCGGCTTGGTCGGCAGGGTATCTAAAATCGCCTTAATCGAATCAGAGATTTCCATCATTGATCATTTTATCACGTTGAAACCGGCGCGCTCCAGTCCTTGTGCCGGGTTCGCCAAGCGCGGCAATCTCCTTCCGCGCGCACCGGCGGCCTTGCTTTTTCAACCCGGTTTCCTTCCCGTTGCCTTCTGCATTACAATATTACTAATCTTATCCACTTTCAACCTGCGAGGTGAGAGGATGACAGAGACCGTTAAAGTCCTTCCAGTCAATGTCTTGCAGCAGTTCATGCAAGATGTGTTTGTTGGCCTGGGCGTTCCCGCCGATGAAGCCGCTATCAGCGCCCAGATTTTGATCCAATCCGACCTGTTTGGTATTGAATCGCACGGCGTGGGCCGCCTGAAGATGTACTACGACCGCATCAAAAACGGCCAACACCGTCCCGTTACCCAATTTGAAATCGTCAAAGAAGCCCCCGCCACTGCCGTGGTGGACGGGCATCACGGAGTGGGCATGGTCATCGGTTACAAGGCCATGAACCTGGCCATCGAGAAAGCGCGCGTCTACGGCATGGGGTCGGTGGCCGTGCGCAATTCCACCCATTTCGGCATCGACGGTTACTATCCGCTGATGGCCGCGCGCGCCGGCATGATCGGCATGAGCTTCACCAACGCGCGCCCCTCCATCGCCCCCACCTTCGGCGTGCAGCCCATGCTGGGCACCAACCCCATCGCCTTCGGCTGCCCCACCGACGAGGCCAACCCCTTCCTGTACGACGCGGCCACGTCCATCACCCAGCGCGGTAAATTTGAAACCCTCGAGCGCAAAGGCCAACCCGGCAAAGCCGGCTGGGTTACCGACCAACAGGGTAACTTCCTCACCGACGCATCCGAAGTGCTCAAAGGTCTCACCCAAGACACCGCCGCGCTGCTGCCGCTGGGCGGCGCGGGCGAAGACTTGGGCGGGCACAAGGGCTACGGCCTGGCCACCATCGTCGAAATCCTCTCCGCCTCGCTGCAGGGCGGCGCCTTCCTGCACGCGCTGACTGGCATCACCCCCGACGGCGGCAAAACTCACTTCCAGCTGGGGCATTTCTTCATGGCCATCAATGTGGAAAGCTTCACCGACCTCGACTCATTCAAGAAAACCACCGGCGACATTCTGCGCGCCCTGCGCGCCTCGCGCAAAGCCCCCGACCAGCCGCGCATTTACACCGCCGGTGAAAAAGAATTTGAGAAAGAAATAGAAGTGCGCCAAACCGGCGTGGCCATCGTGCCCAAATTGCAGCAAGATTTGCTGACCATGCGCGACGAGCTGGGCCTTACCCAATACCAGTTTGGTTTTTAGCGCCGCGCAAGCGCAGTTCGAGTCAATAAAATTCGAGGGCGGAATGGCTTCCCGCCCTCGAATCTAGTGTTGGGTAATTCGGTAGTTGAGTAGTTAGGTAGGGTGGCGTGGAGGGCGGATTGACGCTCTCAAAGGGTAACCGGCAGAATGACCCGCCCGCAACCCACCAAAGGTTTGTGATTGGTGCGGCTTCAAAACCCCTATCACCGCACAAGAGCTAATTCTTCCGTAGGGTGGCGTGGAGGGCGGATTGACCACCTCAAAGGTAAACCGGTGGAATGACCCGCCCGCAACCCACCAAAGGTTTGTGATTGGTGCGGCTTCAAACCCCTATCACCGCACAAGAGCCAATTCTTCGGTAGGGTGGCATGGAGGGCGGAATAATCTTAATCAAAAAACGAGTAGAAGCAATTGTAGAGCGCGGCGCTGCCTCACCGTCGTCAAAATTTCGCTTTACGCAGAGGCGCCGGCCTGCAATTTTGTTATGGGGATTTGGTGGTTTCGACGCTAATGGCCGGTGCGGTCAAAAGCGAACGCACCCTACCACCGCACTACCCTTCGATTTGATTCGAGTAAGGCGGTAAGTCAAGCCGCGGACGTATCAACCCACCTCAATGCCGCTGCCCTCGCGCGCCTCGCCAATCACCCAGGCGGGCTGGTCCATTTGCGCCGCGCGCGCCATAAACGCGTCGATCTTCTCCGGCGGCACACACAACAGCAGCCCGCCGCTGGTCTGCGGATCAAATAGAATTAATTCCTCATACTCGGTCAGGTCACGGGTGTAGCGCACCTGCTCCCCAAAATTGGCCAGATTATTAAACGCCCCACCCGGAAAATAGCCCATCTTCGCGCAGCGCAGCGCGCTTTCCAGAATCGGGATCGCCTCAAAATCAAAGCGCAGACCCAGCTTTGAAGCGTTGGCCATCTCCAGCGCGTGCCCCAGCAAACTGAAACCGGTGATATCCGTGCCAGCGTGCAAACCAAATTCCAGCGCCAGCCCGGCCGCGCCGCGGTTCAGCTGCTTCATCCAGCCAATCACCTCGGCCTCCTCTTCAGGCAGCGCCTTTTGCTGCTTCATGGCCGTGGTCACCACTCCAAAACTGAGCGGCTTGGTCAGCACCAGCAGATCGCCGGGGCGCGCCCCGTTCTTGGTCAGCATCTTGTGCGGGTCCACCCAGCCAATCACCACCAGCCCGAACTTGGGCTCCTTGTCCTGAATGGTGTGCCCTCCGGCGATCACCACCCCGGCCTCGCGCGCCTTCTCAGCCCCGCCGCGCACAATCTCGCTCGAAATTTCCAGCGGCAGGTCAGGCGGCAGCGCGGCAATATTCAACGCCAAGAACGGCTGACCGCCCATCGCATACACATCCGACAGGCTGTTGGCCGCCGCGATCGCGCCGTAATCGTAAGCGTCATCCACCACCGGCGTGAAGAAATCGGTGGTCATCACCAGCGCGCGCTGTTCATCCACCAGCCATACCGCTGCGTCGTCGGGCGAATCTAAACCCACCAGCAGATCGGGGTAATCGGCTGATTGAAAAATATTCTCCATCGGGCGCAGAACCTGCGCCAGCGCGTCCGCGCTTAGCTTCGACGCTCAACCGGCACAGTTCGACAGGCTTGTCAGGCGAATTTGTTTAGGAGAAGGAATTTCTCGCGTATCGCTCATGGAGTGGATTATACCCAAAAACCACCCCGCAAACAAACCGCAAGAATCTCTACGCCTTTCCCTGCAACGCGGGGATGGGGTTTGATTCAAAGCACCCCTACCCGGCCTCCCCCGGTGAGCCAGGGGAGGTAACTTTAGAACCAAACCCAGAAATTAATGTATGCATCCAATTTCTTCACCCTTCCCTGCCACATGGGGAAGGGTCGCGGCGCAGCCGCGGGGATGGGGCTTCAACGCAAAAGCGCAACATGCTGCCATCGTCGCAATCAATCAACCTAAAACCGTAACGCAAGCTAAACTCGCTTCACCCTTCCCCGCGATGCAGGGGAGGGTCGCGCCAACGGCGCGGGGATGGGGGGCCTGATGCATCAAGAATCCTACCCATCTGGCCATTGCCAACCCATCCCAACCCGATTAAAATAACGCGCATGGAACACATCTCTACGATTCAGGCGATCAACATGAGCGTTTTTAAGGGGTCCTTCTATTCGCGCGCCTGTTTCCAGACCATCGTTTCATAACGAAACACTTTTTTTCAAACCACCCGCGGGCGCGCACTCATCGCCCGCGGTTTTTTTATCTAATCATAAGGTTTAGAAGTATGAAGCACCGCATTCCATCTACCTGGAAAACTTTTTACATCTTGTGGGCGGGTCAGGCCCTCAGCCTTCTCGGCACCAGTATGACCCGTTTTGCCCTGATGATCTGGGCCTTTGAAAAAGAGCAATCCGTAAGCGCCCTGGCGTTATTGGGGTTCTTCTCCACCTTCGCCTTCATCCTCGCCAGCCCGCTGGCCGGCGTGCTGGTCGACCGCTGGGACCGCCGCAAGGTGATGCTGCTGGCCGACGCCCTCGCCGGGCTGATGACCGCCGCCCTCTTTATCCTCAACCTGCGCGGAGAGCTGCAGGTCTGGCATTTATACCTGGCTACCGGCCTCACCGGCGCATTCAGCGCCTTTCAGGAACCGGCTTTCTGGGCTACCATCAGCCTGATCGTTCCCGAAGGGCAGTTCGCCCGCGCCAACGGCATGGTGGGGCTGGCCAAATCGGCGGTCACCATGCTGGCGCCCATCTTTGCCGGGCTGCTGCTGCAAAGCGCCGGGCTTAACTGGGTGATGACTGCCGACCTGCTCACCATGAGCCTGGCGCTGGGCAGCCTGCTGCTGATTCGCTTTCCGGCCCCACCGGCCAGCGCCGAAGGCCAGCAGGCGCGCGGCAGCTACCTGCAAGAGATCCGCTTTGGCGCGCGCTATATTCTCCAGCGGCGCGGCCTGGTGGAGATTTTGGCCGTCTTTTTCTTCATCAATTTATTCAGCACGCTCACCTATTTTGGCGTTCATACACCGCTTATTCTCACCCGCACCGGCGGCGATGAGGTAGGTCTGGGTATTGTGCGCACCGTGATGGGGCTGGGCGGCATCCTTGGCGGCTTGCTCATCAGCATTTGGGGCATGCCGCGCCGCAAAACTCGCGTGTTTCTGATCACCACCGCCCTGTCCTTCCTGGTGTGCGACTTCCTCACCGCCGCCAGCCGCAGCGTGCCAGCCTGGGCCATCGCCGGCTTCCTGGCCGAGTTGTCCATTCCCTTCATCGTCAGCCCCTACTACGCCCTCTGGCAAGAGATTGTGCCACCCGATGTCCAGGGGCGTGTCTTCGCCACCCGCGAGATGCTTCAAGTCTCCTCTCAGCCGGTGGGCTACCTTTTCAGCGGTCTGCTGGCCGACCGCCTGTTTGAACCTGCCCTGCAAAGCAGCACCCTGCTTAACCAGTGGCTCAACCCGCTCATCGGCAGCGGACCCGGCGCGGGTATGACCGCCATGTTCCTGTGCACCGCCCTGCTCGGCTGCCTCACCGGCCTGCTGGGGCTGGCTTCGCCTGCGATCCGCCACCTGGACGAGCATCCGCAGCGTGCCAGCATCGCTGGAGTCAGCGGGGCCGGGGTATAACATCCCAAGATCAACGGACTCAAATCGGCATCCCCTCCGGACTTGGATATTCTCCCTCCCTAAAATGCTGAAAAACGCATTTTAGGGAGATTTCGGAGTGGGGGTTAAAAACGCCAACAGCGCAGGGATGGGGTTGATTCAAAAACCAACCGTGGAATGGTGCAAAAAAGTGGACACAAAAAATGTCCTGATCGGGTAAAACTAAAGAAATGGAGATCAGGCATGGAAAAGAGAAATTACCGAGAATACCCACCAGAGTTCAAAATGAACGCGCTGGAA